>CAIYUN010000047.1 GCA_903929355.1 uncultured Opitutaceae bacterium
AATTATCCACAGCCAAAGAAGCTAATATGAATGACTTGAGAAAACTAGGGTGCCAGGAAAATTGCCTTTGGCCCCCGCCCGGCCCAACCTTTGCCCGTCCGAGTTCTTTCACCGCCTAAGGCGACGCCGCTTCCTCGGCGTGTTCACGGGGGAACCCATTTCCGTCGCGCTCTCTCGCGGCGGACGGGGCGAACGGACGCAGGCAACTGCGCCCAAGGTCACTTCCCAGGACCGAGCCCGTCAGCTAACCTCGTCGGCAAAGGGAAGGGTGATCCACTAGGGCCCGCTCGCGCGGTGTCCCCACGGTCGCTCCCACGCAACCGCACCGTCATGTGCCCTCGGGAACACCGTGGACGCCGGTGGTGCCTGTCGGAGATAAATTCATGAACTCCCTGTTCTCCACCCCCTCCGGTGTCGCGAGTTTGCTTGCACACCTGCTTGTCCTGGCCGCGGCTCTTCTGGTCGTGGGTTTTGCCCGTCAGTCGCGCCGACCGGCGGCCCGTCTGGCCTTCGGAGCGCTCGCCTTCGTTTTGGCCGGCGTGGCGTTTCTTCTGGCCGAAGGCTGGCCGGAGTATCTGCTGCTGGCCGCCGCCGCCCTCG
Source organism: uncultured Opitutaceae bacterium (assembly GCA_903929355.1). Classification (GTDB taxonomy): domain Bacteria; phylum Verrucomicrobiota; class Verrucomicrobiia; order Opitutales; family Opitutaceae; genus CAIYUN01. The sequence continues at coordinate 601 of CAIYUN010000047.1, forward strand.
TGCTCGTCCCGACCCTGCTGGGACTGGTGCTCATCCGGGAGAACCAGGTCGGGGTGATCATCAAGAAATTCTCCCGCCGCTCGCTGCCGGCCGGGCAGTTCATCGCGCTCGACGGCGAGGCCGGCTACCAGGCCGACACGCTGCCGCCCGGGCTGCACTTCGGCTTCTGGCGCTGGCAGTTTCGCGTGGTCAAGTCTCCGGTCGTGGTCGTGCCGCAGGGTGAGATCGCGCTCGTGGTCGCCGCCGCGGGGGTTTCGATCCCGGCCGAGCGGATCCTCGGCCAGGTGGTCGGATGCGACAGCTATCAAGACGCCCGCCGGTTTCTCCTCGGCGGGGGTGAGAAAGGGCGCCAGCTCGGCCTGCTCACGGCCGGCACCTACCGGATCAACCAGGCGTTGTTCCAGGTGATCACCGCTGCCAACGCCCCGGACCACGCGATGGCGTCCGGCGCCCTCCATGTCACCCGCGTCCAGGCGGACCAGGTCGGCATTGTCACGGTGCTCGACGGCCGGCCGATCGACGCCGGCGAGATTGCCGGCCCGGTCGTGCCCGGTCACGATAATTTCCAGAATGCGCAGGCCTTCATGGCCGCCGGCGGTCGGCGCGGCCTGCAGGAGCAGGTGCTCCTCTCCGGCTCCTGGAACCTCAACCCGTGGTTCGCGCAGGTCGAGCAGGTGCCCATGCTGGCCATCCCCATCGGCTCCGTCGGCGTCGTGATTTCCTTCGTCGGCCTCGCGCACGAGGACGTGAGCGGCGCCGCGTTCAAGCATGGCGACCTGGTCGAGGTCGGCCACAAGGGCGTGTGGGTCTCTCCGCTCTTTCCTGGCAAGCACCCGGTCAACTCTCGCGTGATGCGCGTCGAGCTCGTGCCGACAACCAACATCGTCCTCAACTGGGCCAACCGCACCGAGTCACACCACTTCGACGAGAAGCTCAGCTCGATCACCGTGCGCTCGCGGGACGGTTTTGCCTTCAACCTTGATGTGGCGCAGATCATCCATGTCGGTGCGTCCGACGCCCCCAAGGTCATCTCGCGGCTGGGCTCGATGCAGAACCTCGTGGACCACGCGCTCCAGCCCATTGTCGGAAACTACTTCCGGAATTCCGCGCAGCATCACACGGTCCTCGACTTCCTCAACGCCCGCAGCGACCGCCAGGGCGAGGCCTCGGCCCACATCCGCGCCGCCCTGGCGGCCTACGACGTGCAGGCGATTGACACACTCATCGGCGACATCACCCCGCCGGCTGAGCTGATGAAGACCCAGACCGACCGCAAGATCGCCGAGGAGGAGAAAAAGACCTACGAGACGCAGGAGGCCGCCCAGCGCCAGCGCCAGGAACTGGTGAAGGCCACGGCTCTCGCCAACATCCAGCAGCAAATGGTGGACGCCGACCAGGGCGTGCGCATCGCCGAGTTGCACGCGCAGTCTGCGATCCGCTCCGCCAACGGCGAGGCCGAGTCCACCAAGCTGCGGGCGCTGGGCGAGGCCGACGCGATCCGCGCCACCGGCAACGCCAAGGCCGAGGCTTACCGCGCCGGCGTGGAGTCGCTCGGGGGCTCCAACTACACGCTCATGCAGGTCGCGCAGACGCTCGCCGACAAGAACATCCGCCTGGTGCCCGACGTCTCGGTGACCGGAGCCCAGGGCGGCGGTGGCCTGGTCGACACCATGCTTGCCCTCCTCGTCCGCGAGAAGGCCGAGAAGAAGGCCGCTTGAGAAAAGGCGGAAAGGCTAAAGGACTGAAGGCTGAAAGATGAGGATGGGGCAGGGCCGCGAAGCGGCGCAGCCGCCGGTACCTGGTTGCGCCGCGCCAAGAAGGAGCCGCACCCGGAGGTGACGATGTTGATCATGGAAAGATCGGCCGGCGCTCAGCGGAGGATGAGCACGACGGCGTAGAGGGCGACGATCTGGGTGCCGAGGATGGCGATGTAGGTGTAGAGTTTGGCGTTCATGGTTGAATTGGGTTCAAGGAAGGAGACGCCGGGAGTGTTCGCGCCCTGTGTGCGTGGACAGGAATATGGTTAAGCGGGTGTAAAGCCGCCGGTTTCCGGACTATAGCGCAGGCCTCCTGCCTGCATGACTTCAAGCCGTTGCCCTGCACCCTACGCTGCATCCTTCAGCCGTGTCCCACCGGGGAATCCCCCCTAGAAGCTCCGCCTTGTTTTGCCGTCCCCGGCCGGGCATATCTGGGCCATGCGCGATCGGCTTAAACTCGTCGAGGATGACCTCACCCGGCTGGCGGTGGATGCCATCGTGAACGCCGCCAACACCACGCTCCTTGGCGGCGGCGGGGTCGATGGCGCGATCCATGAGGCGGCCGGGCCGGAGCTGCGCGCGGAGTGCCGGCGGTTCGGCGGCTGCGAGGTCGGCGACGTCCGGCTCACGCATGGCTACCAGCTGCGGGCGCGGCACGTTATCCACGCGGTCGGTCCGGTCTGGCGCAACGGGCGCGAGGGCGAGCCCGCGCTGCTGGCCTCCTGTTACCGGCGTTCGCTTGAAATCGCGGCGGCCCACCGGTTCAAGACCATCGCGTTTCCTTCCATCAGCACCGGTGCCTACACCTACCCGGTCGAGCGCGCCGCCCGCGTCGCGATCGCGACCTGCGTGGAGTTCCTCCGCGGCAGCCCGTATCCCGAGGTGATCACGCTGGTCGCCTTTGGCCGGCGCGATCACCAAGTCTATCAGGCCATAATGGACGATCTGCTCGGGGACACCCGCGCGCCGGTGAATGGGTAGGGGGGCGATGGCAGAAGCCAGAGGCCGGAAGCCGGAAGCCGGAGTTCAGATCCAATCTTTCCCTGTCGGCGGAATGTAATCGTGCCGTTTCGGGAGGTCCATGGCTTTGGCTGGTGAAAGATATGGGGACGGTGCGCGATCCCTCAATTTGTGGAGGTCGGAGTCAGCGCGAGCCGAAAACCCAACATCGAAAAGGCGACGGGCGACTCAAAGCGCCGATAGGCCGAACGGTTAAACGCCGCTTCTGACTGCCAGCTGCCACCTTTGACAACGATGCGGGCCATGGTGTGGGTGGCGGTGGAGGGGCCGGTGGGATCCGTCACGGTTTCACCCGGGTGGTCGCCCGCCCAGTCCAAGCACCATTCCTGCACATTCCCGAGCATGTCGTAGAGACCCCACGCATTCGGCAGCTTCGTTGCCACCGGGTGGGTGGTGCGGCCGCTGATTTTGGCATACCATGCCATTGCGTCGAGGTCGCCCGGTCGGGCCGTCGTCGTCCCTGCGCGGCACGCATACTCCCACTGGGCCTCCGTTGGCAGTGTGTAGATGTAACCTTTCGGCAGTCGGCCGGCCACTCGTTCGCTTTCCGTCAGCTTTTTGCAGAATGTGGTGATGGCAAAGTGCTGCACTGTTTCAACCGGCGCATCGTCCCCAACATTCTTGAACGTGCTCGGATTCGAACCCATGATGGCCTTGAACTGGCCCTGCGTCACCTCCGTCCTTCCCAGCCAGTAGCCTTGGGTTAGCGTGACTTGGGTTTGCGGGCCTTCGTTTCCAGTTCTGGGCCATCCCGAAGGCGAGGGAGGATCTCGATCCGGCGGGTTGCGGTCGGTTTCATTCGCCGGGCTGCCCATGGTAAAGGTGCCGGGTTTGATCCAGATCAAATCGAGCTTCAGATCGGTGATGGCCCCGTTTGCCCCGACGACTGGGGCGGCCGGTTGCTTGGAATCCGCCGGCTTGGGTGTCACTTCGCTTGGAGTGGTGGACTCCGCCCCCCACGCGATCAGCGCCAAAGCGCAGGCCGACAACGGGGCCAGGGCAACACGCCGGTGAGGGAAGTTCATGGGCAGGCGGGACTGGGTGAAACTGCGGGAAAACAGCTTGTTGCTTGCGACGACAGACGGGCTGGTCAAGTTTCAATGCGGCCAACTCCGGCAGCTCGCTGGCAGCGATGTCACCTGCCCCTATCACCCGGTGCGGTCATCTTTGTCGCCCATTTTTCGCCGGATTGGAATATATTTGCCCGCCCCTGCTCCCACCTTCATGCCCCCCGCAGCCCTCCCCGCTCCCATGCCCCCCGCTGCCTTCCCCACCGAATCCCTCGTCCTCGGCGGCGGGTGTTTCTGGTGTCTCGACGCCGCCTACAAACTGCTGCCGGGCGTGAAGGCCGTGAGCTGTGGCTATGCCGGCGGCAAGGAACCGAACCCGACCTACGCACAGATCTGCGACCACGCGACCGACCACGCGGAGGTGGTGAAAATTGATTTCGATCCGGCCCGGGTGTCGCTCGACCAGTTGCTTGGTTTTTTCTGGAAGATCCACGACCCCACCCAGGTCGGCGGGCAGGGCCACGACCACGGCCCGCAATACCGCTCGATCATTCTCCCCTCCGGCCCGGCACAACAGGCCGCCGCCGAGAAAGCTCTCGCCGCGGCCGCCCAGGTCTTCCGCAACCCGCTCACAACCGAGATCGTGCCGCTGGAAAAATTCTGGCCGGCGGAAGAGTATCACCAGGACTATTTCGCGCGCAACCCCCACCAGGGCTACTGCGCCGCCGTCATCGCCCCGAAAGTCGCCAAGCTGGAAAAACTGCTCGGGCCTGCTGGCTCGAAATGACAAAAGGTGGAGCGCGTTGACCTCAACGCGCTGGATTGGAATCGGAAGGCGAATTGACCGTCCGCGGCGCCTATAGGCGCCCGGCCGTCTCCCGTCACCCCTACTTCGCTCTTTGTACCATTTTGTGGCCAATCTCCGTTTGCCCCCTCAACCCCTCAACCCCTCAACCCTTCCGCCCCTTCCTCCTCCTCCGCCTCCATCCCCTTGGCGAGCAACCCGGCGATCCGGTCCACGTCATACACGCAGCCGCCCCAGCTACCGCCGCTCGCATTTTGCAGCGCCGCCCACAGGCGGGTGTCGGCGGGCAGGTCGGGATGCGGACGGAGCTTCTCGCTGGGTGGGCGGGCGGCCAGCTCGGCGGCGGTGATCGAGATCACGTCCACGCTGCCCTCGAGTTTGCGGGTGTCCACGCGGATGCGGATCCGGTCGCCGTCGCGCAGCCGGCCGAGCGGTCCGCCGGCCCAGGCCTCGGGGCTGATGTGGCCCACGCACGCTCCCGTCGAAACACCGGAGAACCGCCCGTCCGTCAGCAGCGCCACGCGCTGGCCGTGCGCGAGGTATTTGAGCGCCGAGGTCACCTGGTAGGTCTCCGGCATCCCCATCGCCGGGCCGATGCCGGCGAGGACCACCACATCATCCGGCCGGATGGCGTCGGGGCCGTCAGACTTGATCGCCGCGATGGCGTCGGCCTCGGACCCAAACACCCGCGCCGGCCCTTCATGGAGATAGACGCCGTCGGGGCCGATAAGCTTGGGGCTGATCGCAGTGCTTTTGACCAGCGCGCCCTCGGGCGCAAGATTGCCGCCGAGGAACGTGACCGTGCTCGTCATGCCGGCGGCACGGGCGTTGGCCGGGGAGAGGATGACCCGCTCGGGATCAATGCCATCGAGGTCCTTGAGCTTGGCGCGCAGGCGTGCTCGGCGCTCCGACTTCTCCCACCAGGCCAGGTTCTCCCCGAGCGTCTGCCCGGTCACCGTGAGTGCATTGAGCCGCAACAGCCCGAGATCGCGCAGGTGCAGCATTACTTCGGGCACGCCGCCCGCGAGGAAGACCTGCACCGTGGCATAATGCGTCGGGCCGTTCGGCAGCACATCCACCAGGCGCGGGACCTCGCGGTTGATGCGCGCCCAGTCGGCCACGGTCGGGCGGCGCAGGCCGGCCGCGTGGGCGATGGCGGGCACGTGCAGGATCAGGTTGGTCGAGCCGCCCACGGCCGCGTGGGTGACCATGGCGTTGTGCAGGGAATCGTCTGACAGGATGTCCGCCAGCCGCTGCCCGCGGCGTTCCATATCGAGGAGCGCGAGTGCGGAGCGGCGGGCCATGTCGCGCCAGATACCCGCGCCCGACGGGCTCAGGGCGGCGTGGGGCAGCGAGAGGCCGAGCGCCTCGCCGACCACCTGGCTGGTCGCGGCCGTGCCCATGAACTGGCAGCCGCCACCGGGCGAACCGCAGGCCTTGCAGCCCATCTCCGCGACATAATCGAGCGCGACCTCGCCATGGGCGAACCGCGCGCCGAGCGTCTGCACCTTGGCGGTGTCCTCGGCCTCCTCCGCCAGCAGCGTTACGCCGCCTGGCACCAGGATTCCCGGCAGTTGCTTGGTGCCAGCGAGCGCCATCATCATGGCAGGCAGTCCCTTGTCGCAAGTCGCGATGCCGAGGACCCCGCGGCAGGTCGGGAGCGAGCGGATCAACCGGCGGAAAACGATGGCGGCGTCATTGCGGTAGGGCAGACTGTCGAGCATCCCGCGGGTGCCGTTGGTGCGGCCGTCGCACGGGTCGCTGCAATAGCCGGCAAAGGGGACCGCCCCGCGAGCCGCGAGCGTCTTGGCGGCCTCCTCCATCAGCAGGCCGACTTCCCAGTGGCCAGTGTGGTAGCCGAGCGCCACCGGGGTGCCGTCGGGTGCGCGGATGCCACCCTGCGTGCTGAGGATGAGAAAATCTTTGCCGCCGAGCTTGCGCGGGTCCCAGCCCATGCCCGCGTTCTGCGTGAGCCCGAACAGGTCGCCGCTCGCCATCGCCTTGAGCTGTGTGCCTGCCAGCGGCAGCCGTCCGGTCGGCCCCGGCGCGGTGGTGCGGAGCGTATAGATCGTGGGATCGTCAGAGTCGAGAAATGGGGGAAACGCCATGGTCGGGCAGATATCAGAACCCAAGGCCGCAGAGTTTGCCACGAAAAGGCACAAAATTATCTGTCCGGCTGGCGGGAGACGGCCGGGCGCCTATAGGCGCCGGGAGCATCCAATTCGCCATTGGATTTTTGGATTTCTTTGTGGCCAAAATTCTGGTCTTCAGGGACATCAGCGCGCCTATAGGCGCCGGGAGGGCTCCATTCGCACGCTGATCTTTGTGCTTTATTGTGGCCAAATCTCCGGTGCCTCAGACGACCGTGTTCACCAGCGTCCCGATCGGGCCGATGGTGATGCGGATTTCGTCACCGCTCGCGAGCGTGAAGGCGTCGGGCGGGATGATACCCGTGCCGGTCATCAGGTAGCAGCCGTGGGGAAACGAATGGTCGCGGAAAAGATATTCCGCCAGCTCGGCAAAGGGCCGCTTGATCTGCCCCAGCGTCGTGGTCCCGGCGAAGACGTTGGCCCCGGCGCGCAGGATCTCAATGGCGATGGTCGTTTCCACGGGCGGAGGCGTGTCGAGCAGCAGCAGGCAGGGGCCGAGTGCGGCGGACTGGTCATAGACCTTGGCCTGCGGCAGGTAGAGCGGGTTCTCGCCCTCAATGTCGCGCGAGCTCATGTCGTTGCCGATGGTGCAGCCGATGAGGCGCCCGGCGGAGTTGAGCGCGAGGGTGAACTCGGGCTCGGGGACGTTCCACTTCGAGTCGCGGCGGATCCGCACCTGACCGCCCGGCGCGGCCACGCGGTGCGCGGCCGCCTTGTAGAACAACTCGGGGCGTGGGGCGTGATAGACCTTGTCGTAAAACGTGCCGCCGCCTGCTTCCTTGGACTCCTCCATGCGCGCCGTGCGGCTGCGGAAATAGGTCACGCCCGCCGCCCACACCTCTTGCGACTGGATGGGCGCGAGCAAGCGGGTCGGTGGCGCGGTCTCGGTTGCATTGGTGAGCGCGGTGGCGGCCAGTGCACCGGGGTCGGCACTGGCAAAGATCCCATCCCAAGAAAGGGGAGGGACTGGCTGGAAGAATTTGCCGTCGCGTTCGATGAGAATGCCGGCCGGGGTGGCGTGGAGTTTCAACATGGGAAAGGGTGCAGATGGAAACAACGCCCCCGAACCAAAGCAAGCGTAGGCTGTGCCGGAACCTTTCGCCCTCCCTCCGAGGTCACGGGGTCGGCGCGGTGACGTGAAACCAGGCGAAGGCGGCGGTACCGGCATCCTTAAGGTCTGTGGGCGCGACGGCGAACAGCCCGTACTTCGCGCCCATCCAGGCGCCGGCGATTTTGCTGATCGTGGTCGCAGGGCCGATTTTTGTAAAAGTGAGGCCGTCCTCGCTGAAGTTGAACTGCGCCACGGCCTGGCTGTTTACCCCGGTGCCGGGTCCACGAGTGATCGTGAGCGCGAGGGTGACCATCGGGCCTTTCACCGCCGCCGGCCCGCTGGCCGGGTCGGTCACACCGCGCCCGCCGCCGGCCCTTTGGAGTACCGGGGCGAGGCTCAGTCCGCCCGCCGTCCGGGTGGCCGCGAGCGCGACACAGGGTGTGCCCCACACGACGAGCCCCGCCTGCGCGCCGATCGCCAGCGCCGTGGCATTCAGCTGCGTCGTGACGCGGAACTCGGACGAGGGGAATTTTTGCAGCAGCAGGTTGGGCTGGCCGGCGAGGGTGGGGGTCTTGGGTTGCGGGACCAGATGGAGCACGCGGGGTTGGCCACCGAGTGAGAACCACCCGGGCTGAGGATTCGCGGCCCATTGCCATTGGAGCCCGAGCTCAGGCGCCTCGAACGCATCGGTGGTGGCGGGCGTGGTGGGTGGGGTGGCGGGCAGGGCGGGTTTGGCGTGGACCAGGACGGGATGGCCGGTGCCGGTGGCGCCCGCATCGTCGCCCATCACTGGCCAGCCGTCGGGTCGCCAGGCCACCGGTTCGAGATGCGTGACGCGGCCATAGACCCCGTCGTCCTGAAAATGAATGAACCACCAGTCCTTTCCATCGGGTGTGTCCACGAGCCCGCCTTGATGGGGACCGTTGGTCGGGGTGGAGCCCTGCTCGAGGACGCTGCGGTATTCATAGGGGCCGGCGATGACCTTGGAGCGGAAGACCGCCTGCGTGCCGCCCCCGACCCCGCCGACCGGGGCAAATATCCAATACCAACCGTTGAAGTGGTAAAATTTAGGACCCTCGAGGGTCGTGACCTTGAAGCTGTCGCCCAGAACGATGTCCTGACCGTCGGCCAACGGCTGGGTGCCCTCGGCGTTGAGCGGGATCAGCGTGAGCAGGTTGTTGCGGCCCGAACGCGAGCGCGCCCAGCCGTGGACGAGCCAGACTTTGCCGTCATTGTCGAAGAGCGGGCAGGGGTCGATGAGTCCCTTGCCAGCCTTGACCATGACCGGCGGGCTCCACGGTCCGGCAGGGTCCGTGGCAGTGACGACATAGATGCCCTCGTCAGGGTCGGGATAATAGAGGTAAAACTTCCCCGCGTGAAACCGGAGAGACGGTGCCCACACCCCTGAGCCCGGGGTGGTGACCGTGAAACGCGCCTCGGGGATGTTGCGCGGGAGGGCGTGGCCGATGATCGTCCAGTTGACGAGATCGCGCGAATGGAGAATGGGCAGGCCCGGCGCGGCGGTGAAGCTTGAGGCCGTGAGATAAAAATCGTCGCCGACGCGGACCACATCCGGATCAGAGTAGTCCGCGAAGAGGATGGGATTCTGGTAGGTGCCGTCGCCGCGATCAGGCAACCACGGCGCGGTGGGCGACGCCGGGCCGGGCGTCCCGGCGCCAAGTGCGGTGGCGGCAAGCGGAACAAGCATCAGGCGGCAGACGAAACGAGGCGGCATGGGGTGGGGGAGCGGTCCCGGCATAATCGGCCGTCAGCCGGTGTCAAAAGCCAACTCCCGTCGGTCGTGCCTCATATCGAAAATGTCGGCGGGGCGCATCCGGCTGGCGGAAAACGACTCGATCCGCAAAACTTTAACCACTAATGGACACTAATGGCCACTAATTCTGAGGGATCGGAATAGTGCAAATTAGTGTGAATTAGTGGTTCAATGCTTGGGTCCGCTAGGTGGTTTTGATTGCGCCCTGCCTTTCGGCTGTGATCGCGTCGGAGTTGACGTGGCGGCATTTTCCGCCTCAATCCTTCCCCTCCATGTCAACCCATCCCGTTCTCATCGCCGGCCAGTGGCGCCCCTCCCAATCCACCGGAACTTTCCGCGTCGAAAATCCGGCGACCGGGCAGCCGTTGCCCGGGGAATATCCCGTCAGTTCCTGGGCCGACTGCGATGCCGCGCTCACCGCCGCCACCGCGGCCGCCGCGACGTTGCGCACCCTGCCGGCCAGCCAGATAGCCGCTTTCCTCAACCGCTTTGCCGACCGCATTGACGCGCGCAAGGCCGAGATCGTCGAGCTCACTCATGCTGAGACCGGTCTGCCCAAGGCGCCCCGCTTGGGCGAGGTCGAGCTGCCGCGCACCACCAACCAGCTCCGCCAGGCCGCCGCCGCCGCGCTCGAGGGCTCTTGGGCGCTGCCGACCATTGATCCCAAGCTGAACATCCGCTCCGTCCTTGGCCCGGTCGGCCCGGTGGTGGTCTTTGGCCCGAACAATTTCCCCTACGCCTACTCCGGGGCTGCAGGCGGCGATTTCGCCGCGGCCATTGCGGCCGGCAATCCGGTCATCGCCAAGGGTCACCCGCTCCACGCCGGGACCACGCGCCTCCTCGCGGAGGAGGCTTTCGCCGCCGTCGGCGAGACCGGCCTGCCGCCGGCCACGGTGCAGTTGCTGCATCGCGTCGAGCCTGAGACTGGCCTGCGGCTGGTGTCCGATCCCCGCACCGGGGGCGTCGGGTTCACCGGCAGTCGGAGCGCGGGCGTGAAACTCAAAAACGCCGCCGATGCCGTGGGTAAGCCCTTTTATGCCGAACTCTCGAGCATTAACCCGGTGTTGATCCTCCCCGGCGCGCTGACCGAGCGCGGGGCGAAGGTCGCCGAGGAGTTCGCCGGCAGCGCCATGTTGGGCGGCGGACAGTTCTGCACCAATCCCGGCCTCATCATCTTGTTGGCCGGCGACACCGCCACGCAGTTCGCCGCCGATGTGCGGCAGCGGTTTGAGGCCGGCAATCCGCCTGTGCTCCTTTCGAGCGGTTTGGTCCGCTCGCTGTCCGAGGGGGTCGCGGCGCTCCGCGCGGCGGGCGCGGAGCTCATCACCGGCGGGTCGCCCCTGCCGGCGCCCGGCTGCCGCTTTGCCAACACCCTGTTGCGTGTGACCGGCGACCAGTTTCTGGCCGCTCCGGAGAAACTGCAGACCGAGATGTTTGGCACCGCCTCCCTGCTGGTGGTGGTTCGCGACGCGGCCCAGGCGGCCGCCGTGCTCGGCCACCTCGAGGGCAACCTCACCGGCTCCTTCTATTCCAGCACCACCGGTGCCGACGACGCCTTGTATGCCGTCCTGGAGCCGCTTCTCCGCACGAAGGTTGGCCGTCTCCTCAACGACAAGATGCCCACCGGCGTGGCGGTAAGCCCGGCGATGAACCATGGCGGGCCGTTTCCGGCGACCGGTCATGCGGGCTTCACCGCTGTCGGGATCCCTGCCTCCCTCCGCCGCTTCGCGGCTTTGGAATGTTACGACAACGTCCGCGCCGCCCGGCTGCCCGCCTCCCTGCGCGACAAAAATCCCAATGGTGCCATGTGGCGTCTCATTGACGGCCGCTTCACCCAGGCCGATGTCGGCGCCTGACCCTAGGTTTTCGCCATCAGAAAGTTGCAATTTTGCTGTTGCGCCGACCTTGACGCCCGGCTCCACTCCTGCTGCATTAGTCATTTCTCCCCTATGAAAACCCTACGCCTCCTCGCTGTGTTCGCCGCTTTCGCCGCGTTCACCCTTCGTTCCGCCGCCGCTGACGTTACCGTCACGCTGACCGACGTTCACATGTGCTGCAACAATTGCGTCAAGGGTGCCACTGCTGCCCTCGCCCCCGTGTCCGGAGTCAAGGGTGTCTCGAGCACGAGCGATAAAACTATCGTCCTCACGGCAGCCGACATCGCCACCTTGCAAAAGGGGGTCAATGCCCTCACCGCCGCCGGCTACTTCGGCAAGTCCGACAACGCCGGGGTCAAGGTTGACGCCTCCACCGGCGCCAAGGCCGGCAAGGTCCAGACCCTCGAGATTTCCGGTGTTCACCTCTGCTGTGGTAAGTGTGTCACTGCCGTCAAGACCGCGCTGGCCACCGTGGCCGGCGCCAAGCCCGATGACTCCCTGGCGACCAATGCCAAGTCCTTCAAGGTGACCGGCGATTTCGACGCCACCGCCGTGTTTGCCGCCCTCCAGAAGGCCGGCCTCACCGGCAAGGTCGTCGCCGCCAACTGAGCGAAGCTTATCTGATCGCAAGCATTTCCAGCCCGCGGCTCACGCCGCGGGCTTTTTTGTGTCCCGTTGATTCGAGCTGGGCCGCGCGCTCCGCGCGCGGCCTGCCGGTTCGATTCCGTCCTGGAGACGCGATGCCCCCGTCGCGTTGGTCCCCTCGGTCTGCCGGTGGAGCGACTTGACCCCAAGACGCTACGGCCTTCGTCCCGCTCCCCCCAACCCCTCAGCCCTTCAGCCTTTTCCCCAAACCGCCCTCCGTCCTCCTCCTTCGTAATTCGTAACTCGTCCCTCGTAATCCGTCCTCCGCCCCTCCGCCCCTCAACCCTTCAACCCTTCAACCCCAACTTCCGTTCAGCTACTTCAGATACGCCGCGAGGGGGCTGTGGATGCGCTGGATTTCTCCGGCGACCAGGCGGGCCATCTGGGTGGCGCCGGATTTGACGAAATGGGCTTTGTCGGGCGCGCCGCGGACCGGGAGGTAGAAGCTGGCGGCGAGTGTGGGGCCGACGGAACCGAGCCATTCGACGCCGCGGGCGTTGAGATCAATCACGAGGGCGTTGTGGCCGGCTCCGGCGGTGTGGCAGGCCTCGGCATAGGGCGCGAGCCGCGCGTTGTCCTGTCGTGGGCCCGACCATTGGTAGAAAGCCGTGGGGGTGACGAAGATTGGGGTGGCCTGCTTGGCGCGGATTTCAACGGCCATCTGGCCGAGGGTGGCGACATAGTCCGGGGGCGTGACCGGGCCGTGGGCGGTGCCGGAGTCATTGGCGCCAAATTGCATCAGGACGTAGTCGCCAGGCTTGAGGGCGGCGATGATGCGGCTCCAGTTGCCGCTCCGCTTGAAGGATTGGACGTTGGCCCCGCCGACGGCCTGGTTGTCCACCGTCACCTTGTCATTGAAGAACTGACCGAGTTCCATGCCCCAGCCTTCCTGGACGGTGGTGGCGGGGTAGTTGCAGACGGTGGAATCGCCGGCAAGATGGATGGTGACGGGCGGGAGGGCGGCCAATGGGGCGACCATCGGGGCCGGGGTGGACCCACTCGTGGCGCTGTGGCAGCCCGCCAGCAGGACGCAGGACAGCCAGAAAAGCGCGAGGGGGGAGGAAGGGGCATGACGCATGGCAGATCCGTTCCTAGCATAACGGGGACCGCTGGTCTAGGCTGACGTGGAGCGCGACGCCTGTTGGCCATGCGGCCGGGCGAAGGCTGTCTGGATCTGACCTCTGACCTCTGACCTCTGGCATCTGGCATCTGGCTTCCGGCCTCCGGCCTCTGTCCTCCGGCTCCCTGCCTCTGGTCCCTCTCAACCTCTCAACCTTTCAACCCCTCAACCTTCCTCCGCCCTCACTCCTTCAGAGCCATCTCCATCTGATTCGCCTCGCCGAGTGCCCAGGCCTCGATCCCACGCGCCCGCAGCGTCTGCGCAAACTCCACTGCAAAGCCGTGCACCGTGAACACCCGGCGCGGTCGGACGAGTTCGACGAAGCGCAGCAGGTCGGGAAAATCCGCATGGTCGGAGAGCGGGAAGGCCGCATCGCACTGGTAGCGGTAAATCGCGCTGGAATCGAGCGCCCAGCCGGTGATGACGGCCGTGCGCGCGCCGGGGATTTTCTTCAAAAACGCCCCGTCCCTGCCCTGGGGCGGGCCGATGACAATATGGCCGCCGCCCTCGCGGGGGTCGAACTCCTCCCACGGCGGAAACTCCATTCCCACCGACTCACAGACCTTCGTCAGCCTCGCCGCCTCCGGATGCAGCCGCACCGGCAGCCCCGCCGGGGCGAGCGCGCGCAGCACCTCCTGGGTTTTGCCCAGGCTGTAGCAACCCAGCACCGGTGTGACCCCGTCGGCGAGGGCGGTCTTACAAAAGGCGATGATGCCGGCCACCACCTCGGCGTCGGGCGGAAACACATAGCGTGGGCGTCCAAAGGTCGTCTCCATGATCAGCGTGTCGGCGTGCGGGGTGGCGCAGGGCTCGGCCGCGAGGCTGGGGCGCAGCTTGAAATCACCCGTGTAGAGGAGGCTGCCGTGCTCGGCGTGTTCGAGCAGGATCTGGCTGGAGCCGGGGATGTGGCCGGCGGAATGCAGCGTGGCGGTCGTCCCTGGGGCGATCTCGCGTGGCCGACCGAAGGGCAGCACCGTTTCCACCCGCCGGCCCGGCAGCCGTGCCCGCACCAGACGGGCGGTCGTGGGGGAGCATAGCATCTCCCGGTGGCGCGCCACATGGTCGCTGTGCGCGTGCGAGACAAACGCCCGTTCGGCGCGCCTCTGCGCGTCGAGCCACCATGCGATCTGCGGCAGCCACACGCCCCGCCGAAACTGGATGTCCCAAGCCATACCCCCACGCAAAGGCTCCGTTGCCTGCAACGGAAGCGCAAAGGGCGGGATTTGCTGTTGTAGCCGGGATCGCTGACCCGGTCCGCGTCAGACTCGAACCCCGGGGTCGGCGACCCCGGCTCCAGCCCGACGGAACCCCAGTGCCGATTCATGGATGACTCCAACCCAATGATTATGAATAACCCAACAACTCTTGGCACACTTTGATGAGAACTTTTCTAACGGTCGGATTTAAACCACTGATGAACACTGATGCTGAGGATCGGATCAGTGCAAATTAGTGTGCATAAGTGGTTACAGGGTTTGGGTAGGTCAGAGGCAAAGGCCACGTCCTTGTGGTCGCCCCATCCCTTCCTTCGTGAATCAGCAGTGACGGAACCCAGCGCCTCTCATTTCCCGCTCGCCGGCTTCCCTCGCGGCCGCCTATCCTGATCCTTTCCACCTCCCAGCCGTGCGCGTCCTGTCCTTCGACTCCAAAAACTTTTTCGCCGACCTCGCCGCCTTTTACCAGACGGCAACCGCGTCGCCGGAAATCTCCGCCGCCGTCGCCACGATCCTCGCCGATGTGCGCAAGGATGGCGATGCCGCCGTAGCCTATTACGCGGCCAAGTTTGATGGAGCCAAGCTCCGCCCCCGTGATTTCCGGGTGCCGCCTGCGGAACTGGCCGCAGCCGCCCGGCGACTGCCGGTGGCTCAGCGGGCCGCCCTCCGGGCCGCGCATGCGGGCATCGTGGCCTTTCACCGCCACCCTGCCGGCGCGGATGTCCGCCCGGTCCCGTGGCTGGGCCGGAATCCGCATGGCGCGCAGGTCGGCGAGCGATTCTACCCGATCCGCCGCGTCGGGCTCTATGTGCCGGGCGGCGAGGTGCCGCTCGTCTCCACGGTGTTGATGACCGCCACCCTGGCGAAGCTCGCCGGTTGTCCGGAAATTGCGGTCTTCACCCCCTCGGACGCGTCGGGCCGCGTCGCGCCCGCGCTGCTGGCCGCGCTCCACCTCGCGGGGGTGACGGAGGTTTGGCGGATCGGAGGCGTGCAGGCGGTCGGCGCCGCGGCCTACGGCACGCCGACCATCCCGGCGGTGGACAAGATTTTCGGGCCTGGCAGCGCCTATGTCTGCGAGGCCAAGCGCCAGGTCTTTGGCACGGTGGGGGTGGATTCGCTGCCGGGGCCGAGCGAGCTCATGGTGATTTGCGACGAGACCGCGCGGGCCGACCACGCCGCCGCCGACCTGCTGGCGCAGGCCGAGCACGGCACGGGCCGGGAAAAAATCTACCTGGTGGCTACAGGGGAAAAGATTCTCGGTGCGGTGTTGGCTGCCGTGGAGGCGCAGCGCAAGCTGCTCTCCCGCGTCGATAAAATTCGGCCCGTGCTCGACCGGGGCTTCCTCGCCGTGCGGGTGGCCACCCTGGCGCAGGCGGCCCGGGTCGCCAACCAGGTCGCGCCCGAGCACCTGGAGCTTCTGGTGCGGCCCCGCGCCGAGGCCACCCTCCTGCGGACCATCACGACGGCCGGGGCGATCATGCTCGGCGACCACACGCCGACCGCCCTGGGGGACTTCGTCGCCGGTCCCAGCCATGTGCTGCCCACGGGCCGCGCGGCGCGTTACTCCAGCGGGCTGCGGGTGGAGGATTTCCTGCGCCGCACGAGCCTCATCCGTTACGACCGCGCCAGCCTCAAAAAAGCCGCCCCGACCATCGCCGCCTTCGCCACGATGGAGAAACTTGACGCCCACGGCCGCTCGGTGGCGATCCGGGTGGAATGAGACAGGAAATGGAGGTCGGATTTTACCACGGATGGCACGGATGAACACGGATGCAGCAAGAGAAGGATTGGTCGCGGGCGACACCCTATTCAATATCCGTGTTCATCCGAGTTTTCCGTCGTTATAAACTCCGAATGTCCGTCCCCCTGACATCAGTGCCCATCAGTGTGCATCAGTGGTTTCATCTTCTGTCCTCCGTTCCCTTCGTTTCCTTCTGTTCAAAACTCCTCCTGTTTGAATCCCTTCTTTGATCCGTGTTCATCCGTGCAATCCGTGGTTAAAACTGTTTTTTGACTCCTCGTCGTGGCCATGTCTGACACCACTTTTCCCTCCCTCCCACATATCGCGCGGCTGCATGCCTACACCCCCGGCCTGCAGCCCACCGAGCTCGGTTGGACCAAGCTCAACACCAACGAGTGCCCCTATCCGCCCAGCCCGCGGGTGGCCGAGGCGCTGCACCACGAAATTGGGGCCGACGGCGCCTCGCTCCGGCTCTATCCCGATCCCAAGAGCTCGCGCCTGCGCGCCGCCGTGGCCCGGCACCACGGCCTGCGCGAGGAAAACGTCCTGATCGGCAACGGTTCGGACGACATCCTGAACCTGCTCGTACGCGTCTTTGGCGGGCCGGCGGCGGCGGTGGGTTTCACCGTGCCGAGCTACTCGCTCTACCCGGTGCTTGCGGCGATGGCGGACGCCCCGGCGCAGGTGATCGAGTTTGACCGGACGATGCAGTTGCCAGTCGCGGCGATCACCCGGTGCCCGGCGCCCGTGATTTTTCTGACCTCGCCCAACGCGCCCACCGGGGTGGGCTTCACCAACGACGCGATCGAGGCTGTCCTTGCGGGCTATCCGGGGGTGCTGGTGGTGGACGAGGCCTACGCGCCCTTCGCCCGCGAAAACGCCGTGCCGCTCCTCGCGCGCCACCCCCGGCTGGTCATCACTCGCACCCTCTCCAAGGCCCACGCGCTGGCCGGACTCCGCGTGGGTTATGCGCTGGCCGACCCCGCTCTCATCGGCTTGCTCGACCGGGTGCGCGACAGTTACAACGTGAGCCGCCTGGCACAGGCCGCCGCGATCGCCGCGCTCGGCGACCCTGCCTATTACGCCGCCATCATCGCACGCATCACCGGCACGCGCGATGCCTTTGCCGCCGCCTGCGCGGCCCGGGGCTGGTTCACCTACCCGTCCGAGGCCAATTTTGTCTTCACCGAGCCGCGCGACGCCGCCGGCGCGGCCGGACCGGTCGTGGCCCGGGCGCTGTATGACTTCCTGCTGACGCGCCGGATTCTGGTGCGCCATTTTCCCGGTCATGCCTTGACCGCGCCGTTCCTGCGGGTCAGCGTTGGGACCGACGCCGAAATGGACCTCGTCAACCAAGCATTCACCGCATGGCCACCGCCCGCACCGCCACCCTAAAACGCCACACCACCGAGACCGACATCGCGCTCACGCTCGCGATCGACGGGAGCGGAAAGGCCCACATCGAGACCGGCGTGCCGTTTTTCGACCACATGCTCACGCTGTTCGCGAAGCACGGACTGTTCGACCTCGAGGTCAAGGCCCAGGGGGATGTGGCGGTCGACTACCACCACACGGTCGAAGACGTGGGCCTCGTGCTCGGCCAGGCGTTCAAGGATGCGCTGGGCGACAAGGTGGGCATCCGCCGCTACGGCTTTTTCCTCCTGCCGATGGACGAGTGCCTGGCCCGCGTGGTGGTGGACATCGGCGGCCGACCACACCTGGTGTACTCGGCCGAGGTGCCGACGATGTTCGTGCGGGATTTCAACATCACCCTGGTGAAGGAGTTTTGCCGCGCGTTCAGCAACGCGCTCGGCTGCAACCTGCACGTGCAGCTCGTCTATGGCGAGGAGCCGCACCATGTGGCGGAGGCGGTGTTCAAATGCCTCGCCCGCGCGCTCGATGTGGCCACCCAGATCGAGCCCCGCGCGGCCGACCAGCTGCCGAGCACGAAGGGGAAAATCTGAAGGTGCCCACCATCGCCGTCCTCGACACCGGCATTTGCAACCTTCGCAGCGTGACCAAGGCGCTGGAGGCGGTGGGCGCGACCCCGCGGGTCGTGCGCTCGCCGGCCGAGATGGCCGGCGGCGGCGCCGGCGGATTGGTGCTGCCCGGGGTGGGGGCGTTGCGGGACTGCGTGGCGGCGCTGCGGGAAACCGGGCTCGATGCCACGGTGCGCGCCTGGATCGCCTCCGACCGTCCTTTCCTGGGCGTGTGCCTCGGGATGCAGGCGCTCTTCGAGCATTCCGAGGAGGGTGACGTGACCGGCCTGGGCATCTTCCCCGGGCGGGTGGTCCGCTTCCAGCGTCCGCCGGAGTTCAAGATTCCGCACATGGGTTGGAACACCGTTCAGTTCGTCCAGCCTTATTCGCCTTTGGCGGCCGGTCTCGGCTCCGAGGGCGAGGCGTTCTATTTTGTCCACAGTTACCACTGCGTGCCCGCCGACCCGGCGCTGGTGCTGGCCGGGTGCGACTACGGCGGCGGGTTTTGTGCCGCGATCGCCCGCGGCCGGATGTTCGCGACGCAGTTTCACCCGGAAAAAAGCCAGGCGAAGGGTCTGCAGATCTACCGGAATTTCGCGGCGGTGGCGGGTTGATCGCGACCGTCGCCATTCCCTATCGTTCCTCCAACACGCTCAGCTCCGAGTCGGCGAGCCGCAGGCGGTTCGACAGCGCCAGCGCCAGTTGCTCAAAAATCTGCCGGCCAAACTCCGGGTTGGTCTTCGCCAGCGCATCAAACCGTTCGCGCGACAGCACATAAAGTTCAACCGCGTTGGCCGCCTCGAGGTCCGCCGAGCGCCGCCGGTCGTCGAGAAACGCCATTTCGCCAAAAAAGTCACCCCGACAGAAGGTGGCGATGTGGTGCCGGATCCCGCCCGCCAGGGGCAGCAGGGCGTGCGCCATTCCGCGGCGGACAAAATAAATTTCGTCCCCCGGCTCGCCGCTGGTAAAGATCCGGCCGCCCGGTGGCACCGTCACCGCGCGGACCATGCCTTCCAGCCCGGCCAGAGTCGCCGCGTCGAGCGTTTTGAAAACTTCAATCTCCCTGAGCGCCAGCGGCGCCGCCTCTTCGCCTGGTCTCCACCCGGCTTCCTCCAGAATTTTGTCCTCCATCCATTCGAGCGCGGTGTCGCGGCTGGCAAACACCCGGATGCCGCGCCCGCCGCCGGCCAGCCCAAATTGCCGGAGATAGCCATCAATCTCGGCGCGTTCGGGCAGGTTTGACGGCATGCCACTGAAGAGGAGCTCTCCACCCCGTTCATCCAGGCGCGCCTTCATCTGCTCAAACAGGTGGGCGGCCGTGAAGTCCATTGAGTGGACTTTGCGCAGGTCGATCAGCACAAACCGCTTTGTGGCCAGGTGGTCCTCGATTTCCGTGAAAAGCTGGTCTGTGGTCCCGAAAAACAGATCCCCCTGGAGTTGCACGACCCCGGCTTTCTGACCGTTCTGCGCAATCAGGTCGGTTTCCGCCTTGAGCCGCCGGCGCATCGAATGCACGGTCCGCAGGTCGAGGTTGCTGACAATCACCGACCCACGGATCTGGTTGCGAATGTAGAGCAGGATCGCCAGGCAAATGCCCGCCGCCGACGCCGCGATCAGGCCGAACTGCGCCACAATCACCACCGTTGCGATCACCGCGAAATCCACTCGCGTCGCGGGATGCCGCACCAGCCGGAACATGCCGCGGTCAAACATCCGCCACGCCACCACCATGAGCACGCCCGCCAGTGCCGCGATCGGCACCCAGGCGATGAGCGGACTGCACAGCGTGAGGACGGCCACGACCAGCAGACCCTCCACCAGGCCGGATTTCAGCGTGCGCCCGCCGCTGGCGAGGTTGACCAGCGTCGGTCCCATCGTGCCCGAGCCCGGCATCCCGCCCACCATGAACGCCACCGCGTTCGCGGCTCCCTGCCCGAGGAGTTCGCGGTTGGAATTATGCCGCCGGCGGGTGAGTGCGTCGAGGACCACCCCGGTTTTCAACGTGTCAATCGAGAGCAGCAGGGACAGCGTCAATGCCGGGACAAAAACCAGCTGGAGGTCCGCCATCCTCACCTGGAGCAACGTCCCGGCCCGGTCCCGCACGGCTCCAGGGAGCGATCCGGCGGTCTCGACCGGTCCGATCACCAGCGGATTGCCCGCCACCTGCAGCAGATCGTGCCGGCCCAGCGCGATCGCGAAATAGGCTGCGACGCCCGCGAACAGTCCCATGATTGCGGCCGGAATGCGCTGCGTGAACCGTGGCGCCAGCGCCATCACCCCGATGGTCACCGCTCCGACCGCCACGCCCGGCCCGCTCCAGGCTTGGGGCGAAAGGAGCCCCTCTCCCCATGAAGCCCCTGGGGGCAGTCCGAGCAACTTCGGCAGCTGGCCGACCGCGATGATGACCGCCACACCGGACAGGTAGCCGGTTACCACCTGATGGGGCATATACTTGATCAGTCGTCCGGCCCGCGCCGCCCCATAGCCGATTTGGAACAGGGCCGCCAGCAGCGCCGTCAATCCCAGCAGCGCGACCACCCGGCCGCTCGCCACGTTGCCGTGGGCGCCGAGGGTTACCGCCAAAGCCGCCAGCACCGCGGCCGCCGGCGCGCAGGGGGCCGAAATGAAGCCAGCATTGCGGCCAATCAACGGGGCCACGATCCCGAGCGCCGCTGCCCCGACGATGCCGGCCCGCGCGCCCTCCGCCGCCAGCTGCGGATCGACCGCGGTGTAAACCAGCACACCGAACGCGATGGACGACGGGAGGGCGACGAGCATCGCCGCCAGTCCGCCCCAACAATCGCCCGCGAGGCCCGGGCGGTTTGCGGGTTCCTCTCCAGCGGCAGGCTCGTTGGGCGGTGGGGCGTTCACTTCGGGGTTTTTCGCTGGATTTGCCATTCGTCCACCCGGACCGGCCGGTGGGATCCTCGTCTGGCTCCTGGGGCGGACGTTTCACCCGTGCCGGTTCTTGCCGGGCCCGGTTGGTTTATGGCCCGACCGGTGGCCCTTGGGGTTTGTCGCGCTTGACCTTCACCATCGCCTGAAAGAGGCCGTCGGCGAGTTCATGGTTGTGCCGGGGTAGAATGATAAACGGGCCGTGCGGCTCCCAGCCCTGACGGATGAGTTCGTTGATCGTCTGCTCGAAGCGGGCGAGGGTCACATCTTCGATCACTTTGTATTCGAGGTATTGCATATTCCGGCCAGCGGGCCGCAGGTTGCCTTGCCGGTGGCACGCACTGGAACACGGCCGCCCATGAAGTTCAACTGCGGATGCATCCAACCGCAATATCTGCGGTGCGAAAGCCAAACCGTGCGGTCTTGGTGGCGGGCGGTGGGAAGGATTTTCTGGTGGCGTGACCAGGGGTTGAGGTCCACACTTTGCCTGTGCCCCTCGCCCCCTCCCTCCATCAGCTCGACGAACTAATTGCGCGTCAGGCGCCGATCTCAGAGGTCAGGCCCAGGTTGGACGTGCTGCAGGCGAGCATCGCGACCCTGGAGCAGCGGGTGGTCGGGTTGGAGGCGAAAATCAAACAAGTCGAATCCGAGCGGGATCTTGCCGCCGGCATGCTGGAAGAGTCGGTGGAGGCACTCAAGGCGGCGCAGGCGGAATTGGTTTTGCTCAGGGGACCTTCCGTTTTGGAGCCTTCGGCCGTGCGGATGCTGCAGCTGCTGGTGGAATCCGACTCGCCCTGCTCGGCCGAGGAAATGGCGGAGAAGCTCAGCCTGGACCTGGAGTTGGTGAAGCCGCATTTGGCCACCCTCGTCGGCCGAGGGTTCATCCAGTGGGCGGGAATCGCGATGGACAGCAGCCCGCTTTCAAACGTGATCACCACCGCCGGGCGGGAATACGCCCGCAAATCCGGTCCGGGGTGAGGGATTGGCCCCGGTATTGGCGCCCAGAATTGTCACCCGGCGGCCTCCGGCCTCAGGCTATTTTTTCCTGGGGGGCTTGACAGTCCCGAGGGCGGCCTCGACGGCCAGGCAGAGGGTCCGCAGTACTTTGATGCGGGCGTGGTATTTGTTGTTGGCCTCGACCAGGGTCCAGGGCGCGAGGGAGGTCGAGGTGTGGTCCACCATGTCGCACACGGCGTGCTCGTAGGCGTCCCATTGCTTGCGGTTGCGCCAGTCCTCCTTGGTGATCTTGAACTGCTTGAACGCCGTTTTCGCGCGCAGTTGGAAACGCCGGAGCTGCTCCTCCTTGCTGATGGCGAGCCAGAATTTGACGACCACCATGTGATGACGCGCCAGCGCCTGCTCGAAGTCGTTGATTTCGACGTAAGCCCGATGCCAGTCGGCCTCCGCGCAAAACTTCTCCACCCGCTCGACCAGCACGCGGCCATACCAGGAGCGGTCGAAAAAGGCGAAGCGCCCGCGCCGCGGGAGCTGCCGCCAAAAACGCCAGAGGTAGGGTTGCGCTCGCTCCTCCTCGGTCGGGGCCGCGACCGGAAAACTTTGGTAGGAACGCGCATCGAGGGCGCCGGTCACGCGACGGAGGGCCCCGCCCTTCCCGGCGGCATCATTGCCCTCAAACACCGCGACCACCGCGAGCGCCTGGAAGCGCGGGTCGCGCGCGGCGGCATTGAGGCGTCCCTGCCACTTGGCCAGCTCCGTCTTGTATCGGTCCTTGGTCATCGGCTGGTCGAGTTTGAGCGCGCGCAGCGGGTTGAGCTGGTCCACCGGCAGGGCGAGCGGCGGGGTGTGAACTGGGAGGGTCTGGGCCGTTCCGTCCTTCAGACGGTCGCTGATCGCGGCCAGCAGGTGGCGGCCCACCGTCAGGGCCCGGTAGCGCGGTTCTGCGGCGGGAATCACGATCCAGGGGGCCTCTCCCATGGAGGTCTTGCGCAAAAACGGTTCGCAGACCCGGATAAACTTTGCATAGGACTTGAAGTACTCCCACTCGCGCTCCGTGACGCGCCAGCGGGTCAACGGGTTCTTTTCCAGTTCCCGGAACCGGCGCTTCTGCTGCGGCTTGGAGAGATGGAACCAGTATTTGAGCAGCAGAACGCCCTCGTCGCAGAGCATTTTTTCCAGGCGGACGATCTCGCTGATCTGTCTCGCGAATTCGCCCTCGCTGATCTCCCCGGTCACCCGCTGGATGACGGGCATGGTGTGCCAGGCGCCGAAAAAGACCCCGATCCTTCCCTTGGGCGGCAGCGCCCGCCAAAAGCGCCAGGCGGCGGGTCGCTCGGACTCCTCCTCCGTGGGCTCAAAGAAGACGGACGTGGAAATGTAACGGGAGTCCATCCACTCGTTGAGCAGATTGACCGTTTCGCCCTTGCCGGCGCCTTCGACACCCGCGATCAGGATCAGCACCGGAAACCGACCCCGGTCCTTCAGCTCAAGCTGTGCGTGGAGCAGCGCCTCCCGCAGGTTTGCCACCTCGCATTTGTAAGCGGCCTTGTCGACCTTGTGTTCCAGATTGGCGGATTCAAACATGGGAAAGGGAATGGGGTTGGGTGGGTCCGGCGAGGCGTGGCTGCGGCCGGTCCGCCAGCGACCGGGCGACCGCCAGGGTTCGGGCGGTCACGGCCGTGACGTTGCCCTCCCCCCCGATCTCCGCGACCAAGCTGGCCTGCTGGTAATACTCGAGGAGCGGGCCGGTTTGGGCGTGGAAGGTTCGCAGCCGGGCCCGTATCGTGACGGGATTGTCGTCGTCGCGCTGCTGAAGGGGGCCGCCACAGGCGTCACATATTCCGGACTTGGCGGGTGGTTTGAACTGTCGGTGATAGGGCGTCTGGCAATTACGGCAGACCAGGCGGCCCGAAAGCCGGTGCACAATCTCCTCGTCGGAAACCTTGAGGTAGATCACCCCGGCAAGACGGCGCCCGAGATGGGTGAGCATTTCCGTCAACGCCTCAGCTTGGGGGAGGTTGCGCGGAAACCCGTCGAGGACGAAACCCTTGGCCGTGTCCGGGCGACCCAGCCGCTCCTGAACCATCGCGTCGGTGACGTCGTCGGGCACCAGTTCGCCCCGGCTCATGTGGGTCTTGGCGAGTTTGCCCAAGTCGGTTTGCCGTTGAAGATTGTCGCGAAAGAGATCGCCCGTGGCGAGGTGAGGAATATGGAGCTGCTGGCAAAGCGCCTCCGCTTGGGTGCCCTTGCCACTGCCGGGGCCGCCGACCAGCACGAATCCCCCGCCGGCCGGCGGGGTGGGCCGGGCGGAAGATATTGGCAGAAGTTTGGGCAGCATCATCAGGGCTCTGGCGGAGGCAATAGCTGCCAGCGGATCGCGACGCACGATCTCGTCGATGGCCCGGCTGATGTCCGCATCCACCTGGTCACAGGCCGCCTCCGCCTCCACGACGGCGAGCCGGTTGGAGGAACGAAAGTATTCAAGCAAAGGGCCGGTGACCCGTTGGAAGGCCCGAAGGCGCAACTGGGCAAACGGCGGAAGATCGTCGGGGCGACGGTCAAGTTTACCCCCGCAACGGTCGCACACCCCCGCCCGCGCCGGTGGCTGAAACTCAGTGTGACAAGGAGCCCGGCAGTTTTCGCAGATCAACCGCCCGGCGAGCCGGCGGACAGCCGTCTCCGGGCTCACCCGCAGGAAAATGGCGGCGTCCAGGCGGCAATTCATCCCGGCGAGCACTTCATCCAGAAATCTGGCTTGGACGACCGTGCCCGGAAATCCATCGAACACCACACCCCGCTTTGCCGGGATGCTCATGAGGCAGGACTCGACCATGGCATCGACGAGTTCATCTGGCACAAGTTCACCCTGCTGCATGTGCTTCCGGGCAAGAAGACCCAGGGCGGATTTTCGGGTCAGATTCTCACGCAAAAGGCCACCGATGTTGAGCGGATACAAATCGAATTTCCCGCCAATTCGGGAGAGATGGCTGCCTTTTCCTGAACCGGCGGGTCCGATCAGCGCAATGTTCATGGGCCTGCCCCTCCGGCCAAGGGAAGCTTGGCGACGCCAATTCCCGCCATCGGGTTTTCAGGTTGTTCCATGGTGATTCCTCGTAAGGAGACTGCCAGAAAATGCCGCCGCTCACCGCGCATTTCTTGGCTAAAGCTGCGCATTGAACGCCTGCCGCTTTTGCAGGGGTCGGTTTTCAGGATGCGCGATGGGGCACGAAGTCGGGTCTTTGGCGCCGCGACGCCATCTCGTAGTCCGGGTCCAAGGCCGGCAACGCGGAATTGTGGCCGACAATCTTCTCGCCTCCACCGGCCGCCCAACTAGGCCATGGGCGGTTCCCTTCCTATGCCCGCCCTTCCTCCGGCCGATCTTCACCGCCTGCATTTCATCAACACCCTGTTTGCCCGGGTGACCGGGCATGATCTCTATCTGGCGCGGCAGATCCAGGAGGCCATCACCTTCAGTCTGGCCGAGTTGGAGGAGCAGATGCGGGCGCATCCGGAGTTCGCCGCAAAATACGACGTCGCCTTCACCACCGCCGCTGCCGCGCTGCTCGGCAAGTTTTTCGCTGAGGAGGGGCCCGGCCACGGATTTTTCCACTGGGATGCCTCCCGCACGGTCACCTCGGCGACCCCGCTTTTCGCCCGGGCGGAATTGATGGCCGGGCTCAAGGAACTGGCGCCCTTTCCCGAGTCCACCCTGCTGGTCACCAATCTCCGCCCGGCGCTGCTGCCCGCCGACCGCCGCGCCACGCCGCGCCGCCAGCGCGATTACGAAAATGCCCTCGCCTACATCCGCGACCTCGCCGCCGCCCGCACCGCCCGCGGCACCGGTCTGCACCTGCTGTTCCTGTAGACCTTCGGATTTTTAACCACGGATTGCACGGATGGGCACGGATCAATCATCAAATCATTGTGAACACTATCGGATCCGGCGTTTTTCCGTGTTCATCTGTGCAATCCGTGGTTAACTCCGAGGTCTGAATTTATTTTCGAAACCATCCAACGCCTGCAACACAATTCATGTTCCAGACCATCTTCCAGCGCATCATCGCCCGCGAGATTCCCGCCCGGATCGAGCACGAGGACGAGCACTGCATCGTCATCCATGACGTCCACCCGCAGGCGCCGGTCCATCTGCTCATCATCCCGAAAACGCCCATCGCGCGCGTGGGCGAGGCAACCGCCGCCGACCAGGCTGTGCTCGGCCATCTGTTGCTCACGGCCGGGCTGGTCGCGCGCAAACTCCAGCTCGGGGAGGGCTTCCGCCTCGTGGTGAACCAAGGCCCGCACGGCGGTGAGACCGTGCCGCACTTGCACGTCCACCTCCTCGCCGGGCGCCAATTGGGCTGGCCACCGGGCTGACTGGCCACCCTCTTTCTCTTTCGTCAGGAAACTGCCCCGACTACCGCAGGAGAAACATAAAGAATAACGAGGAAGATTTTGTGGACCGCCCCGCTCCGAGCGATGTGGGCGCGTCGCTCGACCACGCCCTTCCAGGCTTCCCCGAATCCTTTCGTCCCATCCGTGTGAATCCGTGCAATCCGTGGTTAAAATTTCCGTCCCCTCCGGCCGCTCCGTTCCTGATTTCCTGATTTCCAAATTCAATCCGAATCTGGAACTCAGGCCAAACCAGTCTCTGGGCCTTGGTCTTCTCTCTCTCCTCCTCCGTGTGCTCCGCGTCCTCCGTGTTACAACTTCTTCTTCGATTCCATCCCATCCGTGTCTATCAGTGTACCGAGCAAAGCGACAGTTTGACAATCCGTGGTAAAATCAGACGGCCGAGTTTGAAAGAGTCGGAAGGCCTTAAACTCAGCCGATCACCACGACCTCGTGGTCGAGGACCGACTTGAGCTCGAAACGGATCCAGCCGGCCTGCACCTGCGGGGCAAGACTGCCACCGGCCACCAGCAGGCGCAGCTCACGGGCCGCGATGCCGTCGGGCATCCTGATCGCGACTTGGATCGGCCCCACGGCAACCAACTCCTCCACGGGTGCGCGGCACGCCCCGGGGTTGGTGAGATTGACGAGGTGTAAGACCAGGCGAGCGGGCTGGCGGTAAAGATGGCAGTCAAACAGACCCGGTCCGGTCACGGTGAGGGGGATGTCATCGCGCGCGACCCAGCGCACGAGGTTGGCCAGCAGGTCCGCATGGTCGGGCAGATTGTCGCGTGCGTAACGCCGGTCGAGGTCGGCGGCGAGCCAGGCGACGCGGCCCGCGTTGGGTGGCTCATTGACGATCAGGCCTGGAATGTCGGTTTTGGACACGCGCATCCATGACAACTCCGGGGGGAACGCCGGAAAAGGGGGGATAAACGTCAGCAGGACCTGGGCCCCGGGATCAACCATGACCGGCGTTAGCGTGCCGCCGAAGGCCAAAATGTCGGTTTCGTCGAAACCACGCAGCGCCGGGTACCGCGAGCCTGCGGCCGGCGGCTCCGTGGCGGTGTGTGGGCCGTCCATGCGGGCGCCGAGCGGGGGTGTGAGGCGCAGGTAGGTGTGGTCGTTGGCTCCGGCCAGCCTCCGGCGGGCGGCCTCGTCGCGCCAGTCGTGGCCGGCGGGCAGATGTACGCCCAACAGGTCCGCGAGCGCGAAATCCGCCCGTACGTCGCCCCACTCGTCGCAGAGGGAGCTCTGGCCGGTGGCGAACAGGCCGCCGCCGGCCTGGACGAAGCGGCGGAGGCTGGCGGCCTGCGCGTCGGACATGGCGGCGAGATTGGGCAGAATGAGCGCGCGAAACTGCGCGGCGTCGCGTTCGATGTGGTCGAGGTGAACCGGCACAAACGGGATGCGGGCGCGGACCAGCGCCTGCATGACGCCTCGCGCCGGCAGGTCCACCATCAGCTCGGGGTCGTCGCGGCCGAAGAAGTCGGTGTGGCGTTGCGACCACACCACCCCGATGGTCGCCAGCGGCCGGCGGTTGACCAGGAACTCCTCGTTGGCCTGGTGCCATTGCATGACGGGACCGGCCGTCTTGAAGGCGCGCCGGTCCTCCTGCCACGCGCCGACATGGTGCCACCACGGCTGGATGCCACCCGCGAAGCCATTGAGCATCCATAACCGGGCCTCGGGCGCGGGCTTGGCGGTGAGGCGGAAGGTCGGGGCCGGGGCCTGGCTGGTGATCTGATACATGGCCATGCTCTCGGGCATGACCTTGTCCCAGCCGAGCAGGCCGTGGACGAGCGCGCCCGCCGCACCGTTATGCGGGAAGCCGGTGTCGTTGGCGCGTCGCTGTTCGTCGAGCAGGATGAGCTCGGCCCGCGCGCAGATCTCCTTGAAGTCGCGGAACTGCTGGCACTGCGCGGTCACCGTGCCGCCGTTCATGCCCACCCAGAGGCAGTCGGGCCCGCCGGCCTCGCGGGTGATGCGGTTGTTCGCGTCCCAAATCTCCAGGCGGCGGGCGTAGTTCCATTCGATCCACGCGCGGTAGGCCGGGTCGTTCCAATTGCGTGCCTGCGGCAGCCCCCGGCCGCTGCGGGCCAGGAACTGGTCGCGGCAGTTGGCGCAAAAACAGATGTTGTCCCGCGCCAGTCCGCTCCAGCTGTTGTCGGCAAACCCCTCCGGTCGGTATAGCGTGGCGATCTCGCGCAGCAGGGCCGGGATGTGTTCGGTGTAGTAGGGGCTGTTGACGCACGAGACGTAGAGCTCGCGGTTGCGATAGGGCCGGCCGTTGGCGTCGAGCGCGAACCAGTCGGGGTGCGCGTGGTAAAAGTCCTCATGCGCGCTGTTCGAGTCCATCCGGGCGAAGACCGCCAGCCCGTCGTCGTGGGCGGCACGGCACAGCTCACCGAACAGGTCGCGGTCGCCGAGAAACTCTGCCCGCCGGTGCAGGGGCACCTGCGTCGGGTAGTAGGCGACGATGCCGCCGGCGTTGATGACGACCCCCTGCACCGCAGTGCGTTTCCAATACGCCCGCCACCACTTGACGTCGTAGCGGGTCGGGTCGATCTCGGTGATGTTGGTCTGCCCCCACCGGAGGGTGCGGCGATACCACGGCGTGGGTGCTGTCGGGGTGGCGGCGTGGGGCGGGGTGACGGCGGCGAAAGCGGGCAGCCGGGCGGACGCCAGCATAGCTCCGGCGACAGCGGATTTCTTCAAAAACGCCCGGCGGGTCTCGTCGGTGGGGGAGTCGGGAGGCGCAGGGGGCATGGGGAATCAGAGGCCAGACGTCAGCTGTCAGAAGTCAGATGTCAGAAATCAGACGCCAGATGTCAGAGGGCAGAATTCAGAGGTTGCCGCGGCCCCTCAGGCTGGCCGGGCGTCGTCCGCGTCGTAGATCTGCACGCGCTGCCAGCGGTCCTTGAACTGCGCGACAAAGGCGAGGTGCAGCGGATCGGCCTGGTAGGCGTCGTGCGCCGCCAGGTCGGCGAAAACGCAGGTGATCGCAAAATCATACGAGGCGTCCACGACTGCCCGCGGCGGCGTTGTCGCCGGTCGACCGACATAGTAGGCCACCAGCGATGAGATCGGGCGCAACGACTCGAGCCCGTCGCGGCGGAACTCCTCGCATTGGGCCGGGGTGAGACCCGGCTTCAGATAGAAAAACACCGTGTGGACGAGCATCCCCCCAAAGCACCCCGACCTCGGATGTTCCGCGAGCAAAAAATCATGCCCTTGGCGTCTGCAGCTGGTGGAACGCGTTGACCCCAACGCGTTGGGCTGTGCCGATCAACGTCCTCCCGGGCTTCCGCCTCGGTGGATCGGAGCCTCCTGCTGGCCTTCGTTCCATTCGTAATCTTCTGTTCAAATCCGTTCGATGGTGGTCACGGGCCAAAAAGTGCTTTCCCCGCCCGATTCGTCGGGACAACCTGACCCTCACGCCCAGCTCCATGCACACTCCCGCCAACATCCAGCTCATCGGTCACGAAGTCGCCATCATTTGGAGCGACGGTGCGGAGACCTATTTTCCGATGGAGCGACTTCGTGCCGCCTCGCCGAGCGCGGAGAACATCGGCGAGCGCGACATCCTGGGAAACCAATACGGCGGTGACGGTCCGAAGCAGTTTCCCGGCGTGACCGTGCTCGGCTGGGAGCAGGTCGGCAACTATGCCCTGCGCTTCACCTTCAGCGACGGCCACGCCACCGGGCTCTACAGCTATGATTTCCTGCGCAAACTTGCCACCCACCTCGCCCAGTCCTAACTCCCGTTTGCGCTTCCCCGGCTTCTGGCTTTTCATTTCCGCCTTCGTCTTCCGACCTCCCTCCTCTGACATCTGGCTTCCGGCCTCTGACATCTGATTCCACCCATGCCCACCTTTCCCATCCGCACCACCACCGCCGAGGTTGAGCTCGGCGCCACGCTCCAGCCCAAATTTGGGTCCGACGGCCTCATCCCGTGCATCACGCAGGACGGGGTGACTGGCGAGGTGCTGATGTTCGCGTTCATGAATGCCGAGTCGCTCGCCCGCACGCTCCAGACCAAAAAGGCGACCTACTGGAGCCGCTCGCGCCAGAAACTCTGGGTGAAGGGAGAGGAGTCGGGCAACGTGCAGCTCGTGCAGGAACTCCGCGTGGACTGCGACCAGGACGTGTTGCTGCTGAAGGTGACCCAGAGCGGCCCGGCCAATGCGTCGTGCCATAATGGCTTCAAGTCGTGTTTCTATCGCCAGCTCGTGGACCTCGAGGCACCCGACTTCAAGCTGAGCTTTATCGCCAAACCGCTCTTCGACCCGGCCAAGGTTTATAAGAAATAGGGCCGGACCGGGGGGCATCCGCCTTCGCCAAGCTACGGCGCGAAAAGCCAACCTCGGCTAAGGACGCGGCGGGGGCAGCCCGGTTTTCACCAGGGCGTCGAGCCATTCCTGCGAGCGAACCTGGTAGGGTTTTTGCACCCCGACCGGCGTGTCCTGGTGCGGGGAGTTGATCATGGGGAGCGGCTCGACCGGCCCCTGCATCTGGTTGATGGCCCGCCACACGCCGGGCGCGGGGCTGGTCTCATCGAGCAAGCCCATCGCCACCAGTGCGGGAGCCTTCGTGTGATAGGAAAAGTTCATCGGGTCAAAGTACTGCGCGGTCTCCAGAATCTTTGGGTTGGCCTTGGACTTGGCATCGCGCGCCCAGTCGGGGAATCCGGCCGCGCTGCCATGCTCCGGGCCGGTCACGTCACAGCTCGACGGCACCATGACGATGACCGCCGAGATCTTGGGGTAGAGCCCGGCCATGGAGAGAGATTGCTGGCCGCCCATGCTCGTGCCCTGCACGACGAGGGTTTTGCCGTCCCAGTCATCCCGTGCGGTCAGATAATCCAAGGCCCGGTAGGCGGAGAGATACATGGCGAGGAAATAGCTTTTCTCGCGGTCCGTCTGGCCGATGGATTGGAAGTTCCCCAACGGCCCCCGGTTAAGTTCGTCATAATAGGCCTTGGGTTGGTCGAAGGCGACATCGTGCGGCTCGATGTTGAGAGCGAGCCAGCCTTCCGCCGCCCGGTCAACGACCCGTGAGGGTGGCAGCGAGTAGGTGCCGCCCGCCCACTGGAGGATCAGTAGCGCCGGGTGCTTGCCTCCGCCCGTAGGTTTGGCGAGCTGGCCTTGGATGTGTGCGCCATTGATGTTGTCCATGGTGATCTTGAAGTAATCCACCATGGGTTTGGGACTGTCGGCTGCCGTCAGCTGTGCGTTCGCGGGAATTTCATGCAGTTGTTTGATCTTGGCCTCCCACCAAGTGTCGAAATCGGCCGGCCGGGGGGACGAGGGCTGGAGCTTTTGCGGCGCGACCAAGGCACCTGCGACTGCGCTGCCGCCACCCCGCCCGCCCCGCCCGCCCCGGTTCCCGCGTGCTGGCACGGTAGCGGCGGGATCTGCTGGTGCCGGCGTGGCCCCGGTGCCCCGGATGTTGAGTAAAATTGTGCCCGGCTCGTCGAGCGACGTCTCGATCGTGCCCTTGCCGGAGGTGAGATCGAGCGTGTCGGTCTTGAAGACCGTCAGGCCGTTCTTTTTCAACGTGTAGGTGGCGGAAGCGAACTGGCCACCGGTCACGGCGACGTTCCAACCAACTTTCTCACCGACCTCGTATGAGGCGGTCGGCTTGAGCGGAGTCAGCGTGAGCTGCTGGGCGCGGGTGATCGGAATGGCGAAAAGAAGGGCGATAGCCGCGAACAGACGCTGGCGGGAAATGAATGGGCAGGGTCGCATGGTGGGGGAGGGGGGGATCAGATGTCAGGGTCAGAGGCCGGAGGGCGAAGGGCGGAGTGGGAAAGAGAACGAGGGGAACCTCACTCATAGCTGTCCACCAGTGAGCGCCAGGTCAGGACGCGTTGCAAGCGCGCCCGCGACTGCGGCCGGTTGAGTTCCACCTCGACCGTCTTGGGCTCGCCGGGGTAAAGCTCGAACCAGTTGTCGCTGGCGTGATGTGCGATCCCCGGCAGGTCAAAGCTGAAGCGGTGCTGGAACGTCGTCGAGGTGAAGGTGAGGGCTGTGCGGCGCGGTGAAATCAGGCGAACAGTGGCCTTGGTGCGCGCCTGCGGCAGCGCGAGAAAACGCGGTGGCGCGAAGAACGCCGAGTCCTCGCTGACCGGACGGCCGGCGACCTCCAGCGTGACCCGGAGGACGACGTGGTCGCGGCCGTGGCGCGCGAGCAGCGGAGCGAGCCGGAGCGTTTTTTGACGCACGCTTTGGCCGTGACGCAGGGTCACGGCCTTGCGTCCGCGGAGCAACACCCGGCCGTCGAGGAGGAACAGATCCCACCGCAACGTGCCGCGCGCGGGGGTCGGCGCGTCGCAGACGGTGTAAAGCCGGGCCTCGCTCACGGTGGACCGGCGGTAGTTGCCGATGATCGTCGTCTCGTCGCCCGGCACCTCGACGCTGACGGCCCGGGGGGCGAAAAACCGGCGGG
Organism: uncultured Opitutaceae bacterium; assembly: GCA_903929355.1. GTDB lineage: Bacteria > Verrucomicrobiota > Verrucomicrobiia > Opitutales > Opitutaceae > CAIYUN01. Next base: position 33,435 of record CAIYUN010000047.1, read on the forward strand.
CGAGATGGTGCAGCGCCTTCCACCGGCCGGTGAACTCAAGGGAACTCCATGAGGCGACGGGCCAGCAATCGTTAAGCTGCCAGTACACCGCGCCCATGCAGCGCGGCATGAGCCGGCGGTAGTGCTCCACTCCCGTCTGCATGCAATGGGCCTGGTTGAGCTGCGAGAGCCAGATGAGCGCGGCCTGATCCTTGGGGAAACGATAGCGGCGCGACACATAGTCGAGGATGATCTGGTTTCCCGCGCGGTTCTTCTGGTGGTTTTCCATCGCGGGGCCGAAAACATTGGTGTCGTCGGACGGACAGAAGGTCGCCTGCGTCGCGGTCGAGCTGTAGCTCTGCATCCCGAATTCCGACACAAAACGGAATTTCCATTTCTCGTAGTCCTTCACCGGATGGCGCGCGTGCCACACGTCCCAATAATGCGTGTCCCCGCGCTGTTCGCCGGCGGCGTGGTCGGCCGCAATGTCGCCGCGCCATGGCGACGATGGCCACCACGGCGTCACTCCGTCGTGCGTTGCGATCAACGGCGGCAGCGCCTCGTGAAACACCCGGTCGTAAGCCGCCCGCAGGCGGGCATGCTCCGGCTTGACCAGGTCGGCGGCGTTGCAGCTCCAGACCTCGTTGTTGCCACACCAGAGGGCGAGGCACGCGCGGTGGCGGAGCCGCCGGACCTGGAACGCAGCCTCGGCGCGCACGCTGGCGACGAACGCCCGGTCGCCCGGATAGGCCGTGCAGCCAAACATGAGGTCCTGCCAGACGAGCAGGCCCAGCTCGTCGCACAGGTCGTAAAAATCCTCGCTCTCGTAGATGCCTCCGCCCCACACGCGCACCAGGTTCATGTTCGCCGCGACGGCCGCGCGCAGATCCCGGGCGTAGTCCGCTCGACCCAACCCGGCGACGAAGGAATGGGCTGGGATCCAGTTGGCGCCCTTGGCGAAGACCGGGCGGTTGTTGACCACAAATTGAAACGACTCGCCCCATTGGTCCGGCTGCCGGTCGAGTACCAGCGTGCGCAACCCGAGCCGGCGCGACCAGACCCCGATCACCCGGCCGGCCCGCCGCGCCTCCAGTCGCAAAGTGTAAAGCGGCTGTGCACCCTGGCCACTGGGCCACCAGAGCTCGGCCTGCCGGACCACGGCGGACAGGTCTTCGATCCTTGCGACCACGCGACCGGCGAGCGCGACCGTGCCGGTGTAGGTCACCGTGCGATCCCGGCGCGCGAGCTCGGGCGCGAAGGCCAGCGTCACGTCGCCGCCGGCCGCGTGGGTCTGGGTGACCCGCACGGTCTCCAGGCGGTTGCCACTCCACGCCTCCAGCCGCAGGTCGCGCCAGATGCCGGCCGTCACGAACCGCGGGCCCCAGTCCCAGCCGAACTGGCATTGCTGCTTGCGGATGACGGTGCAGCGGCCGACGGGATCGTTGAATTCACGCGGCGCGTGGCCCGGCCGGTGCGTCCGGATATGCTGCATCGCGCTCCCGAAGCGCACCGTCAGCTCGTTTTTTCCCGCGCGCAGGAGCGGTCCGACTTTCCAGCGGTGACCGATAAACATGTTGTCCGTCCGGGCGACCTCACGGCCGTTGAGCCGGACCGTGGCGAGGGTGTCGAGGCCGTCGGCCACCAGCTCGACCACCTCCGCAGCGAGCAGGGACGCCGACACCGTGAAGACGGCCCGATACTCCCAGTCGCGCTCCTCGATCCATTGGAGGGCCGCCTCGTTGGCGCCCCAAAACGGGTCGGGAATCCGGCCCGCGCGTCGCAGGTCGGTGTGGACGCAGCCGGGCACCATGGCCGGCAGCCAGGTCCGGCCCGAGCAGTCGCGAAACTGCCAGGTGGCGGAGGCGAGGGGAAGGGTTTTCACGGGGAAGGAGGTTCAGAGGTTTTTGCCCTTGGAGCGGATGAGATCGCGATACCAAAAATACGAGTCCTTGGGCGTGCGCCGCTGCGTCTGGAAATCCACATGCACGAGGCCGAAGCGGTCCTTGTAGCCCTCGGCCCACTCAAAATTGTCGAGCAGTGACCAGTAAAAATAGCCGGCCACCGGGACGCCCTCGTCCACCGCCCGGCGGATTGCGCGCAGATAGCGCGTCATGAAGTCAATGCGCTGGGGGTCATGGACGCGGCCGTCGAGGTGGACGAAGTCGGTGTTGCAATAGCCGTTTTCGGTAAAGACCAGCGGCAGGCCGTAGCGCTCGGTTTGAAAGCGGGCGGCCCAATAGGCGGCCTCCGGCGCGATTTCCAGCCAGGGGAGCGTGCCCCGGGGATTGCCGGCACCCCATCCGCCGGGAACTTTTTTGGCCCGGCCCCTTGCGTCCGCCCGCACCGGCCAGCCGGTATAACAGTTGTAGGCGATGAAGTCCGTGGGCTGCGCAATGAGTTGCAGGTCCTCGGCGGTGACCCGCGGCATGTCGGCACCAAAGGCTTTCACCCCGTCGGCCGGGTAGCGGCCAAACCTGATCGGATCGGCCCACCAGGCGAGGTTCCACATCGAGCGTTCCGTGCTGGCGAAATAGTCGCGGCGCGCGGCCTCGACGTCGCGCGGGCTCCTCGTGGCGGGGATGCGCTCCCGGCCGGTGTGGGCGAGGGCGATTTTCACCGGACCCCCACAACCCGCGCGCAGCGCCTGCACGGCGCGGCCGTGCGCCATCAGCAGGTGGTGTGCGCCCAGAAGGCAGTCGGCGAAGGGCAGTTGCAGCCCGGGCGCGAATTTCCCCTCCTGGTGGCCGAGGCCGAGGATGACGGGCGGTTCGTTGAAGGTCATCCAGTGCTTCACCCGGTCGCCGAGCCGGGCCGCGACCAGGGCCGCGTAGTCTCCGAACCAACCCACCAAATCCCGGTGGCGAAACCCACCGCGATCCTGGAGGGCCTGCGGCAGATCCCAGTGATAGAGGGTGACCCAGGGGATCACGCCGGCGGCGAGGAGCGCGTCCACCAGTCGGTCGTAGAAGGCGAGGCCCCGGGCATTGGGCCGCCCCGTTCCGCAGGGTTGGATGCGCGGCCAGGCGAGCGACAGGCGGTAGGCTTGCAGCCCGAGCCCGGCCATCAGCGCCACGTCCTCGCGCCATCGCCGATAATGGTCGCAGGCGAGGTGGGCGTTGTGGCCGTCAAAAACCTTCCCGGGCTGTTTCGAAAACACGTCCCAAATCGAGGGGCCGCGGCCGTCCACGTTCCACGCCCCCTCGATTTGGTGGGCGGCGGTGGCCGCGCCCCAGACGAAATTTTTGGGAAAAGGCATTCGTTTGATTCGCCCACGCGACCGGGGGCACACCCCAGTCAGTCAATGGTTTGGCCGCCGTCAACGGTCTGAACCTTCCCGTGGTGGCCTGGTACCGGACTGACCGGACGGGAGCCGCGTTCCAGAATTTTCTAAAATGTAACGGGTAAGGGCCGATATTGGCCCCACGCCTGGACCTGCCCCGGCCGTTTTTTACCCCGCAGCCAACCCCCCTCCATGCCCAGTTCCAGACCCAACACCGGCATTCTCGTCATCGACGGCAACCGCGCGATCCACGAGTCCCTCCGCAAAATTCCCCGCCCGCCACCGGCGGGAGAGGAGTTCGCTGTCGTCGTCGCACTTTCCCGCCATGTCCCTGGCCATCGCTGAACCCCTGGTCAGGCCGGATCCGGCCATCCGGCGGCTCGACCGTGCGCTCGTGGCGGCGTTTCTGGAGAATGTGCCCGACGCGGTCTATTTCAAGGACGGTGAGTCGCGTTTCATCGCCCTCAGTAACTCGCTGGCCCACATGTTTGGCTGCGCCGACGCCAGCGGGGTCATCGGCAAGACCGACTTTGACTTCTTCGGCGAGGCCCACGCGCGTCTGGCCTTTGAGGACGAGCAGAACATCATCCGGACCGGCCGGCCCATCCTGGGCAAACTGGAAAAGGAGACGTGGCCCGACGGCCACATCACCTGGGCTGTGACCAACAAGCTCCCCTTGCGCGACGAGTCGGGCGAGATCATCGGCACTTTCGGCCTCAGCAAGGATGTGACCGAGTCGAAGCGCATGGAGCTCGCCCTCGAACAGGCCCAGCGCGCCCTCGTGGATGCCTCGCATCAGGCCGGCATGGCCGAGGTCGCGACCGGAGTGCTGCACAATGTCGGCAATGTCCTCAACAGCGTCAACGTCTCCGCGTCCATGATTGCCTCCGGGCTGCGTCACGCCAAGGCCGGCACCCTCGCCAGGCTGTCCGGGCTGTTGCAGCAGCAGGCCGGCGACCTGGGTGATTTTCTCACCAAGGACCCGAAGGGGCGCCGGGTGCCCGAACTGGTCGAGTCGCTGGCCCGGGGCTGGGCCGAGGAGCGGGCGCGCCTGCTCGAGGAGGTTGGGTCGCTTCAGCAGAACATCGACCACATCAAGGACATCGTGTCGATGCAGCAGTCCTACGCCACCATGGTGAGCCTGGTGGAGCCGCTCTCGGCCGGAGCGCTGATGGAGGACGCGGTGCGCATGAACTCGGCGGCCCTCTCCCGGCACGACGTGCGCGTCAACCGCGATTTTACGGACGTGCCACTGGTGCTGGCCGACAAGTCCAAGGTGCTCCAGATTCTCGTCAACCTCATCCGCAACGCCAAGTATGCCTGCGACGATGGGCCGAACCCGGCCGACAAGGTCATCACCCTCCGCCTCACGCCGACGCCCGGGGGCGGCGCGGTCCGCCTGATTGTGGCGGACAACGGGGTGGGCATCCCGGCC
>CAIYUN010000048.1 GCA_903929355.1 uncultured Opitutaceae bacterium
CCCCGCTTCCGGCGCGACGCGGGGTGGGGGCACCCCGCCTACATGATCAAGTTGCGTAAGCGCGGCGCGCCCGTCCGCCTTCGCCGAGCCTCCGGCGCGACAAGGCGGGCACGTCCTGCCTCAAACCTCAGCAACGTTGACGGCTTGCAAGCCGGGGCGTCGGGCGGAAGGATGGCGACCACCCAACCACCATGAAAACCCTTGTGATTGACGCTCCCGGCAAGTTCTCGAGCGGCGAGAAGCCCCAGCCCGTGCCCGCACCCGGGGAGGTGCTCCTCAAGATCGTGCGCCTCGGCTTTTGCGGCACCGACCTCAACACCTTTCGCGGCGGCAACCCGCTCGTCGCCTACCCCCTCGTGCCGGGCCATGAGATCGCGGCCGTCATCGCCGCGATCACACCCGGGGTGCCCGACACCTTGCGGGTCGGCCAGGAGGTCACCATGATGCCCTACTCGCCTTGCGGAAAATGCACCGCGTGCCGGGCCGGGCGGCCCAACGCCTGCCGGCACAATCGCACGCTCGGCGTGCAGCACGACGGGGCGTTCACCGAGTATCTCACCACGCCGTGGCAGAAAGTCATCACGGCCCGGCTCGGCACGCGCGAGCTGGCGCTGGTCGAGCCGCTCGCGGTCGGGTTTCATGCGGTCGCCCGCGGCCGGGTGACGAAGGACGACACGGTGCTGGTCTTCGGCTGTGGCATGATCGGGCTGGGCGTTATCGCCGCCGCCGGGCTGCACCGGGGCGCGACCGTGATCGCGGTGGACCTGGAGGACGACAAACTCGCACTCGCCCGGAAGGCCGGGGCGACGCATACGATCAACTCCAAGACGGAGGACCTCCACGAACGCGTGCAGGCGTTGACCAACGGCGATGGGGCCAACGTCGCCATCGAGGCGGTCGGCATCCCGGCGACCTTTCAGGCCGCGGTCGCCGAGGTGTGCTTCGCCGGACGGGTGGTCTATATCGGCTACGCCAAGGCGCCCGTGGCCTACGAGACGAAGTATTTTGTGCTGAAGGAAATCGACATCATGGGCTCGCGCAATTCGACGCCGGAGGATTTCCGCGCGGTCATCGCCCTGCTGGAGAGCGGCCGCTACCCCGTGGCCGAGACCATCACGCGCACGGTCCCCTTTGCCGAGGCCGGCCCGGCGCTGCAGGCCTGGTCCGAGAACCCGGGTGTGATCACCAAGATCCACGTCGAGCTCGCGTGAGCGTGGAGTGCGGGCAGGAAACCTGCGCCCCCTTGATCATTTCTCCCAAAGCGGCGGGCCCAGCGGTCCGGCCCTGCCCTCGGATGCAAGCTGGAAGTCTGTGCCGCCCCCTTTCAGTCTTCAGTCCTTCCTTGTCCGCCATCGCTTCAGCGACGGTGGAAGCCTTTCTTCCCCATGCCCACGATCGACTCCCACCATCATTTCTGGCGCTACGATCCCGCTGAATACGCCTGGATCGGCGACGCGATGAGCCTCATCCGCCGCGATTTCCTGCCCGGCGACCTGGCGCCGGAAATCCGCACGGCCGGCCTTGACGGCGTGGTCTCGGTGGCGGCACGGCAGTCGCTGGAGGAAACGCGGGCGCTGCTCGACCACGCGCGGCACCATGAGTTCATCCGCGGGGTCGTCGGCTGGGCGCCGCTGGTGGAGGCCGACATCGCCGACACGCTGGCCGGTTTGGCGGCCGACCAGAAACTCCGGGGCGTGCGGCATGTGCTGCAAGGGGAGCCCGACGACCGCTTCATGCTGCGGGCTGATTTCAACCGCGGGATCGCCGCGCTGCGTCCGCTCGGCCTCGCCTACGACCTCCTCATCTTCGAGCGGCATCTGCCGACGACGATTGAGTTCGTGGACCGGCACCCCGAACAAATCTTCGTACTCGATCACCTGGCCAAGCCGCGGATCAAAGACGACCTGCTCCAACCATGGGCGAACAACCTTCGCGAGCTCGCCCGCCGACCCAACGTCTATTGCAAGATCTCCGGCATGGTGACCGAAGCCGATTTCACCCGCTGGACCGAGGCGCAGCTACGGCCGTACTTCACGGTGGCGCTGGAGGCGTTTGGCCCGGCGCGGCTGATGTTTGGCAGCGACTGGCCGGTGTGCCTGGTGGCCTGCGGCTACACGCGCTGGCACACGTTGGTGCGAAGTTGGACCCAGGCGCTGTCGGCTGCGGAACAGGCGCGGATTTTCGGAGAAACGGCGGTGGAGGCGTATGGGTTGTGAGGCAGGGGCAGGAAGAATTTAACCGCAAATGGATCCGCCTCCGAGGACTACGGCGCGACAAGCTGCGAATTAACACGAATGGACGGAGGATAACGAAATTGAACAGGAGGCAAAGGTGAGAACGGAGGGCGGAGCAGTTAACCACTTATCTTCACTAATTGGCGTTAATCGCGGAAAGAGGGAGCTTCCCGACCTTCGGAACCAATCAATGGCATGAGGGGTCCAATCATGACAATTTCCTGACAATCATTTTGCACCTGCATGACAAATGGTGGCATGGTTCGCGTTAGAATCGGCGGGCCTCAACCGTTCAAACACCCCTGTTCACAACGTGAAACCCTCCCTCGTATTGATTGTCCTGCTCGGTCTGGTGCTGCGGGCGGTCGTGGTGACCGCGGCCGCCGTCGGCCAGGCGCCGGTGCCAGCCGACTTGCCCAAGGATGCCGTCGCCCGACTGGGTGCGCCGACGTTTGTCCATGGCGGGCGCGTGCATGAAGTGTTTTTTCTCGGTGATAGCCAAACCCTTTTTTCCGAGGCGGAGGACGGGGTCTACTTTTGGTCGGCACCGGACGGGAAGCTACTGGTGCGGGTCACCCAGGAATCCCCAGCCCGGCGCATTGCCCAGGCAAAAGCCACGCCGGACGGCCGGACGATCGTGCTGACCACCGACCACAGCGAACTCGGCGTGATGAATCCAAAAAAACCCGCCACCATCCGGTGGCTCAAGATCGAAGAGGCCTATGCCTCCGCGCTGGCGGTGAGCAACGACGGCAAGCTGGCCGCGACCGGTGGCGGACTGATCAGCGCCGATCGGAAACCGACTGCCACTTCCACCATGTCCCAAGTGATGGTGTGGGATCTGGCGGCCGGTCAGGTCGTGCGTCGGCTTTCCATCGTTGGATCCAGCGTCCCGGCGCTAGCCTTCAGTCCGGATGGTCGGCGGCTGGCTACCTCCGGCAACCGCGGCTCAACCACGCAGCTTTGGAACTTGGACAACGGGGAGGAACTGCGCCACTGGGACTCGTATGCGGCCAGCCTGGCGTTTTCCCCCGATGGCCGGAGTCTGGCAGGGAGCATGGAAACGGGCGGACCCAAGGGCCCGTGGCACGACGCGCTCAAACTCTACGACACCGCCAGCGACACCGTGCGTTGGCAGCTCGGTGGGACGTTTCAACAAATCACGTTTTCCCCCGACGGCCGACTGCTGGTGGCCGGCGCGTTGGAAGGCGCCGTCGTCGTGGAGGCCTCCTCGGGGGCGAAACTCCACCAAATTACCTATGGCGGCAACCTGCACGTCAGCGGCCTCTCGTTCTCGCCCGACGGCTCCGTGCTCGCGACGGGCGCGGACGACAGCCGGATCAAGGTCTGGCGCACTTCGGACTGGTCCCTGATCAGCGGGGGCGCGGGCCACGACGCCGCTGCGCAGGCGGTGGCGTTCTCCCCCGACGGCCGGCTCATCGCCAGCGGCGGGGGCGACGACACCGTGCGGCTCTGGTCGTGGCCGGAGGGAAGGCAGGTGCGGGAGTTTGACGGTGTAGGGACCCATTGGGGCGTGGCGAAGCTGCGGTTTTCGGACGACGGCACGCGGCTCGCGGCCTCGGCGGGGGGCAACCCCAGCTTCTCCGTCTGGGAAGTGATGACGGGGACCCGGCTTTCCTCGTTTGGCGGCACTGGTCCGCCCTATGCGGGGCTGGCCTTTTTGCCGGATCATGACCGGCTGCTCACCAGCCTGGGTGTCGGGCTCGTCATCTGGGATGTGACGACCGGCCGGCAGGTGGCGATGGTCGGTCCGCGCAACGGGGCGGATCCCCTGACGACTCCCGGCCCGCCGTTCGTCCCGCGCGGAGGCATGGCCCCCGGGACCTACGGGCAGATCAGCGACCTGGCGTTGCTGCCCGGCGGATTACAGGTGGTGTGGAAAGGTATAAACTCAGGGATCGGACTGCAGGACGTGGCCACCGGTGCAAAAGTGCGGACCTACCGAAAGACCAACGGGGGCAGCCGGCCCGAAGAGCCTTTGCTCGCCGCCCCTGACGGCTCGTGGCTGCTGGTCCATGACCAGGCGTGGGACACCGCGTCCGGGGAAATCATCACGCCGGACGTCACCATCGCGGACGACAGTGACGGGGGATCGGCCATGGCCCCCGACAGCCGGTTGGTCTACCGGGCCATGGCAGACGGTATCCACGCCTGGGAACGGCTCACCGCTGAAGACATCCACACCTTTGGTTCCCCGGGCATGAAGGTGAAAGGGGTGGCGCTCTCACCCGATGGGCGGCTGCTCGCGGCGGCGTGCAACGATGGCACCATCGTCGTGCTCGAGGTGAGCAAAGGCACCGCCTACGGCTTGCCGGCGGAGCCGCGAAGCGAGGCCGAGTTTGAAAGTCTGTGGCAGATTATGGGTGGCACCGACCACTGGGCGGCCAATGTCGCCCTGTGGAGCCTCGCCCGATCCGGACAACCTGCAGTGGATTTTCTGGCCCACAAGCTCAACCCCGCGCAACCACTCGCGCCCGCGCAGGTCGCCGAGCTGCGCCGTCAACTTGCCGTGACGGACAGCCCACCCATCCCGGAACCCGGGGGCTTCAGCGGCATCAGCCAAGGCGGTATCAGTCGGCCCGAACGATTGCCCGACGCGGCCATCGCCCGCCAGACGGCGGCCCGGACGCTGCACGATCATGGAGTGGCGCTGACCCCGACCGAGGCCGACGCTGCGCGAGTGGGAAGGACGGACCGCTACGGCCGGGCGAACAAGGAGGGTGAATCCCTCCCGCTGCCCGACCGCCTGCGCAGTTCGCGGGCGATTGGCGCCCTGGAGCATTCCACCGCACCCGCTGCGGCGCGGCCGCTGCTGGAAGTGCTGACCGCGGGCGATGCCCAGAACCCGCAGACGATCGAGGCGGCCAGCGCGCTGCAGTTTTTGAAAAGGCGGCCGTAGCGGACCGGCAGCGGGTCTCAATCAGTTTGCCTGCCCGGCTCCAAGAGGAGAACGGAGTTCGGATTCATGAGCGAGAATGAAGTCCTCCATGCTGCGGGTGAACTGTCCCTGCATACTGCCGCTCGGGCCCAGCCGGACATCGGGATCATCGGTCGGCAGCTGGCGTTGAAGAAACTTCGTCAGCGCCTCTGGTCCAACGCCCTTGAGCGCAGCGACCAGCTTCGCGTCCGGGACTAGTTGATCGGATCTATCATGAAACATGCCCTCGTTGACGTAGAGCAGCGTCCAGCCTCGCTCCACCGGCGGCACGGCGTTGATCTCCGCCAACACCCGGTCAATGTCCACTTGGTTTTCCGGTGAAAACGGCAGGATCTTGCGGGTGGCCCGCTCCATTTTCACCAGAAACCAACTTGCGCAGTAGGCACGCGACTCGCGCACCGCCCAGTAGCGGGAGAAGGCCTCCAACACGTCGGCCGGCTTGATTCTGGCGAGGGTTCGTGGATCGTGGTCGGAGATGAAGAAATTGGCATGGGCAGCCTCAAGATATGAAAGGAGCATCGCCTTGGCCACGTCGCCGACGAGCTGGGGGATGGGCGGCAGGTTGGACTCACCACCTTCGACTTGGCCGCCAAACACCGGCCAGGTGGGGTCGCTGTCGCGCACGAGCGGAGCGATGAGGGGCAGATCGTGCGCGTCCTCGCGAATAAAAAGTCCGCCAAGGGCCAGCGTGCGCACCTTGGGGTCGGCATCTTGGAGCAGTGCGGCCAGGGCGGTATGTTCGGCCCCGAGCGAGCGCAGGGTCGTCAGCATCTGCTGGTGTTCCCGCGCGAGGGGCTCCAGCCAGTATTGGGCAGTACCACCGCCTCCCAACATCAACCGCAGGGGTCCGACTCCGAAAGGGCCGCGATTGGAGATCAGGTTGCCAGTCTCGAAATACTGCAGGCCCTGCGCGAGTTGCACCAACTGCTGGCGCACGGCGGCCAGATTGGGCACAGGGGCGGCCGCAACCGGCCCCGGCGCGGCTGGCGGGACTGCGGCGGCGGCGAAGGCGGCGGCAGGCGAACAGGCGGCCAGGGCAAGCAACGCGGCAAAGCGGCGGATTTTCATGGCGAGGAGGGGTACATTTATCAGAGCCTGCCAGAAATGACGGTGCCAGATGTCAGCCAGATGTAAAATGATTGTCTGGGAATTGTCATGGGCGATGGCAGGCCGGGTGCCAAGCGCGCCCGGCGGTCACGCCCTACCTCAAGGCGGCCCTGACATCATCGCCAAAAAAAATCATGGCCGGGTGCCCCGCGAACGCCCCATGCTCGCAGGCGTGGCGAAAACTGCCGACGACCCCCATGCGTTTGTCTCCCGCATCAGCCTCACCGGCGGTTCGGGCGGGCGGGTACGGACGCTCAAGGGTTTCAAGAAGGCAATTCACACCGAACCGGACGCGGTCACGGCGGCCACATCGGCGTTTCTCGCGCGGCTGTGCGCGGCGGAGCTCGTGGCGGAGGGCGAGACGCTGTTTGCCCGCACCCGCACCGCGCTTGGCTACAAGCGCAAGGAGGTCGCGCTCGAGGTGGCCAGCCCTGCGGCGGTGCTGACGGCGAAGGATTTCACCCTGGAGCTGGCCTACGCGCTGGAGCCGGGCGACCCCGCCGCCTACATCGTCACGCGCACCCTGCACAGCCTGCGCGGCGGCGACCTCGTGCAGACCGCAGAGTTTGACGCGCTCTTTGCCGGGATGTTTTCGACCGTGGTCCTAACCCTGACCAAGGGCGTCCGCGTGGATGCGGTGATCGACGCGGTGGAGGGTCTGGACGACGCGGCCGGCCTGACGGTGGACTATCCGTCGGACTGCCAACACTGCGTGCTGTCGGTGGAAGGGGTGGCGGCGCAGGTGGTCTGCGACGGGGCGACCGTGGAGATGCGATTCCCCCACCCCGGCACACCGCGGGAGCTGATCGAGGCGTTCGCGGCGGTGCGCCATGCCTTTGCGCTCACGCAGGCACGCGGGCTGGCGGGGCTGGTTTGAATCAAGAATCGGCAGTCGGATTTTACCACGGATTATGCCCGGTCAGGAACTCCGTTGGTAACGCAATATGTTACAAACCGGCCGGGGGTGGGGTGAGACGGGACTTCACCTCGTCAAGCGTGAGGCCGGCGATGGCGACGAGTTTTTGGCGGGACTTGTCGCCGTGCGCGAGCGTGACGGCGCGGCGGGGGAGACCAAGGGTGTCGGCGAGGAAGGCGCAGAGCGCGTCGTTGGCCCGGCCGTCGAGCGCGGGGGCGTGGACCTTCACCTTGAGCGCATCACCCAGCCAGCCGGCGACCGCGTTGCGCGGGGCGTTGGGGATGGCCTTGACGGCGAGGCGGCAGGATTTCTCCATGGGGATTTGCCGCTGATTACGCGGATTGGCGCGGATAAGACAACGGCAGGGAAAAGGAGGAAAGGAGTTCTCAAACCGCGAATGGACGGAAGGGCACCAGTGGGAGCAAAGTGATCAAACCGCTTCAATCAAACCATCGGATTGAAACCACTATGGACACTGATGCCCACTAATGCTGAGGCTCGGATTAGTGAAAATTAGTGTGCGTTAGTGGTTAAAGGTTTTTGCTTGGCGAGGTCGTTGGCGAACCTCAAACCTGTCCAACGGGAAAAGGGCTGGTTTTCCTGTGGGCAGGCTGGCAACTTGTTAGGGTCAGTGCCAAAAACGCCGTCCCTCCCCCACCCCAATGACCCCTTCCCTTCGCCTTCATCTCGCAATCGGACTCGTGCTCACCGCAGCCCATGCCTTGCACGCCGCGGCCAGCCCCCCGCCGGCCACCAACACCCTCGGCCGGCCCGACAAGGATCCCGGCGCACCGCTCAATCTGGAGCGGTATTCGCCCGAAGTGCTGCCGGGCCAGGGTCTGAACCAGCATCCGTTTTTCTACACGGGTCAGTATGATTTCCGTAATCCGGTTCAAAAGATGTTCATCGTCCGCGAAGGCAGGGTGGTTTGGACCTACGAGATGCCGACCAATGCCAGCGACCCGGGCAAGACCCTCCAGGAGTTCAGCGACGCCACCATGCTCTCCAACGGCAATGTCGTGTTTGCCCGAAAAACCGGCGCGGGCGAGGTGACGCCGGACAAAAAGCTCATCTGGAACTATGACGCCGAAAAGGGCTGCGAGGTCCACATTTGCCAGCCCATCGGCACCGACCGCGTGATGATCATCCAAAACGGGCTGCCCGCCAAATTGATGGTCATCAACACCGTCACCGGCAAAACCGAGAAGCAATTTGAACTGCCGACCAACGGCGACCCGAAGACCGTCCACACGCAGTTCCGCCGCGCGCAACTGACCAAGGCCGGCACGTTTCTTGTCGCCCACCACGACCAGGACAAAGTGGTCGAATACGACGCCAACGGAAAAGAAATCTGGTCGGTCGCCGCGACCATCCCCTGGGACGCCGTGCGGCTCAAGAATGGCAACACCCTCATCAGCAGCCACAATTGCTATGTGCGCGAAGTCAACCCCAAGGGGGAGACCGTGTGGGAGTTCACGCAGAAGGACGCCCCCGACATCGCGCTGTGGTGCCTCTCGGAGGGAAGCCGGCTGGCCAACGGCAACACGATCATCACCAACTGGTGCCCCGTCGGCGTGGTGGATGCCAAGGGGGCGAAGGCGACTGCGAAATGGCCGACCTCCGTGCAGGCGATCGAGGTCACGCCGGACAAGAAAGTGGTGTGGGCGCTGCGGGCGTGGACCCCGCCGGCCGACCTCGGCCCGGCCACCTGCCTCCAGTTGCTCGACGAGCCGGGCATTCCCGAGAACCAGGAGCAGCAGCGATGAGGAATAAAGGCTTCCACCGTCGCTGCACGATGGTGCGACCAGAATTCGGATGCAGAGTTTTTAACCACGGTTTGCCCTCCTGCGCCGCGCAAACCGTGGTTAAAATTCCGTCCCCCCGTTCCTGATTTCCCCATTCAATTCCGAATCTGGAACTCAGGAACTCAGGCCGGCCCAATCTCTCGGCCTTGGTCCTCCCTACATCCCCCTTCCCCTCCGTGTCCGCGGATTGTTCCCTCCGTGCGCTCCTTGTCCTCCGTGTTAAGACTCCGTTTCATGGCTTCATGGCTTCTGAATTGAAGCCGCGTTCATCCGTGTAACCGTGTCCTCCAAAGCCTTGGCACGGAGGATCCGTGGTAAATTCTGTCGGCCGTATAAGTGAATGGTGGTGGCTATTGCGGGTGAACGAGCGTATCAGGAGGGCATGACGACCTTGGGAATTCCCGAACTGGAGGAGCTGCTGCGCGTGGCCAACGAGGCCGTGGCGCGGCTGACCTTGGCCAATGTCGTGCTGACGAGCGACCTGAACCAGCTCCAGCGGGTGGCCAAGAAGCTCAAGCGGAAGACCCGGCGCAGCGAAAACACCCACAAGGTGGAGCTCGCCGCAGCGATGCGGGGTCGGTGAGATCCGGCGTCGAAGGTCCGAAGGTCAAAAGTCCAACGTCGAAAGTCAAAAGTCCCGTGGCGACTCGCGGTTGGACCGTCACGTCTGCGGATGAATCTCACCCCAGCGCCTCGGCGAGGGCGGCGATGATCTCGGCGGGGGGCTCCGTGCCGACACAGAGGCGCAGGAGGTCGGGGTCCAGCTTGCTCGCGGCCAGCTCGGCCAGGCCGGCGGGGGTCGTCACGAGGTCGTAGTGCGCCAGATACATGAACGGGCAGATGAGCGTCGTCGTCATGCCGAAGCTCGGTCCCTTGGGCAGGCGCAGGCGATCGTAGAATTTCTCCAGCGCGCCCGGGGCGCGCAGCGTGAAGGTGATCATGCCCCCGGTGGCGTCGGGCGAGCGGGCGAGGCCGAGGTAGTTGGCCCGCGAGGCGGGCGAGAGCGCCCAGCACACCTCTTTGATGGCGGGGTGTGTTTCCAGGAACGCCGCGACGCGGGCGGTCCCGGCGTGGATTCTGGCGAGCACTGCCCCCGTGCGGCCGATCTGCGCGGCGAGGCGGGCGAGGTCGCGCGGGTAGAGCGGCTCGACTGCGGCGGCGATCCGGCGGCGCAGCTCCGCGGCGTCAGGGCCGGCGGGGTTCACGGCCGCGAGGCCGGCGAGCACGTCGCCCTCGCTGGCAGTGTATTTGGTGAGGCTGGTGACAACCACGTCGGCCTGCGGGAGTACGTCGAGGTCGAAGACGGAGGCAATGGAGGGATCCACCAGCAGCCGGGCGCCATGCGTACGGCAGAGCGCGGCGAGCGCAGGCAGGTCGGGGGTCTGGATCAGCGGGTTGGTCGGCACCTCGGCGATCACCCCGGCGATCCGCGCCCCGTGGGCGGCGAACAGGCGCGCCAGCGCATCGAGGTCGAAGACATCGCGGATGTAGACGTAGTCGGCCGGCGTGGTGGTGAACTTTTGGAGGATGGCGATGGTGTCGAGGTAGAGCCAGCCCAGCTGGAGCCAGACGGTCCGGCCGCGCGCGGCCTGCAGGTCGGCGACCGCCCGGAAGGCGGCGTAAATGGCGCTCATGCCGGAACTGGCGAGCAGCAGGTCGGCGTCGGTCGTGCCGGGGAGCGCGCCGCGCAGGTGGCGGCGGACCTCCGCGGCGGCATCACCCGGAAAGGTTTCCTCGGGGAAGGGCGCGGCCAGCAGGCCGAGCCGCACGAGATGATCCTCGGCCTCCCGGGAGGAGAGGAAACCACCGACGTTTTGGAGAAAGGTTTTCGCCCGCGCGAACAGCGCGGCGGACTCCGGATGGGAGACGCCATGGAGGCCGTCGCGGGCGAGGACCTGGGCGTGCCCCGCCTCGCCCAGCCCGGCGGCCAGCGCGCGGGCCATCGGTTCGGACGAGGTCAGCCAGAGCGTGCGCCCGGCCAGCTCCGGCGTCTGGGCGAGGATATGGGCGCCCAGCTGGCGCGCAAAGGGATGGACGACAAAGCGCGGGTAGCCCGAGGTAAGACGGCTGGTGATGGCGGGATCCTTCTCCTCATAGCCGCGCACTGCCCGCATCGTCGGCAGGCTGCACGAGACGGCATGGGGGCTGGCCGGAATGCGCTGGCCGAGCGGAAGAGGAACAAATACGGACATGGGGAAGAAAAGGCTGAAAGACTGAAGGACTGAAAGGCTGAAATCGGAAAAGGGAAGTGGGAAGCAGCCGGGAGGCGAGCTCCTCCGTTTTTCAGGCTGAGCCACTCTCATCCCGCTGGTTCCATCTTCGCGCTCTTCTTGGCGCGCCAAAGCTTGGCGAAGGCGGGAGCGAACCCGGAAGAGGATTTAACGCGAAGCCGCTGAGACGCAGAGGGGCAAAGCCCAATCTACCCCTCTGCGGCCTTCGCGCCTTTGCGTCTTTGCGTTGATGGATTGATCGGCGGTTTTCATTGCGCCGGGCCGGACGGGGGCGTTGAACGGTCCGGTGAAACTTGTCTCCTGGAACGTCAACGGCATCCGTGCGGTGCTCAAAAAGGGTGCGATGGACTACTTTGCCGCCGTGCAGGCCGACGTGATCTGCCTGCAGGAGATCAAGGCCCACCCGGGCGATGTGCAGCACATCACCTGGCCGCACGGCTACGAGGTGGAATGGAACAGTGCGGACAAAAAGGGCTACAGCGGCACGGCCGTGCTGGCGCGGGTGAAGCCCCAAAGCGTCACGAACGGCATCGGCGTGGCGGAGCACGACCGCGAGGGCCGGGTGATCACGGCGGAGTTTGCGGATTTTTACCTGGTCAATGTCTATCAGCCGAATTCCCAGCGGGGGCTGACGCGGCTCGACTACCGGGTGAAGGAGTGGGATCCGGCATTCCGGGCGTTTTTGAAGAAGCTGGAGAAGAAGGGGAAGCCGGTGGTCTTCTGCGGCGACCTGAACGTGGCGCACACGGAGACCGACCTCACCAACCCAAAGACCAACCGGCGCAATGCGGGCTTCACCGACGAGGAGCGCACCAACTTCTCCGCGTTGCTAGCCGAAGGCCGGGTGGACACTTTCCGCGAGTTCGAAAAAGGGCCGGGGCACTATTCGTGGTGGAGCCAGATGATGAACTGCCGCGCGCGGAACATCGGGTGGCGCGTCGATTATTTCGTCGCCAGCGAGAAACTGCGGCCGGCACTGAAGCGCGCCTGGATCTCGCCCGAGGTCATGGGCAGCGACCACTGCCCGGTGGGCTTGGAGCTGGGCTAGCCCGGGCCCCCCGGCCTCTCCGATCTGGAGCTGCGGCGACCCCGCCGCAGATTCCTCCGTACGGCCCGACCTCCCGGGTGGGACCCCGATCCCGTGCTTTCCTTTGGGGCCTTTTTCCCACAGCCTCGGGCATGCAGGCCATGCCAGAGCTCAAGGAACTCATGCTCCGCGCGCCGCGGCTCACCCTGGCCGTGGCGGAAAGTGTGACGTGTGGACGGGTGCAGGCACGCCTGGGGGAGATTTCGGGTGCGTCAGATTTTTTTTCCGGCGGAATCACGGCCTACACCCTCGACCAGAAGGTGCGGCACCTCGGGGTGGACCGCGCCACGGCGGCGGCGGCGGAATGTGTCTCGGCCGAGGTCGCAGCCCAGATGGCCCGCGGGGCGGCGGCGCTGTTTGGCGCCGATCTCGGCGTGGCGACCACGGGCTACGCCGAGCCCAAACGGGCCGGACGGGAACCGATGGCGTTTTGGGCTCTGGCCTGGCGGGGGGCCGACCAGGCGTGGATCACCCGCACGGGCAAAGTCATCTGCCCCGGCGCAGCGCGTCTGGCGGCACAAACCATGATCGCGGACACCGCCGTGGCGGAACTGCTGGCCCACCTGCGGGCGACGCGGGGGTGAGCGGGAGGCCCGTTTGGCCACTGACCACGCGAACCAGCCCGCGCCTCAGGGCGCAAGGCTCTTCACGTAGTTCATCAAAAACTTCACCTCGGGGACGGGGGCGACGAAATTGCCATACAGCAATTCCGGCAGGTCATAGACGGTGTGGTAGAGGAGATGGTTGGAATCGTCATCACGCGAAACAAAGCCGGCCTTGACCGTCGCGCCGGCATAGAGGCCGGTGTTCTTGGTGTAGACGAGCACGGGGATCTTCAACATGGAGCCGTCCTGCCAGGTCTCAGTCTCGGCGGCTTTCGGCCCGGCGACGGCCTTGGCGTCGGCGCCAAAGTCAATCCGGCCATCGAGCAACTGGCGGGGCGTCTGATCGTTGGTGATGACGTAAACGGTCTCCACCGATTTTCCGCCCAGCTGAAGGCCCAGACTGGCCTCGCCGGCGCGGATGACCGCAGGCAAGCTCCACTGGCCGTTGGGTTTCTTGACCAGGATGACGCCGTAGCCGCCCTGGATGCCGAAGACGAGGCCGACCTTGAACTGATTGGTGATGATGATGGCGCGCGCCGCCCCGAGCACCTGGGGCGGGATGGCGGTGGCCGGGGTGGCCATGAACTCGCGCAGGATGGCCTCGCATGAATTCACCTGTTTCACCACGTCATCCCGGGTGGCAGGCGCGGCGGCCAGGAACTGGGGGCAAAGGGCGGTGGCGAGCGCCAGCAGAAGAAGTCGGGTTTTTTTCATGGCAGTGGGTTGCCCACGAACTATGCAGGAAAATGCCCCCAAGGAAAGCATGGACTTTTTCCGGACAGATGGCGGCCGGACACGGGAGGCCGGCTGGAACCTCCTTCTCTTTCCTCTTTATGTTTCTCTTCCGAACCAAATCACCGACAAAAGAGAAGGATAAAGAGAAAGAAGAGGGTGATAGAGATGAGCCGGTGGGGAGCGCCGGATTGGCGCTGACCCACAGACCCATGAGGACGATCGATCAATCCAGCCCCCTGGCAGTCAAATCATCCTCGTTCCAACCAAGAAAATGGCCCAATTCATGCAAATAGGTCAGCCGAACCTCCTCCTTGAACACCCGGGGATCACCCTCGGCAAAATCCCAAAGATTCTCCAAATAGAGGGAAATTTGGGCAGGAATGGTATTGTCTGCGCCAGGGTCGTCCCCATGGGCGGCACCGCTGAACAAGCCGAGGATGTCTGGCTCAAAACCTTCTTTTACAATATCATCGGAAGGAAATGCCTCAAAATGAACCGGCACGATTCTGGCCAAGTCGCGGATGGGCGCGGGCAGACCCGCCTGGGTGGAGGTGACCACCTCGCTGGCGAGGTCGGTAAGGCGGGGGAATTTCATGGTTGATTTGATGAAGGGTCAATGTAACCAAGCCCGGCTGCGGTGCGTCTCACAACAGCTAACCGCAACCTTCACCCCCCACAAAAGACTAACATCAACCCAATGAAAACTACGTTCAAAATGATTGTCGCCCTGAGCGCCCTCGCTCTCGGCTTCGCCTCGTCCAATGCCTTCGCCCAAGCTGGTGCCGCCGCTGGTGGCCGCCGCGGTGGTGGTGGTGGCGCGGGCGGCTTCAATGCCCCGGTTCCGACCATCGACGCCCTCACGACCGCCCTCATGCTCACGCCTGACGAGGTCAAGGTCATCACGCCGATTCTCGCCGACATGACCAAGGCGCAGGCGGACTTCACCGCGGCCCAGACGAAATTCCAGGCGGATCGCACGGCGTCGATCGCCAAGATCAGCGACGCGCTGACTGACACGCAGAAGCCCATGGTCGCCGCCCAGTTCGGCGGTGGTGGTGGTCGTCGTGGCGGCGGCGCCGGCGCTGGTGGTGCCGGCGGTGGTCGTCGTGGCGGCGGCGCCGGCGGCGCGGCTCCCGCTCCCGCTCCCGCTCCGGGCGCTTGATTCAGCCCGACCAAAGGAAGTTGGCTTAGGCCCCCTTCCTTTTTGGTCAGTTACTTCCAACGTCGGGGCCGAAAGGCCCCGACGTTTTTTTGTGTCCGCCGCCGCCGCAGTGCCTTTTTGGGAATGAGCTCAATCCGGGGCAACCGTGTTGGACGGCAATGGGTTGCGGGCGTCGACGGCCCAGCGGTAGAGGTCCAGGTAGCGGTCCGCGCTGGCGCGCCAGCTGAAATCCCGCGCCATCCCGTGGCGGCGGAGCGCGAGCAGCTCCGCCGGGCGGTCGTAATAGGTCGCACACGCCCAGCCGATGGTGTGGTAAAGGGCGGGCGCGTTGGCGTCCTGAAAGAGAAAACCCGTGGCCCCGTCCTGCCGGCCCTCGGTGAATTGGGTGACCGTGTCCACCAGTCCGCCGGTGGCGCGGGCGACCGGCGGGGTGCCATAGCGCATCGCATACATCTGGGTGAGGCCGCACGGTTCGGCCCGGCTGGGCATGACAAAAAAGTCCGATCCTGCCTGGATGAGGTGCGCCAGGCTGTTGTCGTAGCCCACGCACACCCCAACGCGCCCGGCATAGTGGGCTGCGGCCGACCGGAAGGCGTGCTCCAGGCCGGGGTCGCCCGTCCCCAGGATCGCGAACTGGACGTGCATCCGGTCCAACACATACGGCAGCGCCTCGGCCAGCAGGTCGAGGCCCTTCTGGGCGGCCAGGCGGGAGACGGCGCCAAACACCGCGATGTGCGGATCCCGCGCCAGCCCGAGGCGCGCCTGGAGTGCGGCCTTGCACGCGGCCTTGCCCTCGAGATCCCCGGCCGAATAGTTGGCCGGGAGGTGGCGGTCGGTGGCCGGATCCCAGACGTCGGTGTCAATCCCGTTGAGGATGCCCACGAGGTCGGCCCCGCGAAAATTCAGGACATCGTCGAGCCCGCAGCCGCCGGCCGGCGTGCGAATCTCGTGGGCATAGGTCGGGCTGACCGTGGTGAGCTTGGTCGCGTGATAGAGCCCGGCCTTCAGCAGATTGACCGCGCCGTCGGATTCCAGGCTGTCGGAGCGAAACTCGGTGGGCGGCAGCCGTGCAAACTCCAGCGCGCGCCGGTCGGCGTAGCCCTGGTGCTCCAGGTTGTGGATGGTGAACACCGTGGCCGCGCGGCCGAGGGGGGTGCCGTGCAGGGTGGTGTTGAGAAACACCGGCACGAACCCCGTGGTCCAGTCGTGGCAGTGGATCACATCGGGAATCCAGCCGAGCTGCTCGCAAAGCGTGAGCGCGCCGCGGGAGAAGAAGATGAAGCGCAGGTCGTTGTCGCCATGCGCACCCCACGGCCCGCTGTAGACCTCGGGCCGGCCGAAAAACGCCTCGTGCTCGAGGAAATAAACCGGCACCCGCGCGCCCGGCAACATGGTCTGCCAGGTGCGCGCCCAGTGGGTGCGCGCGCCGACCTCCACGCCCAGAGGTTCCTCCCGCGCAGTCCATTCGCCGGTCACGCGCAGCGAGCCATAGGCGGGACACACCATGCGCACGTCGTGGCCCGCCGCCGCCAACGCCTTGGGCAGCGCGCCCACCATGTCGGCCAGGCCGCCGACCTTGACGAAGGGCTCGATTTCGGGGGCGACAAAGAGGATTCGCAACGGGCGCACGCGCCGAGGGAAACGCGGGCCGGGCCGCTGGCGAGGGAAAATTTAAGGAAAGGATGAAAGATGAAGGACCTGGACGGGCAATGTGGGTTGACGCGGGCCTGTCCCTCCGCTGGAATGGACTTGGTCTTTCCCCTTAAATCCGCACCCCTATGATCACCCGATTCCTCCGCCTCCCCGCCTTGCTGGCGGTCACCTCCCTGGTGGCCGCGACCCTCCTTGGGGCCGACGCGCCCCTGACCATCGCCGTCATCCCCAAGGGGACGACCCATGAGTATTGGAAATCCATCAACGCCGGAGCGGTGAAGGCGCAGCGGGAGCTCGCCGCCAAGGGCATCGCCGTCAACATCATCTGGAAAGGTCCGCTCAAGGAGGACGACCGCGAACAGCAGATCCAGGTGGTCGAGAATTTCATCAGCCAGCATGTGAGCGGCATCGTCCTCGCCCCGCTCGACAACAAGGCGCTCGTCGCCCCCGTGGAGGAGGCCGCGGGCGGCAAGATTCCCGTGGTCATCGTCGATTCCGGCCTGCAGACCAAGCTGTTCGCCAGCTACGTCGCCACCGACAACACCGAGGGCGGCCGCATCGCCGCGCGTGAACTCGGGAAGATGCTGGGCGGCAAGGGCAACGTCATCATGCTGCGCTACGCCGTCGGCTCGGCCAGCACCGAGGAGCGCGAGACGGGGTTTCTGGAGGTCATGGCCAAGGATTTCCCCGCCATCAAACTCATCTCCACCGACCAGCACGCCGGCGCCACGCGCGACTCGGCCAAGACCGTCTCGGAAAACCTGCTCAACAAGTTCGGCCCGCAGGTGAACGGCATCTTCGCCGCCAACGAGTCCGCCGCCGCTGGCATGCTGCTGGCGCTGCGCGACGCCGGTCTGGCGGGCAAGGTCAAGTTTGTGGCCTTCGACTCCGGCGAGACCCTGAACGACGGGCTGCAGAAGGGCGAAGTGCAGGGCATGGTCGTGCAGAACCCGGTCCGCATGGGCTATCTCGGCGTGCTGACGGTCGTCGCCGCGATCCGGGGTGAGAAGTTCGAGGCCCACATCGACACCGGCGTGGGCTTTGTGACCAAGGCGAATTTCGACTCTCCGGAAATGGCCGACATGGTCCACCCGCCGCTGGACAAGTATCTGAAGTGACGGGCCCGCGCCGCGCATGACCGCCACGGCCCCACGTCTCCGGCTGGCCGGCATCCGGAAGAGCTTTGGCGCGACGCAGGCGTTGAAAAGCGTGTCGCTGGACGTCGCCCCCGGCGAGGTCCACGCGCTCATCGGCGAGAACGGCGCGGGGAAAAGCACGCTGATGAAGATTCTCAGCGGCGCGCACCAGGCCGACGCGGGGACGATGGAGCTGGCCGGACGGCCCTACCGGCCGGAAACCCCGCATGCCGCACGCCTGCAGGGCGTCGCCATGATCTACCAGGAGCTGAACCTCGCGCTGCACCTCAGCGCGCAGGAGAACATCCTGCTGGGCACCGAGCCCGCGCGCGCCGGCTGGATCAACCGCCCCGCCGCCCGCGCCCGCGCCCGCGCCGCGCTCGCCCAGCTCGGGCATGAGGGCCTCGACCTTGACCGGGCCGCCGGCCGTTTTTCCATCGCCGAGCAACAGGTGATCGAGATCGCCCGCTCCCTCCTGCTCCAGCCCCAGGTGCTGATCATGGATGAGCCAACCAGCAGCCTCACCCCGGCCGACACGGAGAAGCTGTTCGCCACCATCCGACGGTTGCGCGCGTCGGGGGTCAGCATCATCTACATCAGCCATTTTCTCGAGGAGTGCCGGGTCATCGCCGACCGCTTCACCGTGCTCAAGGACGGCGAGACCGTCGGCGCCGGCGCGATGCGCGACACGACGCTCGACCACATTGTCACCCTGATGATCGGCCGCGAGGTGAAGGATCTTTACCCGCGCACTCCGCACGAGCCCGGCGCGCCGGTGCTGGAGGTGCAGGCTGCGGCCAGCGCACCCCGCCTCCGGCGGGCCAGCCTGCAGGTGAGGGCGGGGGAGATCTTCGGCCTCGGGGGCCTGATCGGTGCGGGCCGCACGGATTTGCTGCGGGCGGTGTTCGGCCTCAACCCTCTCACCGGCGGCGCGGTGCAGATCGTGGGCGCGCCGGCCGGCCGCGCCACTCCGCGCGGGCGCTGGCGGGAAGGGGTGGGCTTCCTGAGCGAGGACCGCAAGGAGGAGGGTCTCATGCTCGTCCGCTCCATCGCCGACAACATCACGCTCACCAAGCTGGGCTCCTTCGGCCGCCTGGGCTGGATCAGCGGCGCACGCCAGCGGGCCGCCGCCCAGCGGTGGGTCGGGGAGCTGCGGATCAAATGCCGCGACGCGGCGCAGCCGATCGGCCAGCTGTCCGGCGGCAACCAGCAGAAGGCCGCGCTGGCGCGCCTGCTCGAGCACCCCGCGCGCATCTTCCTGCTCGACGAGCCCACCCGCGGGATCGACGTCGGCAGCAAGGCGGAGATTTACCGGCTGATCGGCGCCCTCGCCGCGCAGGGCAAGGCGGTGATCGTCGTGAGTTCCTACCTGCCCGAACTGCTCGGCCTGTGCGACACCATCGGGGTGATGTGCCGCGGCGAGCTGGCGGCGGTGCGCCCCCGCGCGCAATGGGACGAGGCCGGCATCATGCGCGTGGCCACCGGCAGCGGGTGAACTTTTCCCGATGAAACCCCTCCTTAAAAAGATCCTGGCCAAGGGCGGCCCGTTTATCGGGCTGATCCTCGTGATCACGTTTTTCTCCCTGGCACCGGCGTCGCGCGAGTCGTTCCTGACCTACCACAACTTCAAGCTCATCTTTACCCAGACGGTCATCGTCGCGGTCGGAGCGCTCGGCATGACCCTGATCATCGTGAGCGGGGGCATCGATCTCTCGGTCGGCTCGGTCGTCGCGCTGACCAGCGTGGTCGGGGCGCGGCTGATCCAGCACCACTGGCCGTTTGCCGGGGTCGTGGCGGTCATGATCGCGAGCGGCGCGCTCATCGGCCTGTTCAACGGCGCGGCGATCGCCGGGCTGCGCATGACCCCCTTCATCATCACGCTCGGCAGCCTCGGCATCATGCGCGGCTCGGCCAAGTGGCTCGCGGACGACGCGACGGTGAACTACGACACCTCCCCGCTGGACACCTGGATGACCACGGCCAACCCCTTCAGCCATGCGCTGCCGCCCGGCGTGTGGGTCGCGCTCGGTCTCGCGGTGTTCACCGCGGTGCTGCTGCGCAACACGGTGTTTGGCCGGCACGTCTTCGCGCTGGGCTCGAACGAGCAGACCGCGCGGCTCTGCGGCATCCCCACCGCCCGGCTGAAGATCGGCATCTACATGCTCGCCGGCTGCTACTTCGGCCTGGCCGGCCTGTTCCAGCTCTCCCGGCTGCGCCAGGGCGACCCGACGGTCGCCGTCGGCCTGGAGCTCGACATCATCGCCTCGGTGATCATCGGCGGCGCGAGCCTGAACGGCGGCGTGGGCACGGTCCTCGGCTCCATGATCGGCGCGCTCATCATGGCCGTGCTGCGCAACGGCTCGCAGCAGATGGGCTGGCCGACCTACTTTCAGGAGATCATCATCGGCCTCGTGATCATCGTCGCGGTGTTCCTCGACCGGTTGCGGCAGGGGCGGAGCGCCGCCTGAACGGCGGCGCGAATGGTTATGGGTTAATGGTTATCGCTTATTGGGTTATTGCGGAGCCGGAGAAGGATGACCAAGTTCCAAGTTCCAAGGAGCGAGGGCGATGGGCTGGAGAGATCGTTATCCGCGTCGGCTGCGTCCGACGAAGCATTGGCGAAGTAGGATCCGCGGGAGGTTCGTGCTGGCTTCATGGTTTGAAAATAGCCCAATGAGCGTTAACCAATAACTAATGAGCAATACCCCACCCCCTCCCGCCGACCAGACCCCTCCACCGCCCGCCAAACCTGACGCGGCCGCCCCCGCGCCGCTGGTGCCGGCCGGCCACTCGGTCATCTTCACCGCCGAGCAGGCGCCGGGTCTCATCAAGGAAGTCTGCTTCACCGCACCGGAGGGCATCACCGGCTACTGGATGCCGACGGAGGCCGACCTGGCGGGCATCGAGCTAACCCTTCCCGACTATCTGAAAACCCAACAGGCCACCGACCGTCACTGGTCCGAATTCTACCGTCAGGCGGCCGGGGTAAAGCGCGGTGCGGCGCAGTGTGTTTTCCTCAACTACTTTGTGTTGACCGAGCGGACCCAGGGCGAGGGGGAGGCCAACCACTCGGGTGCGGCCGTGGAGAGTTGGAAAACCAAGCCCTATTGGGTCAACGACGGGGGCGACTGGTTTTTCCGGGTGCTGTTCGATGTCACGCAGAAGAAGTTCGTGTGGTACGAGCACAACAACACGGCGTAGGAGAAGGCGGAGGGGACTGAAGGTTTTTAACCGCTAATCTTCGCTCATCGGCGCTAATGGACGGAAACGGATTTGTGAATACGGAAGGAAGGGTAAAAGGTGGGCGGAGTTTGAACCACTGATGGACACTGATTGGCACTGATGGAGAGTCCGAGGGGGGGAGTAGAGGCGGGAGGACGAGGCGAAATCCGTAACTCCCGATGCCGCCGGGCGTCTTCAAGGCAGCGGTTCAGTCTAGCCAAACTCCCCACCCAAGCTGCATGAAACTCACACTCCTGCTCCCCGGCTGGATGTTCGCCGCGGGGCTGTTGGCTGGAGAGACCGCTCACGCTGCTGAGGTCGTGGCCCTCCCGGATCCACCAACACCCCGGATTACGGTCACTCCTTCGCCCAATCCCGCGGCGAAAGGCCTGCACTTTGCGAATGCGCCGGCGCAGGCCCTGAGGCTCGTTACTGACCTGATCTCGCATCAGCACGCGGGCCTGTCCGCCAGCGGATGGGTCAACGGTGTCCATCTATCGGCTGAAAAACCGCTCACCGTCGAGCCCCCGCTGGCCTTGTATCGCACGGTTGTGATGGCGGCCGCCAGTCGGGCCGGTTGGGCCAGTCGCGCGAATTTGTTTCCCAGGGGAAACATGGACGCGGACACCACCTTGACCGGTTATGAATATGATCTGATGCAGGAGGGCGAGCTGACCAGAACCATTCAAGTCCAGCCGGACACGGGCACGGGTGAATACCGGCTCAGATTGATTGGAGAGGGGCCTTTTCGGGCAAGTATCCCGGAGGCAGTGAAAGTGCTGGCAGGCCTGAAGGAGGTGCAGGCGGACTCGTTCGAGGTGCGGGTGCTGACCTTCAACGCGGGTGCGTTGGGCACCAGACCCGTTCTGTGGCTCAAATCCACCTCGGGCGGAACCGACCTAATTTACGAGCTGTCGGGCATCGCCTCCAACATCCTATATACCGCCCCAGATTTTCTAGAAAAAATCAACCATGAAACACTGGTGAATCCCTTCGGGCCAAATGCAGACACCTTCACGCATGCACCGCCCACGGCTCCCGCCGTCAACATTCTCCCTCTGGGGCTGGTACCGACGACGATCACCGGGATCATCGAATACAAGCTCGGCGCGCAAACCGTCTCGCAGCCGGCGAAGCTAACCATGGGCAAGACCACGGTCATTCCGATGGGCGGCTTCGGGATTACCGCCGAGATCACTCCGAGAATCCAGGCCGGTCGCATCATCTACCGGGGAGGTTTCAAGCGGGCGGATGCCAACGGCAAGCTCATTGAAAGCTTCGTTTCAGGTGGTGCCAACAGTGGCGGAGCGCCGCCGGATGCATCGTTCTTCCTGAAGCTTCGTGACCTTTCGATCACCTTCACCGCGCCGCCCTTTGAAGCGCCCGCGCCGGGCAACTGATTGCCCTGCAGCACGAAATTCCAAGGCGAAAACCGATACTCCGGACAACGCTGGCCCTCGCCGGATTGCTGGCGTTGGCGTTGCGGGCGGGCGCACCAACCGTTCCTGTTTGGCCTACAACTCCGCGCCAGCGGCGCGTACTTTTTTCTTGGCCGCGTGTTCGACCCGCGCTGAAGCCCTGAGGCGAAGCCCCAAAAGAAGCGTTCGCTGCTGCTCACTGGCTGCGCGTTTGCCGCCGGCCCGGATTCCAGGGCGGGCGGGACGCCGAGGATCCAGAGGAGAAGCGGGAAGCCGTCGGAGTTCACTCGGCCCAAAGCTCAGCCCAAACCGAGGGAGGCGCGAAGGCGGCGACGGATGCCATCGCGGCGCTCGGGTGAAACCGTGCCGGCGACGCGGATAATCGCCGCCTTGGCGACGAGATAGACGAGCGAGCAGTCCACCAAGGTAAGGTGGTCGAGCCCGTCAGCCTCATCAAGGAGGACCTGATGCGCGTGCGTCGAGGCGGCGGGCGGCTTTTTGGTGCCCATCAGCACATTGATGCGGCGTTGGTGGGCATCAGCCAAGACCATCCCATCCGAAAGGATGACGCCGGGGTGCCCGGTGGGATCGTTGGCGTCGGCGCGGACAAAGATGATGTCCCACCGTTTCATTCGGGGTCGCCGAGCGTGTGGCCAAAAGTGTTGCCAAGGCGGATCTCGGCTGCGGTGCGACGGAGCGTGCCGGGAGCCATCGGGGGGACGTATTCGGGCAGGCTCTCCCCGGAGGCCGGGCGCACCAGGATGCCGTCGGCGCGGTTTTCGATCACCACCCGGCCCCGGGCCTTGAGGCCGTGAAGGCGGCGGAGCGGCGCGGGGAGGACCAACTGGCACTTGGCGGTGAGGGTGGCGGTGTGCATCGGAAAAACGGTAGTTCGCCCGTAATCGGGGTCAAGTGCCACTTTTTACTACCTAGCCACCATCCGCCGTCGCTCCGCTCTGGCGCGACCGGGACCGAGAACGAGAACGAGAACGAGTGGCGGCGGGGCCGCCGCCTCACTCCCTCTCGTCGCGGCGGCTGGACTTGCGGGCGGGAAACTTTTTGGCGGGCTTGGCGTTGAGCCAGAGGGACTCGTCGCGGGCATTCTCATTCAGCCAGAAGATTTCCCCGCCGTGCTCGACAAACACGGGCTTGGCGTCGTCCTCACCAGGCAGGGCCAGACCGGTCGCCAGCAGGGTGGAGAGAAACTCCTCCGGATTCTTGTCCAGGGTGCGGGCGAGAAAACTCACCTCGCCCGAGACTCCCGAGCCGCGCTTGTTCTGCTTGAGCAACAAACGCACCGCCGTGAGCGGGGAGGCACTGGAGGGGGCTGAAGCGGACGCGGGTCCGGATTCCGCGCCGGGCGCGGCCGGTGCGGCCTCAGATTTATGGTCCTTCGTCTCCGGCGCCTGGCCTTCGCGCCTTTCGTGGCCGTTGATCCAGATGCCACCACGGCTGTCCCGATTGAGCCAATAGACATGGGCGCCGATCTCAGTGTGCACCGGCTTGGCGCCGGGACTGTCGTTGGCGACCAGGCCGGCGACCGCCAGCGCGGCCACCAGGTCCGCCTCGGTGCAGCGCAGGGCCCGGGCGAGAAAGGTGGTGCTGCCCGACCAGCCCGGACCGCGGCGGTTCGGGCGCATCAAGGGGCGGAGCTGGGCAAGCAGATCTTCGCCGGCGGGCAGGGGCCCGGCAGGCGGCAACTTGTCCCCTTCCGGAGCGGCCGACGGCCCGGCGGCGGCCGCCGCCTCGCGCTTCGCGATGGCCTCGGCGCGGCGGGCATCCTGCTCCGCCTGGCGGGCGGCGCGCTCGGCGGCCTGCTTTTGCAGCGCGTCGAGCTCCGCGGCGTGCTCGCCGGCAAGCGCAACGGCGGCGGGATCGTCGGGGGCAAGCTTCTTCGCGACCGCCACCCGGAAGGCGGGACGGGGCTTCTCGCGGACATTGAGGAAGAGCTGGCCGCGGCCGTTGCGGTTGAGCCAGTGGAGGTCGCCGTCGAACTCGAGGTAGTCCGGGGGCGAGTCCTCGGCCTCGGGGACGACAAAGCCGCATTCCTGGATCGCGCCGAGGAGGTCGGGCTCGGGCTGCTCCCACCGCTTGGCGAGATAGTCGAGGGCGACCGACTGGCCGGGGCCGCGCTGGTTGCGGCGGAGGTGCGGCTTGATTGCGTCGAAGAAAGTGGGGAGATCGTCCTCGCTGTCGGTCAGGTTGGCCCAGTCGTCACCGGCGGCCTCGTCGGCCAGCGCCTCGGGGTCGTGGTCGCGCTCCGTGTCCCGGAGGCGGCGCAATTCGTCACCGGGCGCGGCGGTCTCGGTGGCCAGCGTCGCCGGCTTGTCGTCCCCGGTCTCGGCGGCGGCGGCGCCGCTCTGGAACTTGGCCGCGAATTCGGCGCGGAGCTTGTCCGCCTCGGTCTTGGCGGCGGCGGCCGCCGCCGTTTCGAGCGTCCAGTCGCGCATGGTGGAGCGGCGCGCGACGCCGTTGAAGGCGAGGGCGTTGGCGGGCAGCGGCTGGTATTGGATGATCTCCCACTCGTCCTTGCCGAGCTGGTTGAGATGCGTTTCCAGCAGCGCGGGCGTGGCAAAGCCGTGCGGGCCGCTGGTGATGTATTTGTATTCCCAATGGGGCATAATCGGTACGTGTGGGTTTAAGGCATTCCAGATGCCCGCGGGGTTGCCCAGCTAAATCTGGCGGTCGCGAAAGGGGGTGACGGATCAAGCCACGGAGGGGTTGGCCACAAGAAGCACAAAGGGGCACAAAAAGTGAGACGGGGAACCGGAAGTTGAACCACTGATGTACACTGATTGCCACTGATGGGGAGCCGGCGGGCGGGAGTCTGGCCTCGAATGGTGCGGATACGCGCCGATCAGACCGGAGGATTTTAACCCTAATCTTCGCTAATCGGCGCTGAGGTCGGAGAAGGTGGAGGGAAATTGCGACGGGACTGGAATAGAACGCTCCGCTGTTGCCTCTCATCGCTGCCGCGCCACATTGTCCGCCGTCACTCCCCCGCACCAAGCACCCGTGCTGGTTTGAAAATAGCCCGATTCGCGATAACCAATAACCAATAAGAAATCCCCTCCGCCCTCCTTCCCTCCTCCCATGCTCATCCGCTCGCCAAAATCCTGGGAAATCCCCACCTCCGCCGTCACCTCCGCCTCGCTCTACCATGACCGGCCCCGCCGCGACTTCCTGCGCACGCTGGGCCTCGGACTCGCGGGGGCCGCGCTTCTGCGGCCATCGGCGCTGCTCGCGGCCACGGCCGGGTTTCCCGCCAAGGGCAACCCGCTCTACCCCGGCTCCGCCCTCAAACCCACCCCCGAGGAATACGTCACGGGCTACAACAATTTTTACGAGTTCGGCACCGACAAGGGCGACCCGAAGGAACTGGCCAACCAAGGCTGGAAGACCGATCCCTGGACCATCGAGCTGGCCGGCCTGGTGCGCAGCCCCGCCAAATTCGACGTGAACGAGCTCGTGAAGAAAATCGGCGGGATCGAGGAGCGGGTGTACCGGCACCGCTGCGTCGAGGCGTGGTCCATGGTCATCCCGTGGGACGGTTTCGCGCTGGCGAAGCTCGTCGCGCTCGCCGACCCCAAGCCCGAGGCAAAATTTCTGAAACTCACTTCTTTCAACGACCCGAAAAGCTCCATTGGCCAGCGCGACCACAATCTGAACTACCCCTACGTCGAGGGCCTGCGCCTGGATGAGGCGACCAACGAGCTGGCGTTTCTCGCCACCGGCGTTTACGGCAAACCGCTGCCCAACCAGAACGGCGCGCCCATCCGGCTGGTGACGCCCTGGAAATACGGTTTCAAGGGCATCAAATCCATCGTGCGGATCGAGTTCACCGCGACCCAGCCGACGAACACCTGGAACATCATGGCCCCGTCGGAATATGGCTTTTACGCCAATGTGAACCCCACCGTGGACCACCCGCGCTGGTCGCAGGCGAGCGAGCGGATCATCGGCGGCGGCATTTTCTCCGGCCGGCAGGCGACCCTGATGTTCAACGGCTACGATAAACAGGTCGCCGGGCTCTACAAGGGCCTGGATCTGGCCAAGAACTATTGAACCAAAAAACGCGGTTAAAACCACGGATGGACACGGATGGACACGGATAATCAATCGCTGGTGAACACTCCGCCATTCAACCTGTGGGTGTTCAGATTTGGGGTAAATTCTTTCCCTATCAGTCAGTATCCGCGTGTATCTGATTCATCCGCAGTAAAATCCGCCTACCCGCCCGTCTGACCTCTGACTTCTGATTTCTGACTTCTCCCTCCATCCCCCGTGGCCTTCTTCGAAAAGCTGCTTCGCTCCAAAATCTTTGTCTGGACGCTCCTGGTGTTGCCGGGCCTCTGGCCCCTGTGGCCCATTTTTGTGGTGCCCGACCCGTCTGTCGGGGCCGATCCGCTCAAGTTCATCCTGCATCACTTCGGCTTCGTCGCCTGCGTATTGCTGGCGGTCGTGCTCACGTTCACGCCGCTCCGTGTTCTCTGGCCAAAATCAAAGCTCGCCCAGGCGCTGAACCGCCACCGCCGGCTCGTCGGCGTGGGCGCGTTTGCCTATGCGCTGCTGCACCTCATCGCCTACCTGCTCGGGAATGGCCTCTCCACCCTCGTGCACGACGCCTACGTCGTCCCGAAGCCCTTCATCCTCGCCGGGCTGACCGCCTTCACCATCCTGCTGGTGCTCGCCATCACGAGCCTGCACGCGTTGGTGCGTTGGATCGGGGGTCGGCGCTGGAAGAACCTGCACCGCCTCGCCTACCTCGCCGCCGCGCTGGCGGCCTACCACCAGATTTACGCCCGGAAGCTCTTCCCGGTGCAGGTGCTGTGGATTTTTGGGCCGCTCGCGCTGCTGGAGATTGCCCGCATCGTCCGCCAGCGCGCCAATGCCGCCGCCCGGCCGAAAGCCGCGGCCGCGGGCTGAGCCCTGACAGCTGAATTCGGCAGGCGGATTTTGCCACGGATCCTACTTCGCCAAGGCTTCGAAGGACACGGTTACACGGATATACACGGATCAAGTATGGAGCAGTTTTTAACACGGAGCAGCGGTGTTAACGGACAAGGACAAAGTTGGGGTCGGCAAGCAACCGATTGAGGACGTGGAGCATCTTGCGCATGACGGCAATGAGCGCGACCATCTTGGGTTTACCAGCGGCGACCAGGCGGGCATAAAAGGCCCGC
>CAIYUN010000049.1 GCA_903929355.1 uncultured Opitutaceae bacterium
ACAGATCTGGTTCTTCGGCCCCTCCTTGTGCCTGTACGCGTGGGCCGGCAGCGCCTTCTCGTGCGTGCCCCATCCCATCTCGGCCGTCGTCTGGCCCTCCTCGCGGAATCCCTCGATGCTCCACGTGTTGACGAACTCATCCACCTGCTTCGGCTGGTCGGTGATCTGGGTGTCGCGCTCCGAGCAGTGGATGACCTTCACGCCGATGGCCCGCGCGAGATGGTTGAACTGCTGGAGGGCGATGAGCTCGGCCACGGTCTCCGCGGCCTTGCCCTTGAGCTTCTTGTCGGCGATGAGGCTCTGGCCGATGTCGATCAGGCCCTGCTTCACGAAATGCGAGATGAGCCCGGGGTTGGCCCCGTGCTCGATGACCGCAGTCGGGCCCTTGCTCTTCCAGGTCGCGAGCTTCCGGCGCAGGTTCATGTGGCGCCAATACAGGGTCTTCTCCGTCGGGTGCTGGTTGGGGCCGGCGGCATAGGGATCCCACAGCTCGGTCGAGGTGTTGATGTAGAGCACGCCGTGGTCGTGGCACCACTGGAGAATCTCGAGGGCGTCAATGTTCCAGGCGAGGTCGATCAGCAGGTCGCCGGGGCCGACAAACTTGGCGAGCAGCGCGCCCATGTTTTCCTCGGTCACGCGGTCGCGGACAAACCGCACACCCTTCGCGGTCCACGGCTTCAGCTTCTCCGCCCGGTCCTCAAAATCCATCACGGTGACGTTTTTCGCCGGGACCTTGATGTGCTTGAAGAGAATCGGCAGCGTGCACTCGGCCACGGCGCCGTAGCCGACGAAAAGGATCTTGTTTTTGAATTCGGTCATGAGCTGGGTGTTTTGATTTTTTGACGCCCCGGCGGGGCGGGGCACGAAACCACTTTGATTCGCGGGCGGGCGCAAGTGTTTTTCGACGCGGGACCCGGGGAAATTTCCTCCCGTGTTACGATCGCGTTTCGGAGTTCGGAGTTTACCACGGATTGTCATACTGTCGCTCCGCTCGGTACACCGATAAACCCGGATGCAGAATGCAGCGCTGCGCGGTTGGCAACTGTCTGTTAACCGCTAGACCTCCCCTGTGCCCATCGAAGCTTCCTTGACCCCGTTTGTCCCGCTGACCGGACTGCCGCCGCTCACGCCCGCCGTCCTCGCCGAAACCCTCGACGGTGGCCAGGCATTCAGATGGCGGCGTGAAACAGCGTCGCAACCCGACATCTGGCTCGGCCAATGGTCCGATTGCATCGTCCGGCTGAGGCTCGACCCAACTGGCTGCCTGCACTGGTCGGCCCCTTCCGCCCTCGCTCCGCGCGTCGCCGCCGGGCTTACCCGTTACCTTGCCACCGACCGCGACTGGCTGGGGCTGGCCGACACGCTTCCCTGGCGCAGCGACCCGCATATGGCCGGTTGCCTGGCCGCGTTTCCTGGCCTGCGCATCCTGCGCCAGCCGTTCGGCGAAACCCTCCTCGGCTTTCTGTGCAGCGCGACCAAGCAGATCGTCCAGATCAAGCAAATGCTCGCCCTCCTCGCCGCCCGCCACGGGGCTCCGTTGGTGGAGCGCGTTGACTCCAACGCGCTTTCCGGTTCCGCAGTCATCCCAACCCAGCGCGGTGGGGTCAACGCGCACCACCGCCTCCCCACCTGGCCCGAACTCGCCGCCATCCCCGAAAAAGACCTCCGTGCCTGCCAGTTCGGCTTTCGCGCGCGCTTCATCTCTGAGACCGCGCGCTTCCTCGCCGCGCACCCCGGCTGGCTCGACGAAACCGAAACACTGCCCTATGCCGAGGCCAAGGCCCGCCTGCGCGAGCTGCCCGGGGTGGGGGAGAAGATCGCCGACTGTGTGCTGCTCTTTGGCGCGGGCCGCCTGGAGGCATTTCCGGTGGACACCTGGATCCTGCAGGCGATGGCTGCGCGCTACGGCCTGACCGGCTGGAAGCCCGCGCAGGTCGCGCAATTCGGCCGCGCCCACTTCGGCCCCCTCGCGGGCCTGGCCCAGCAATACCTCTTCGCCTTCGAGCGCCGCGCCGCCCGGTAGGTGGAGCGCGTTGACCCCAACGCGCTTGGGTTCGGCTCCGGCTCCTCCGACTATTCGCGTAAATTCGCAGCCTGTCGCGCCGTAGTCTGCGGAGGCGGATCCATTCGCGGTTCCCACCCCTCCGTTTCCTCCCATTCACTTTCGCCTTCATCCGTGTCCATCCGTGCAATCCGTGGTTAAAAACTCCGTCCTCCGTGTCCTCTCTGATTGGTTCTCTGTGCGCTGCTCCGTGTCCCAATTCCGATTCTGTTCCGCCCATCAGTGTCCATAAGTGAAAATCAGTGGTTGAAAACCTCCGTTCTGCTTCCTCTGTTCTCTCCGTTTCCTTCTGTAAAAACGTTTGCTGATTTACTTCACCTGCTTCCCCAGCCACTCGGTCCACGTCTGCGGCTTTCCATTGGGATTGGCCTTCGCGTAGTCGTAGAACGCCCGGACAAACGCGATGCGATCCGCCACATAGGGCGCCTTGGCGGTGCCGGCATCGGCGGGCTGGAGCACATCATAGTCATTGCCCAGGAGTTCCTGCCGCTTGGCAATGTCCTCCAGCGAGACTTGGCGAGCGTTGCGCAACATGTCGTAGAGCGCCATGAAGGTGGTGGTGCGGCCGCGGCCGGCCCGGCAGTGAAAAAACACCCATCCATCGGCCGGCAGCGTCCGTACCGCGGCGATGAAGCGGTCCACCGCGCCGTCATCCGGCCGCGCGTGATCGGCCACGGTGATCCGGACATAACTCGCCCCGGCCGCCTCGACGGTCTCGCGTTCCGTCGCCGGATGCACGACCACGATGGTTTCGGGCATGGTGGCGCTCCCGGGAGATTTCTTCACCTTGTCATCGGCCAGTTCCAGCTTCGCGCCTGCGACCAGCGCGCGGGCGCGGCCCGTCTCCTCCGACTCAATGTCGGCCTGCGCCCGACCGACATTGGCCCAGTTGTTGGTCGCAAACCAGCTGACGGGCATCCCGGCGACAAACACGTGAGTCTCCTGGCGCAGATCAAACACCGTCACCTTCCCATGCAAAGGCGCGAGCGCCAGCTTCAAGGCCACCGCTGTGAACTCGGCGCTGCCGGCCTCATGCAGCGTCGCAAGGCCAAGCGCGCTCGG
The DNA here is from genome assembly GCA_903929355.1 of uncultured Opitutaceae bacterium. Classification (GTDB taxonomy): domain Bacteria; phylum Verrucomicrobiota; class Verrucomicrobiia; order Opitutales; family Opitutaceae; genus CAIYUN01. The sequence continues at coordinate 3,125 of CAIYUN010000049.1, forward strand.
TAGCGGAGCCCCGGCCGAGCTCTTGAGCGGCATGTCGGTGGTCCGGTAATTCCGGGGCAGACCATCGCGCAGCTCCGGGGCGACATCCCATACCAGCACGGGTTGTTTGGCGTCGGATGGCGCCACCGGCTGGGTGTTTGGCAGCGGCGCACCCTCCAGCACACCCGCCACGCTCAGGCCGGCGACCCAGAGACGCACGCCCCGATGGATGCAAAAATGCCTCATCGTCCCAGTTTATCCGCCTCCACCCCGCGCGCCAGTTGAAAATAATTCCGTTGTACGACCGCAAGTTGCGCATCCCTGCCTGCCTTCAAAGACCTGCAGGCGGGAGGACGGAACACCTTTCCTCCCTTTGTGTTCGTCTCTTTTCTCTGTGTCCTCCGGTTTGCCTCCATGCACTCCGTGTCGAAATCCGGGTCCGTCTCAGTATTTCCGTCCTCCGTTGCCTCCGTTTCCTCCTGTAAAATCGTTTGCCGGTTTACTTTGTCCGCTCAATCAGCTCGACCTCATACCCCTCGGGTGCGTCGATGAACGCGATCGTCGAGCCGCTACCGGTCACCGTCGGCCCGTCGCTGAGCGCAAAACCTTTCTTGGTCAGCTCCGCGGCGAATTTTTCCAAATCATCCACCGCGAACGCGAGGTGCATCAAATCCGGCTGCACCTGCACTGGCGGCGCGCCCGGCGGCATCTGGCATATCTCGATCTCTTCGTCGCTGCCCGGGGTGGCAAGAAACGCGAGCTGCGCCCCGCGCGGCGACGTGTGGCGGCGGCTCACGGTGAGACCGAGCGCGTCCTGGTAAAATTTCACGGTGCGCTCCAGGTCGTTGACGCGCATCCGGGTGTGGAGGAGTTTTTTGACGGCGGGCATGGGGAAGAATAGGCTGAAGGGCTGAACGCTGAAGGCTGAAGAATGAGATATGAAGGATGAAATGTGTATCCCAGTGCTTCGTCGTCTGGTATTTTTCCAACCGCGACCATCCGCGTCATCTGCGGGAGCACTCTGGGGCCCGGTTCCGGCCTCTGGCTTCCGGCCTCTGACCTCTGACCTCTGACTTCTGACCTCTGACTTCTGACCTCTGACCTCTGACCTCTGCGCGCGCCTCATCTCCGGGCGCGCGCCGGCTCCACCTCCGGCAAGAATCCCGTGAGCAGACCGATCAGCGGCAGGAACGAGCAGACATTGAACACCACCACGATGCCCTGGTGGTCGGCCAACACGCCCAGCAGGGCCGCGCCCAGCCCGGCGGAGCCGAACGCCAGCCCGAAGAAGAGCCCGGCGATCAGGCCCACGTTGCCCGGCACCAATTCCTGCGCATAGACGATGATCGCCGAAAACGCCGAGGCCAGGATCAGGCCGATCACGACGGTGAGTGCGATGGCGACCGGCAGGCTCGCGTAGGGCAGCCACAACGAGAACGGGGCCACTCCCAGGATGGAGATCCAAATCACCCGCTTGCGGCCGATGCGGTCGCCCACCGGACCGCCGATGATCGTCCCCGCCGCCACCGCAAACAGGAACACAAACAGCGCATATTGGGAGGTCTGCACCGACACGCCGAAATGATTGATGAGGTAGAACGTGTAATAATTGCTCAGGCTCACCAGGTAGATGTATTTGGAGAAAATCAGCAGCACGAGGATCGTCAGGGCCCAGATCACCCGGCCGCGCGAAAGCGCCACCCGGGGGCCGTGGCCCGGCTGGGTGCCTTTGGCGCGGTGGGCCTCGAGGTGCCCGCGATACCAGTTGCCCACCCGCGACAGGACGACGATGCCCAGCAGGGCGATGGCCGTGAACCACAGGATCGAGCCCTGGCCGTGTGGCACCACGACCCACGCCGCCAGCAGCGGCCCGAAGGACGAGCCCAGGTTGCCTCCCACCTGAAACAGCGACTGGGCAAAACCATGCCGGCCGCCCGAGGCCATGCGCGCCACCCGCGAGGCTTCCGGATGGAAGATCGCCGACCCCACCCCCAGCAGGCCGGCGGCCACCAGAATGAGGTGAAACGTGCCGGCCTGCGACAGGAGCACCAGCCCGGTAAATGAGATGCTCATGCCCACTGGCAGTGAATAGGGCCGGGGCCGCCGGTCGGCGTAGAACCCCACCAGCGGCTGCAAGATCGACCCCGTGACCTGAAACACAAAAGTGATGGCCCCGACCTGGGCGTAACTGAGTTGAAATGAGGTCTTTAGGACCGGATAGATGGCGGGCATCAGCGACTGGATGGTGTCGTTGAGCAGATGGGCCAGGCTGAGCGCGAACAGGATGCTCATCACCGTAATTTCGGTGTCTGACCGCCCGGCATTGGGCTGGTGGGGAGCGGGAATTTGTTCGGCGCGCTGGCTCATGCGGGGAACCAGCGTCTAGGGCGGGGTAGACGTGTCAAGGCCACCGGGGGGTGAGGGTCTATTTGGTGGGGAAGGCTCTCCGAGCCATCCGCGGACGCCTCGGAGAGGCGCCCCCGGTGTCAATCCAATGTCACGCGAATTGGACCGCTTCGTTGCCCTGCTTAATCCGTCAAATCGTCCACAAACACAGCCACAGCGGTCGCGTTGTCGTAACCGCCCCGTTCCACCGCCATCATGGTGATGGTGCGGACGGCGTCCGCCGGAGTTTTCTCGCGGGCGAGCAGTCCGGCCAGCTCGGCGTCGGGCACCAGCCGCGTGACGCCGTCCGTCACGAACAACCAGCGTTCCCCTGCCGCCGCCGTGTGCACGGCCGTGTCCGTCTCCAGTGGCACCGGCTGGCCCACGCAACGGGTGAGGGTGTGCCGGCTCTGCGCGTTCAGGAGGAGATATTCGCCCGGGGTGTGCTTCCGGCGGGCCTCGACCTCCACGGTGTGGTCCTCGGTCATGGCCAGAAACTGGCCGTCACGCAGCCGGTAGGCCCGCGAATCGCCCACATGGGCGAGTCGCACTTTGCCGCCGCGAAATAATCCAATGGTCACGGTCGTGCCAATCCCGGTTTCCGGACTGACCAGCTCGCCCAACCGGACGACCGCGGTGTTGGCGGTCTCCATCGCCAACTGCAGATCCGGCTCGGCGCCATTGGCGCTTTTCACCACGTGCGCGAGGGTGCGGACCGCGCATTCGGCCGCCTCCGCACCTCCCGGCAACCCGCCCACACCGTCGGCCACGCCAAAGAGCGCCAGCGCCGGCTGGCAAAGGATTTGGTCTTGGTTCTGCAGTCGGACTTTGCCAATGTCCGTCTGTGCAGCGGAGCGGAGTTTCATGGAGACACCCAACGTGACGGTCCGAACGCTCCGGCGCAAGCCGGACCCTACATAAAAGGAGAAAACTTTTCCGGGCGGTCCGCGCGGGTCATCCGGGTGTGCCCGGCCTTCGGCAGGCAGTCCAGGAAACGTTTCCCATACGGCTTCTGCACGATGCGTGAGTCGAGGATCGTCAGCACCCCGCGGTCGGTCGCCGTGCGGATGAGCCGTCCCGCCCCTTGCCGGAACTTCACCAGCGCATCCGGCAGCGTCAGTTCGGCGAAAGCGTCGCCCCCCTGGGCGCGGATCCAGTCCGCCCGGGCCTCCAGGACCGGATGGTTCGGCATTTCGAAGGGCAGCCGCGTGATGATGACCTGCGCCAGTGCGTCACCGGGCACGTCGATCCCGGTCCAGAAGCTGTCCGTCCCGAAAAGCACGCCATTGCCCGCCGCCCTCAGCCGTCGGGTCAGCTCCGTGCGGGACACGTCGGCCCCCTGCAGGAAAAACGGCCGCCCCGCTGCGGCGTAGCCCGGCTCCAGCGCCGCCGCGATCGCGCGCATGTCGGCATAGCTGGTGAACAGCACCAGTGACCCGCCCGCCGTGCGCTGCGTGCAATAGTCAATGTGGTCCGTCAACACCTCGAGCGCCAGCCGCGCCCCCTGGGCGGTGGGTGGCGGCACATCCGTCGCGACAAAGATCCGCAGGTTGCGCTCGTAGTCGAAGGGCGAGGCCTCGACCGCCGTGCGCGCCCCTTCCGCGCCGACGCGCTGCTGGAAAGCCCCCATCTCCCCGCCCGCCGTCAGGGTCGCGCTCGTGAACACCACTGCGGTTTTCCGTCGCAGCAGCGCCTCCCGCAGCAAGGGTGCGACGTCAATCGGCGCGGTGCGCAGCGTCACGATCGTCTGCCGCCGGCCCGTGCGTTCGGCCCAATAGACCATCGCCTCCGGGTCGGCGAGGGTCAGGAACTGCCGCAGGCCCGACTTCCAGGCCCCAACCTTGCCCGCCTGCTCCTGCAGTTCGTCGCGCTCGCGGCCGTCCTCCAGCTGGTCGGCGCGTTTTTTCAGCGCCCGTTGCAGCGCCTCCAGCGGTTCGTCGAGCCACGGCTCCACCAACCCCGCCTCGCGCACCCGCACCACGTCCTGTTTCGTGAGCAGCCGTTCGTCCACCGCCGCAAAAAACTGCCGCGCCGCCTCCAGCGCGTCCGCCACCAGCAGCCGGTCGGCCGCGTCGCCCAGTTTCGCCAGCAGGCCGCGCTTGGTCTTGGGGTTGTAGATATGCTTCAGGAGCCGGTCCGCGCCGTAGCTGCTCAGGCGCAGGCCAAAGTGTTCCGTCGCGACCTCCGGCACCGTGTGGGCCTCGTCCAGGACCACAAAATCGTCAGCGAACAGCACCCCGCGCGCACCCGCCGCGCCGCCCGCCCCGGCACCCAGGAGCGTGAACAGCAGCGCGTGGTTGACGATTACGACCTGCGCGCCACGCAGCCGGGCGCGCGCGCGTTGGTAGAAGCATTTGGCGCCGTCGCAGTGTTTGCGTGAGCAGCCCGCCGAGTCGGCGCTCACCAGCTCCCAGACCTCGGGCGCGGGTGCGGGCGACAGCTCGGAGCGCAGGCCCTCGGGGCTCGTTTCGGCCCAGGCGGCGAGGCGTTGGAGCTCGCTGTGCTCGGGGGTGGCGAACAGCTCATGCTTGTCGCGCAGCGCCGCCGCCAGCCGCGTCGGGCACAGGTAGTTGCCCTTGCCGCGGAGCACGGCGGATTTGAACTTGGCGTAGGGCTCCAGTTCCGGGGCTGCGGCCAGCACGCGGCGGCACAGCGGCAGGTCTGACTGCTCCACCTGCTCCTGCAGCGCGATGGTGTGGGTCGAGACGATGAGCTGCCGGGACTGGTCGGTCGCGTGGATGATGCCCGGCAGCAGGTAGGCGAGCGACTTGCCGACGCCCGTGCCCGCCTCGAACAGCAGCGGCGCGTCATCCCGCATGGCGGTGGCGACCGCGCGGGCCATTTTTTCCTGTTGCGGCCGGTGCTCCAGCTTCAGGACGGAGGCAAGCACGCCGTCCGCCGCAAAGATGCGCGCGGCCAGCCGTGGCGCGTGCGCGGCTGGCGGCGGTGGGGCGGCGTTTTCTTCCTCCAGTCCGATCATGGAGCGTGAACATGGCCGCGGGCCCGCCCCGCCCGCAACCGGCAAAATGGGGGGCGCACTAAAACGGTAGCCGGGGTCGTTGACCCCGGCTGCATCCAAACCTCAGTCCTTCTTCTCCGGCAGCGCTTCCGAAGGCAGGAGCCTGCCTGCAGGCGAAGGGAGCCGGCACTCCCCAGCCCAAATGAGTCAACCCCGTCGCCCGATTTTGTCTATCCGCCCGACGACTCCGGCACGAACGCGCCGAAACCGCCCTGCGAGTTGCGGGGCATGACCCAGGAGGTGAGGCGAAATCCCAGTTCCGCGAGCCATCCGGTGCGTGGCCATGGCTGGGTCATCGGCGATCCGTCCGCCGCCATCAGGCTGATTTCCATCCCTGCCTTTTGCCACGGGGCCAGCGCGTGCGCCAGATCACGGCCGACCGGCACGGTGGCGTCACGGACAACGAGCACGCGCGAGATGCCTTGGGCCTTCAGCATCGCAGCCGAGGGGAAGTCTGATGCGAACACCACTGAGCGGTTGTCGAACATCTCCTCCACAATCTGTTGGCCCGGGGCCTGCCGGTGCGCGTCCAGCACAAAGACCGGCGGGGCGTGGGGCGGTGGCGGGTTGCCGGTCAGCCCGGGTGCGGCGGCGGCGAGCACAGCGAGCAGCGCCTCTACGTCCACGGCCGAAGCAATGGGGCCCGGCTCGTCGGGGGGAAAGGGCGGCGGACAGGCGTTAAGCAGCGAAACCGGCTGCCAGCCAAGCGCGGCGAGCCGGAGCGCGAAATAAACCGCGGTGGTTCCCGGCAGGTCCGCGATGACGGCCCGGCGTTCGCCCACGGCCGTCAGCCAGCCCAGATCAAACTGCGGACGGAAGGTACCGGTCAGATCGGGCAGCGGACGCGGCAGATGGGCAAACGGCGCGGGCTTCACCCATGGTGACCACTCTCCGGTCGCCGGCGCCCAAGCGTCAAAGATGGCGTGTTTGTCCATTGGATCAGTCCTCCACCAACACGGCGACATCCCGCGCTAAATAGTCAATCACGGGCTGCGGCGAAAGCCGCGCGTATAGGCCGGCAGCGCGGCCGTCCACGGTGTAAACGCCGAGGCAAAGATGCATCGGCCCTTCCGGCGTGGCGAGCGGGCGCGAATCAAAACGACGTTGTGCCACCCAGGAGCCCGGCCGGACCATCGCATGCAACATCGCTCCGCCAAACCCGCGCCGGGCCGGCCAGCCGCGGCCCAACACGCTGTCACCGTTGTTACTGTAGGCGGCCTTCAGGAGCCAGCCGTTGCCGGTGGCGGCGATGCAGGGCGCCCGGGTGGACGGGAGCAGTCGCAACCAGCTGGGCACTGGCACGTCCAGCTCCGTCCACAACAGCGGCAGGCGCTTGCTCTCGACCAGCACGGCGGCGGCCGGATTGCATACGGGCGTGAGGCCACCGCGGAAAAGCCGCTGCCAGTTGTCGCCGGCGACCCGTGTCATCCACTCGCCCTGGTGGAAGCGAAAAATTGCGCCCACCGGTCGAGGCCTCGCGCCGCCCGCCAGGTGCGCCCGCTCATCGCGCCAGCTCAGTTGTTCCGGCCGGGCGATGATTGTTTCGCGGCCCCGCCGCCGCAACGCCGCCGCCAGCCCGGAGACCACCGCGAAATCGTCGGTGTAGCCGGGCGCGGCGAGCAGCGCCACACGCGGGAGGTCGCGGGTCTGGGCGGCCAGCGCGTCCGCCAGCACCGCCAACGGATCGCCGGCGGGATTAAGTCCGGGAAAACTTTCCGCGACCAGTTTGGTGAATGTTGTCGCCTCATTGTAGCCGCCGGGCACGTCGCTGTTGACCTCGGAAATCCGCCAGCCGTCGGTCGTCGGGTGAAAATCATACCGCATGACGCGCGCGGCGGCGGGCGTCCAGGGGCGGCTGGTTTCAAGCGCGCGCCGGACGCGGGGCGGCAGGCCGAGCCGTGGCCAGAGCTCTGGGCGGCGCAGGAGCGCCTGTTCGACGGCCAGCAGTTCGCGGGTAAGTTCTTCGGCCTCGCCTGCGAGCGCCGTCCACCCTTGGCGGGGCAGCACCAGCGCGAAGGGGGCGAGCGCTGCCACATCGCCGACCTGGGCGTCCCATTTGCAGCCGTCGAGCATCATGTGCCGCACGATTTCACGGTGGCGGCGGGCGGGCAGTCGTTCGGTGCAGCGCAAGGCGTCCGTCCCCTGCTCGGCCGTCGCGGTCATGGGCGGACCGCAACCGCGATGAGCAAAAACACGCCTGCGGGCAGCGCGCCAGCCAGCAGCCCACCACGTCGCCCCGTCAGAAGCTTTTCGGCCAGCCAGCCCAGCAAGAGCAGCGCGAACAGCAGGGGTATGGCCGCCGCAAAAGCCCGGAGGTTGGCGGCAGACGAAACCCAGTCGCCTGCGGCCGCGCGCGCCAGCGGCAGGCTTGCGGCCAGCAGCAGGGCGCCGAATCGCATGCCGGCCGCTGGCTCGCGACCGGAAGTGATGGCGGTGGTCACGCCGGTCATCGCCACCACCGCGAGTGCGAATCCGGCCAGCAGCGCGCCGGCGAGGGCGAGCGGACCCAAGGCGGTGTAGATCGTGTCGCCCTCGCCGATGTTGGCCCCGATGTTGAGGGCCGTCGCGGCCAGCCAGGCGCCGACGACGGCCGGCAGCGCGGCCGCGTTGCCCTGGGCCACGGCTTGTCCGGGCACGTCGAGCCGCAGCAGGTTCAGCAGCGGCAGGGTGAGTCTCAATGTCACCGCGCCCACGGCGGTGAACAGCAGGATGTAGAATGCGCTTTCCTTGACCTCGGCGGAGTCATAACGGCTGACGGCCCAGGCCAGCGCGATGAGGCACACTGGCGGACCCAAGGTCAGGAGCGCGCGATACCAGCCAGGGCAGCGCGGGGCGAACATTCGCCACAGCCGCACGTACCAGTCCCCCCAAGCGAAGAGGCTCACCACGGTTGCCGCCACCATCACGAATGCTTCGTCGCCGGACATGTGCGGGAGCGCCTTCGGTGGGGTGGCTACGTCTTCTTCTTCTCCGGCAGCGCGCGGGTGGCGATCTCGGCTTTCAGGCGCTCGAGATAATGCGCAAAGGGCTGCACGCCCTCGTCGCCCTTGGCGCGCGAGCGCACGCTCACGGCCTGGGCCTCGGCCTCCTTGCCGCCGAGCACAAGCGTGTAGGGCACCTTGTCCAGCTCGCCGCGGCGGATCTTGGCGCCGAGCTTGTCGTTGTGCTCGTCGAGCGTCACGCGGACGCCGGCGGCGTGGAGCGTGTCCCGCAGGGCGCGGCCGTAGTCGAGCTGCTTCTCACTGATGGGCACAAGCCGCACTTGCTCCGGCGCGAGCCACACGGGGAAGTCGCCGGCGAAATGCTCGATTAGGAAGCCGATGAACCGCTCGTGCGTGCCGAGCGGCGCGCGGTGGATGCACAGCGGCGTCGCCTTGGTGTTCTCGGCCGTCACATATTCGAGGCCGAAGCGTGCGGGCACGGCGAAGTCCACCTGGTTGGTCGCGATGGTGAACTCGCGGCCGATGATGCTCCACACCTGCACGTCGATCTTGGGCCCGTAGAACGCGGCCTCGTTGGCCACCTCGACGAAGTTGATGCCGCTCTCCACGAGGACGCGGCGCACCATGTCCTCGGTCTTCTTCCACAGCTCCGGCTGGTCCACAAATTTCTTGCCCAATTGGGCCGGGTCGTGGGTGCTGAAGCGCATCTGGTATTTGCCGAGGCCGAAGATCTTGAAATACTTCAGGTACATCTCGTTCACCGCGCGGAACTCCGCGGCAAACTGCTCCTCGGTGCAGTAGATGTGGGCGTCGTTCATCTGCATCGAGCGCACGCGCATGAGGCCGAGCAGCTCCCCGCTCTGCTCGTAACGGTAGCAGGTCCCGTACTCCGCCAGCCGCAGCGGCAGGTCCCGGTAACTGCGCGGCAGCGCCCCGAACAGCTTGTGATGGTGCGGGCAGTTCATCGCCTTGAGGTAGTATTTCTCGCCGGTGGCTTCAGGCTGGGCGGAGGCTCCTTCCTTCAGTTCCATCGGCGGAAACATCGAATCCGCGTAATACGGCAGATGCCCGCTGGTGAGGTAGAGTTTCTCCCGGGCGATATGCGGGGTGCGGACGCGCTGGTAGCCGGCGGCGAACTCGGTTTCCTTCGCCAGCTTTTCCAGTTCCTCGATCAGCACCGTGCCCTTGGGCAGCCAGAGCGGCAGGCCGGGGCCGACATCGTCGGCGTCGAACACGAACAGTTCCAGTTCCTTGCCGAGCTTGCGGTGGTCGCGGGCCTTGGCCTGCTCGAGGTTGTCGAGGTGCTGGGCCAGCTCCTCCTTGGTCGGAAACGCGGTCCCGTAGATGCGCTGGAGCTGTTTGTTCTTCTCGTCGCCACGGTGATACGCGCCGGCGATGGAGAGGAGCTTGAACGCCTTCAGCTTTGACGAGTAGCGCACATGGGTGCCGGCGCAGAGGTCCATGAACTCGCCGTTCTGATAGAACGAGATTTGCTCGCCCGCCGGGATGTCGGCGAGACGGCCGAGCTTGTAGAGCTCCTGGCCGCGTGACCGGATGATCTCGGCGGCCTCCTCGCGGGAGACCTCCTTGCGGTAAAACGGCTGGTTCTCCTCGGCGACCTTCTTCATCTCGGCCTCGATTTTCACGAGATCCTCGGCGGTGAACTTGTGCTCGAGGTCGAAGTCGTAGTAGAACCCGGTGTCCGTCGGCGGACCGATGTCGAGCTTGGCCTCGGGAAAAAGGCGGAGGACGGCGGTCGCGAGGATGTGCGACCCCGAGTGGCGGAGTTCTTCAAGGGGGGACATGGGCATGGCGGGGGAAAGAAGAGAGGAAATTCGGACTAAACGCAAAGGCGCAAAGCGGCCGGGGCATGAAAGACAGGCCGGGTAGGGAGGCTTTCATTTTCATCGCCAATTTCCGCGAATCTGCGCCAAAGGAAACGAGAAAATTGCCAAAGGCATGAAACCGGCTGTGCTGTCCGCACGAACTCCTCCCTTCAGCCGAACGCGCCCCTCTTTGACGTAACCCTGCGCGTCGGCTGCAGCCTCGTCTATGAGGTCACCGGTTCCGCCACGCTGCTGCTGAACGTGCGGCCCCGGCCCGACCGTCGCCATGCGGTGCTGGCGGAGACATTCACGCTTGGCGACCACCTGCGGGCGGAGGAGTTTGAGGACAGCCACGGCAACCGCGTCCACCGGCTGGCGCTGAGGTCCGGCCGCAACGAGATCCGCCACGACGCGCTGGTCGCCATCAGTTCGCGGCCCGACAACCACGAGCTGACCGTTGTCCCGCCTGCGTCCATCGGCGAGCTGCCGCCCCAGCTCCTGCGTTACACGCTGCCCAGCCGTTATTGCGATTCCGACAAGCTCACCAACTTCGCCTGGCAGCAGTTTGGCCAGGTTCAGCACGGCTGGCCCCGCGTGCAGGCCATCAGCGAGTGGGTGCACCGCAACATCGAATATCGCTACATGTCCGGCCATCCCAGCCTCTCCGCCGGGGATGTGCTCTCGCGCGGGTACGGCGTGTGCCGGGATTTCGCGCATCTCGCGATCGCGCTCAACCGCACCTTCAACATCCCCGCGCGCTACATCACCGGGCACCTGCCCGACATCGGTTTTCCCGACCCCGACAATCACATGGACTTCCATGCCTACGCCGAGGTCTGGCTCGGGGACCATTGGTTCACGACCGACGCGCGCTTCCATGTGCCACGCATCGGCCGGGTCACGGTTTCCTGCGGGCAGGACGCGGTGGACGGCGCGTTTTCCACGATCTATGGCGGCGCGACCTTGTCGTGGTTCCAGGTCTGGGCCTACCAGGTCGCCCCTCACACGGTGCAGGTCGGCGACCCGCTCGATTTCTCCCGCCGGCTGGACAATCGCTGGGAGATTGCGACGAACCGCTGAGGGCGGATTATTCCTTGAGCTTCTTGGCCAACGCGGCCACCAGCGCTTCCAGGCTGGGCTTCTTTGCGGTGAAATCCACCGCCATCCCGAGTTCCTCCATCGTCCCGCTGGTCTGCGGGCCGATGCTGCCGGCGAGCGGGCGTTTCGCTTCCTTGGCGAGCTGGAGCGATTTGGCCTGGGTGTGAAACGACTGCACGGCCGACGAGCTCGCGAACAGGATCGCGTCGGCTCCGTGCTGCCGGAAGTCGTCGGCGACCGGGTCGCTGGCGAGATCGGTCCGCTCCGTGCGGTAGAGCGGCAGGCGATCCACGATGGCGCGGGCCGCCTCGAGTTTCTTCACCAGCGTGTCGCGGTTGAGGCTCCCGCAGACCACGATGACCTTGGCGTTGTCCAGGCTGCCGGTGGCGATGAGCGCGTCGGCCAGCGATTCGCCCGTGGCGGTTGCGGGCTGGCATTCGATCTTGAGATGGTGCCTGGCGATTTCGCGGGCCGTCGCCGCGCCCACACAGGCGAAGCGCAGCCCGCCCAGCGCGCGCACGTCCCCGAAGCCCTTGAAGAACTCCTCAAAGAAGAACCGCACCCCGTTGGCGCTGGTGAACACGATCCAGTCATAGCTGCCCAGTTCGGTGAGGATCTCGATCAGCCCGTCCTTGCTCACGTCCTTGGTCACGCGGATCAGCGGCAGCTCCAGCACCTCGGCCCCCCGCGCCTCCAGTTGGTCGCGCAGCTCGCTGTTCTGGTCGCGCGTGCGGGTGATGGCAACCCGGCGGCCGTAAAGCGGCAGGTGTTCGAACCAGTCGATGGCCTCGTGGTTCTTCACCACCTCGCCGACAAAGATGATCGCCGGCGCGGCCAGCCCCGCCTTTTCGACCAGTCCGGCCAGTGTGGCGGCGGTGCCGGCGACGGTGCGCTGGCGGCCGAGCGAAGCCCATTGTACGACGGCGGCGGGGGTGGCGGGGGCGAGCCCGCCGGCCACCAGTTCGGCCAGGATGTGGCGCAGGTGCCCCATGCCCATGTAAATGGCCAGCGTGGCGTGCTTGAGCGCGCCGTAGGCGCGCCAGTCCACCTGCGGGCCGGGCTTCGCGGGGTCCTCGTGTCCGGTGAGAAAAATCAGCGCCGGGCTGGTGTGGCGCTGCGTGAGCGGGATGCCCGCGTAGGCGCCGGCGGCGAGCGCGGCGGTGACCCCCGGCACGATCTCAAACGCGACCCTGGCTTTCGCCAGCGCCTGCGCCTCCTCGCCCCCGCGGCCAAAGATGAGCGGGTCGCCGCCCTTCAGTCGCACCACCGTTTTTCCCGCTTGGGCGTGTTTGACCAGGAGGGACTCGATCTCTGCCTGGGGCAGGCTGTGGCAGCCGGCCGTCTTGCCCGCATAGACGATCTCGCATTCGGGTCGGCACCATTTAAGCAGATCAGGGTGCACGAGGTGGTCATGGACCAACACGTCGGCCAGGGCGATGAGCTCGCGGGCGCGGCAGGTGACGAGGCCGGGTTCGCCGGGACCGGCGCCGACAAGATGGACGATGCCTTGGGACATGGGATTTTTAACGCAAAGACGCGAAGGAGCAAAGGCGCGAGGCCCGGAAAAGGCAAAGCTTGGATTCTTGGCGGCTCCGCGCCTTGGCGCCTTGGCGTTTTATCCGAGCTTGAAACCCAATTCGGCGAGCACGCGTGCGGCGGTTTCGGCCGGGGCCGCGAGGTCGGCGGGCGTCAGTGTTGGCTGGAGAGGGCCAGTTTGCTCGTGGAAAAAATAGAGCGCGAGGTCGGTCGCATGCGCGCCAAAGGCCGTGTGGCAGCCGCCGCCCAGTGCCGTCTGGAAGGCGCGCTCCAAATTCACGAAACGCGCCGTCGGGATATCGAACACCCCGGCAAATTTCGCCACCTCGGCGGCGCGGCACTGGATGGCGATGGCGCCCTGGCCCACCGCCGGCGCCATCGTTTCAAAGCCGAGCGCGTGGAACTCGACTCCGGGCCAGTTGCCGATGCCGAGCCGGGCGAGCCCGGCGGCGGCGAGGATCGTGGCGTCGGCCACGCCACCCTCGCTGATCTTGCGGAGGCGCGTGTCCACGTTGCCGCGGATCTCGGTGAACTGCGCGTCAGGAAACAGCCGCGCGATCTGTAGTCGGCGGCGCGGGCTGCCGGTGGCGATGAGCCGGGGCGTGGCCGTGCCGGCGCGGAGCACCAGCACGTCCCGGGCGTCGGCGCGCGGCAGGTAACCGGCCAGGGCGAGGCCGGCGGGCATGTCGCCGGGGAGATCCTTGGTGCTGTGGACGGCGACATCCGCCTCCCCGCGCAGGAGCGCGTGCTCCAGTTCGGTCGTAAAGAGCCCCTTGCCGCCTTTCTGCTCCAACGACCAGTCAGCCTGCTGGTCGCCGGTGGTGACGATTTTCAGCAGGTCGGTCTCCACCCCCAGCGCGGACCGCAGTTGCGCGGCGACCATTCCCGCCTGCGCGAGGGCGAGCGGGCTTTTGCGGGTGGCGAGGAGGAGTTTTTTCAAAGTAGCGGTTGGCGAGTGGCGGGTAGCGAGTAGGTTCGGAAATGCTCGCTACTCGCTGCTCACTATTCGCTACTGTTTCGCTCAGTACGCGGCCTGGACGCCCTTGATGTTCTTCTTCGACATCCACGGCATCATGCCGCGCAGGTAGGCGCCGGTCTTCTCGATCTGGTGTTTTTCACCGTCGGCGAGCTTCTTCTTGTAGTTCTTGAGGCCGCCCTTGTATTCCTTGACCCACTCGGCGGTGAATTTGCCGGTCTGGATCTCCTTGAGGATTTTCTTCATCTCGGCCTTGGTCTTTTTGTTCACGATGCGGGGGCCGCGGGTGATGTCGCCGTACTTGGCGGTCTCGGAGATGGAGAAACGCATTCCGGCGATGCCGCTCTCATACATGAGGTCGCAGATGAGCTTCAGCTCGTGAAGGCACTCGAAATAGGCCATCTCGGGCTGGTACCCGGCCTCGACGAGGGTCTCGAAACCCGCCTGCACCAGCGCAGTCGCGCCGCCGCACAGCACGGCCTGCTCGCCGAAAAGGTCGGTCTCGGTCTCCTCCTTGAAGGAGGTCTGGAGCACGCCGGCCCGGGTCGAGCCGATGCCCTTGGCCCAGGCGAGGACGACGGCCTTGGCGCCTTTGGAGCTGCCGGGGGCCACGGCCACGAGGGCGGGCATCCCCTTGCCCTCGGTGTAGAGGCGGCGGACGATGTGGCCGGGGCCCTTGGGCGCGACCATGATGATGTCCACGCCCTTGGGCGGCTTGATGAGGCCGAAATGGATGTTGAGGCCGTGCGAGAACAGGAGCGTCTTGCCCTTGGCCAGATTGGGCCGGATGGAGCTCTCGTAGACATCGGCCTGCTTCATGTCGGGCAGCGCGACCATGATGACATCGGCGCGGCGGACGGCCTCGCCGGTCTCCACCACTTCGAAGCCGTGCTGGGCGGCGACGGCGCCGGACTTGGAACCGGGGTAGAGGCCGATGAGGACCTTGCAGCCGGAATCCTTGAGATTGAGCGCATGGGCATGGCCCTGCGAACCGTAGCCGAGGACGGCGAGGGTTTTGTTGGCGAGGGCGCCGAGATCGGCGTCTTTGTCGGTGTAGACTTTGGCGGGCATGGTGTTTGGGAAAGGGGGTCGAGACGGAGGGTTGAAAGGATGAAACGTTGAAGGGCTGATCCGCCGTCGCCAAGGCTAGGGCGCGACGGGAAGGGGTTGAATAAAAAGAGCCGGAGGCGGAAGTCGAGCCCGGAAAATGGTCGGGCGAACCTTCCGGTGATCGGCTCGGTTGGAGCGCCTACCGCTTGAGCGCCAGCACGCCGGTACGGGCGAGCTCCAGGATGCCGAAAGGCTCGACGAGCTTCAGAAACGCGGCGGCCTTGCCCTCGTCGCCCGTGACCTCGATGATGACCTCGGTGGCGGAGACGTTGACGATCTTGGTGCGGAAAATGTCGCAAATCTGCATGATCTCGGAGCGGGCCTTGGTGTCGGCCTTGACCTTGACGAGCATGAGCTCACGGACGACGGCTTGGCCCTCCTTGAAGTCCACTGCGTCCACCACGTTGACCAGCTTGCGGAGCTGCTTGATGGCCAGGTCGAGGGCGGACTCGTCGCCCATGAGGACAACGGTGATCCGCGACAGGGACGGGTCGTGGGTGGGGGCGACGTTGAGCGAGTCGATGTTGAAGCCGCGGCCGGAGAACATGCCGGCGACGCGGGTCAGCACGCCGAATTTGTTTTCAACGAGGACGGAGATGGTGTGGCGCATGGAAAGGGTGGGGGGGTGGGATCCGCCTACGCTCGTGGAGCTTGGGCGTGACAAGAGGGAAAGGGAGGGAGGGAAAAGGAGACGGTTGGTTTGAGAAGCGGTGGGACGGGAAAGGGGGAGAGGGAGGGTGAAGTGAAAATGAAAATTGGCCGGCTTGCCAACCGAATGTTTGCACCGAATAAGCAGGAGACGGATCTCCGCACGGCCCAAAGGTGTCGGTCCCGAGATGCGCCCATTCCCGGATGCAGCGCGAGGTCCGGCTTGAAGCTCAAAACGGCAACTGGATCCAAGTAGCTCTGGGCTGCTGTCCTTTCAAGCCTTCGAGAACTTGGAATTGGATCCAAACCGTCTGGCGACCAAACAACGCCCCGGTCACGAGGCTGGTCAGCGCTACAAAAGTCTGCGCCATGGCTGGTGATGGTTTACCGCTGGAAGCTTCAAGCACTTCAAAGTCGGCCACCACGCCGTCCGCCTCCGCCCTGAATAAGAGCTGTGGCGTCGGACTGTCTGTAACCCTGATCGCGGTGATGACCCCCTTGAACAAGCCGTCGCTCGACAACGGGTTCACCTCTCCATGGTAAGCAGGCGGAATGGCCATGGCAGTCACGGCGTCGTCCATGCCGGGCACAGGCACATGATCAATTCCTGTGTCACGCCCGGTCAACGAAGCCGCGGTGGCCAGGACGGTCATGGCTCCAAAAACCTCTGGTTGGACGCTGCCCGTGAACACGGAGGACACATTGCTGTTGGCCGTGTAGCCGTTGATGAGGAGCTGGACGGAGCCTGGGCCGGCAGCCAGGACGCTAAGCTTGGAAATCCGGCCAATGAAGGTGGGCATGGGCCGGGAAACTTGACCTCCACCCATGATGGTCAAATCCAAAAGGCGTCTTCATCGCCGCCGAGCTGCGGTGGGCAATACGCTCGGGAAAATCCGCTGCACCCAGTGTGGTCACCTGGATATAATGTATTTTCAAGTAGTTGTTAAACAACATGGTGGACGGCGAGGGACTCGAACCTCGTTCCACTGGGGAAGCTAAGTCGCTGGGAAACGTGGACTTAGTTATGGGTTAGTGTTTTAGAACGGGAACCAACAAGCCAGCAGGAGAAGCGAAAGCAAACGAAATCCGGCGAAATTCATCACTTTTGGCAACCTTCTGGCAACCTTGGCGGGCCCCGCCGGAACATGATCCAAGCCACCGCCGCCGAAAGCCGGCCATGCGTATCCGGGCGATGGAGGGAATTCGAAAATGGGGCGTGGGGTGGCTTGTGTGCGGGTACCGGGGGGGGGAGGGTCGGGGGGCGTTGGCCTCGAATCGACCCGATGGATACGCACTCGGGAGATTTCGGACAAAAAGAGGTCGCGGTTTTGGTGCATGGGCGGCGTGCAGCGCGGGCTCGCGACTGACGGCTTGTCTGACGCACCTGTCTGGGCTTTGGCACCCCGTCGGTTTCGAGCGATGAACCGGCCTATCGGGAGATCGGCTGCGATTGCACGCTCTTTGCCGATGTGGCCTCAAGCGCCAGCGCCGTGCAAAGGCTCAAAACCGAACGGGAGCTTTATCAGCGCCTGCGGGCCAACTGTCTGGCCACCTTGACCGACCTGTGCTGAATCACCCCGCCGCGATGTCCTGCCCAAAATAGATCGCCAGCCAGAACGTGGCGGGGGCAATTGTGGGATCCATGTCGAGCCCCAGTTCAGTAAGCGACCGACGGCCGACCTACTATCCGGCGCGGGCGCGGCCGTGTAAGCTGCGGGGATGGCAATCATCACAGCTACGAGCGGGCGCCACTCCGCTCCGAGCCGCGCACCGTGCCGGCGGCGACGTTCGCCCACCTGCCGGTGCAGGAGACCATCACGATGCCGGCGCGGGCCAGCTTGGAGGAGTCGAGCAGGCAGTTGGACCGGGGTGTTTTGGCGGCGAGACGCATGAACTCGGTCTCATCGCGGAAAAAGACAAACTCCTTGGGACAGATTCCGCTCGCCTTGATGAGGTCGGTCACCTCGCGGGTGGTGATGTGACCGAGATTGGTGCAATGATAGGTGCCGAAAGGCGCGCGTTTCTCCCAGCAGGCAAAGGTGGCGGTGACAAACTCATGCAGTTCGCTGATCGAATTGGCCGCGTCCAGCAGTTGGTCATAGCGCATGAGCTTGCTCAGATAGTTGCGCGGATTGTCCAGATGCGAAAACGGCATCCGGGGGCGCCAGATGAAAACCTCCGGGTAGCCCGTCAGCACCTCCTCGCCCAAGGCCTTGGTTCCGCTGTAAAACGAACCACCCCCGGCGCGAAAGGTGAAATTAGGCGGATCTTCCTCGCGATAACCGTCCCCGGTGCCCCCCGGGCCATTGTAAATGCAGCCGGAGGAAACATGCCCCCACGGCACTCCGGCAGCGGCGCAGGCCTCCGCGATGCGACCGGGCAATACTGCATTGGCGGCCAGGCATTCCGCTTTGCGCGTTTCGCAGGCATCCACGTTGGGCTTGCCGGTGAAGCCAGCGACATTGATCAGAAACTCCGGTCGTCCACGACGGAGGGTTTCCAGCAGCACCGCTTGATCGGTGTAGTCGGTCTCGGTGCGTTGCAACGCCTTGAAGGGAATCTCCCTGCTTCGAAACAACGCCGCATAAGCTTGCCCAGATAGCCCGAACCGCCGAGGAGGTAGATCATGACGCCTGCCAGCCTATCGGGTCATTTACCGCCCTCAAGTCGGAACTTCCCGTGGAGAAAGGTGAGCCAGCTACGCGCGCGGTGAGGAAATTGGCTGGTGAGAACTGGGCGGAGAATTAGACGAGCTTAAAGAAAGGAAGGGACCTGTGAGGATGGACCTGGCGCTGGGATGGGAGGGTCCGGTGGGCCACACGTTGGAGGTGGCAGACCGGTTGAGGCGGAGGGGCGGACGCACAAAAGGAGGGACAGGCGAGGTGGCGTTATTGAATCTAGGGTGGGATGTCGGACGGTTCGCGGGAGAGTTGGGCGTGGAGGCGCGCGAACCATTTGAGTTCGTGGCTCAGGGAGCGCCGGGCCTCGGGTGTCCAGCGGTCGAGGGGAAGTTCGGTGGTGCGGCGGTGAAACCAGCGGCGGAACTGGTCGAGCCCGCGAACAAAGCAGACGGTGGGCGACGTGGCACCGGGTGAGCGACGACGATGCGGGGGAGTGGTGAAGACCCCAGTCGCAAGGTACGCCTGGCGGAGACCCTTGGCGTCGGTGAGCCCGGCTGTGCCAGCGCGGCGGGCAAGCATCATGTACCGGCGGGTGGTCGGGAGCGAAATGGCCGGACAGTTGGCAGCAAGCCACTGCTGCCAGCGGCCGTGCCCGATGGCGGCTTTTTGACGGTTGAGCAGGTGCCCGCACTCTAGGGCGCGGGTGACGGCCTGACGGGCAGTGAGGGTGGCCGAGCCGGCCATGGAGTGCGCTTCGTGGAAAGCGGCGTTGATCTCCGCGGACAGGTTGACGGCGGCGCTGGGATCAGGCGGCGTGGTCGTGTTCATGGTGTTTGGCGAGGTAGGCGAGGCGGGCCTCCCGGTGCGCCTGGCGAGCCCGGTGGGAGCGCATGCCGCGGGAGGGCGGGAGGCCAAAGGTGTCGGCCATTTGAACGGCGAGCTTGGAAAAGGCGGCGGGGGTGACGCCGTGCCGGGCGGCAAGGGCGGCTTGGCTCAAGCCCTCCACCGCCATGAGGCCGGTGGCGAAACAGATGGCGTCCAAGGCAAGCAGCGGGTTGGGGTGCGAACGGATACGGGCACAGAATGACGCCAGAGCGTCGGCGGCGGCGTGGGCGTGGTCTCGCTCAGGAACGGCAGGCGAGGCTGTGGAATCAACCGCGCGAGGCCTTGGCGTGGCCTCTGCGCCGGCATCGAAATCGTGGGGTTGTTCCGGGTCTGCGGCGGCCGTGATGGCGAGGATATGGGCATCGCCCTGGCGGGTGGAGGTGCGGCGGACGGTGTTGGGCGCGGCAAGCCCCTGGGCAGCAAGTCGGGCGCGCTCCTCGGGTGGCAGGGACGCGACCCACGCCCGATAGGCGCTGGAATAGGTGGCGTCGCGAGCAGCCTGGTGGTCGGCGTAACTCATGGCGCGGCCTTCGTGGGGGTGAGGTGGTGCGGTTCGCCCTCCACTCCGACACTCCGGCCCCTATACATAGGGGCCTCGGAGTGCCGGAGTTGGACGGGCAGGCAACTCCGAATCGGAGGCAAAACAGAGCGGTTTCGGAGTTCGGAGTTCATGGGCGCTTTACCGAATAAGACCCGAAGGCATCGCGGGAGATGACGCCGAGGCGCCGCAGATCACTGATGACCTCCGACGCGGTGCTCTCTACGCAGGCTCGCACCTTCATGATTCCAGCCCTCATTTCGGTCCATCGCAGTGGGGACTTGGTCGCGAAAACCTCGTCGGCCAGTTCAATAAGGTCGGTGCGCTTCCGGTCATCTTTGCTGGCCGCCTTCGATTTGGTGGAAATGTGCATCCCGGCCTCGGTGCTCCAAGTGAAGCACGGGGCTTTGTCGCCGGAGACCTCGGCGTGGCGGGCGGGTTGGCAGGTGATGCTGATGACGCCGTCGGCCTTGCGCAGGACCAGGACAGATTCCGATTTGCGCTCAAGCTGGCTGCCGAGGTGACCCCGCGATTTCTCACTTCCAGGGTTGTGGTGCAGCGCCACGACGACGACACACGCGGTATCGCTCGCGAACTGATGCAACGCGCCGACCAGGCCGTTGGCCTCCTCCGGCTCGTTCACGTCTTGCACGAGGTCAGCCACGCCGTCGATGAAGAGCGCGAGCAGACCGCCGTCGTCGGCGGCGCGGCGGGCCATCGCCATGATGACGGCGCGACGCTCAGCCGGATCAAGGCGAACCAAGGAGTAACTGGCGAACCAGGTGGGAGGTTTTTCAATTCCAGCGCGACGCAACCCGATCATCATCATCTCGTGGTGGTCGCCCCGGCTTTGCTCGGTGTCGAAATGGAAGACCCATTTGCCCTCGGGATTGTGGCCCTCGAAACCGAGATAATCGCCGGAGGCCGAGCCGAATAGCGACGCGAGCATGGCGACTTTGGCAGAGGACTTGCCGGATTTAACGGCGGCGACCAAGGTGACGATGTTCCCCGGGTGCGCGATTTCGTTTCCGGCCAGCTTGAAAATACACGGCTCCTTGGGTGGAGGGTTGGTCGGATCGAACCGCGTCTTCTCGACCTCCGTGATGAGGGCGGCCAGCTTGGGGTTGAGTGCGGGCGGGGCCGGTGGTTTGGCCGCCGGGGCCGAGGGAAGTGGGCCGGTCGCAGCGCCGGTTGCCCCAACAGGTTGTGAGTATGCTTTCTTGGGCATGATACGCCTCCGGTTACATCCCCTCAAAGACCAGGCTGGACTCGTCGGATTCATCGCCGCCGGACGCGGCGAAGACCTCGGCAAGGTCCTTGAATGGCGGCAGAATCGTGAAACCATCAACAATGGCGCCTGCCTCACGAAGCTGAGCCGCCCAGCGGATGCCAGCTTTCACGCCAGCAAGGTCGGCCTGCTCGAAAATCCGGCCGCGCTTGTCTTTGAAAAGGGGAAGCGCGTCGGTATGGATGGCGGCGGACTCGCCCGGCATGCAGACGAAGGCCATGGTGTCGTCCCTCTCGGCGAGCCAGGCCAGCCCGTGCGCTGCCAAGAAGTCGGGGCCGCCTGGGCACAAGCAGAACAATGGATAAATTGCGATGGTGTCGGCGCCAATCGGCCAATTGGCCTGACTGCCCCCCAACGTCCAGGCCTTGGCGCCATTCCAGGACCAAGGCTGTCCATCTAGGCGGCGAACCTGCACCGAGCGCCGGGTCGAGTCCGTAATGGCCCAGGCGCGACGCAGGATGCCGTCGTCGAGCATGGTGCAGACATGCAGCAGGCCGCGGCAGAGCGCGACCTCCATACCGCCCACAGTCGGCCAGTGCCGGACGGATCGAATCATCTCCAAGTCCGCACTCGTTGGATGGGTGAGGTCGTCTGGGATGCGTAGGTTCTTTTTGGCGGCGGCTGCGACCGGGGCCGGGGCCGGCGCCAACCCTGCAAGGCGGATCACCTCGCGGGCGGCCTCGCTGAGGGAGCATTGCTTGGCCCGGGCCACGAAGGCGACGACGTCACCGGCGTCGCCGGTGGCGAAATCGTGGAAGACCTGCCCATCGGCCCGGATGGAGAAGGAAGCGTTACGGTCCTCGCGGAACGGTGAACGGCAGATGAGCTTGGGAGCGCCGGGAAGGCCCAGAAGGTGCCAGGCGGCAAAGATGGTGAGGCGGGCTTTGGCTAGGTCGAGCGGGGAGGGGCCGGAAGAGGAATTCATATACCCTCAAAGGGGTAATTACCAAAAGGCGGGCGTGAAAAAGGCCGCTTGTTTCATTCAAGCGGCCTTATGCGAGTGGTTTAAGAATCTTCGGGTGATTCCTCCGGTTGCTCAGGAGGCCCCTGGTAATTACCAAACGGGGTCTGGTATCGCTCCTCCTCGCGTCGGAGTTTGAAGAGGGGCCAAAATCCATGGACCCGGATTCTTTTACCGGCTCGCGCCACCCAGTTACCGGTCTCCTCGAATGCGAGGCCCTTGCGGGCTGTCCTTGAGCCGACGGAACGAGGCCTCGGCCTCGCGGAGCTGGTCGTTCGTCAGGAAGGTGGTCGCGGAGCGGATGCAGCCGGCGGTTTCCTGGAGGGCCTGAATCTCCAACACGGACTTTTCGGCCACCGCCTCGGCCTTGGATTTGAAGTTTTTGCGGATGCGGACGCCGGCCAAAAAGCCGGACACCCGCCAGGAGGCAACGCCGTTGCGGTTCTTGAATTCAGACAGGGCAAACGTGGACTGGGTCATGTTTAGGTTGCCACATCAACTGGCAACCTAGCTACCCCCTGAATTTAAGTGGCTGGTTGAAAGCCTCTTGAATGGTGGACGGCGAGGGACTCGAACCCCCGACCCCCTCGGTGTAAGCGAGATGCTCTAACCAACTGAGCTAGCCGTCCCGGGGAGGACCAATGAAGCGGGGTGGGGGGCGGCGTGACAAGGAATTATTCCGGGCGGCGGGCGGGTCGGGGTCAGAACTTGGTGTGGGCGGAGTGCCCTCGCCCCGCATGAGGTGGACACGGGGTGAGGGAGCTACACCCACAATGGTTGAGGGAGCGATCGGGCAGCGCGCCGTGGCTCCGCCTTGCCCAGTTGGAAAAATGCGGCCTGTTAATGGCTCGGCCAGCCTGGAAACGCCCCGAGGCTCAGGCGTGGGCGATGGCCCCGGCCACGAATTGGTTCAGGCTTTCACCACGCGCCATGGCCTTGAGCACGGCCCGCTGGTGCAGGTCGGGGGAGACCCGTACGACAAATTTGCCGCTGTAGCTCTTGCCGGTGGTCGGGGCTGGCAGGGGTCGGCCGTCGCCTTCAATCAGTTCAATCCACTCCTCGGCGGCCTGGCAGAGCTGGCGATAGACCTCGGCCTCGTCGTCGCCATGGCATCCGCCAAAAAACAGGCCGGGACAGCGGCCGACAAAACATTGATCGGCCGCGGACCATTCGACGACTTTCAGGTAACGGGCGGCCTTGGCCTTTCGTTCGGCGGTTTTCATGGTTGGTTTTTGGTCTGGTTGACAGCTTTGATGGCGTCCTCGATGTCACGTTGCTGGTAGGGCTTGGCCTCGCCTTGGTGGACGGAAACCAGGAGGCGGTAGCCGCTGGGATGTTCGTAGTTGCGGTGGCTGCCCTTCCCGCCACGGCTGATAAACCCGGCTTTCGCCAAATCCATCAGGAGCCGCGCGAGCTTCTTGGGCATGGGAGTATCAGAATGATACTGGGAAACGAGTCAAGCGCACGTTTAAGTTTGCGGTGCGGGACATGCCAATCAACTCATTGAAGTCGTTCTTGGACTTGGGTAGTCCACGCCGCTCAAGGGGCCTTCACCTTCAGCCACCCCTCGCGGATCATCAGCTCGGCGTTCTGGATCGCATTGAGTGCCGCGCCCTTCCAGAGGTTGTCGCCGCTCACCCAGAACGAGAGGCCGTTCTCAAACGCCGTGTCCACGCGCAGCCGGCCCACGCCGCACCGCACTTTTTCGGCAAAATCCAGCGGGGTAGGATACCGCCGGGTCGCCGGGTCGTCCACGAGCTCCGCGCCGGGAAACGCCGCCACGGCGGCGCGCGCCTCCGCCAGGTTGACCGGTCGCTCAAACTCCGCGCTCACCGCAATGGAGTGCGCGCGCACCACCGGCACCCGCACGCAGGTTGCCGACACCTTCAGATTCGGCAGGCCCATGATCTTGCGGCTTTCCTGGGCCATCTTCGTCTCCTCGCCGGTGTAACCGTCGCCGCCAAAGGTGTCCACCTGCGGGATGCAGTTGAACGCGATTTGGTATGGGTAGACCTTGTGGGTCACCGGGCGCCCGGCGACGTGCGCCTGCACCTGTTCCTCCAACTCGCGCACCGCCTCGGCCCCGGTGCCGGAAACCGACTGGTAGGTGGAGATGAACACGCGCTTCACCCCAAACTTCTGGTGCAACGGCCACAGGCCCATGAGCGTGACCGCGGTCGAGCAGTTGGGGTTGGCGATGATGCCCTGGTGGTTGCGCAACTGCTCCGGGTTGATTTCGGGGATGACGAGCGGCACCTTTGGGTCCATCCGCAGCGCGGCGCTCTTGTCAATGACCAGGCAGCCGGCTGCCACCGCATCGGCCGCGAGGGCGCGGGTCACGGGGCCGCCGGCCGCGAAAAACGCGAGGTCCACCCCGGCGAACGCCCCGGCCTTGGCCTCCCGGATGGTGAGCTTTTGGCCGTTGTGCTCCACGACCTTGCCCGCCGAGCGCGCGGAGGCCAGCAGCCGCAGTTCGCGCGCGGGAAAGTTGCGCTCGTGCAGCAGGCGCACCAGTTCTTGACCGACGGCGCCGGTGGCGCCGACGATACCGACAACGTAACGATTGTTATTCAACATGGATCATCCTTTGGAACCTCCCAATAAAGCCTGTGCCCGCCTCGGGATCAAGCCCGCAGAGCGGATGCTGGTGGTCCGCCTCGGCGCGCAGTCGCTGCAGCTTTACCGCAGCGGCGTCCTTGCGCTCGCCTATGCCGTGTCCACCTCGTCGCGCCCGCCGTCCAATGTGCGCAACTCCCTCGGCACCCCGCGCGGTCTCCACGAGATCGCCGAGCGCATTGGCATGGGCCAGCCGCCCGGCATGGTCTTCAAGGCCCGCGTGCCCACCGGCCGGCATTTCTCCGAGTTCAGCGAGGAGGAAAACCGCACCAACCTCGTCACGACCCGTATCCTCTGGCTGCGGGGGCTCGAGCCCGGCGTGAACGAGGGCGGCGAGGTGGACACCCACAGCCGGTACATCTACCTGCACGGCACCAACCATGAGGACAAGATCGGCCAGCCGTGCAGCGCCGGTTGCGTCCTCCTCCGCAATCTCGACATCATCGCCCTCCACGACACGGTGCGCGTTGGCGACATGGTGTGGATCGGGGAGTAGTTCGCTCTCGTTCTCTAAGTCCGGATCGGTTGGTGAGGCATTTTGATCTGGCCCCAAAGGTAGGGGCGGCTCTCCGAGCCGTCCGCGGACCCCACGGAGTGACGTCCCTTGCTACCCAAAGACCGCCAACTGCTTCACCACCCCGAATCGTTATTCTGCTTCAAGTCGGAGAAAGAGAAAGATTGTCACTAGCATCTTCCCTCACCAGCGCAGCGAGAGGCAGCTCAGCCCGCCGTCCATCTTGCGGAACTCGGAGACCTCCAGCTCGACCACGCGCACCCCGGGCTCCCGCACTGCGGCCGCCAGGTGCGGAAACCCCGCCGGCACGAGGATCGCGTCGTTCACGCGCACACAGTTCGCGGCATACTCCTCCTCCGCGGACACGCGCAGCACCGCCCAACCCTCCAGCGCCGGATGCCGGGCCAGCGCCCCGACCGCGGCCAGCCGCCGGCCGCCCAGATGGGACAATCCGCTCTTCAGGTGCAGCAGTTCGCTCAACGCGCGGATGTCCATGACGGTCGAATCCCAGCCCAGCCCCGCCAGCCACGCGGCCAGTTGCCGCGCGCCCTCGTCGTTGGTGCGTTCCGAGCGGCCGATGAAAAAATGTCCGTCCGCCTCGCACACGTCGCCGCCGTCGAGCGTGCCCGGCGCCTTGATGGCTTCCAGCCACTGAAAATGTTCCGCGAGCGCCCGACCGACGATTGCCTCCTCCCCCTGCCGGCTCTCCGCGCCCGGTCGGGTGAGCATGGCCCCGCGCGGGGTCACGATTGCCGTGTCCTCCACGAACGGCGCGTCGGGATAATGCCAGTCCGGTTCAAGCCGTGTGATGGCCAGCCCGCACTCCTCCAGCACGCGGACATAGTTCCCATGCTGCGCCCGGGCCAGCGCGAGATCCGGCGGGCCGAGGGCGGAAACCGTGAGCCCGTCGGCAAAATTATCGCCCGGCGGGCAGACGATGGCTTGGGCAAGGCGCATGGCGGCAATCTCAGTGGTTCCGATCCGGTGGGCCAGCTGAAACTATCGTTCGGATGCGCCCTCGTGACCGACCCGATCGAAATCCGGCCTCCTGCACCCGGTGCAGCCTGCGCTACTCGTTTTTTCCCAGCAGCAGCCGCAGCGAGTTCAGGCATACCAGCACCGTGCTGCCCTCGTGGGCGGCGACGCCGACGGCCAGCGGCACGATGCCAAAGATCGCCGCGACCGCCATCACCACTACGACGCCGAGAGCGATGGCCAGATTCTGACGGATGATGCTCCGGGCCCGGCGGCTCAGGGTCAGGGCGGCGAGGAAATTTTCGATGCGGTCGTGCATCAGGATCACCTCGGCCTGCTCCAGCGCCGCGTCGCTCCCGCGCGCGCCCATGGCCACGCCCACCTCGGCGGCGGCGAGGCAGGGCGCGTCGTTTACGCCATCGCCGACCATCGCCACCTTTCTCCCGCCCTTCCGCAGCTCCTGAATCGCCGCGACCTTTTGCTCCGGGGTGAGCCCCGCCCTCACCTCGTCGAGGCCCAGCTCGCGGGCGACCGACTCGGCCGCCAGCCGGCGGTCGCCGGTGAGCATGACCGTGCGCAGGCCGGCGCGCTTCAGCCCGGCCAGCACCCCGCGCGAGGCGCTCCGGATTTCATCGCGCAGGAGCACCCGGCCGACCACGTCGCGGCCGATCACCCACACTTCGGCCAGCTCGGCCGGCGCCGGGGGCAGCCCGCGTGCCCACGCGGCCAGCGGCCCGTCCTCGAGCAGTTCGCGCCGGCCGAGCAGCACCGGGGTGTCGCCGACGCGTCCCCGCACCCCCCGGCCGGTCAGCGACTGAAATTCCCCTGCTTCCACCGGGCGCCCGCCGCGCGCCTGCGCGTCGCGCACGATGGCCCGGGCGATCGGATGCTGGGATTTCGCCTCGAGCGCATAGGCCAGCGCCCGGACCTCGTTCTCGCGGCCGGAGGGGAAACTTTCGTAGCCGACGACTGCGAGCTCCCCGGTCGTGAGGGTGCCGGTCTTGTCGAGCGCGACAACGTCCACCTCCGCCAGTTTTTCAATCGCCCCGCCGCCGCGGAACAACACGCCGTGCCGCGCGCCCCACGCAATCGCCGCGAGGATGGCCGACGGGATCGAGAGCACGAGCGCGCAGGGGCTGGTGACGACCAACAGCGTCATCGTGCGGTAAAACGCCGAGGTGTGGCCGGGCACGTTGTGGAACGCCGGCTGGCCGAGGCCCAGCCACCAGACGAAAAACATCCCCGTGCATCCCCCGAGCACGGCCAGCGTGTAGCCGCCGCCGAACTTGTCGGTGAACCGCTCGCTGGGCGCGCGCAGCTTTTGGGCCGTCTGGATGAGGCGGATGATTTTTTGCAGCGTGCTCTCCCCCGGCAACCGTTTCACCGCAAACTCGACCGCCCCCCACAGGTTGAGGGTGCCGCTGAAGACCGGGTCGCCGACGCCCTTTTCCACCGGCGTCGCCTCGCCGGTCAGGGCGGCCTCGTCGCTCGCGCTCCGGCCCAGGACCACGTCGCCGTCGGCCGGAAACGCCCCGCCCGGCCGTACGAGCACCCGGTCGCCGATTTTCAGCTCCTCCACCGCCACCTCGCGTTCGCCGCCGTCGCCCAGCTTGAGGGTCGCATATTTCGGCGCGGTCTTGAGCAACGCGCTGACCTCGCGGTGCGTGCGATCGAGTGCAAACTCCTCCATCGCCCCCGACGCCGAGAACAGGAACAGCAGCAAGGCCGCCTCACCCCACGCGCCCACGGCCGCCGCACCCGCCGCCACGGTCAGCATGAGAAAATGGATTTCGAGCCGGCCCGCGCGCAGGTTTTCCCACGAGTCCTTGGCCGCGTCCCATCCGCCCGCCACCAGGGCCAGACCGTAGCACAGCGCCGCAGTTGGGGCGGGGAGGATCTGAAACTGCCCGATCAGCCAGCCCGCCAGCCCGGCCACGCCACATCCGGCCGCGAGCGCGGCGAGTTGCTTCCACTCCGGTGCCCCCGGTTCGGCGGCGGCGGCCGGCGGTTCCGGCCAGACGAACTCCCTCCAGCGCCAAAATTTCGGGGCGGTGGCGCAGGTTTCCCCGGCCAACTCGGTCACGCCGCCGGTCCGCCGCAGGGTAAACCCGGCCGGTGCGACTGCCTGCGCGTCCAGTTGGGCCCCGATGGCGGCCAGCGTTGCGACCAGCCGCAGGCGGAACTCGGCCTCATCCACCTGGCCGAGGGTGGCGATGGCAAACTTGCGCGCCACCGGGTCGAGGCGCACCGCCTCGACCCCGGGCGCAGACCGGAGAAACTCTGCCAGAGTTTCGGTCCAGTTCACCACGGGCGCGCGGCGGTTCATGGCCGGACCATGGCCGGCCGGTTCCGCTTTCGCAAATCCGAACTGCCCGGTCCTGGTGCTGGCGGGATTCCCCCCGTTCACTTTGCCCCCTGCCATGCTGGTCAAGGATTTGGCCTCGTCGTTCATTCGTCGGCTCCTCCCGGGGAATCGGGCTAAAAATTGGGTTGGACTTGCGGTCGGAAAGAATTCAATACCTTTCGCTCCATCCGGGCCAGTAGCTCAGTTGATAGAGCGCGTCGTTCGCAACGACGAGGTCGTCGGTTTGATCCCGATCTGGTCCACCAACTTTCGGCCGCAGGCCGAAAGTTGCCGCGCCGACGTGTCCGCCACAGCCTTGGCGACGGTGGAAGCCAGGCGAAGGCGGGCCGTCTCCGTCAACTACGGCTCGGCGAGCCGTCGCTTGGTGTCGGCCGCAGGCCGAAAGTTGCCGCGCCGACCTGTCCGCCATCCTCCGCGCGGAAGCCTGGCTTGCGCTCCATAGCCTGGGCGAAGGAGCGGCGACGGTGGAAGCCTGATGGGCGGCCCGCAACCATGGGGCCGAGCTGGCTTCCCCCGCGAACCCGCCTCCCGGCCGGCTTGTCACCTAAAATTTACTCCGGCTGGCTGGCAGATTGGCCTTTCATTTGCTACGGTGGTGCGCGTAACCGGGGTAAAACCGCCTCCCTCCCATCCAACTGTCACCATGAAAAAGACCAAACCCAAAGCTGTCTCCGCGCCCGCCCCGGCACCGAAGGCCGCCGCCAAGCGCGCGCCCAAACCCGCCGCCAAAAAGAAAACGCCCGCCGCGGCCACCCCCGCGGTCAAACCGGCCGCTCCTGCGGTCAAACCGGGCGCCCCGGCTCCGGTCGTCACCGTGATCACCGCACACATCGACATCGGCTTCGGCAACACCCTCTATCTGCGCGGTTTGGGCTCCGGCCTTACCTGGGACCGCGGCGTCCCGCTCGAATGTGCGGACGACACCACCTGGACCATCACCCTGCCCGAGACCGCACGGCCCATTATCTGCAAGTTCCTCGTCAACGACCTCACCTGGTCCGCCGGCTCCGATTATGTCGTGCAGCCCGGCAGCACGGTCACGCTCGAGCCCACGTTTTGAGCGTGGCTTTGGCCGGATTGTTCACACCACCGTCGCGGCTGGTTCGTCGTCGGGGCTGATCTCCCGCAGCCGCGCCGCCAGCGCGGCCGTGGCTCCGGCCTTGGCGAGTTCCGCGTTTGACACATATTCGCAGGTGATCCGCACCCGGGAGAAAGGGCGTGGCACATAGAGTCCGTCCCAGGTGGGCAGGCGCCACGCCGACTCAAACCGGCCGCCCACGAGGAGCACCGATGCGCCCGACCGGCGCGCCACCACCACCGTACCCGCCTTGAAATCATATCTCGGTCCGCGCGGCCCGTCGGGCGTGATGCCGACATCGTGGCCGGCGCGCAGCACGTCAACCAGATTCCGGGCCGCCGCGTGGCCGCCACGCTGGCTCGACCCGCGGACCGCGCGCAACCCGGCCAGTCGGAAAAACGCGGCCGACCACGCCCCATCCCGGCTGGTGCTGATCAGCCCGTGCACCGGCCGCCGCCGGCGGAAACGGCGGAAGATCTCCGCGCCCAGGAACACGCGGTTGTGCCATATCACCATCGCGAACGGCTCGTCGAACCGCGCCAGGTTGCGGCGGGCCGGCGCCGACAGCTCGAACTGCAGCGACCGTCCCCACCAACGGACCAGCAGCGCCAACGGCCAGAACGCGAGCCGCCGCCAGCCGGCGACCTCATGCACAACCACGGGCGCGCCAACCCCAGGGGCGGACGGGTCGGGGGGCGCGGGCTGGCTGTCCTCGGTTGGGTTCAAGTTGCCGATGTTGTCGCGCAATCTGCCGCGTCCGCCAAGCGCAGACTCGTGCTTGCGCCAACCGGTCCTTCCCTTGTTTCCTCCTGCTTCGCTCCCTCCCGCCGTGTCGATTCCGCTTCCCGCTTGTCCCCATCTGCCTCCTCCCCGTCCCGGGCTGGACTGGCGCACCCTGCACGTTCACCGGGAGGATGTGCGTGGCGCGGAGTTTTATCACGACTGCCTGGAATACGCGCACGCCCTCTGGCAACGCGGTCTTGCGGCGCGCGCCCTGCTCTGTCTCGACCGCGCGTTTGGGGCCGACTTGCGCGGTGATGAGCCCGTCCTGCGGTCGTGGCCGGAGCCCTACGCAGCTCTCGCTTGGATTCTTCACCATGCTCCGTCACCCAGTTTGGTCGGCAACCCGCGCGTGCATTTCCAACATTATGCCGGCCGGATGAACGAGCCGCGCCGCGAGCCGCGGCGCTGGCGCGCTTGGGCGTGCTGGGCGATCACGCGCCGCGTGCTGCCGCATCTGCCTGGCGATGCGACCCACGCCGTGGAGGAACCATCGGCCGCCATCATCGCCGCACAGCTCCTCCTTCATGGTTGGCCCGACGAGGCCGGAAGGTGGCAGGCTGAAATGGCCCTCCTTTCGTCGGTTTCCAGCCGGTAGCCATACCTTTTCCATTTTCTACGCCTTGTTCTATTTGGCCGGTTAGGGCGGCGAATTATGCTTTGCCGATTGATTTGTATACTAAGCAGAATAGAACTTGCCACTAGGGTTTATACCCCATGTCTTGTTGCCAGTCATTATCCTTACTGTATGGTTTGGATCGTTCATTTTGCTAACCAAAGAGCACGCCAGCCGACACCAATCTTACCCGAACCGACGAGCAAAAATCTGGCTCCTCTTCGGGGTCTGCTTTGCACTCGCTGGATCGTTGCGAGGTGCGACAATCATTTGGGCCAATCTTGGGACAGATTTTGGCACTGGGACCAACTGGAGTGGAAATGTCGCGCCGGCCAATAATATTACTAACGACATCGCCTCGTTCGGCAGCACAACCGTCAGTTTTCAACCGAATCTTGGCACGAATTATAGTGTGAACGGGGTGCTCTTCGCCAGCGGAGCGGGTTCGTTCACCCTGGGCAGCACCGGCGCGTTCACCCTTACGCTGGGCGCCTCGGGGCTCAGCGACCAAAGCACGGCCGCGCAAAATGTGAGTCTCGCGCTCACCCTCGGTGCGGCCGCGAGTTTTACGGTGACCACCGGCGGGGCCCTGACGATCTCCGGTGGCGTCAACACCAATGGGTTCGCTCTCACGCTCACGAGTTCCAGCACGGGGGCGGGCACCCTTTCCGGAGTCGTCAGTGGCACCGGCAGTGTGATCAGCAACGGGACTGGGCTTTGGAACCTCACGGGGCCCAACACCTACACGGGGGGAACGACGCTGACGGCGGGCACGCTGGTGCTGGGCAATGCGACGGCACTGGGCGGCGCGGCCAGCACCCTGACGATCACCGGCGGGACGTTGGATTCGTCGGTCGCCAATCTGGTGCTGACGAACAACAACCCGCAGGCGTGGAACGGAAATTTTACCTTTGCCGGCAGCAACGCGCTGAGCATGGGGACCGGGGCGGTGACGTTGAACGCGGGGCGGACCGTGACGGTGAGCGCGAGCACGTTGACGGAGGGCGGGATCATCAGCGGGGCGTTTGCGCTGACGAAGCAGGGGGCGGGCACGCTGGCGCTGAACGGGGTGAACACTTACACGGGAGGCACAGGGCTGGCGGCGGGGACACTGGTGCTGGGCAACGCGAAAGCGTTGGGCGCGGCGGCCGGCACGCTGACGATCACGGGCGGGACCGCGCTGGATTCGTCGGTGGC
>CAIYUN010000050.1 GCA_903929355.1 uncultured Opitutaceae bacterium
GGGGTGAGGGCACCCCGCCTCCAGCAGAATCTTCTCCACCATACTCAAAATTCCTAAACTTCGCGTGCGCCCGCCAGACGCGGGCGGTGAGGGCGTCGAGGTCGGCGTCGGGCGCGACAAGCAGGTTGGCCACGGCAGTGGTCACTTCCCCCGCCCGCGCCACCTGCCAGCGGGGGACAAACACCCGGGCGGCCGGAAACCTTTCGCCCGGCTCGACGTCGTCCAAAAAGGTGAAGCTGGTGAAAAAATGCGGCCCGCCAAACGGCGCGGCCACGTCGCCGACCGCAATCGTGTGGGCCAGCGTCTCATCAATGAACGCCTGCACGGCGGCGAACCGCCCCGGTCCGTGCGCCTCGTGCGTCAGCACAGCTTCCGCCCCGGCAAGCGCGCTGGCGTGCGCCGGCCGCTCGGCGTAGAAATGCAGCTCCCCCGGCTCGTAGATCGACTCGAGCACCGCCAGCGGATCGAGCGCGTCCACCGCCAGCGAGATGCTGACCAGCTTCGGCCGGCCATCGTGCCGGGCCGCGCCGCCACACTGCGCGAGGAAGGCGCGCAACGCCTCGGGCGACGATTGGTCGGCGGGATGGAGCGGGAGGATGGTCACGGCGGAAAGAGGCCAGATGTCAGCCATTGGAGACGAAAGCATTCGCCGCGTATTTGCGTGACCGGGCTTCCCCTCCTCATTTCTTCGTCTCCGGCTTCGGGAAGAGGATCGCGGACTCGGCGACCTTGTGGCCGGTCAGCCGGGTGCCCCAGACCAGCTCCTCCCGCCACACCGGTCCGGGCTGGTGGCCGAGGACCCCGTAGATTTTCTCCGTCGTACCGGGCATAACGGCGGCGAGCAGGCCGACCCCCAGCCGAAGTGCCTCGGCCATGGTGGCGAGGGACGTGCGCAGCAGCGCCTGATCGGCCGGCTCGGCCGATTTGCCGAGCTTCCACGGCGCGCGTTTCTCGATGTAGGCGTTGGTCGCGGTGACGAACGCAATGACACGCTCCAGCGCCAGATGGAACTGGAAGGCCTCGTGCAGCGCAATGACCTCGTCGCGGGTGGCGGCCCAAAGCGCGCCCAGCCCAAGTTCCCACTCCCCGGCCGTATCCGCCGCCGGCACGACCCCCCCCGCGAAGCGGTTGGTCATGTTGAGCACGCGGTTGACCAAGTTGCCGAGATTGTTGGCGAGCTCGCTGTTGTAACGCACCAGGAATTGCGCGGACGAGAAATCGCTGTCCTGCCCGACACTCATCTCGCGGATGAGGAAATAGCGCAGGGCATCGACCCCATACTGGTCGGCAAACCCGATGGGATCGACAAAATTGCCGGTGCTCTTGGACATTTTTGCGCCATTGACCGACCACCAGCCGTGGGCGAGCAGGGTGCGCGGCGGGGCGAGGCCGAGCGCCTTGAGCATGATGGGCCAATAGACGGCATGGGGCGGCACCAGGATGTCCTTGCCGATCACATGGAGATCGGCCGGCCAGACCCCTGGACGGTCCGCCACCGCAGAGTAGTAGTTCACCAGCGCATCGAACCAGACATAGGTGACATACTGGTCGTCAAACGGCAGGGGGATGCCCCACTCCAACCGTTCCCGCGGGCGCGAGATGCAAAGGTCGTTGAGCGGCTCGGCCAGAAATTCCAGAACCTGCTTCTGCCGGTAACGCGGGAAGATGAAATCGTCATGCTCTTTGAGATGCGCGATGAGCCATTCCTGATAGGCCCGCAGCTTGAAGAAATAGTTCGTCTCGGTGATCTCGGTCACCTCCCCGTAGAGCTCGGGCCAGCTGCCGTCGGGATGGCGGTCCTTGTCCTGGAGAAACTGCTCCTGCCGCGTGGAATAGAAACCCCGGTATTCCGCCTGGTAGATCTCGCCCTGGTCAAAGAGTTTCTGGAGCAGGGCGCAAACAACCGTCTTGTGCCGGTCCTCGGTGGTGCGGATGAAATCGTCGTTGGAGATGTTGAGTTTGGCGCAGAGGGCGCGGAACTCCGGCGTGACCTCGTCACAAAACTGCTGCGGCGGGATGCCGCGGGCCCGGGCGCTCTGCTGCACCTTCTGGCCATGCTCGTCCACCCCGGTGAGGAAAAAGACCTGGTCGCCCATCAGCCGGCGGAAGCGCGCGATCACGTCGGCCAGCACCTTTTCGTAGGCGTGGCCGAGATGCGGCGAGCCGTTGACGTAGTCAATGGCGGTCGTGAGGTAGAATGTCTTCATGCGCGGGGGGAGGCAGCAGAACGGCGCGCGGGGCAAATGTCGAAGGTTTTGACACCCGGCCCGGCCCGGACAGGCTGCGGGGTCGCCGCCATGCACCCGATCACGCGCCTCTCCCTCATCGCCGGCCTGCTGCTGGCCATCGGCGCGGCGGCGCTGCTGCTGCAGACCTGGGTCGGGATGGCGGCGCCGCCCGAGGCTCCGGCCCCCGTCGGGGCGCCCGCCGACCCGCACCGCCGCGAATACGAGCACCGGCAGCAACTGGCCGCCGCCACCTTGAGCCTCCTGGCGCTGGCCGGCATCACCGCCGCCGCCGTGCTACCGCGCCCGTGGGCGCGGCCCACGGGTGACGGGGCGGCCCGGCAGGGCGTCGAGCTGCTGGCCCGTGCCGCCGCCACGCAGAGCGAGGCGCTCGCCCGCGAGCGCGATGTGCGCCATCGCACGGAGGAGAATCTGGCAATGGAACAGATGCGCGCCGGCCAGGCGGTCGCCGACAAGGTCCGGCTCGGACGCGACCTGCACGATGGCATGATCCAATCGCTGTATGCGACCGGCCTCACGCTCACGGCGGCCCGAGGCAAAATCACCGCCGAGCCCGCGCGCGCCGCGGAACTGCTCGACCGCGGGGTGGAGCTGCTCAACGCCACGATCCGCGACATGCGCGCCGCCATCGGCGGCCTGTCCGCCGCCCGGCAGCAGGAGCAGAGTTTTCCCGCCGCCGTGGGCCTCGTGCTGGAGATGCTCAGCTCCGGCCGGGCAGTGGTGTTTGACACCCGGCTCGACGCGGAGGCGGCGGCCCGCGTGGGCGAAGGGCAGTGTGCCGACCTGCTGCAAATCATCCGCGAAGCGGTGAGCAACGCCCTCCGCCACGGCGCGGCCCACACCGTGACCGTGCGCCTGAATGAAGACCAAGGGAACCTCTGCCTGCTGGTGCAGGACGACGGCCGCGGATTCGATCCCGACCGGGCACCCGCCGTCGGCCAAGGGCTGGGCAACCTGCGCGCCCGCGCGGAGCTCCTGCGCGGCGAGCTGGGGGTGACCAGCCGCCCGGGGGCGGGCACGCGGGTCGTACTGACGTTTCCGGTCCCAGCCGCCGCGCCATGAAACCATCCCACCCACCCATCCGCCTGGTGATCGTGGACGACAGCGGGCTCGTGCGTGCCGGTCTCCGCGCGCTCTTGGAAGATGTACCGGGATTGCACCTGGCCGGTGAGGCCGGCACAGCCGCCGCCGCGCTGGAGGTGTGCGGCCGGGAAAAGCCCGACGTCGTGCTGCTCGACCTCCGCCTGCCCGATGGCACCGGCCTGGACGTTTGCCGCCAGCTCCTAAAACAGCGGCCGGACACGCGGGTGGTCTTTCTGACCTCAACCGACGACGAGCAGGCGGTGGACGAGGCCATCCGGGCCGGGGCGCACGGCTACCTGCTCAAGGATATCAACGGCCCCGGCCTGGTGCAGGCGATCCGCGCCACCGCCGCCGGCCAGTCCATCCTCGATCCGCTGATCACGGCGCGCGTGCTGAACCTCATGCGCACCTCCGGTGGGCCGGCCACGCTGGCGGCGCTCTCGCCCCAGGAACGCCGGGTGCTCGCGCTCATCGCCGAAGGGCACACCAACAAGGAGGTGGCCACCGCGCTCGGTCTGGCGGAAAAGACGGTGAAAAACTACCTGAGCAATGTCTTTGAAAAATTGCACGTCACCCGCCGCGCCCAGGCCGCCGCGCTCTATGCCCGGGACCAACGGCCGCCGAAATCCTAGGGCCAAACGGCCCTGGCCGGGCAGGGGCCAATGCGGGCCGGATTGACTCTGGCAAATTGCCGCGACTCTGCTAGGCTCTCCACCCTGTCCATTTCATCCGCGATGCCCACTTCCACCCTGCGCCCCTCCCGCCAAAAGGCGATGACCCTCATTGAGGTGCTGATTGCATTGGCGATTCTGGCCCTGAGCATCGCGGGGGTCTATGCCACGCTGATGCAAAGCCGGCGAATGACCGAGGGCAGCATCGCCCAGAGCACGGCGCTCACCATTGTGGAAGGCTACATGGAGCAGATGAAGAACATGGAGCTCAACCAGATGGTCGGTGGCAGCGACGCCCAGGGCAATCCCTCAATGGCCGCCGGTTCCTTCACCATCCCGACGCTGCTCAACCAGAGTCTCCCCGATCCGCTCACGGTTTCCACCGGGACGCCACCGGCGCTCACCAGCCTCAACCCCGGGGTGACGCCGACCGGACTTCAGGACAACCTCAAGAGCTACTCGGTGGACGCTGGCAGCGGCGCCACCAATTTGTTCGGGTCCGGCAGTGTCAGCACCACCACCCAGGTGCCGTGGACCACCATCTGGCCCCACGCCTTGAATTACGCCAACGCCGAGTCCGATGGCGTGGTGAACGCCACCAATACCGGGCTAAACGACCTACATCTCAACCTCTGGGTCTGGGTTTCCGACCTCAGCGGCACCACCGCACAGGCCACCAAGGTGTACGGGCTCACGATCATCTATACCTTCCAGTTCACCGACGGCGGCCAGACCCACTACAACTCGGGCGAAGTCCGCACGATCCGCTCCAACGTTCCCACCTTTTGACCATGCCACCCCTGCCCCGCACGATCCGCTCGTCCTCCCCTGGCTTCACCCTCGTCGAGTTGATGGTGTCGGTGGCGATCCTTGGCTTTGTGGTGCTGGGCGTGCTCCGCTTCACGATCGCGGCCGAAAACATCCTGAACTACGAAGCCGGCCGGATTTCGATCAACAACGACATCCGCAGTTTCACGCAGGCGATGACGACCAATGCGGTGTATGCCAATTACTTCCTTATTTACCCCAATTTCACCACCCGCTCCACCACGACCGGCACCGGCAGCAGCGCGGTGACGCTGGATGCCAGCGTGAACGACGGCATGTCGGGCGACTTCCTGGTGCTGGTCACCGCCAACACCGACCCCACCACCGGGCTGCTGACCATCAGCAAGCTGGTCGGGTATTACCGCGATCCCGCCTCCCCCGGGGTGGCGAGCAGCACCGGGCCAGTTCGCACCTTCACCATCAACCTCAACCCGGCCGTCGATCCCTCCATCACTCCGGTTTACAGCCTGCTCAACTCCTATGTGCCGACCGGCACCGCCCATACCAATCCCATCGTCCTCCAACTCGCCCAAGGCCTGTCCAATGGCACTTTGTTCTACGATTTCTACGACCGCAGCGTGATCATCAACGGGCAGGTGATCGAGCAGGGCAACCAGTTCAAACAGGCGGTCAACACCTACGACTTCACCGTGTCGCCCCGAGGCTGACCCTAATTCCGGACCCACCATGAGACCACCCGCCTCCTCCCTTCCGTCCCGCCGCCAGCGCGGCTCCGCGTTCATCACCGTGGCGATTTTCACCACCATCCTGATGCTGCTGGCCGCCTCCATCATCAGTTGGTCCACGACCGAACGCCGCTTGAATTCCCGCAACAGCTACTGGCTCGAGGCGCGCAACGCGGCCGAGGCCGTGGCCGAGTATGGCTTCTCCCAGGTGCACAACCAGTTCGCGGTCCAGGCCAGCCCCCCCTCGTTTGATCCGGCAGGCACCAGCCACCTCATTCTGCCGCCCCTCAGCTTCTTCGCCAACAGCAATATCGATACGAACACCAATTCATCCACCGACGTCCACAGCCTCCAGCTCATCGGCGGGACGGTGCAGAATGTGCCGGCGTCCGGCGCCCTGTATTATGTCGATCCCAACAACCCCGGCAACGCCACCGACCCCTTGAAGGGCCAATGGGTTTTCCGCCGCGACATCGCCGTGATGGCCAGCGCCACGGCGGTGCCACCGTCCTATGGCCTCCCGTTCACCGCCTATGTGACCGAAAAAGTCTCCGTCCGCGGCGCGCCGCTTTTTTCCCACGCGATCTTTTACGCCAACAATGACCTGGAGATCTTTCCCGGCCCCCAGATGGACATCTACGGCCCGGTGCATTGCAACGGCAACATGTTCGTGAGCCCCTCGACCGGCCTCAATTTTCATGGTCCGGTCAGCCTCACCCAGAACCTCTATCATGCGTATGCCAACAGCAACACCCTGTCGTGGGGCACCGGCAACCAGACCCTGTCCACCGGTCCGGTGAATTTCAGCACCAGCGCGGGAACCCTCGTCAATCTGAACACCACCGGCACCTCCACGGGCTGGAAGGACAGCACCATGGGGGCCGACAACGGCCTCGCCGGCACGGCCACCCTCGCCGCCCTCGTCACCAACACCACCAGCGTGGCCTTCCGTCAATTTGGCGCCCAAACCTATTTCAATGGCATGCTGCAGACGGGTTCCATGGGCGTGCAGTCTTACAACCCGGTCGCATTCACCGAGGACATTGGTCCCGACAACATCGCCGGCGGCCTCGGGCCCGACCCGCATGTGATGATCGAGCCCCCGTTTTCCAGCGCCAGCCTGTCCAGCGGTGCCTTGACCGCCCTGCAACAGGCCAATCTGGCGCAAATCAACCAACAGAAGATTTCCGAGCAGGCGGGGCTTTACATCACGGTGACCGTCAGCTCCCCGACGGTCGCCAACACTGCCACCAACTCCACCGTCACCGTCCTGACCACCACGAACAGCGCCCTCGCCGCGCTGGTGCCCGCCGCGAATTCGGCGGCCACCATTGCTTTCTACGGACCGGCCGGTTCGGCCCCCGCCGGCACCCCTTCCTGGTTGGTGGGCCCGAACGGCGGCATCCTGCTGAATCCCCCGACCAATATAACCAATCCCGCCACCACCACCATCTCCGGTGCCAGCAGTTCCATCAGTCCGCCATTGGTGACCTACATTCCTTTTCGCCGGGTGCAGACCACCGTCACCAAGTCCGGCGGCACCGCCACCGCCAGCTTCAACGTGCTCAACGCCGCCAATACTATCGTCGGGACCCTTCCCACCGCCACCGTGACCAGCGCCACCAATGCCTCCACCGGGACCAGCTACTCCGTTTTTCCGTTGTCCGCCACCGGCGCCACCTCGATCGCCACCAACGGAACCACCACCATCACGACCACCGGCAGCAGCCTCACCACCACCTATGGCTCCGGTCTCTATGACCAGCGCCGCGGGCAGAGCACCGTCACCCCCACCACCGCCACCTTGAATTCCACCCAGGCCGTGGGGGCCATTGACCTCGTGCAGGTGGACATGAAGGCGTTGTCCAATGCGGTCAACGCGATGGTCACGGGCACCACCTCGGTCCTGAGCGCGAGTTCCGCCATCACCACCTCCATCAGCGCCGGCGGCACCTCCAGTGTCTGGGGCTCGGCGACGGGCCAGTGGAATGGCGGGGTCTATATTGACGTCGAAGCGCCCGCGGCGGTCGCCGAAACGTCCAACCAGACCACGAGCGTCCGCCTGGTGGACGGCCAAGTCCCCAGCGGCAGCAGCCTGATTCCGGCCAACGCGCCCAACGACAGCAACACCAATGCCGGCTCCGGGCTCATCGTCGCCACGAACGCCCCCATCTATGTCCTCGGCAACTTCAATGCGGACGGATCCAGCGGGAGCGCCACCATGCCCGACGACGGCGGGGCCGGCACCGCCGCCAGCCCGACCAGGGAATGCCCGGTCGCCCTGGCGGGCGACGCCATCACCATTCTCTCCCCGGCTTGGCAGGACATTAAAAGCCTGACCATCGACAACTCCACCTCGACCAACGTTGAAATTGCGGCGGCGCTGATGACGGGGATCTCCCCCACCACCAATACTTCGAACAGCGGTGGCGCGCACAATCTGCCGCGGTTTCTGGAGGCCTGGGGGGCCACGGCTTATCTCCGCGGTTCACTCGTGACCACTTACAGCTCCAAGGTGGGAGCCCAACCCTATGCCCCGAACGGCAACGGCGCCCCCTATTACGGCGCCCCCACCCGGGCCTGGGGTTTTGCCAGCGTTTTCGCCAACGGCACCTTCCCCCCTTTGACCCCCAAGGTCCTGTCCTTCCGCCGGGTGGAATTCTCCGAGATCACCCAGAGCTCGTATTCGAGCACACTCCACCAGCTCTGGCCCAGATCGTTCTGAGCCCAGATCCCGGGCGGGACGCCGCTCACCCGAAAATTTTTCCCCGGATCCATTCCGCCAGTTGCGCCCACGCGCGGGCGCGATGGCTGATCCCGTTCTTCACGGCGTCACCCAGCTCGGCGAAACTCCGGGTCTGCCCGTCCGGCACAAACAACGGATCGTAGCCAAACCCGGTGCCTCCCCGGGGTTCGCACAACAGCCACCCCTCGCACCGGCCCTCGAAGACCGGTTCCGCGCCTTCCGGACCGGCGACCAGCAACACGCACACGAAACGGGCC
Source organism: uncultured Opitutaceae bacterium (assembly GCA_903929355.1). Lineage (GTDB taxonomy): Bacteria > Verrucomicrobiota > Verrucomicrobiia > Opitutales > Opitutaceae > CAIYUN01. Next base: position 8,518 of record CAIYUN010000050.1, read on the forward strand.
CGACGCCCGGCGGCAGGCACGTCCCGCATCAAACCGACGAGTTTGGCCAGATTGGCCGCCGCGTCGCCCTCCGGCCCGGCAAAATAGGCCGAATCCACCCCGGGAGCGCCGGCGAGTGCGTCCACGCACAGTCCGCTGTCGTCGGCCAGCACCCACGCGTCGGCCGGCAACCGTGGTTGCAGCGCGCGCGCCTTTTTCCGCGCGTTGCCCACGAAGGTTCCGGCGTCTTCCACGACCGGCGGCATGCCGCCGAGGGTATTGGCGGACACAATCTGCGCCAGCAGGCCGTCGCGCACGGCCAGCGCCTGCAGCTCCGCCGCCTTGTGCGGGTTGCCCGAGGCCAGGTAAAGTTTCATGGGCTGGGATGACGGTGGGAGCTTGGCGGCCGGCCGCCCTCAACGGAGTCCGAACACCGACTCGTCAATCAACAGCTTCTCCGGATAGACCACCCGCCCGCGCATCAGCGCGTCATCGCCCAGGATTTCATGCCGCACCTCCGCGAGCCGCACCGCCTGCTCCGGGCGCTCCGGCCGCAGCCCGCTGAACACCCCCTTGGCCTTGTCGTCGGCGAAGAGGACCGGGGCCCGGTAGACCAACAGATAGTCGAGCTGCCGGGCGCGGACCAGCTCGCTGACGAGTTGAGCCCCGCCCTCAAACAACACGCCGGAGATCTTCTCATCGGCGCATTTCCGGCGGAAGTCGGCAAAAGGCACCCGTTGGGTCGCGGACTCGAAGCACCAGACCTTGATGCCCTGCTCGCGGAGCTTGCGCACATAGCCCAGGCCGCCGTGGGGTGTGGTCACCACGACCGTGCGTTCGCGAAACTCATCGCTGAACACGCGGGGCATGTTTTTGTCCACCACGGTCCGCAGCAACCCGTCGAACACGAAGCGCCACGGGCACCACTCCACCACCCCCTCGCACCGTGCCGTCAGACGGGGATTGTCCTTCAGGATGGTCATCGCCCCGACCGCAATGCCCGGAAACAACCGGCGCCAACGATGCACATCAGCCCGGGCCGTCTCACCCGTGATCCAGCGCGACTCGCCGGTGCGACAGGCGATTTTGCCGTCCAGGGTCACCGCCGACTTCGCCGCCAGCAAGGGACCGTTTTGGGTGATCCCATGGTTGAAAATCAAATTCAAGTCCGTGCATTCGCGTTCCAGCACCCCGGCCGTGACCTCCACCCCCGCCGCGCGCAACCCGGTGAGCCCGCGACCCGCGTGCGCCGGGTTGGGGTCGGTGGCTCCGACGACCACCCGCCGGAGGCCGGCCGCCATGATGGCTTCCGTGCACGCCCCCGTGCGCCCGGCCGTCGAGCACGGCTCAAGGGTGACGTAGAGGGTCGCACCCGCGGCCGGCCTCCGGCCCAGACCGTCCAGCGCCACGCGTTCCGCGTGAGGCCCGCCATCCTGCGCATGCCAGCCCTCCGCCACCACCTGTCCGTCTTCGACGATGAGTGCGCCGACCATCGGGTTGGGATGCGTCGCCCCCCACCCGCGCCGCGCCAGCGCGAGCGCCTGCCGCATGAAAACCTCCTGTGGTTCGATGGTGATCATGCAATCCCCTCACCCGCGCACATGGGGGTTGCCCGCCTTCTCCGCCCCGACGGTCGTCGCCGGGCCATGTCCGGGATACACCGCCGTACCCTCAGGCAGCGTGTAGATTTGAGTGCGGATGGATTGCTCCAGTTGCGCAAAGCTGCCGCCCGGCAGGTCCGTCCGCCCGACGCTCTGCCTGAAGAGCGCGTCGCCGACAAAGGCCGCATGCTGATCCTTGAAATAAAACAGCACGCTCCCCGGGCAGTGCCCTGGCACCTGCCGCACCTCCGCCGTGGTGCCCAGCGCGTCGAGCCGGTCGCCTTGGGCGACCCAACGGTCCACCTTGACGGGCTCCAGCCCAAGATCCTCGTCCATGAACTTCTTCATCACCTCCGGTGTCTCGATCAGGACTTGGTCGGCCCGATGGGCGCTCACCCGCGCGCCCGAAGCGCGGACGACCTCGGCCCCGCCCTGCATATGGTCCCAATGGCCGTGGGTGATCCACAACTCCGTGAGCCGGCATTGCTCCGCGTCGAGGATCGCCCTCACCTGCTCCCAGACCCCACCGGGCGCGTCAATCAAGACCGCCTCGCCCCGGGTCGGGGCGGTGAGGAGATAGGCGTTGGTCTGGATCGGTCCTGCGGGCAGGACATGGAGCTTCATCCCGTTAATCCACGCGGTTTCAACCGCCGTGCAACGCGAAAGCGTTTTCCAAGGGTTGGGCCAGTTCGCTCACTCCAACGCCAGCTCCGGCTGCGCCAGATCCGGGCGGCATCCATCAAATCCGCAAGCCGTGCGGTGGAAATGACAAGTATCGAGGAGCACAGGGGCACGATCCGGATTACAATCACCATGACCACCAACCATCTGGAATCGAACCTACTTCCTCTCGTCCCTTTCTCGTGTTCCGAGCCCCGATGATCTCCCTCCGTCAACGCTTCCTCCCGCTGCTTTTGCTGGCGCTCCTGCTGCAGGCCTGCGAAGCCGAGCGGACGGTCAGCTGGGAGCAAATCTCCCACTTTAGTCCGCCTTTGGTTCAAACCCGCGAGGATCCGTGGCCAAGTGCGCAAAAAATCGCCGCCTCCGTCCCCAACTCACGTTTTGTGGTCGGCCATGGCAATGGCATGCTCCCGCTCTATCCGACCGGAACCGTGCTGGTGCTGCAAAGCTTTCCTGGAATCACCTCCAGTCGGGCATGACCGTCGTTTACGGGTCCGATCCGTCCTCCCCGTTCAGTCTCGTGTGCCAGATCATTGAGGAACAAACTCAAACCGGCTCCTGGACGGTGCGGGCGCTGTCAGACAACGAGCCATCGGCCGGTCAGGTGACCGAGGCCAATTACATCGGCACCGTGGTGGCCGCGCTCCGTCGCGGCGACGGGGCTCCGCCCACCCCGCTGCCACGCAACCTCGCGCAGACACCGGACGCCTACTGCCTGCTGCGCTGCCATGTCGGCGGGGAAATCCACCCGCAGGCGCTGCCCCCGCTGGCCCCGGCCCCCGGCGCGGTCGCAATGAGCGGGGCGCAGCCATCACGCCGGATCGCGGCCTGGCTGGCCCGGGTGGGGGCCCCCGCCGCCAGATGAAGCCCATGGGCAGAACCAAAGGCCGGCCCCCACGGCAAGAAATGGCGAGCAATGCACAAATTATGGCGGGCAGCTGAAACCGGGAAAAGCTAGACTGGCCCGGCAGCAACCCCACCGCCCGCCAAACCTCAAACCTGATCCACCCCACCCCATGCTCACCAAATACGCCATCGAGTACAGCCCGCGCTTCCGCAAGCACTCGCCTCCCGCGCATCACGTCTATTACTCGGACGACCCGGTCGCCTGCGAAGAGTTTACGCAGGAACTCTTGCAGCAGGGGATGGGGATACATGCCATCAAGCGAGAGGGTGTGGACCTGCCCCGGCCCGAGTTTGACCGGATTGTCCGGGTCGCGGCCGCCCGGCTCGCCGCGCAGCACATCTGCGTTTCGCTCAACATCAAGCCTGACGAGGAGCGATTCCGCTTCGGGTTCGCCGATTGAACGAAGTCCACTCCACTGCGGACCCTGAACCCGCGGACACCCACCCAAGCCACTGCCCGCCCATGCTCGCCAAAAAATCACCCCACCCGTCCCTTCGTGGTGCCAAATTGCATCCCCGCAAGTTGGCTGTCGCGGCGACGGAAAGCTCACCGCCCGGCTGGGCGTGGCACCGCCGCACTCTGCTCCGGTTGCGTCAGCAACTGGTGGCGGCATGCGCCTCATTGTTACAGGCAGGCACCGCGCCCGCAGAAACCGGAGGGATGGACCGGGCGGACAGCGCGAACGACCGTGAGAGTCGCGCGGGACTGCTGGCGAAACTGAATGCCGCGGAGGACCAACTGGGTGAGGTGGACGCTGCCCTGCAACGGCTCATCGACGGCAACTATGGCAGGTGTGCGGAAACCGGCCGACCCATCGCCGCTGCACGACTGCGCGCCCTGCCTTGGACCCGGTTCAGCCGGGCCGCCGCAGGGAGGCACGAACGGAAGGGAGTAAAACCCGGAGAAACCACCCCATGATCACGCCTCTGCAAACCACCTATCGCGGATTGGAACGCTCCACGGCGGTCACCCGCTGCATCCGTGCGCGGACCGACAAGCTGGCAAAGCATTTCGGACGCATCATCGCCTGCCGGGTCGTCATCGAGCAGCCCAACCGGCATCAAGTCCGTGGTCGCCTCTTTCACGTCCGCATCGATCTCACGGTTCCGGGTGCGGAGATTGTTGTGCGCCACGAACCGGCGGCCCATATCCCGCCGGCCGAAGCGGACGGCAGCGACGCGGTCGATCGGATCCCCGAAGCCGCCGCACCCCACAAGGACGCCTACCTGGCTATCCATGATGCGTTTGACATCGCCCACCGGCGACTGGAGGACCGGGAACGGCGACAACGCAAGAAAGCTCTCCACCAGGCCCCGCCTTGGCGTGTAGGCAAAGCCGCGGTCTGAATTCATGACTGGTCCGGCGGGAACGCTCCCCCAACCTTTCCTAAGCGAGGCTCGCCGGGCGGACCGTAACCGCTGACCAGGTCAACCGGGCAAGCTCCCTTCATGGTCCGGCGGGATCCGGGTTGTCATTCTTCCAGCACAGGACATCCGGCGCTTGCCGCGGTGTCGGTGCGGGAAGTGATGCCGGGTAGCCCACCGTCAGGGGAAAAACGGCGGCGACATCCGACGGAATCCCGAGCTCCTCCTTCACCTCCGGCAGATTCAGCCAGGGACGCGCGATCCCGATCGGGCAGGTGCCGAGGCCCGCCGCATGCGCGGCCAGCATGAAATTCTGGGCGGCCAGACAGCAATCCTCGGCCGGGTTGAGGCCCTCGTGCCGGGCGCAGATGACCAACAGGGTGCTGGCGTTGTAGAAGATGTTGTAGGTCGGGTCCGTCAGCGTGTCCCCCCGTTCATGAAACCCAAAGGGCGCGAGCACCATGGCGAGAAAATGCGCCTTGGCCCTGACCGAATACTCCAGCAGCCGGGGCCGCCCCTGAAAAACCGCGAAGGCCCAAGGCTGATGGTTCATCGCGCTCGGAGCCTGAAGAGCGGCGTCGATGAGTTCGTTGAGGGTGGAGGCTGCCACCTTGGCCGAGGTGTAGTCCCGAATGGCCCGGCGCTGGTAGATGGCTTCGATGAGTTCCATGGTGGAGGCCTTCGTCCTGACCGTGGGTCACTTTGCCGCCTTGGCGGCCTTGGGTTTGGCCGCGGGCACCACGAGCACCGGGCAGCGGGAGCGTTTGAGCACCCCGCTCGCCGTGCTGCCCGCCAGCAGGTCGTAAAAGGCCGAGTGGCCATGCGAGCCGATCACGATATAGTCCGCGGCGCATTTCCTGGCCTGGTCAATAATTTCCCTCACCGGCGGCCCGCTCCGGCACACCGCCTCCACCTTGGACACCCGCCGCCCGAGTGATTTCACCAAGGTGGTGAGGTGCCGGGAAGCGGCCCGCTCGACCCCTGCCGACATCAGGGCGACATCCGTGACCATCAGGTCGTATTCATTGATGATCACCGGTTGCTGGACAACGTGCAGCAGCACCACGCGGCCGTTGATCGCGCGCGCCAGCGTGGCCGCCGCCGCCAAAACCGGCCGGCTGACGGTGGAAAAATCAATGGGCACAAGGATGGTTTTCATGAGAATGGCCGGAGGATCAAATGACCATGCGGCTGGGTCATGATAATGCCAAGCCCCGCCTGGCACTCCGCAGTATTTCGCAAAAGACCGCCGTTTTTTGCGGTTCGTCCAGGCGTCAGGTGCCACCGTCCTGCGTCTCGACCCAGCGGACAGCGTGGCGGATGAGCGCAGGCATGTCGGCCAGGCCGAGCTTCTCCTTGATCCTGGCGCGGTGAACATCCACCGTCTTGGGGCTGATATGAAGCTGCCCGGCGACTTCCTTGGTGCCCCGACCGTGACCGATCAGCTTGAAAACTTCAAACTCGCGGTCACTCAGCTTCTCAATCGGCGAACTGGAGCCACGGGGCCGGCGCCCGGACAACGCCCCGAGAATCTGCGCCGACATCCGGCTGCTGACATACACCTGTCCGGCGAGCACCTGGCGGATCGCGGCCAGCAGACTTTCGCCGCCGGCTTCTTTCATGATGTAACCCTGCGCGCCGGCCCGGAGCACCCGCTCGGCGTAGATCGTCTCGTCATGCATGGACACCACCAGAATGGGCAAACTGGGCCGCTCCGCCCGCAAGTCCTTGATAAACTCAACCCCGCTGCGACCCGGCATGGTGAGGTCGGTCAGGACCAGATCCGCCGCCGCCCGGGCCAGCTCGCGCATGGCCTCGGCTGGGCTGCCCGCCTCACCACAGACGGCCAGGTCGGGCTGCCGCTCAATGAGTTGCGCGAGACCCGAGCGCATAAACGGATGATCGTCCACCAACAGCACGCGTCGCCGGGTTGGCGGGGCGGGATCCGGCTTCTGTTTGGAGCTAACGACCGGCTTCATGGCGGGAGGGGCAATGAGCAGCGGATGGTGACTCCCCGGCCGGACTCCGACACGACATCCAGCCCCGCCCCGATTAGGCGGGCGCGGTGTTGCATGACGCCCAATCCCACGCCCTCCGGCTTGGGGGCGCCAGCCGGCAGGCCCGTGCCGTCGTCGGTGATGTCCAGCACCAGAGTGCTCCCTTTCCGCACCAAGCGGACCAGCACGGATCGGGCACGCGCATGTTTGAGAGCGTTGTTCACCGCCTCTTGGGCGATGCGGTAAAGGTGCACGGACCGGACCGGATCGGTCAGGGTGACGGAGTCGGGACACTCGAACCGGCAGCGCAGGCGGCCCAGCGAATTGGTCCGCGCGGCCAGCTCGGCCAGGCTGGTCTGGAGGGCGTCGGGCCCGCCGCCGATAGGCACCAGGCCGTGGGCCAGCAGCCGCGTCTGCATGACGGCCTCGCGCAAAAGGCGGGCCAGCTCTTCGAGGCCCCGGGCAAGCGGCGGGTGGCCGGCGGCGTCCATCTTGAGCGCGGAGCACATCAGCTCAATCGCGGTCAGTTGCTGGCCCAGATTGTCGTGCAAATCCGCCCCGATGCTGTGGCGCTCGCGCTCGCCCACCGAGATGATCTCCGCCTCGAGCCGCCGATGCTCCCGCTGCGCGGCGACGAGCTCCTCGCCTTGCGTGATCGCGGTCAGCGCGCGCCGGACGACGTTGGGCAGCAGGTCGAGCAGGCCGGTGCTCTTCATCACATAGTCGAGTGCGCCCTGGCGCATCATTTCAACCGCAGCCTTCTCGTCCCCCTGGCCGGTCACGACGACAAACGGCACCGGGCGTTCGTCGCGCCGCAGCCGCTCCAGCAAAACCGGCGCATCCAAGTCGGACAGCTTCAGATCGAGCAGCATCAGACTGGGGCGGTGGCTCTCCAGCCATTTGAGTGCCGCGTGGCCGGAGCCGGCGGTGGCGACCTCATACCCCTCGGCGCGCAGGGACTCGGCCATCAGGATGAGCAGGCCCTCGTCGTCGTCCACGACCAGGATTCGCGGCAATGATTTGGGACCGGACACGGCGGGCGGTTTCAAGCGGTGCCGACTGAGGGGATGTGGAGCAGCATGAGGAACAGTCCCAGGCGCCGGATGGCCTCGCTGAACCGATCAAAGTCCACCGGCTTTTGGATGTAGACGTTGCACCCCAGCCGGTGGCAGCGTTCCACCTCGCGAATGTCGTCGGTGGTGGTGAGCATGATGACGGGCAGCTGGCGCAGCACCGGGTGTTCCTTGAGGCGGCGCAGCACCTCGATCCCGTCCACCTTGGGCATGCGGATGTCGAGCAGAACCAGATAGGTTTCGCCGTCCACCCTCGACGGGCCCGGCCCGGTTTGGAAAAAGAAATCCAGCGCCGACTGCCCGTCGCGCAGATGTTGGATGCGGTTGCGGAATCCGGCGATCTCCAGGCTTTCGCGCGCCAGGATGGCATGGCCTTCGTCGTCATCCACGATGATGATGGTGGGAGCCTGGTGCATCAGGGCGGGGACGCGGGGGTGGCGGGCAGGGACACGCAAAAGGTTGAACCCGCCCCGGCCCGGCTCTCAACCCAAATTTTGCCCTGCTGGCGCTCCAGCACCCGTTGGGCAATGGTGAGCCCCAGCCCCTCGCCGGCCGTGGCCTCGGGGTCGAGCCGGTGGAAGATTTCGAAAATTTTTGCCTGATGCTCGGGGGCGATGCCGATGCCGTTGTCGGCCACGGCATAGACGGCGGTGTCCTGCTCGATCCGGCCGCCGAGTCTGACGCGCAACGGACGGTCGGCGGCCCGGTATTTGAGCGCGTTGTCGAGCAGGTTGGCAAAAACCTGGCTGGTCTGGACCGCGTCCCCCAGGCACGGCGGCAGCGGCGCCACCTGCACCTCGGCCCCGGCCTCATCGAGCTGGAATTTCATCGCCGCCACGACTTCCGCCACGATCGAGTCCATGTCGAGCACCCGGATGGTCAGCTCCACCCGCCCGTAGCGCGAATAACGCAGCAAACCCGCCAGCAACGCCTCCATCTTGCGCACGCCGGCGTTGATGAAGCGCAGTGCCCTGGGAATCGCCACCTCGACCGGCGGCCGCAGGTCGTCGGCCGGGACCGCGCCGGTGCCGGCCCGCGCGAGGGCCGCCTGAATGGTGTCGCAGGCACGGGTGAGCTGCCGGCCGAAGCCCTGCACGTTCACCAGCGGCGACCGCAGGTCGTGCGACACGGTGTAGACGATCGCCTCCAGCTCCTTGTTCTTTTGCGCCAGATCGGCCGACGTGTGCCGCAGGGCGGCCTCGTCGGCCTTGCGCTGGGTGATGTCGGTCCGGATGGCGACATACTGGCACGGTCTCCCCGCCTCGTCGAGGAGGGGACAGATGGTGGTGTCCACCCAGTAGAGCGCGCCGTCCTTGGCGCGGTTCCTGATCTCGCCGTGCCACACCCGGCCGCGGCTGATCGTGCCCCACAGCTCGCGGAAAAACTCCTTCGGATGGTGCCGCGAGTTGATGATCCGGTGATCCTGCCCGAGCAGTTCCTCCCGTGCATACTTCGAAATCGCGCAAAACTTGTCGTTGACATGGGTGATCCGCCCGGCGGCATCGGTGATGGCGACAATCGAGTGCTCGTCGAGGGCCGCCTTCACATCGCGCAGCTCATGAAGGGTCGCCAGGAGCCTTTGCTCCTCCTGCTTCTGCCCCGTGATGTCCCGCCCGACGCTCGCGGCTCCGATGATCCGACCGGCGGCGTCGCGGATCGGGGAGATGGCCATCGACACATGGACCACCGAGCCGTCCCGGCGGACGCGCACGGTGTCGAAATGCTCCACCCGCTCGCCGCGCGCGATCCGGGCAAGGACTTCCGCCTCTTCGGCCCGGCGCCCGGGGGGGAAGAGCAGTTGCATCGGCCGGCCGATGATCTCCTCCGCTCGGTAGCCGAAGATTTTCTCCGCCCCCGCATTCCACGAGGTGATGACCCCCGTGGTGGTCTTGGTGATGATCGCGTCGGTGGAGGATTCGGCGATCGCGGCGAACCTCTGGCGGGCCTCGTCGTCGGGATCGTCCGCGCCATGAGGTCCGGCCGCCGGCAGTACCTGCTGCCGGGCCGGCAGCTCATCCCTTGACCTGCTTTCATCATTCGGGGTTGGCACAGCCGCGGTTAATGGCGGCCTGGGCGCGGGGAGGCAAGCAAGTTGGCGGCCTTCGCCATCGGTCGGGATAGACCCCATGGAGCCCGGGCGCGAACCTGCTACGCTGCGGCCACCATATCCGTCCAGTCCGGGGGGTAGGGAAAATCCCTAGCGTGATCCAGCATCGGCCCCAATTACGGCCGCCAGCGGGACCTGCTAGCCTCACCATGACATGAGAAACGAATCCAGCACCACCACCTCCTCCACCTACCCCGAGACCGCGCTGGTCGCGACGCGCCAGTCGCGTGACTTCGTCACGCACCTGCAGAAGTCCGCTCTTTTCCGGGACTACCAACGGGCTTACGAGACAACTACCGGTTTGCCTCTGGCGGTCCGCGCCATCGGGACTTTCCAACTCCCGTTTCAAGGCTCGCGCAAGGCGGGTGCCTTCTGCGCCCTCATGGCTGGGCGCAACAAGACCTGCGCCGCCTGCCTTCGCGCCCAGCAACAGTTGGAGGAGAAGGCCGACGCCAGGACGCAGACGGTAGAGTGCTTCGCCGGGCTCAGCGAGTCGGCGGTGCCGGTCCGCGTCGGGGACAAGACCCTCGCCCACCTCCAAACCGGCCAGGTGTTGCTGCGACCGCCGACCCGGGCGGGTTTCCAGCGCATCCGCCGTCAGCTCGACCGCTGGAAGACGGACCTTGACCGGAAGAAACTCTCGGCCGCCTACTTCCAAATTCGCGTCGTCAGCCGGGCTCAATACGGCTCCATCCTGCGGCTGCTCGGCATCTTCGGCGAGCATCTTTCCTCACTCAGCAACCAGCTCATGGTCCGCGAGGCCGGGGCCGAGCTGCCCGCCGTGGCGCGGGCGCGCCAGTTCATCGCCGCCAACCTGTCCGAGGCGCTTTCGCTGGGCCAGGTCGCGCGTGCCGTGGGGATGAGCCCGTGCTACTTTTGCCGGGTGTTCAAGCAGACCACGGGGCTGACCTTCACCGCCTATGTCGCACGCCTGCGGGTGGAACGGGTGAAACACCTCCTCGATCAGCCCCATGCGCGCGTCAGCGAGGCCGCCTTTGCCGCGGGATTCCAGTCGCTTTCGCAGTTCAACCGGGTCTTCCGCGATGTCACCGGCCAGGTGCCGTCAGGTTACCGGGCGCAACCCGGCCTGGAAGCCCTTTCCCATGCCGCCTGATTTCGGCCTCCGTCCCCCCACCACTCCCTTCGCCCCCTCCACCCATGAAAAATAACGCCCTCCGCTCCGTCTCCCTTCTCCTGGCCGGCCTTGCCCTGGCCCCGCTGGCCGCCGAGGCCGTGCCCAGTTTTGCCCGGCAGATGGACATGCAGTGCATCGCGTGCCACACCGAGTTTCCCCTGCTCAACAACTTTGGCCGCTTGTTCAAGCTCAGCGGCTACACCCTGAGCGTCGGACAGAGTGAGCTGCCACCGATCGCAGTGATGCTCCAACCCTCGTTCACCCACACCCAGCAAGGCCAGGCGGGCGGCGCGGCCCCGGGGTTCAAAGACAACAACAACCCGGCGCTAACCCAGGCGAGCCTCTTTTACGCCGGCCGGCTGTTCGGCCCCTATGCGACCAATTTGTTCGGCCCGGACGGCGCCGCGATAGCCAACAAATTCGGGGTCTTCATCCAGGCAACCGACGATGGCGTGGCCAAGCAATGGCATTGGGACAACACCGAGCTGCGCTTCGCGAGCACCGGTGAGGTGGCGGGACTGCCGGTGACCTATGGCGTCTATGCGAACAACAACCCCATGATGCAGGATGCCTGGAACAGCACGCCCGCCTGGGGGTTCCCCTTCACGGGCAGCAGTCTCGCTCCCACGCCCGCGGCGGCCCCGCTGCTGCAAGGCGGACTGGCCCAGCAAGTGGGCGGCGTTGGGGCCTATGCGCTCGTGGCTGAATCCTATTATATCGATGTCGGCGGTTATCAGGCATTGAACTCACAGTTCCAGAAATCGGTTGGGATTGATCCCACGGGCCAAACCCAGCTCGCCGGTACCGCGCCCTACTGGCGCGCCGCCTATACCAAGACAGTGAACAACAGCTCCTTTGAAATTGGCACCTTCGGGCTGGTCGCCAACACCTTTCCCGGCCGCGACTCCAGCGCCGGGCAGGACCGGATGGCAGACATCGGAATCGACGCCCAGGCCCAGACCTCGTTCGACCAGCATGACTTCACCGCGATGCTGACCTGGATCAACGAGCGCGAGAACTGGAACGCCAGCCAGACACTCGGCAACACCACCAACAGCGCCGACAACCTGCACAGTTTCAAAGCCACGGTGGACTATCTTTACGACAAGACCTGCGGCGGAGCCGTGCAGCTCTTCTCCGTGGATGGCAGCACGGACCCTCTGCTGTATGGCGGCAGCGCGACCGGCTCGCCCCGCAGCAACGGGATGGTGCTCCAGCTCAACTACCTGCCGTTCAATAAAGCCGGCGGACCGGCCCTCTGGCCCCGGAGCAACGTGAAGTTCTCCCTCCAATACACGATCTACCGCTGTTTCGACGGCGCCAGCCGGAATTATGACGGCCTGGGTCACAACGCCTCGGACAACAACACCCTCTATCTGGAGGCTTGGATCGCATTCTGACCCGGCCCGAACGTCCCGGCAGCCCCCCAAAACTTCCTCCCATGAAAACCAAACCAACCGTCATGCTTCTGCTTCTCGCGTTCGGCGCGATCCCGGGTCTCCGGGCTGATCCCGCCCCGGCGGCCCCCTTGGTGGTCACGATCAGCGCCAATGACGCCATGAAGTACACGGTCACCAAGATCGAGGCCCATCCGGGCCAGATGATCACCCTGCATTTCAAGAACGCCGGGACCCTGCCCAAGGAGGTCATGGGGCACAACTGGATCCTGCTCAAGCTGGGTGTGACCAACGACGCCTATGCCACCCCCGCCGCCGCCGCCAAGACGGAGGGCTTCGAGCCCAAGGCCCTCGCGGACCAAGTGCTCGCCTCGGTTCCCCTGCTCGGGGCCGGGCAATCGGCCGACGTCACCTTCCCCTGCCCGACCGCGCCCGGAACCTACAACTATCTCTGCTCCTTCCCCGGGCACGCCATGCTGGGAATGAAGGGTGTCCTGATCGTCAAGTGACGCCCGCGCCACCCTCCCAGCTCCCGGACCACAGAACCAACCTCGCCCACCAACCCAACCGACGCTTCGCCCGCTTCGCCCGCTCCTCCCTCCTCCCATGAAACGAACCCTCCTGCTCCTCGCCGCTGCGCTCGCGCTCACGGCGTGCGCCCCGAAATCCTCCGCCCCCGACACCGGCCCGGCCGCGTCCGCCTCCGGCCCCCCGTGAGATTGATCTCACAGGCGGCGACACCATGAAATACAACCTCACCCGCATCGAGGCCACCCCCGGCGAAGCGCTGAAACTGGTCCTCAAGAACATCGGCTCGGTCCCCAAGGAGGTGATGGGCCACAACTTCGTCCTGCTCAAAAAGGGCACCGACATCGCGGCCTTCGCGCAGACGGCCGCCACTGACAAGGCCAGCAGCTATCTGCCCCCCGCGCTGCTGGACCAGGTGCTCGTCCACACCAAGCAACTCGGCCCGCAGCAGACCGAGGAGCTGGACTTCAACGCCCCCACCGAGCCGGGCGAATATGACTACCTCTGCACTTTCCCCGGCCACTACCTCATCGGCATGAAAGGCGTGCTGGTGGTGAAGTAACCAGACCAACCCACCCATGACCTCATGAAAAAATCTCTCCTCACCCTTACCCTCGGCCTGACGCTGGCCTTCGTCCTCGCGCTCGCCGCCACCCGGGCCGGAGCGGCGGCGGAAGCCACCGGGACGGACAACCAGGCCCTCGGGCAGCAGCAGGTGGAGCGGCTCTGGGCCGGTTTTTCGAGGATTGATCTCGCGGCCCTCGACGAGTTCGTCGCGCCCGGCTTTCAAAGCCTGCACGAGGACGGGGCGCGGGACTGGCCCCAGGAGAGGATGTTGGTCGCCATGCTCAAACTCTCCCCCTACGTCCTGACCGACTACAAGGTCACCCGCAGCGGCGACGTGCTGGTGGTCACCTACCAATGCAAAGTCGGTGAGACCATCGTGGCCGCCCGCCTCGCCAAGGTGTCCACCCCGCGCCTGGATGTATTCCAGCAGACTGGCTCCGGGTGGAAGCTCCTCTCGCATGTGAACGTCCGCAAGCTGACCCCGGTGCCCGGTGAGCCCCCGATGATGATCGCGGGCCCACTGGACTGAACCATCAACGCCAGGGGCATCGACCAAGCAACTAACCATCCCTCATGAACTCAACCAAGCAAACCTCACCCCGGATGCCTGACATCCCGGAACATCTGATTCGCGAGCGCGCCTATTTCCTCTGGCTGGAGCGGGGCTCCCCGCATGGTGCCGACGGTGACGATTGGTTCACCGCGCAGCAGGAACTGCAGGCCACCGTCACCCCCGACACCAATGGACAGCCGCACCACGCCGAAGCCACCGCGCACTTCTCCATCCGCCAGACGGTGGCGGAGCACCTCAGCGACCCCACCCACCGGTTTCACGCCCCGGGGGCAACCCACGATGACCGCCGCGACATTGTGGCCGGTGAGGCGGCTCAGCGCGTGCGCGGCCGGCGCCTCGGCGGCTCGCTGCGGGCCGATCAGAAAAAGGCGAAATGACCGTCCAGCCTGATCGTGTTGCAAGCACCAGACATGAACCCGCCGGTCGATCCAGCCACCACCGCGCCCCCTTACGCCCCGGCCGCATGGAAAGCGGCAGTGCTCAAATACCAGCAGCCTAGCCGTGGGCGGGCGCTCTGGCAACTGACCAACACGCTGGGTCTGTATGCACTGCTGTGGTATCTGGTCGACCGCAGCCTGTCGGTTTCATGGTGGCTGGCGGCTCCGCTCGCCATCCTGGCCGGGGGCGTCCTGATCCGCGTTTTCATCATCTTCCACGACTGCGGGCATGGATCATTCTACAAGTCCAAGACGGCCAATGATGTGATCGGATTCATCACCGGCATGCTCACCTTCACCCCCTACTACCATTGGCGGTGGGAGCACTCCGTCCACCATGCCAGCAACGGCAACCTGGACCAGCGCGGCACGGGGGATGTCTGGACGCTGACCGTGCAGGAATACCTGGAGGCTTCGCGCGGGCAGCGTTTTGCCTACCGGCTGGCCCGCAACCCGGTGGTGCTGTTTTTGCTTGCGCCGCTTTTCCTGTTTATTGTTCTCCAGCGTTTTCCCTCCCGGGGGGCCAAACCGCGCGAACGCCTCTCGGTTCATTGGATGAACCTGGCGATCCTGGCCATGGCGGCGACGATGGTCGCGCTCGTCGGACTGAAGGTTTATGTGCTGGTCCAGCTCACGATGATGGCCGTCGCCAGCTCGGCCGGCATCTGGATGTTTTATGTGCAGCATCAATTTGAGGAGGTGCAATGGCAGCGCGCCGACGACTGGGATTTTGCGGCGGCGGCGCTGCAGGGCAGCTCCTATTACAAACTGCCCCGGATCCTGCAGTGGTTCACGGGCAACATCGGCTTTCATCATATCCACCACCTGAGCGCGCGCATTCCGAACTACAACTTGGAGCGCTGTCATCGGGAGATGGAGGCCACCCTGGTGGTGAAGCCGATCACCCCGGCCTCCAGCCTGCGGTCGCTCTTTCTCCGCCTGTGGGACGAGGAACAAAAGCAACTGGTGGGGTGGCGCACCATGCGAGCCCGTCGGCGGGCGCTCAAGGCGGCGGCCGCGGGAAAATTGAAACCCTGAACGGGTTGTCACTCAGAACCGCCGGGAGATTTCTCATTAACGCGAGCCACTCCCCTACCGGCCACGGTCTTTTGTTGTGGCCGTCGCCGGGCCAATCCTCACGGGCGGGGCGCCCTGCCACCAAGCCTGGGGCGGGACGCACCGGCAGGGGCGTCCCGCGTCTGGCCGAGGAGCATGCGCGTCAAACAAAGACCGTGTCCCACCGGCCGGACCGCACAAACTCCGCTTGCCACAGACGGCCGAGCCTTGGCACCCTGCCCTCTCCCTTATGCCCAAACCCATCCTCAAGTTTGCCGTCCTCGCTGGAGATTATATCGGCCCCGAAGTCATGGCCGAGGCTTTGCGCGTGCTCGACCATGTCGCCCGCCTGGAGGGCCTCGTGCTCTCCCACCAGGCGGCCGATGTCGGCGGCGCGGGCATTGACCGCCATGGCCAGGCCCTCCCCGAGTCCACTCTCCGGGTCTGTGAGCAGGCCGATGCCATCCTTTTCGGCTCCGTCGGCGGTCCCAAGTGGGAGAAGCTGCCCCCCAAGGAACAGCCCGAGCGCGCCGCGCTGCTGCCGCTCCGCCGGCACTTCACCCTCTTCGCCAACATTCGCCCGGGCCTCCTTTACCGCGAGCTCACCGACGCCTCCCCCCTCAAGTCGGAGCGCATTCCCGACGGCATCGACATTGTCTGCATCCGGGAGCTGACCGGCGGGCTCTACTTCGGCAAGCCCAAGGAAACCACCACCCTGCCCGACGGTGATGTGCAGGCCGTGGACACGATGGTCTATAAGAAGTCCGAGATCGAGCGCATCCTCCAGGTCGCCATCACCACCGCGCGCGCGCGCAAGCGGAAACTGTGCTCGGTGGACAAGGCCAACGTCCTCGAGACCTCCGTCCTCTGGCGCAAAACCGTGACCGACTACTGCGCCGCGCACGCGCCCGACCTCGCGCTCTCCCACATGTATGTGGACAATGCGGCGATGCAGCTCGCGCGCGACCCCAACCAGTTCGACGTCTTCGTGACCGAAAACATGTTTGGTGACATCCTCTCCGACGAGATGGCGGTGATTTGCGGTTCGCTCGGGATGCTTTCGTCCGCCTCGCTCGGGGCGGGCAAAAATTCGCTGGGCCTGCCCTTCGGCCTGTATGAACCCGCCGGCGGCACCGCCCCGGACATCGCGGGCAAGGGCATCGCCAACCCCTGTGCCCAAATCCTCTCGGTCGCACTCATGCTGCGCCACAGCTTCGGCCTGGAAACCACGGCCACCCGCCTCGAGGCGGCCGTGAAAAAAGCCGTGACCAGCGGCACCCGCACCGGCGACATCGCCTTTGGCCGGCCGAGCGTCGGCACCCGCGCCATGGCCGACGCCGTCATCGCCAACCTTTAGTCCCCCCGTTGGACCGGGATCGACGGGGGATTCAGCCCATGCCGAGAGGTCGGAGGGTCTCGGCGTATTCGTGACAGACACAAATGGGGCACAGGCCATGGCTGAAGCGGAGACCGAGGTGCTCGTCAAAGTAGCTCTCCAAGGGGACCCATTCGCTCTTTTCGTTGCGGATTTTTTTGCAACTGGCGCAAATCGGCACCACCGGTCCGGACCGGAGCCGGTTGCGCAGGGTGAGCAGCTCCGCGTGCAGGTTCACCCGCTCCCGCTCCAGCCAGCGCATCCGGCGCCGCTCGTCCGCCCGCCGCAGCGCCCGCCGCACGGCCGGAAGCAGATCAGCGAGCCGGTTCTTGCTGACCCAGTCGTCCGCCCCGCGCGCCAACGCCCGGGACATCAGTTCCTCCCCGGGCATCCCGGTGACGACGACAAAAGGCACGTCGGGCAGAACGGCCCGCACCCGGGCCAGGGCGCCAAAGCTGTCGAACGCGACCCCGCCATGATCGCAGAGCACCAGATCGGGGGCCTGCTGCGCCAGGGCGGCGACCAACCCCGCCTCCGTCTCGACGCGCGTCGGCGCCAGGTGGAGCTCGCCTTTGCCCAGCTCATGCAAGACCAGCTCGAAATCTTCCGGACGGTCCTCGACCATGAGGAGGTGAAGCGCGTCGCGCGCGCCGGGGTCGGTGGTCGGGGTCATGGTCAGCAACAAAGCCGCCCCCGGCGGTTTATCAAAAAGGTTTCTCCCTTATTTCCGGGAAGGAGATTCCCCTATCGGCCGGGCGGCCGGCCACCGGGGCGAAACCAGGCCTCAGGCCTGGCCGCCGGCGGGAGGTGGCGACTCGCGGGTCAGGATCTTGCGCAGGGTGTTGAGGATCACGTCGGCGGTGTAGGGCTTCGGGATGAAACATCCCAAACCGATGCCGGCCGCCCGGGCCATGGCGCTGTGGCTGCCCGAACCCATGCCACTTGATCCGATGATTTTCACGTGGGGGTCAATGGTCCGGAGCGCCACGATCGTCGCGGCCCCGTCCATGACCGGCATCGACATGTCGGTGATCACGACGGCGATTTTCTCCCGATGTTGCGCGAAAAGCGAGACCGCCTCGGCCCCGTTGGCCGCGAGCAGCACCTTGTAGCCGAAACGCTCGAGCGTCTTGCGGGAAATCTCGCGCACGGCCTCCTCGTCATCCGCCAGCAACACCAGCTCGCCGTTGCCCTGCGGCAGACCGGTGCTGGCGAGCGCGACGCCCTCCGCCGCACCCGGGGTGGTGACGGCCGGCAGGTAGACCTTGAAGGTGCTCCCCTTGCCCGGCTCGCTGTAGAAGTTGACGAAACCCCCGTGGCTCCGGACCAGCGCCCGTACGCTGGACAAGCCCAGCCCCGTGCCTTTTCCCACCGCCTTGGTGGTGAAAAAACGGCTCAAATATCTTCTCGTGGAGGCCTGGCGGAACGCCGGTGCCAGTGTCGGTCACGCTGAGGAGGACGTACGGACCGGGCCGGGATTCCGGATTGAGCCCGGCGTAGGTCTCATCGATTGCCGTGTTTTCCAACCGGAGCGAAAGCACGCCGCCGTCGGGCATCGCATCGCGGGCGTTTACACAAAGGTTGAGCAAAACCTGGTGCAGCTCCGTCGGATCGCCGGTGACCGGCCAGGGGTCCGGGGCGGTCTCGGACGCGCAGCGGATGGATTTGGGGAAGGTGTCGTGCACAATCTGCGCCACCTCGCGGACGACATGCACCGGAGACACCACCACCCGCACCCCCTCGCCGCCGCCCCGCCCGAAAGCCAGCATCTGCCGGAGCATCTGGGCGCCGCGCCGCCCGTTGGTCTCCAGCATCGCCAGCAACCGCTGCGTGTCCGCGTCGTCGTGCTTGAGCCGGAGGAGCTCAATGGCCATGAGCATGGGCGCGAGCACGTTGTTGAGGTCGTGCGCGATGCCGCCGGCCAGGGTGCCGATGCTGTCGAGGCGCTGGATGCGGTGAAACTGGGCCGCGAGTTTCTTCTTCTCGGTGATGTCGGTGTTGATGGACATGAAGGACGACGGCCGTCCCTCCTGGTCCCGCACCAGCGTCCAGCTGGAGTCCACGATGATCTCGCCGCCGTCTTTCCGCACCTGGCGCAGCTCGCCCGCCCAGCCGCCGTGTTGGACGACGGCGGTCGCCGCCTTTTTGAACTCCAGATCGTCGAAATAAATGAGCTCGGTGACCCGGCGGCCCACGGCCTCTGCCGCGGTCCAGCCGTAAATCTGCTCGGCGCTTCGGTTCCAAAATCGGACACGGTGGTCGAGATCGCGCACGATGATGGCGTCATGGGCCTTGTCCAACAGCGCGGCCTGCTCGCGCAGCTGATCCTCGGCCTTCTGCCGCGCGGTGATATCCTGCTGCACGGTGACAAAATGGGTGGTCGCGCCGCTGTCATCCTTCACCGGTGCGATGGTCTGTTCGGCGATGTAGAGCCGCCCCTCCCGGCTGCGGTTGGTGATCCGCCCCTGCCAGACCTTGCCCGCCAGGATGGTGGCCCATAGCTCCCGGTAGAATCCCTGGTCATGCGCGCCTGATTTCACGAGGCTCGGTTTCCGGCCGACGATCTCGGCCATTGGGAAGCCGCTGAGGGTGACGAAGGCGGAGTTGGCCCAGAGGATCACCCCGGAGTGGTCCGTGATGAAAATCGCGTTGGCCGCCGCCTCCAGCGCGGCGCTCCGCAGCTTGAGCTGCTCCTCGGCGAGTTTGCGCCCGGTGATGTCCGTGATCACCGCCACGCTTTCCACCAAGACTCCCTGGGCGTCAAACCGCGGCCGGGGCGTGACCAAGGTGTTGACGAGCCCTCCGTCCTTGCGCAGCCAGGCGATCTCATAATCGTCCCGGGCTCCTTTTAACCGCCGGGCCATTTGCTCGCGGAGAATGGCCTGGTTTTCCGGGTCAAACAGGCCGGCCACCGGCCGCCCGACCAATTCCCCCATGGTATAACCGAGCATTTCGCACGCCCGCCGGTTCATAAACGTGAGGCGACCATCCCGATCCTGCACCGCCACCCCCTCGCTCATGGCCTCGATCAGGTTGCGGTGGATTTCTTCGCTGCGGCGCAAGGCCGCCATCATCCGCAGGCTTTCCTGCCGCCGCTTGGTCTCCTCCATGGCGTGAAGGACGGCCTGGCCCAGGCGCGCGAGCCGGTCCTTCAACAGGTAATCACTGGCTCCGTGCTTCAACGCCGTGACCGCCAGATCCTCGCCCCCGGTGTCGGAGATGATGATGAACGGCAGGTCCAGGCCGCTCTGCTGCAAAACCCGCCAGGCCACGGGGGGATCGATTCCGCTCACCGCGTCATCGCACAACACCACGTCCCATGGATTCGTCGACAAGGCCGCGCGCATCGCCTCCACCGTCCGGACGCATTCAGCCACCGGGTCGAAGCCATCCCGCCGCAGTACCGCCAGGAGCAATCCGGCGTCGGCCTCGCAGTTCTCGATGAGCAAAACGTGGAGCAACTTCTTCATCTCGGGCGGAGGTGATCGTGGATCAACAGCACCGCTCCCGGTGCGACAGGGAAGTTCGCACCGGCAGTTTCTATCCAAACCGACAGGGTTTGAGGTTGGCCCATGGAGAACTTGGGGGAGGGAAATGTCAGTGGAGACCGACATTTTGGGCAGGGAGAAGAAGGGGAGGACCCGGGGAAAACGGTTCACTTTCGCTGACAGAAACCGGTCATCGACCAGCTAAGATCACGACCGACTGGGGATTCAGCTCTAGGACTGGGTGCCGGAAACGACAACCGATTTGCGTTACGAAGACAAGTCTTTTACTAATATTTTACGTTATTTTAGCAAATAGCACCAACACCTCGTGATTTCTAGTCGACGGGCGCAGTAACGCGGTGGGGACGGACCGCTGGGCCGTGCGTTTTAACGCGGCCCGCCCAGTCAGTCGTCCTTGCCTTCCTCACACGGGCGACGGATTCCGCTCCTCAAAGCCGGTCTGATGCCAGTAGGGATAGACTTTGGTCCGGGCACTGGCAGCGTCCAATCGGGCCACCTGCCCCGGGGTGAGATTCCAGCCGACGGCCCCGAGATTTTGCCGCAATTGCTCCTCGTTGCGCGCCCCGATGATGAGGCTCGCCACCGTGGGTCGTTGCAGCAGCCAGTTGAGTGCGACCTGCGGGACGGTCTTCCCGGTTTCGCGGGCGACCGCCTCCAATGCATCCACCACCGTGAACAAATATTCATCCTCCACCGGCGGACCAAGGTCGATCACCACCTTGGCATGCAACCGGCTGTGCGGTGGCAGCGGGACACCGCGGCGGATTTTTCCGGTCAGGCGTCCCCAGCCGAGCGGGCTCCACACGACGGCGCCGAGCCCCTGGTCGAGCCCGAGCGGCATCAGCTCCCACTCATAGTCGCGGCCGATGAGGGAATAATAGGTTTGGTTGGCGACATAGCGGGCGAGCCCGTGCCGGTCGGAGGCCGCGAGCGATTTCATCAGGTGCCAGCCGGAGAAATTTGAGACCCCCAGGTAGCGGATTTTACCCGCCCGCACCAGTTCATCCAAGGTGCCGAGGGTTTCCTCGACCGGCGTTTGCGCGTCGAAGCCGTGCAGTTGGTAAAGGTCGATGTAATCGGTGCCCAGCCGCCGCAGACTGCCCTCGACCGCCTTGAGCAGATGAAACCGCGACGAACCGACGTCGTTGGGCCCGTCGCCGTGGCGAAACGTGCCCTTGGTGGAGATGATCACCTGGTCCCGTCGGCCCTTGAGGGCCTGACCGAGAATGCTCTCGGCCGCGCCGTCCGAATAGATGTCGGCCGAATCAAACATGTTGAGGCCGGCCTCGAGACAGATGTCCACGAGGCGGGTGGCCTCGGCCACATCGCTCGCGCCCCAGGCTTTGAAAAACTCGCCCTTGCCGCCAAAGGTGCCGGTGCCGAGGCAGAGGACGGGGACTTTGAAGCCGGAAGCGCCGAGTTTTCTGTGTTCCATGGAATTGGATGGGGGGCGGAAGGGATGGGCGGCGTGGAGGGATGAGTCAGGAGTCAGAAGCCAGAGAACGGAAGCAGGAGGCAAAACCACTTATGGGCGAGGAGGGACATTCATGGAATGAGATCACCGAACCCCGCGCGCCTGGCCCGGGCTCAGGTCTTGAAAAAGATGCCCTTGAGGTTCATCTCGAGGGCCTGGGGGTTGGCGGAGTAGCGCAGGGCGTCGGCCTTGCTGATGCGGTGCGCGTTGACCAGGCGGAGCAGGTCGCGGTTGAAGGAGAAGCTCGCCGAGTCCGTGCCGGCCTCCAGGAGGCCCTGGATTTTCTCGTTATGCCCGTCGAGGATGAGGTTTTTGATCGTGGAGTCGGCGTTGAGGATCTCGTTGGCCGGAACCCGGCCGCCACCCTCGAGCGCGGGGATGAGTTTCTGGCAGATGAAGCCGCGGAGCGACCCGGCGATCTGGCGGCGGGCCTGCGCCAGCTGCTCGGGCGGAAAAAACTCGAAGAGACGGGTGAGCGACTGCGCCACGGTTGCGGCGTGCATCGTGGAAAACACCAGGTGCCCCGTCTCCGCCGCGCTGATCGCGGTCTCGAACGTCTCGCGGTCGCGCATTTCGCCGATGAGGATGATGTCCGGATTCTGCCGGAGGACGGCCTTGATCGCCAGCTCGAAGCTCGGCACATCGAGCCCGATCTCGCGCTGCTGAAACACGGACTTGTCGTCAATGAAGGTGTATTCGATCGGGTCCTCGATGGTGACGATGTGCTTTTCCTGGTTGCGGTTGATCCAGTTGAGCATCGCCGCCATGGTGGAACTCTTGCCCGAGCCGGTCGCGCCGCAGATGAGGAGGATGCCATCCTTGGCCTTGGCGAGGTTGAGCAAGGGCTCGGCCTGGATGCCCAGTTCCTCAAACTCGGGCACGCGGGCCTTGATGTGCCGCAGCACGATGCTCACCGCGCCGCGCTGGTGAAAGGCGTTCACCCGGAACCGGCCGATGCCCTCCGCCGCATAGGCAAAGTCCACCTGGCCGAGGTCGTCCCAGTTCTTTCGGAAAACCCGCGGCACATGCTCGTCCACGAACGCCTGCGCCTCCGGACCGGCGATGGGCTCCATGTCGACCGGCTTGAGCCGGTTGGAAATGCGGTAGTAGGCCGGCTTGCCGGTCTTGATGATGACATCGCTCGCGCCGCTCTCCACGGCGAGCTTGAGGAGGTCGTTGAAAACTTCGGTGTGCGGGGTCATGGGCGCGAGGGATGAAAAAACGTGATGGATTTGCTAGCCGGAGTCGTTTTGCTGCGCAAGGTAACATTCCACGTCCCTCCATGAAGCACCGCCCGCTGACCGGCGCGATCACCGCGCTCGCCACCCCGTTTCGCCATGAAGCCGTCGACCACGACGGCCTGTGCAAGCTCGTGGAGTTTCAGATCAAGGCGGGCATCAATGGCCTGGTGCCGGTCGGAACCACGGGCGAGTCCCCCACCCTCGACCACGCCGAGCACCTGGACGTGATCCGGGCGGTCATCGCGGCGGCGCGCGGGCGCGTGCCGGTGATCGCCGGCACCGGCTCCAACTCCACCGCCGAGGCCGTGGACCTCACGCGGCTCTCGCACGAGGCCGGGGCTGACGCGATGCTGGTGGTCGCGCCCTACTACAACAAGCCCAGCCAGGAGGGCCTGTTCCGCCACTTCGCCGCCATCGCCGACACGACCGACCGCCCGATCATCCTCTATTCGATCCCCGGCCGCTGCGGCATCGAGATCGGTGTGCCGGTGGTCGAGCGGCTGCGGGCCAAGTATGCCCATGTGCGCTGGATCAAGGAGGCGGGCGGGTCGGTGGACCGCGTGGACCAGCTCAAGCAGGCGCTGGGTGCGGACATCACGGTGCTGTGCGGCGACGACTCGCTCACGCTGCCGTTCATGGCGGTGGGCGCGGAGGGCGTCATCAGCGTGGCGTCGAATCTGCTCGCCCGGGAGGTGGTGCAGTTGGTGCGGCTGGCCGGCGCGGGCGATTACGCCCGGGCGCGCAGGCTGCACCAGAAGCTCTACCCCGTGTTCCGGGCGTGCTTTCTCGAACCCAACCCGGTGCCGATCAAGGCCGCGCTGGCCCGCGCCGGGATCATCGGCAGCGCCGAGGTGCGCCTGCCGCTGACCGAGCTGACCCCGGCCAACGAAAAAATCCTCTTTGCCGCGCTCGCGGCCATCGGCCGATGAGCACCAAGCCCAACCTCCGCCTGGTCCTGGTCGGCGCGCGCGGCCGCATGGGCCAGGCCGTGGCCACCGCCGCGGCCGCCGCCGGCGCGACCGTGGTCGCGTCGCTCGACGACGGGGACAATCTCGCGGCCGGCATGGCGGCGGGCGACGTGGTGATTGATTTCAGCTCGCATGCGGCCACCGCCGAGGTCATCCGGCTGGCCGTGGCCGCGCGCAAGCCCCTCGTCATCGGCACCACCGGCCATCCGGCGGCCGAGAAAAAGCGGCTGCTCGCGAAGGCCGCCAAGGTGCCGTGCGTGTGGGCGGGCAATTTTTCCGTGGGGGTCAACCTGCTGTTCGCGCTGACACGCCGCGCCACGAAGATCCTCGGGGCGGAGTATGACACCGAGGTGGTCGAAATGCATCACCGGCTCAAAAAGGACGCGCCGAGCGGCACGGCCGCGCGGCTGCTCGAGATCATCCTGGAGGAACGCAAGCTCACGGCCGCCGCCCTCCGCCACGGGCGGTCCGGCATCACCGGCGCGCGGACGGCCACCGAGGTGGGCGTGCACGCGCTGCGCGGCGGCGACGTGGTGGGTGACCACACGGTGATGTTTGCCGGACCGGGCGAGCGGATCGAGCTGACGCACAAGGCGAGCGACCGCGGTATCTTCGCCCGCGGGGCGCTCCGCGCCGCACGGTGGGTGGTCGGACAGCAGCCCGGGCTTTACGACATGCAGGACGTGCTGGGCTTGAAATGAAGGGAGCTGGCAAGTAGTGGGTCGCGAGTAGCGTGTATTCGGATTCCCGACCTTCGCTCTCACTGCCGCCGTTTTTCTACTCGCTACCCGCTGCTCGCTACCCGCTACTTCCCCTATGATAACCTCGCTCCAGGGCACGCTCGCCGCCGCCACCCCGCTCCACGCGGTCGTCGAGCTGAACGGGCTCGGCTACGAAGTGAACATCCCGGTCACGACGGCGGAAAGACTGCCCGCCCTCGGCGCGCAGGTGAAGCTGCACACCCTCGTGATCTACCGCGAGGACGCGCAGACGCTCTACGGTTTTGCCACGCCGGCGGAGCGGGATTTTTTCCGGCTGATGATCGAGCATGTGACCGGCATCGGCCCCAAAAGCGCGCTGAACATCATGAGCCGCCTGTCGCTGCCGCTGCTCGAAAACGCGATCCGCGACGGCGATGTGGGCACGCTCGCGAAATCCCCGGGCATTGGCAAGAAAACCGCCGAACGGCTGGTGATTGAGCTGCGCGCGAAGGTGGGGGCGACGAACGCGGGCCTGCCCACCGGGTCCGGATCGGCGTCCTCGTCCAGCCCCCCGGGTGACCGCCGCATCCACGACGCGGTGCTCGCGCTCACGGCCCTGGGCTACAAAACCGCCGACGCCGACGAGGCCGTCCGCCATGCGACCCTCGCCCTCGGCCCGGCTGCAACGACCGAGCAACTGATCAAAAAGGCGCTGGGTCGGTGAGGGGCGGCCGAGAGGCCAGAGGTCAGATGTCAGAGACCAGAGGCCGGAAGTCAGAGGGCGGAGGGTGGAATTTGGAATTTGGATTGCGGATTGCGGATTGCGCAAGGCGGGGAGCGGAGGGCGGACCAACGTTTCATAGTATCCAGATGATCAGTGCGGCAGGGAGGGGCCGCCGGGCCGGCCGCCACAACCTAACGGCGCGCCCAGTGTGTCACGCCCCACCTCCTCCTTCGCCAATAGCTTCGGAGGACAAGTTGATCGGGCCGGCCGGAGGGAGTCCGGACCGCTGAGGTGAAATCTGGCTTTGCCATGCGGGGGCAAACCGGCCGATGCTGCGCCCGCTCCCATGGCGCTTTCCCTTTTCTCCTCCAGCCCGCCTACCATCCGCGAACGTTGCCGCTCCGACGCCGCCACCAAGCTGCGGTTGAAATACGCGCCCTACTACCACGCGATGTCGGCCCAGAGCGGCCCGAACATCCGGCTCGACGGGCGGGACCTGATCATGCTGGCGAGCAACGATTACCTCGGCCTGTCGTTTCATCCCAAGGTCATCGAAGCCGCCAGCGCCGCGCCCCGGCAGTGGGGCACCAGCACCACCGGGGCCCGCACCGCCAACGGCTCGCGGGCCTGCCACCTCGAGCTCGAGGCCAGGCTCGCCGCCTTTCTCGGGCGCGAGGCGTGTCATGTCCACTCCGCCGGCTACCTGTCGTGCCTCTCCGGGGTCGCCGCGTTCGCCCAGAAGGGCGATGTGATCTTTGCCGACAAGAACATTCACTCCTGCCTGTGGGACGGCATCCGGCTTTCGACCGCCACCGTCGAGCGTTTTTCGCACAACAGCCCGGAGGACTTCCGCGCGGTCGCGGCCACCGCCGCCGCCGACACCCCCAAGATGCTCGTGATCGAGGGGGTCTACTCGATGGAAGGCCACATCGCGCGCCTGCCCGGGCTCATGGCGGTCGCCCGCGAGCATCGCTGTTTCACCGTGCTGGACGACGCGCATGGCTTTGGCGTGCTCGGCCGCGGGGGACGCGGGACAGTGGACCATTTCAACCTAAACGCCGACGTGGACCTCGTCTGTGGCAGCCTCTCGAAGTCGCTGGCCAGCACCGGCGGGTTTGTCGCCGGCTCGCGCGACCTGATCGAGTATCTCCGCACCCACGGCAAACAGACAATTTTCAGCGCCGCGCTCAGCCCCGGCCAGACAGCGGCCGCCAGCGCCGCGCTTGAGGTGATGCAGACCGAGCCCGAGCACCTCGAGCGCCTGTGGCGCAACACTAAAAAGTACACCGCGATGCTCCACGCGCTCGGCCTCGACACCTGGGAGAGCGAGACGCCGGCCGTGCCCATCGTGCTGGGCTCAAAGGAACGCGCGTACCGCTTCTGGCAGGCGCTGCTCGCGCAGGGGGTTTTCACGGTTATGTCCATCTCCCCCGCGGTACCGGCCGGCAAAGACCTCATCCGCACCGCCATCTCCGCGCTGCACACCGACGAGCACCTGGCGCGGATCGGCGACGCGATGGCCGCCGCGCTGAAGAAGATCTGAGAACGCATCCGGTGACTGAAGCAACAGGGGCGAACCGGAGGTTTTAACAGGAGGGAACAGAGAGAGGAGACCGGAAGAGGATTTAGCGCGGAGGCGCCAAGACGCAGAGGCGCAATGCCCTATATCCCCCTCTACGTCTTTGCCCCTTGCATTGATGGATTGCTCGGCGGTTTTGGAACAGTGAACGTCAGCCTTGGGCCCCGCCCGCCCGTTGACACCCTGCCCGGTCGGGGCGGTATGCTGTCTGCTTTTGCCCAGCATGACCGTCTCCTCCGCCGCCAAACCCAGCCTGATGCGCCTCGCCTGGCCGATTTTCATCGAGCAGGGGCTGCGCCTGCTCATCGGCACGGTGGACACGTTCATGGTGAGCCATGTGTCCGACGGCGCGGTCGCGGCCCTCGGGGTGGCCAATCAGGTGGTGGTGCTGTTCCTGATCGTCTTCAACTTCATCGCCATCGGCACCAGCGTCGTGATCACGCACCACCTCGGCGCGCGCGACCGCGCGGGGGCGGACCAGATCGCCAGCAACGCCATCGCGGTGAACACCTGGATGGGCCTCGCGGTGAGCCTCGTCGTGTATGGCTGCGCGGCGCAGCTGCTGCACCTCATGCTCCTGCCCCCTGAGCTCACGGAGTACGCGCTGCCTTTCCTCACCCTGATGGGCGGCACCCTGTTCATGGAGTCGATGAACATGTCCATCGGCGCCGTGCTGCGGGCGCACCACCACACCCGCGACGCCATGCTGGTGTCGGTCGGGCAGAACATCCTCAACGTCACCGGCAACTGCATCACCCTGTTCGGGCTCTTCGGCTGCCCGAAGCTGGGGGTGACCGGGGTCGCCATTTCCAGCGTGTGCAGCCGGGCGGCCGCCTGCGTGGCGTTGTGGATCCTGCTCGACTACCGCACCCACCTGCGGCTGCGGGCGCGGGATTTTGTAGCCATCGTCTGGTCCAAGGTGGGCCGCATCCTGCGGATCGGGCTCCCCGCCGCCGGCGAAAACATGAACTACTGGCTGGCCTTCATGGTCGTCACCACCTTCACCGCCCGGCTGGGGGGGTGACAGCCTGGCCATCCAGTCCTACTCCCTGCAAATTGAGCGCGTGGTCCTGCTGTTCAGCCTGGCGCTCGGCCTGGGCACGGAAATCCTGATCGGCCATCTGGTTGGAGCGGGACAGTTCGAGGAGGCCTACCACACCCTGCTCAAGAGCGTGCGCACCGGCCTGCTGCTCGTTTCCTGCGCCATCCTGCCCATCGCGCTGCTCGCGCCGTACGCCCTCGGCGGTTTCACCCATGACGCGGTCATCATCACCGAGGGCACGCTGCTGCTGCGGCTTGCCATCGTGCTCGAACCCGGAAGGGTCTGCAACATTATCGTCATCAACTCGCTCCGGGCCACGGGCGACGTGTGGTTTCCCATCTCGATGTGCGCGTTTTCGACCTGGTGCGTGTGGGTGCCGCTCGCCTGGCTGCTCGGGATCAAGTTGGGCCTCGGCCTCACCGGCATCTGGATCTCGATGATCGTGGACGAGTGGCTGCGCGGCCTGATGATGTACCGCCGCTGGAAACAGCGCCACTGGATGAAGTCCGCCCGGCGCAGCCATGCGATCGTCGCCGGCGGCGCGGGTGACACGGCGCTGGTGTGAGGGGAGAAGTTACTGGTGCTTGGTTGGGGCACCCGAGGAGCGGAGTTTTTAACACGGAGGGCGCAGAGGACGCAGAGGCTGAGGTAGAATCCTTGTGCGCAGGCTGATTCCTGACGCGCGCTGAACGCGCCTGCCCATGTGGGCGGGGTGCCCTCACCCCGCCTGCACACCCACTACGGCGCACCCAAACTCCGCCCGCGTCTCCATGTGCGGGTTGTGGCCGGAAGTGGCGATCGTGATGATCTCCGCCGCGGGAAAATGCCGCCGGATGGTCTCGGTGTCCTGCGGACGCACATAGTGCGACTTGCCGCCGACGATGAAACGCGCGGGTCCGTCGAACCGGTCATCGGGCGTGAGCGGATTGCCCACGAGGTCCGGGAGGGCGGCGGTAAGCGCGGGGAGGTTGATCATCCAGCGCCACGTTCCATCCGGCCCCTGCTCCAGGTTCGTCGCGAGGAACTTCCGCATGGCCCAGTCCGGCACCTGCGGCTCGAAAAACCTCTCGGCCTCGCTGCGGGACTTCAGCGTGGCCAGCGGCAGGGTGTTCATGGCGGCGAACTCCGCCCGGTCGGCGTGGGCCGGGTAATCCCGGGGCGCGATGTCCACGACCACGAGCCGCCCCACGCGGTCCGGAAACCGGCACGCCAATTGCATGGCAACCTTTCCCCCCAGACTGTGGCCCAGCAACGTCACCTGCGCCAGCCCCTGCGTGTCGAGCCAGCCGAGCACGTCATCCACCATCGCCGGATAGCTCATCTCCCCCGCATGCGGCGAGCGACCGTGATTCCGTAGATCCAGAGCGAAGACATGATGGTGGGGCGCCAAATCCGCCCCGGCGGCCTGCCAGTTGCGCGACGAGCCGAGCATCCCGTGCAGGATGACCAGGGGCGGCAGGCCAACTCCG
This sequence comes from uncultured Opitutaceae bacterium, assembly GCA_903929355.1. Lineage (GTDB taxonomy): Bacteria > Verrucomicrobiota > Verrucomicrobiia > Opitutales > Opitutaceae > CAIYUN01. The sequence continues at coordinate 38,003 of CAIYUN010000050.1, forward strand.
CCGAGGTCGCGATGAAAGAGAGTCACGCAGTTCAGATGTCAGAAGTCTGAGACCGGAGGCCAGATTTTTCGCCGCCGGCCGGGGTGCTGGCTTGCTTCCCGGGCGTCCGGCCTCTGGCATCTGGCCTCCGATCCCATGTCCGCCGACGCCCAGCTCACGCCCATGATGCGGCAATACCACGAGGTGCGGCGCGGCCTGCCGCCCGACACCCTGCTGCTCTTCCGGCTGGGCGACTTCTTTGAGCTGTTTTTCGACGACGCGGTCGCCGCCTCCAAAATCTGCGGCCTCACGCTGACCAAGCGGCAGGACCACCCGATGGCCGGCCTGCCCGCCCATGCGCTGGACAACTACGTCAACAAGCTCCTCGCCGCCGGCAAAAAGGTCGCCATCTGCGACCAGGCCGAGCCCGCCACCGCGGGCAAGCTGGTCCGCCGCGCGCTCACGCGCATTCTCTCCCCGGGCACCACCCTGGCCGCCAGCCAGCTCGATGCAGAGCGCAACCACTATCTCGCCGCCGTCGCACTCGACGCCGCCGGCCTGCATGCGGCCTGGCTCGACCTCTCCACCGGCGAATTCAAGGTCGCCACCGACCCGCGCGTGGAAAACCTCCTGCCCGTGCTCACCGCGCTCGACCCCGCCGAGCTGCTCGTGGCCGAGGGCGAGCCCGCCCGCTGGGCGCACTCGCCCCACGACCAGACCGCCGTCCATGCCCTGCATCTGTTTGCCGGCAACCGGCTGGCCACGGAGCTGCCCGGCTACCAGTTCGAGCCGGCCGCCGGCGGGCGCACGGTGATGGACACCCTCGGGGTGCTCAACCTCCAGGGCTTCGGCCTCGCACCCGACCATCCCGGGCTCGGCCCGGCCGGCGCGCTCGTCGCCTACGCCACGGAGAATCTCCGCGCCAAGCCCGAAAACCTGCGGACGCTCCAGGAATACCGCAGCGCGCGCACCCTCCTGCTCGACCCCGCCACGCTGCGCAACCTGGAGATCTTCGCCGCCGCCGGCGGGGCCCGGAATGGGTCGCTGCTCGCGGCGATCAACCGCACGGCCAGCGCCGCCGGCGCCCGGCTGCTCGAGCGCTGGCTCGCCGCCCCGCCGCTCGATCTCGCTGAAATCCGCCGCCGATCCGCCCTCGTGGGCGATCTGCTGGGCCAACCTCCGTTGCTCGCCGACCTGCGTGCCGCCCTCGCCCACGTCCGCGACCTGCCCCGCATCCTCGGCCGGCTCCAAAACCGCCTCCGCAACCCCCGCGAGCTCGGCGGCGTCCGCGACACGCTGGCCCAGATGCCGGCCATCCTCGCGACCCTGGGAAGTTTCCCCGGAGGAGCGGAATCCAAAATACCCGATCTAAAATCCAAAATCCAGGAGTTGCCGCCGCTGCGGCAGCTCCTGACCGCCGCCCTCGCCGACGACCTGCCGAACGACCTCGCCGATGGCAGCTTCATCCGGTCCGGCCACGACGCCGAGCTCGACCGTCTCCGGGCGCTCACCACCGACAACAAGACCTGGCTCTCGGCGCTCGAGACGTCGGAGCAGCAGCGCACGGGCATCCGCAGCCTCAAGGTGCGTTTTACCCAGAACTTCGGCTATTACATCGAGGTCACCAAGGCCAACCTCCACCTGGTACCGGCCGATTACATCCGGCGCCAGACGACGGTGGGCGGCGAGCGCTATGTGACCGAGGATCTGCGCAAGAAGGAGAAGGAGATTTTCCACGCCGAGGAAAACGCCCTGGCGCGGGAGCAGGCGTTGTTCGCCGCGCTCGTCGCCTCCGTCCTCGACGAGTCCATCGCGCTGGCCCAGACCGCCGACGCCCTCGCCGAGCTCGACGTGCTCGCGGGGTGGGCGGTGCTCGCCCGCGAGTGGGACTACTGCCAGCCGGCGCTCGACGACAGCGACACGCTGGAAATCGCCGACGGCCGCCATCCCGTCGTGGAACAGATGCTCAAGGCCCCCGCCGCCGCGGTCGGACGTGGCGCGCAGGCCTTTGTGCCCAACGACACCCTGCTGGCCGGATCCGACGCCCAGCTCGCGCTCCTCACCGGCCCCAACATGGCGGGCAAGTCGACCTACATCCGCCAGGTGGCGCTCATCACGCTGCTCGCGCAGGTCGGCTGCTGGGTACCGGCGCGCGCCTGCCGGGTCGGGCTGGTCGACCGGATTTTCTCCCGGGTCGGCGCGAGCGACGACCTCGCGCGGGGCAACTCCACCTTCATGGTGGAGATGAACGAGACCGCCAACATCCTGAACAACGCCACCGAGCGCTCGCTGATCATCCTGGACGAGATCGGCCGCGGCACCTCGACCTACGACGGGCTCGCCATCGCGTGGGCGGTGGTCGAGCACCTGCACCGCGACCCGGTGCGGGGCCCGCGCACGCTCTTTGCGACGCACTACCAGGAGCTGACCCAGCTCGCCAAACACCTCCCGCGCCTGCGCAATTTTTCGGTGGCGGTGAAAGAGTGGAACGACGAGATCGTCTTTGTGCGACGCGTGGTGCCCGGCGCGGCCGACCGCAGCTACGGGATACAAGTCGCCCGCCTGGCGGGCCTGCCGTTGAGCGTGATCGACCGCGCCAAGACCATCCTCGCCCGCTTGGAGAGCGATGATGCCAGCATCGAGCTGCCGGCCGCCGCCCCGGCGGCGAAGCCGAAGAAGAAGATCACGGTGAGGGACGCGGACGACCTGCAGCTGGATTTGCTCTGAGCCGGTCTTACCGGAAAATGGGGACGCGACGCCCCCGTCGCGTGGTTTCAATTCGGACCGCGACGAGGGCGTCGCGGCTCCATGGTGACCGCAACCCCACGCCGGACCGACCACAGACGGGGTAGATTTCATCGCGATTTCACCCTCACTTCACACGGGCTTCATGGGGCGGGGGCAGCATGGCGCCCGCTGTGCAGCCCACCCATGCAAATCCTCATCGAATCCATTATCAAAATCCTGGTTTATCTTCTGCCACTGGGTGCACTCCTCCTGCCGCTGGCAATGCCGGTCACGATCTGGTGGCGGCCACGACCGCGATTTTTTCGCGCCGTGATCCTAGCCATCGGCCTGATCGTGCCGTTCATCATTTTTCTGCTCAGCACCTTGGCCCAGGATGCCGAGTGGAAAGGTGACTGTCCGCACGGTTGGCTTGATTGCTTCCTGGTTGGGAAGCTGTGGCTGACACCCTTGGTGTTGTGGGCCAGCTCCGCGTGGTGGGGCTTCGAACTACGTCGCACGCCCGGGAATCCGCCCACTCCGCCATGGATCGTGCTGGGGCTGTTCCATGGCGCGGTCGTGAGCTTTGTCTGTCTACTGTCCGGAATTCTCACCTTGGGTTCGCGGGGGGGACGCCAAACTATCTGGCTGCTGGTGCCATTCCTGGTCGCGGCGAGCTACTCCACCCGGACCTGGCAACTGATCAGGACTTCGAGCCTGGCATTCACGACCTATGTGGGGAGCTTCGTGCTCGCCGCACCCGTCTGGATCGCCAGCGTGATCTGGTCTAAACAAATTTACGCCGCTCTTCCGGACCAGCGGCCCGACGGTTGTTTCGTGGTCACAGCCGCGGCCCGGGGACATCCGGCGCTGGTCGGCCCGTTTTTCGAAACCAGCCATCGCGGCCGCCGCCGGCCCGCCAACCGGCAGCTCGTGACGTTTTGGGAATTTGAGGAGCTCTGGCGGCGGCGCGCGCCGGTGAGCCATGCGGCGTTCCGCAAACTCTATGGGCGCGCCGGGCCGGTGATCGCGCGGCGTATCACTCGGCGCTGGGTGGCCGACCTCGTTTATCTCGCACTCAAGCCCGCCGAGCTGCTGGCCGCCCTTGCCACCCGCACCCGCCGCAACTACCCGGCATGACAGCATCCCTGCGTGCGCCGAAGGCAGGGCGGTGCCGCGGGGACCGGCCCCTCCGGGTTTTCAGAGGACGCAGCGAGAAGGGGAAGGGGGCGGCGGCGAGCAACGCCCCTACGGTGAGGCCGGAGCGGTGAGCGGCGCATACTTCCGCGCCGCCGCCGTGCCGGCGAACCAGCTTTCCTCGTCCCTGCCCAAGCCGTGGTCGTTGAACTTCCCGTCTTCGCGCCCACCCTGCCCGAGGCTGTAGACCACGGCCCCGCCCGGCTCGGTCCGGTAGATGAGCGGCTTGTCCGTGAACGGATCGGCCGGCACCACCGGCAGGAAATCCGGCACCAGCGCCGTGAGTGTCGCAGGATATGCTCCCTTCGCCTGCCGGTATAGCTCCAGCGCCAACCCAACCTGGGTCGAAACTATCTTCGCGCGCATCCCCCACATTAACTTTGCGTGCATCGTATCGAATGGATAGAGAAACAGCTCCTTAAATATCAGGTCATGCAGGAAAAGCCGCCTCTGCAATTGCTCCGAAAGAACCGACTTCATCTTTAGATCCATCGCCTGATAACCTATCGAGGTTTGGACCACGATACTTTTCTCCTCCCTCAACAAGTCGATGTTGTCCGCAGATAAGAGACGAAGCACCCCAGGGACATGATAAGGGAGCAGCTTGAACCACTCGATCCACTCCTTCCAATTGTGGGGCTCGAAGTCGTGAGGGGGCGGAGGCTCACCCAGGGTGATAATGATACGTAACGATCCGACCAATTTATTTACCGAAGTCTCACCAGCGAGAATCTTGCCGGAATTATCCTCAACCCGCGTGCCATCCAAAGCGCGGGCGAGACCCGCCGCCGGATTAAAACCAGCCAAACGGATGGAAAATTTCTGGTTCCAAACCGGCGGCATCGGCGCGGCCGCCGCCACCTGCTCAAGCTCCTTCATTGCCAGGCCCCACCCCCCCCAGCGCATGCTTTGAGCAAACAGCAGCGGCTCATCGCCAAGCTGATCGGCCAGCACCATCATGTTCCAGATATCGGCGCACGCCTCGTCGATTTGGCCCTGGCTGACCGCCAGTCGGGCGTGCCAACCAAGGAGCTCGGCCGAATAGGTGAACAGACCTGGGATTGAATAAATTGGATAATGATTGTTCCAGCCTTCGTTTGTCACCGGAATCTTCTTCCACCCATCAAAGCGCGGCTTGCCCAGTGCCTCCCGGATCAGGCCCATTATCTCGCGGACCCGTTGCGATTCCAAAACCGCAGCGAGCTCCTTGATGCCTGCGGAGTCGAGCCGGTAGGTGGGATGGGGGTGGGCAGATTGATCGTGAGGCCTTCGCCCGTAAACAAACGACTGCTCCAATTCAAGGAGCTCCGGAGAGTCCTTGAGCAGGGGTTGCAGCTTTTCCAGTACCCGCGCCGCGTTGTCCGCATCGGGCACGGGTGCCGGATGGAGGTCCTCTGCTGTCATCGGCAGCCCGGCGGCGCGACAACGTTCCTGCGCCGCCGCCAGCGCAGTCTTGGTCGAGGCATCCCACCACCAATAGCCGGCACCCAGCGCCAGCAGCGCCACCGATCCGGCGAGCAAGAGTTTCGTCCGCAGTCTCATGGGGTGGGGCCATTGGAAGCATTAACACGGGTGTTGGCGAGGATTTGTGGGCGGGGTGCCCCACCCCCCCGCGCCCGCACCAGAAGCGGGGTGAGGGCACCCCGCCCACATGGAACTTCAACCAAGAACCAAGCACCAAGAACAAGGCCTGGGAACTCCGCCTTCATTCCTTCAGCCTTTCAGCCCTTCAGTCATTCAGCTTTTCAAGCCAAACCCCCCTGTTGACATTGCGGGCGGGCCGCGTGTGACTTGTCGGTTCACACGTCGAAACCACCCATATGAACTCCGAAGCCGTTGCCGCATTGATTGCCAAAACCCCGACCCTCAAGGCCGCCAAAGCCCGCCTGGAGGCGATGGAGCCGGGAGCCTACTGCATCCACCGCAGCTGGGGCTTCGGCCAGATCAAGAAATATGACGCGGGCACCGGGAAGCTCCTGATCGATTTCGCCGGCAAGAAGGCCCACCCGATGGACCCCGCGTTCTGCCTCACCACCCTCGAGATCCTGCCCCCCAAGCACCTCCTCGTCCGCCAGCAGACCGAGCCCAAGGTAATTGACGCCCTCATCGCCGACGATCCCGCGCAATTGGTCGCCGAGGGCCTGGAGGCTTACCCCGGCAAGGCGACCACCGCCATTGACCTGGAGATCACCCTCGCCCAGGTCGTCGGCGCCGAGAAGTTCAAGAAGTGGTGGGCCGTCGCCAAGAAGGCCCTCGCCAAGGACCCCCGCATCGCCGTGCCGGTGAAAAAAATCGAGTGCTACGTCCTCCGCGAGACGCCAATCTCCAGCGAGAACGAGCTGATTGAGTCGTTTGGCGCGACACGCTCCGCCCGCCGCCGCATCATCCTGGCCGAGAAACTCGTCACCGGCGCCGCCAAGGATTTCAAGGGCGACCTCAAGGTTCTCCTCAAGGAGCTCGCCGAGGCCGTCAAGGACAGCAACCAGCTCAGCCCCGCCGAGCGCCTCCACGGCGCGGCCGTGCGCGACGACCTGGCCAAGCTCGCCGGCGTGGACGCCGCGACGTTCGAGCCCGCGCAGACCGCGCTGGTCGCCAACGTGCGCGACCTGCCCGCCATCGCCGAGAAGATCTCCGTCCACTTCCAGGGCCGCCTGCTCGAGCTGGTCAAGACCGCCCATCCCGCCGAACACCGCGACATCGTCTTCACGCTGCTCAAGACGAGCCAGGGCAAGTTCACCACCGAGTGCATCAACTTCCTCATGGAGCAGGGCCACGCCGACGACCTCGCCGCCGCCCTCAAGCGCTGGCAGGTCGAGCAGAACCTGCGCGCCCCGGTGCTGCTGTGGGTGGTGAAGAACCGCCACACCAAGAAATTCGCCAAGCTCCTCCACGACCTGATCACCCCGCGGCTCCTGGGCGCGATCTTCTTCGCCATCGACTACGAGGCCCTCCAGGCCGCCACCGCCCGCCGCATCCCTCTGGCCGACATCCTCAGCGAAGACACCGACCTCATCTCCGACCTGCTCTCGACCGCCGACCCCGAGACCGCCCGCGATCTCGCCAACACCCTCCTGCTCAACCAGGGCTTCGAGGAGCTCACCAAAAAGTCTCTGCTGGCCCGTTTCATCAAGATTTTCCCCAAGATCCAGTCGCTGGTCGCCGCCGACGCGGAGAGCAAGGAGGAGCAGCTCCTCGTCTCGCGCGAGAGCTTCGAGCGCAAACGCGAGGAATACGAGATCATCGTCTCCAAGAAGATCCCGGAGAACTCCCGCGCCATTGCCGCCGCGCGCGAGCACGGCGATTTGCGCGAGAACGCCGAATACAAGATGTCGAAGGACGACCAGCGCGTCCTCATGGCGCAGAAGTCGCAGCTCGAGAAGGAGCTCGGTCGCGCCCGCATCACCGACTTCAAGGAGGCCACGGTGGACCAGGTCAGCGTCGGCAGCGTGGTCGATGTGGTCATCGCCTCCAACGGCCAGACGGCGCGCTACACGGTGCTCGGCGCGTGGGACAGCGTGCCGGACAAAAACATCATCGCCTACAAGACGCCCCTCGGCCTCGCCCTGCTCGGCAAAAAGGTCGGCGAGCGCATCACCGTGAAGATCGGCGGCACCGAGGAAAGCTACCAGGTCGCCGGCATCGCGCGGCATGTTTCTTGAGCAGGGGTTTGGCCACAAAAAGCACCAGGCTCACAAAGGGGCCGGAGGCTGGCTTTCTCCGGGTGGATGGATAGCGACACTTTTTGAAACGCCACGCCAATGGCAGGGGCGGCTCTCCGAGCCGTCCGCGGACGCCACGGAGTGGCGTCCCGACCCAAAGCCGGCAAAATGCGCCACCACCGGTGTATGGAGCCCTTTGACTTTGGACCTCCGACCTTTGACCTTTGACTTTCGACCTCTGACGGCGAACGTCTGATGTCTGAAAATGAGCCCCTTTTCGCGTTGGTTGTTGGTGGCGTTGCTCGTGCTCGCCGGTCCCCTCGGCGCGCAGACGATCTCGCCGGTCCGGGTGGACGCCCTCACCACCGAGCATTTTGTCAACCCGGTCGGCCTCGGCGATGCCGTGCCGCGCCTGTCGTGGAAACTGCGCTCTGCCCGGCCCGGAGAAGTGCAGACCGCCTACGAAATCCACGCCTCGTCCACGGCTTTCACCAAGGCCATGACCGGCGACCTGTGGGAGTCCGGCAGGGTCGCCTCCGACCAGTCGGTCCTCGTGTCGTGGGGCGGCCAGCCCCTCGTCTCGCGTTCGCAGGTTTTCTGGAGCGTGCGTGTCTGGGACAAAGACGGTGTGCCATCGCCATGGAGCGAGCCCGCGAGCTTCGAACTGGGCCTGCTCCACCCCGCCGACGACTGGAAGGGCCGGTGGATCACCGCCGACCTGCCCCGCGTGGATCTGGAGCAGGACACGCTCGCCCGCGCCAGTTGGATCAGCGCCGGCTCCGCCGCGAACCAGGCCGCCGCTGTCCGCTTCGTGCTGGAGTTGCCCGCCGACGCCAAAATCGCCGGGGCGACTTTGGACGCCATCGCCGACGGAGTTGTCTCCCTCTACGCCAACGGCCACCCCACCCTGCAGGGTCCGAGCAGCCACGCGGCGCCGTTTCACGCGAATTTCGGTCAGCAGCTCCAGCCGGGCCGGAACCTGATCGCGCTCGGCGCGGCCCCCGTCCACAACGCCCGGGGTGGCGGACGCAACGCGTTCGCGGCCCACGGGGTGGTCGAGCTGGCGGACGGCACGCGGATCGAGTTCAACACCGACGCCACCTGGAAGGCAGCCATCATCGCCACCCCGGCCGACCGCCGGGGCGGGCCGGCCGCAATCGGGGTCAGTTGGTCCGATCCTGCGTTTGACGACTCCACCTGGAAACAAGCCACCGTGCATGGACCCTATCTCGCCCAACCGCTGACCGGTGACAACGGCAGCACCGTCGGGCCGGGCCGGTATCTGAGAAAATCCTTCACGGTGCGGGGCCCGGTCGCCAAGGCCCGGCTTTACGCGACCGCGCTGGGCACCTACGAGGCCTCGCTCAACGGGCAGCCCGTCAATGACCACCAGCTCGACCCGGGCTTCACCGATTACACCAAGCGCGTGATGGTGCAGGTCACGGACGTCACTGGGTTGCTCACCCCGGGCCGCAACACCCTTGGCGCGCTCTTGAACGACGGCTGGTTTGCCGGGCGGGTCGGCTGGATGGGCCTCGCCCAGTTCAAACAGGTCGGCACCCGCCCGCTGTTCAACGCCCAGCTCGAAATCACCTACACCGATGCCACCTCCGAGGTGGTCGCCACCGACGCCTCCTGGCGGGGCGGAGCCGGCGAGGTCGTCGGTTCCGACGAACAGCTTGGCGAAGTGCTGGACGCCCGCCAGGCGTCCACGTGGAACCAGACCGGGTTTGATGACACCCCCTGGGCCCCCGCCGTCACCGAGGACCATCCCGAGGTCGCTCTCGACCCGCAGCGCGGCCCGCCGGTGCGCCAGCTCGCGATGCTCGACGCCGTCAAGATCACCCGGCAGGGCAATGTGTGGCTGGTGGACTTTGGCCAGAACATGGTCGGCCATGTCCGCCTCGCCGCGCGGGGCCCGGCCGGCGCGACCATCACCGTGACCCACGGCGAGATGCTCAACCCCGACGGGACCCTGTTTACGGAAAACCTGCGCCCCGCGCTCGCGCTCGACCGCTTCATGCTGAAAGGCGGCGGCACGATGGAGACTTTTGAGCCGCGCTTCACGTTCCACGGCTTCCGCTATGCCGCGGTCACGGGCTATCCCGGCGAGCTGACGTCCGCCGACATCCAGGGCATTGTCGTCGGCTCCGACACCCCGCGCATCGGTCGGTGGGAGTCCTCCAACCCCGACCTGAACCAGCTTTACTCCAACATCATCTGGGGCCAGCGCGGGAATTTTCTCAGCATTCCCACCGACTGCCCGCAGCGCGACGAACGGCTGGGCTGGATGGGCGACGCGCAGGTCTTTGCCCCGACCGCAGCACTCAATACCGACGCCTCCGGCTTTTTTTCCAAATGGCTGCTGGACGTGCGCGACAGCCAGAATGCCACCGGCGCCTACTCGACCGTCGCCCCGCGCGCCAACCAGGCCAACGCCTATCCCGTGTGGGGCGATGCGGGCGTCATCATCCCCTGGGTGATGTACACCAGCTACGGGGACCGCCGGTTTCTGGAGGATGGCTACGACAGCATGGAGCATTGGATGATTTATTCCGCCAGCGGCGGTAATCTCATCCTCAGCGGCGGCGTCGGCGATCACCTCGCGCCCCTCCCGACCGCCACACCGATTGTGGACACCGCCTACTTTGCCAACTCCGCCAACCTCATGGCCAAGACTGCGGCCGTCCTGGGCAAGACCGACGATGTCGCCAAATACCAGGAGCTGCGCGCGTTGATCCTGGCCTCATTCAACCAAAGCTTCGTCAAGCCCGATGGCTCGGTCATCTCCGCCACGGGCCCGGGGGAAACACTCCACGGCACCCAGACCGCCCTCCTCCTCGCACTGAAGTTTGACTTGGCGCCCGCGTCGCTGCGCCCCCGCCTCGCGGAAAATCTCGCGGCCGAGGTGGAGCGCACGGGCCACCTCACCACCGGATTCCCTGGCACCGGCCTGCTCAACCCCACCCTCACCTCCATCGGCCGCTCCGACCTCGCGTGGCAGCTCATGCTCACCGACACCTATCCCTCTTGGCTCTTTCCCGTGAAGAACGGCGCGACGACCATGTGGGAGCGCTGGGACGCCTGGACGCCCGAGCGGGGCTTCCAAGCCTCCTCGATGAATTCCTTCAACCACTACTCCTTTGGCGCCGTGGGTCAGTGGATGTTTTCCGGCGCGGCCGGCATCGGGCTCGATGAGGGCCACCCCGGCTACAAGCACTTCTTTCTCGCGCCCCAGTTCACCGATCGCGTCAGCTACGTGAAGGCCAGCCTCGACTCCCCCTACGGCCTGATCGCCTCCCACTGGCACACCGAAGGCGACCAGATGCTCTACGACGTGACGGTTCCGCCCAACACCTCCGCCGACCTGATACTCCCCGTGCCGCCGGCCAAGGTCAGTCAGGACGGACAGCCGCTGGTGACGGTGGTGGACAAAACTGCCCTCACCACCCACCTCTCGCTGGCCGCCGGCACCCACCAGTTTGCCTTCGCCCGGGCGCTGCTCGCTGGTGGCAAGCCATGAGGGTGATTGGGTTTTACGGGAGGCAATTGCGGAACGGGGCGGGCGGAAGGCAGGATCACACCATCTTCCAATAGATGCTGTGGCGCTCGTGGGCCATCTTCCAGTAGGGGATGAGGCTGATGTCGTGGGGGCGGCCCAGGCCGTTGGTGGTGAAAGTCAGCGGGGCATCGTTGGACTTGGTGATTTTCCCCAGGAAGGTGGCCGGATCACCGGCCAGCTCCGGCACCTCGACCTGGGTGTTCAGCGGGATGAACGTGTGCCGCATGATGTCGTGCGTCAGGCTAAAGGCCTTGGCGATGGCGGCGCGGTCATTCTGAAACCCGGCCGGAACGATGGGGAACCGGTCCAGCGGGTAGGCCTTGAGCCATGCCGCAAGGTTGGGCTGGATCGTCACGTTGCGCTTCAACTTCAACTTGGACACACCGGGCTCGATGAGGACGACCCCGGTGTCGAGCCGGACGTGCTCCGGCCGGAGCTTGGCGATCTCCCCGGACCGGACGCACGGGCGGATGCCCGCAAACAGCGCCAGGGCGAAAAAGGGGACGAACGCCCCGCCCTCCAGCTGCTCGACATGGCGCATGAGCTTTTCGGCCTGCTCGGCCGTCAGGGTGGCCGCAGAGCCGCGCCGATGGGCGAGCCGAAACTTTGGCACCTTGGCCATGGGGTTGACGGCAACCCAATCCCGCTCCTTGGCGAATTTGAAGAACGTCGAGAGGATGCCCCGGCGGTTGTTGGTGGTCTTCGGGCTGGCGGCGCCGCGCTGGCAATGGGCCGTGAGGCGGTCCACCGGGAGCTGGTCAACCCCGAGGCCGGGGAAATGCTCCTCCCGCGCCTTCAGACCATGGGTGATGTTGTAGAGCTGCCGGGTGTTCAGGTAGCCTTGAGTCCGCTCCTGCTCCTTGGCGGCCAGATAGACCTTCACAGCATCCGACAGCGCACGGGTGCGCTCCGGTGCCCGGTAGTTGCCCAGCGCGTAGTCGAGGTAGAAGCCAAGGGACTCTGGCGCGGCCGTGAGGCGACGGAACGCTCCCCCCGCCTCGCGGAGCTGGTCGTCGGTCAGGAAAGTCGAGACCATGCGGACGCCGCCGGCGGCGCTCTGGATGGCCTGGAGCTGTAGGGCGGTCTTCCCTACGGCCGCTTCCTCGCGGGTCTTGAAGTTGCGGCGGAGGCGGATCCCGGCGAGGTAGCCGGAGACACGCCATGAGCGGGCGCCGTTGCGGTTTTGGAAACGTGACAGGGCAAACGTGGTCGGGTTCAGGCTTAGGTTGCCACGTCAACTGGCAACCTAGCCTCGGAAAAATGCCCCTCAGAGGAGGATTTTGATGGTAAGCGCAGGCAGGGATGCCTGCGTACTTCTCAGATCCCCACCAACCGGCCGGTCGAGTCGCCGAAACGGTCCACGCCGGTGATGCCCATGCGGTCGGCCATGCTGAGATAGAGGTTGGTGATCGGCTGGCCGCCGTTGTCGCCGCCCACATCCACAAACCGGCCGGGTTTCAACGTGCCGCCGCCGCCGCCGGCGAGGATGATCGGCAGGTTCGCGTGGGTGTGCCGGTTGCCGTCCAAAATACCGCTGCCATACACCAGCTGGGTGTTGTGCAGCAGGGAACTGCCATCGATGTCCTTCGCGTCCTCCATCTTCTTCATGAACTTCGCGAACTGCGTGACATACCACAGGTCAATGGCCGCGACTTTCGAGACCAGCTCGGGCTTGTTGCCGTGGTGCGAGATGTCGTGGTGCCCCTCGGGGATGCCGATGTCGCCGAACGAACGGTTGCTGCCGTCGTGCGCGAGCATGAGGCTGATGACCCGGGTGGAGTCCGTCTGCAGGGCCAGCACCATCATGTCGTACATCATCGCGACGTATTCCTCGTAACTCACCGGGATGCCCGGTGGCGTGTCCACGCCGGGATCTTTGGGCAGACCCATCTGCTCCGCCTTTTGAATGCGGATTTCCAGTTCCCGGACCCCCGTCAGGTATTGGTCCAACTTGGCCTGATCCTTGGTCGTAAGCTTGTGCTGCATGGTCCGGGCATCGGCGCGGACGAAGTCCAGCACCGAGCTCTGGTCCTGCTGGCGGCGCTGCAGGTCGGCCGTGCGCTGGCCGGGGCCACCGGTGCCAAACAGGCGCTCAAAGAGCAGCCGGGGGTTCTCCTCGGGCGCCACCGGGGTCGTGGGCGAGCTCCACGAGATGTTGAACTGGTAGGCGCAGGCGTAATTCGAGTCGCAGTTGCCGGACTTCTTGATCGGGTCCGAGGCCAGCTCCAGCGAGGGGAACCGGGTAAGGTGGCCGACATTCTGCGCCATCAACTGGTCGATCGAGGTGCCGTTGTGCATGTCGGTCGCGCTCTTCTTCAGGCGCATCCCGGTCAGAAACGTCCCGTTGGCCCGCGCATGATCGCCGCCACCGTCCGGGCCGCCATCGGCCGGATGATCGTCGAGCCCGGCGAGCACCTGGATGGACTGCCGGTGGGACTCGAGGGGGGCCAGGGTCGGGCCGAGCTTGAAATCCTTCTCCCCGCCGGTCGGCCACCAGTTGGCGGGGATCGCCCCCTGCGGGAAATAGACAAAGGCCGAGCGCAGCGGGGCCGCCGCGGCTGACACCGCCTGCCTGGCCGCCTCCGCCCCCAGCAGCCGGCTCGTGCACAGCGACTCAAAGGCCGGCAGGGCGACACAGGCTCCGAGTCCGCGCAAAAAATTGCGGCGGCTGAAGGCGGCATGACGCTGGGCGGCGCGGGTCGGGTGGTTCATATTCATGGGAGCGGTGGGGACGCGGGGCTTTGCAGAGCCACGCTAGGGTTAGTGACGGACATTGCAACCGCTTCGTTACGGTCTTCCCGGCGTTTCTGGAAGGGCGCGGACTCGATCACGCCCAGGAGCAGCGCGGAGAACTTCCCGTTCGCCTGCTCGATCCGGGTGACGATCTGGTCCACCGTCAGAACATCGCGGTCCTCCAGGCCGCGGCCGAGTGCGTAGGTCAGGAGTTTTTCCGTCAGGCAGCGGTAGAAATCCTCGCGGTGGCTGGTGACGAGCACGTGCTTGAGCTCGGTCATGTCCTTGAAGGATTCCCCGGTGACGAGCTTGCCGGAGGCGTCAATCGGCTGGTTGCGCTCCGTGGTGCGATACATGCCCATCGCGTTGAAATTCTCCAGCGCCAGCCCGATCGGATCCATGCGCTGGTGGCAGGAGGCGCAGAGCGGCTGGGTGCGGTGGGCCTCCAGGGACTCGCGCAGCAACGGCTGGTGATCGGTGATGGATTTCGCCGCGACATCCAGCGCGGGGACATTCGGCGGCGGCGGCGGGACCGGCGTGCCGAGGATGTTGTCCAGAATGAAGAGGCCGCGCTTGACCGGGGAGGTGCGGGTGGGGTTGGAGGTGACGACCAGCACCGTACCCTGGGTGATGACTCCTCCCCGCGGGCTGTCGGGCGGCAACTGCACCAGCTTCATGTCCGCCCCGGTGACGCCCGGAACCCCATAGTATTGCGCGAGGCTTTGGTTCAGGAAGGTGTAGTTGCTGTCAATGAAGTCGTCCAGCGGACGGTCCGCCCGCATGATGTGGTCGAAAAACATCTCCGTCTCCTGGCGCATGGCGACGCGCAGGTCGGGGGTGAGGCCCGGCCCTGTGCCACCGCCCCGGCCACCCCGCCGGCCACCCCGGCCATTGGCCGGAGCCGCTGCCGCCGGGAGCGCCCCGGCCGCGCCCACCCGCGGGGCCGCCACTGCCACGGCGGCGGGCGCCCCGGCACCCCGGGCGGCGGACACGGGAACAGCGGGTGTGGCGGGTCCGGGAGTGGCGGCGGGCGGAGTCGCCGCGGGCGGCGCCGTCTCACGGGCCAACACCGCCTGGGGATCGATGGGCACGCTCTCGATGTCACGCGACTCCAGCCATTGCCCGGCAAAATTCGCGACCAACCCGCGCTGCCCGGCGGTGGCGCGCGGGTCGTCCAGCATCCGCTGCACCTGTGCGGTCAGGTTCGCCCGAAGCTTCCCCTCGCCCGCCAGCTTGCTCAGCTCGTCGTCCGGCATGGTGGACCAGAGGAAATACGAGAGCCGGGACGCCAGCGCATACTCGTCCACCAGCGGGTCAGTCGCGCCGACGGTCAGCGGTTCCGCCGCTTCCTGCCGGAAGAGAAAACGCGGGGAGGCGAGCACCGCCACCATCGCCTGGGCCAGGCCGGCCTCAAAGGTCTGGCCGGGCCGCAGATAGACACTCTGTGCCATCACGACCAGGCGCTTCACCGTGTCGTCGTCCACGGGACGCCGGTAAGCCTTCCCCGCGAAATTGCGCAGGAGGTCGGCGGCGTATTGGTCGCGGTCGTTGGCCTTGACCGCTTCGATCCCCGGGAAAAACCGGTCGAGGTTCTTCGACGCGATCCAGTGCTCCAGCTCCATCGGGCCGCGGAAGGTCAGGGAGTTGATCTTCAGGTTCAGTGCGCGGATCTGTTGCTGGGCCGGGGCAACGGGGGTGACCTCGAACGACAGCTCATGTTTGCCCGCCTTGATCTCGTGGTCGAAGTCGAAGGTGAAGTCCAGGTTGTTCTCCCGGTTCCAGTCCCGTTCGAACACGGTCTCGCCATCCACCTTGAACACAAAGTGGCAGCGGTTCTCGTCGAACCGGTCGCCCACGTAGGTCTCCGCTCCCGTCATGGCCAGCACGAGGTGATAGCGGCCGCCCTGCGCGAGTTCGACGGTGTGCGCGGCCTTGCCCGCAGTGTAGTAGGACAGGCTGATGAGGTTGCCCTGGTCGTTGGCCAGCGTGCGGGCGTTCAACACCTGCTCGGCCGGCACCCGCGGCGCCGTCGGCACGGTCTGGCCCACGATGGTGCGGGCGGCATTCACATATTTCTCCAGCAGCATGGTGGGCAGGGTGAGCGCGTCGGCGATGTCGTCGAACCCGGAGCCCGTGTCGTCGTTGGGGAACTCCTTCTCGGTGTCGAAATCCACCCCCATCAGGTCGCGAATGGTGTTGCGGTATTCCACGCGGTTCAGGCGGCGCACGGTGACGCGGCCGGGGTCCGGGTTGGCCGGATCGAGCCCGAGCGCGCCAAACTTGATCCAGTTGGCCAGGCGGTCGGTCTCGGCGGCGGTGAGTTTTGGGCCGGAGGCCGGCATGAGCCCGGCCCGCACGTTCTTCAGCACCGCGACCCACAGCGAGGAGTTGGCGAGCATCGCCTGGTCGGAGCCCAGCTTGTCGAACGCGACCTTGCCCTTGCTCTCGCCCTCGCCGTGGCAGTCGTAGCAATGCTCTTTGAGCATCGGCTCGATGTTCTGGTGGAAATCCACCGCCGCCTTGGCGGCAGCCGCCGCAGACGCGCCAGACAGGCCGGTGGTCGTCAGCGCGGCCACCACGCCAAGGAGGAAAGGGGAGGAACGGAGGGGCATGGGCAAAAAAGTTTTCGAGCGGGGTGAAACGGGCGGCGCCCACGGGGAAACGGGCGCAAGCGGATCGAAATTTGGCCACCCTGGGTGCGATGGCAAATGGATTTTGCGCCCGGATTCCAACCTCAGCAATACCTACACGACCTTGGCGGCATGATGGGGCGCGATACACCGGCGATAAAACCCGCCGCCGGCCACCGCTCCAACCACCGGAGCGAGCACATAGACCGTCAGCCAGCCCGTGCCATTGGCCGAAAACGGCACCCCGCCCCACCCCGCCAGCGCACTGAACAACCGCGGGGCCAGGTCGCGTGCCGGATTGAAGTCCGCCATGGTGAGCGGCCCGAACAGCGAGATCAGGATCGTGATCGTCAGCCCGATGGTGAGCGCAGTCATCTCCCGGGGCCGCGACGGATTTTGTCGGTCACTGCAGCCGAAGATCACCAACACGAGAAGGCCAGTCCCCAGCGTCTCGATGAAAAACGCCGTCGGCATTGACACCGCCTCTCGCGCCAGCGCAGTCAGCGGGTGCCCGCCCGGGTTCGGAAAGTACTCTCCGAAGATCATCGCGGTCGCCTCGCTGCCGGGCGCCCCCCGCACGATCTGGTGCGCGGTTTCATAGGCAGAAATTTCACCGTGATAGACCGCGTAAAGGGCCAGGCTGGCGGCAAAGGCCCCGCCAAACTGGGCCGCGATGTAGCCCGGGACCCGTTTCCAGGAAAAGCCGTTCCAAACCGCCAGCGCGATGGTAACCGCAGGATTGAGCTGCGCTCCGCTCAGCCCGCCGGTAAGATAGATCGCCGTGGCGATCCCGAGGCCCCAGACAATCGCCACCTGGAAAACGCCGACCTGCGCGCCGGTCAGGACGGCAGTCGCCACGCAGCCGCAGCCAAAAAAGACCAGGAGGAAGGTGCCCAGAAACTCCCCGACCAGCCAGGCCGGCATCAACGGCCGACCCGCCCTCATGAGTGGGCCTCCGGCCGGCCCTCGGCATCGACGTTGTATTGTTCACCGATGGCACGGAGTTGCGGGGCCAGGAGCTGCTCTTCCGGCAAGGCGCACAACAGGTCCACCCGGCGGGCGATTTGGGCGGCGACCCGAACAAAAAGCTGTTTCTTGAGTTCCTCCGGGCCCTCGTAGGCGGCCGGATCCGGCGAACCCCAGTGCGCGACCACCGGCTGGCCGGGCCAGACCGGGCAGGTTTCCCGCGCGTGGTCGCAAACCGTGACGACGAGATCAAACTTCACGTCTTTGAACTCATCCCAAGATTTGCTCCGGGCTTCGCCGGCCTCGATCCCATAATGGCGGTGCAGCACCCAGAGGGCCAGCGGGTTGACCCGCCCGGTGGGCTTGGCCCCGGCACTATGGACCTCGAACCGCCCGGCACCCCGGGCGCGCAGCAGATATTCGGCGATGATGGACCGGGCGGAATTTCCGGTGCAGAGAATCAGGACCTTGAAGGGGGGCTTGGTCATGGGCGTGCGAGTTGGGTGGAAGCAGGCTTTGAGATCGGCGGGGTGCAGCACTGCGGGCCGGAGCGGGCCTTCCGGCCCCGGAGGCGGCGGCCCTGGAGCAGGTCACGGCGGAAAATCGGGTCCCCGCGCACGCACTCCTCCAAGCAGGCCAGGTGCGCGGCCAGCTCCGGCGCGAGCTGGTCCGGCAGACGGTAGATCATCCAGTTGGCCTCGCGCCGGACCTCGACCAGCGCGCGCGCGCGCAGGTAGGCGAGGTGCTTGGAAATCTGCACCTGCGACGCGCCGAGGATCTCCTGAAAGTGGCACACACACAGCTCCCCATTCCGCAGCAGGCACAGGATGCGCCGGCGCAGCCCGTCGTGCAGGCCCTCGTAGATGCCATCAAGCTTCATACCATCATAAGAATATATCTATATCGGTATATACAATCAAAAAAGGCGGGGTTGTTGCGGCTACCCGAGGCGGAATCGTCAAGGCGGACCGGCCGGACCGGCGTAGTCATAATGGAACCAGTCCGCATCCACATACCCGGCCTCACCTTCGTTGTTGAAGGTAAAAATCCCAATGTGGTCGCCCCGGTAGCTGCCCCAAGCGAGCTGGTAGGACTCGCCGAACGGCACCCAGGCCGCACCGTCGAGGCTGTAGGCATACTGGCTCCGGCCATCCGACCCCCAGGTGGAGCGCAGCCAGATCTTCCCACCTGTGACCACCGGGCCGGAGGTGACCTTTTTGGCATGGGTGAACTCCACCATCCGTACGGAACCCGTCTGGCGGACGGCCAGGGTGCTGTTGTCCTTGGCAAAATGACAGAGACCCGCCACCTGGCCGGGCATCATGCCGCCGAGGTCGAGTGCCAGCGAGACGGTGTTGGCCGTGGTGCGCATCACGCGTTGGGTCAGCGTGTCGCCCGCGGCCATCAGGTCGTCGGGTCGCAGGGGCTTGAAGGCGTGCAGGCGCAGGAACCCGGGCCGCTCCGTCAGCGACCACATCCCCGCGCGGGGCTGGTAGTTCCACTCCCACTGGGGCGGCAGAGTCGTCTCGTTGAACTCGTCGCTGCTTTGCGGGCTCACCACCGTCAGGCCGGTGAGCGGCAGCGGGCCGGACCACACCATGCGGCCGATGCCGTCAGCGCCCACCTGGCCGATGATGGGCCAGCCGTCCACCCAGGTGACGGGCAGCAGGCTGGCACAGCGGCCTTCCCACGCGCCCGTGCCGTGGTGGGTGAAGAAGTACCAGCGGCCGGCCTCGGTCTGCACGATTCCTCCCTGGTTGGGCTCCATCGCCGCTTTTTCAGCGTGATTGAGCTGCCGCGACTCGGTGTAAGGGCCGAAAATGTTCGCCGACCGCTCCATCATCACCGCCCGGCCCTCCGCCTTCACCTCGCTGAAGAGATGATAATAGAGCCCGTTGAATTTGTAGAGCTTGTTGGCCTCGCTGCCTTTGGACTGGTGGATGACATGGTCCGAGTCCGCCACCAGATCGCGGCCGTCGGGCGTCAGTTGCCAGAGGTGGATCTTGTAACCGTCGCGAAAGTTGCTCCCGACCAGATATCCCCTCCCGTCATCGTCCCAAAAAGGGCAGCAGTCATCCCAGCCACCACCCTTAAGCACGGGATGGAGCGGAGCCCACGGCCCGGCCGGGTTGGCTGCCGTGCTCATAAAATAACCCTCGTCGGGCGTGCCAAAGAAAACCCAGAACTTCCCGTCGTGATACCGGATCGCCCCCGCCCAGACTCCCTTGCCGTAGCGGTTCATCCTCGTCCAGTCGAGGTCCGGCCCGATCTGGTTCAGGTCGCTGACGACATGCCCAAGGATGCTCCAACTGACCAGATCCTTGGAGTGCAGGATGACCACCCCGGGTGAAAACTGAAACGTGGACGAAATGGCATAGTAGTCCGACCCAGCCCGAATGCAGTCGAGGTCGCTGTAATCGCCCGGCACAACCGGGTTCAAATAAGTGCCGTCGGCCTGGGCGCCCCACTGCGGCCAGTTGCCCCAGTTGGGCGGCGGAGCGGACGCGGCCCCGGCGAGGCCCGCGCCCAGCAGCCACAGGGTCGAGAGGTGGAATATCCGCGTCATTGGGCGACCGGAGCGCCGCGCCCGGCTGTAGCCTGGGTCGCTGACCCCGGTCCGCTGGCTGGAGCCGTGCTGCCGGCGCCCGGCGCGGCCCCGCGACCTCCCCTGCGACCACCGCGGCCGGCCCCACCAGCCGTTGCCGCGACCGGCGCCTGCTGGGACGCGGCACCCACCTTGGTGGACACACCGGGCTTGTTCAGAAAACCGAGGTCTCGAAACCAATCCACAAACCGGTTCTGCCAGGTGCCGAGTGGGCTGCCGTCGCGGTCCTTCATCCCGTCACCGTGCGCGCCATAGGCATAGAGGTGCAGCTCGACGAATTTCACCCCGGCGTTCATCAGGTTTGTCGCCTGACCGAGGGTGGCGCTCACATGCCCGGTGTCCTCCGCCGAAACGACAAAGAAGCCGGGCGGCGCGTTGGCCGGCACCGAGGGGTTGGAACCCGACGGGTAGATGCCTGCCACAAAGTCCGGCCGCGAGCTCGCCCGGGCCACCGGGTCGGTGGAGCCGGGGTCGCCGGCGTCGAAGTTGGCCGTCACATAGGCGACCCGCTCGCCGCCGGCGGAGAATCCCATCACGCCGATCTTCTTCGGGTCCACGCCCCACTCCGTCGCGTGGGCCCGGACCATCCGGACGGCCTGCGCGGTGTCGGCGTTCGCGTCCGCCCCGGAGTAAGGGCGCAACCGATACCGCAGCACAAAGGTGTTGACGTTGTGGTCGTAGAAGAACGGGACCATGTCGGTGCCCTCCGTGCCGACGACGAGCGAGGTGTCACCGCCGCCGGGCGCCAAAATGACCGCTGCGCCGTTGTTGTAGCGCTTGTCGGCCAGGTGGACCTCGATCGAGGGGTTGTGGACATTGGTGACGCCTGCGACGCGGCCGGGGGTGCCGTCAGTCGGGCCCAGCTTCTCGGGCTGGTCAAAGCCAGGGGTGTCCGGTTTGAGCATCGGCGAACCCGCCGGCCAGAGCGGGACCACCGTCTCGCCGGCGATCAGTGGGGCCGGCGGCAGGGGCGCGAGGACTGGCGTGCCTTGGGCGAGAACTGCAGTCGGAGCGAGCGCGCCAAGGAAGACGGCGGCGGCGGTGAGAGGGCCGGACAGGTAGGCGGTAAGCTTCATGGGGGAAAAGCAGCGGGCGGGGTGAAAGGACCGAAAAGAGAAGGAGAACGAGGGGGCATTTACCTTTGCAGGTCGCCAGGGATTTCAGGAACGCCTGGTTCCTCCAGCACCTGGAGCGCCGTCGCGGGGCCGAGGTCGGTCCAGTCTTTCAGAGCCCAGGCAATCTTCTTGTCCGGTGTGACCTCGAGCAACTGGCAGGCCTGGCCGTTGGCGCCCTGGGAGCAGAGGATCGTGTTGCCATTGGCCAGACGGAGACAGGTCTGGGAGCCGGGAAACTTGATCTCCGGTGGCAAATCCGTTGCGAGTTTGAACTCCCACACCGTCTCGCCTTTCGGGTTCACCTCGCGGGTGAGCTTGTCCTTCTCATCGGTAATGAGGGTGTTGCCGTTGTGCAGGCGGACGGCCGCCCAAGGCGAAGTCACTGGGTAGGTCCAGATCACATTGAACGCCTGGTCATACTCGACCACCTTGTTTGCCTCCAGATAGGGCACGAGGTAGGTGCCGCTGGCGGTCATCCGGACGCGGCGGAATTGCGGATGCACGCTGGTGCCGGCGTCGGGCAGCGCATGGTCCACCTCGGTCGCGCCGGTTTTCTGGTTGATGACCAGCAGATGGGCGGGCGTGCCGTTTTCTATCAGGAGGACCTTCTCCAGTCCGATCGGCTGGACGGTGTGAATTTCCATCCCCTTGGGCGCGTCGAGATGCCAGACCACCTGTTTTTGTGGCGTCACCTCCTCGGCGTAAGCCATGCGGGAGAAGAGGATGTTGCCGTTGGACAGCAGCCAGGCGTCATCAAACTCTCCCCCTTTGCCCGTGGAGTAGGTCCAGATGACTTTACCGCCATTGACCAGGAACATTTTGTTGCAGCCCTCGCCGATGAAAAGCATCGCATGCCTCGCGAGGCCACCCCCCGGCAGGCTGGGGTCGAGGGGCGACACTTTCCACCCCGGCGGGTTGATCGCAATCTCCTTGGGCCCCAGCGCCGGCACAGCTGTGGCCGTGAACCGGGACAGCACGTCCAGCGCCGGCGTGGCCGCCGATCTCGCCGTTCCAGACGAATCGCTGACGCAGCCCGTCAGGAGAAGCACCAAACCCGAGGCGACCGCCACCACTTGGGCCATGATTGGGCAACGAGCCGTGGAATTGGCGGGGAGATTCATGGGGTAAAATCCTTGGGAATCCAGTCGAGACGAACCTACAGATCCGGCGGGACGTTCGCGATGGCCTCGGCGAGGGTGCTCAGACCTTCCTTCACCTTCAGAAAACTGTCCTGATGCAGGGTCTTCATGCCTGCCCGGACGGCGATTTTTTTCAGGTCCGAGGTCTCGCGGCCCTTGTTGATGGCCTCCATCAGCTCCTCGTTCGTGATCATCAGCTCATGGATGCCCACCCGGCCCTTGTAGCCGGAACCGCCGCACTTGGGGCAGCCTTCCGGTTTCGCCCGGTAAACGGGGCCGCTCCAGCCTCCGAGCGCCTTTTGCATCAACTCCTTTTCCCGGCCCTCCGGCTCATACTGCTGGCGGCACTGCTTGCAGACGCGGCGGATCAGGCGCTGCGCGCACACGCAAAGCAGCGACGAGGAGATCATGAAGGGCTCCACGCCCATGTCGGTGAGGCGCGCGACCGTCGAGGGCGCGTCGTTGGTGTGCAGGGTCGAGATGAGCAGATGGCCCGTGAGCGCCGCCTCGACCGCGATGTTGGCGGTCTCCTTGTCGCGGATTTCGCCCACGAGGATGATGTCGGGATCCTGCCGGAGAAAGGCCCGGAGCGCCGCGGCAAACGTCAGGCCGATGTGCCGGTGCATCTGCATCTGGTTGATGCCCGCGAGCGTATATTCGATCGGGTCCTCGGCTGTGCGGATGACGATGTCGGGCGTGTTGATCTCGTTGAGCGCCGAATACAGCGTCATGGACTTGCCCGAGCCGGTCGGGCCGCAGTGCAGGATCATGCCGTAGGGCTGCCGGATGGCCTCGCGGTATTTGACCAGGTTCTCCTCGGAGAAGCCCAGCGCCGTCATCGGCAGCGTGGACTTCTGTTTGTCGAGGATACGCATGACAATGCCCTCCCCGTGGTTGAGTGGGGCGGTCGAGACGCGCAAATCAATGTCGAGCCCCTTCTTGGTGAACTGCTTGAAGACAATGCGGCCGTCCTGCGGCATGCGGCGCTCCGCGATGTCCAGATTGCACATAATCTTGAAGCGGGCGATGAGCGCGGGGCCGACCTTCCCGGGCAGACGGAGCTTCTCGTGGCACACCCCGTCGATGCGGTTGCGGATGACGATCTCCTTCTCCTGCGGCTCGAGGTGGATGTCGGAGGTGCCATTGTAATAGGCGTCCTCGATGATGCGGTTGGCCAGCTGGATGATCGGGCCGGACTCCTCGGTGACATCCTCGCCGGTGACGGTTGCCTCGGTCGCGAATTCGGCGCCGATGCGCTCAATGACGTCGTCAAAACCGGCCACCCCGTGCTGATCCTTGGCAAACTTGTCGCGAATATCCTTCTCGCGCGCCAGCATGCGGATGATTTTTTTGCCGGTGAGCTCCTTCAGCTTGGCGGCCAGCGTGCCGTCGAAAGGGTTGGCCACCGCGACGAGCAACAGGTCGCCGATCACGCCGGCGGGAAATACCAGGTTCTGCTGGCAGAATTCCTGCGGAATGCGCTCAAAGGTCTGCCCGGTGGTCTTGAGGCGGGCGACATTGCAGGGCGCCAGACCGTGGGAACGCGCGCGCGCCACAAAAATCGCAAAAGGCGGGAGACCGTACTCTTCCTGGAGCACCTTTTCCAAGGCCGGCCCGTTCAGATCGTCCGGACGCGCGGCCAACGCCGCCCGTTGGTCAGCGGTGAGGCGGGCCATCTTGCCGAGTTCGGCGATAATCTGCAACTGGGCTTTTCCAAGCGGCATGAGGAAGAAAAGGCTAAAAGCTGAAAAAGTACGAAGGGCCGTCAGGGGGCGGGTTTGGGGGGAAGGGGCGGGTTGGCGGCGCGGGCGGTCTCGAGCTTTTCGAGCTGGTCCGCGATCCCCTCGATGGTCGCGCCGTACCAGATGATGGGGCCGTCGAGATGCTTTTCCCAATAGGTGCGCGCCGCGGAACTGAGGAAACACGCGGTGGCGACTGAGGTGAAGCCCTCCTCACGGTCAAAGGGCAAAGTCCAGGTCGCCCAGCACACTCCCGGGTCGAGGCTCAGCCGCAGTTCCTCCGCCAGCTCATGGTTCCGCAGATCCACCAGGCCGGCGCCGTGCTCGTCCGCCAGATGCTGGAGCACGTCCTCCTCGCGGAGCACCTTCATCTCATAGGCGAGGACGCCGAGCACGTTGCTCTGGCGGGCCACGCCCGCGGTGACGAACTGCAGCAGCCGCTCGGTGGCCGCCTCCAAGTTCGGCAGCGTCACCAGGTCGGCCTCGACCAGCGAGGCCCCGAGGTAGCGGTTCGAGCGCAGCAGCAGGTTGCGGTGGGCGGGTTTCATGTTCCGGGGTCGGAATTCACTTGGCGGGGCTGATGGCGGTCCGTGGTTGGCCGCCGGCGGCGATGACCCGGCGACGCAACGTGGACTTCAGCGTCTCCAAGCCGGTGCCCGAGAGGCAGGAGACCGGCAGCACCGTCACCTTGAAGCGGCGCTTGAACTTGGCCAGATTGGACTTGGCGGCCGGCAGGTCCATCTTGTTCGCGACCACCACCCGGGGCTTTTTCACCAGCGCGGGGTCGTAGAGCTTCAGTTCGCGCAGGAGGGTCGAGTAGTCCTCGCGCGGATCGCGTCCGTCGGCGCCGGCCATGTCCACGAGGAGCATGAGGAGGGGGCAGCGCTCGAGGTGGCGGAGAAAACGGTGGCCGAGACCCCGGTTCTCGCTGGCCCCGGCGATGAGGCCGGGCACATCGGCCAGCAGCAGTCGGTCATAGCTTTTCGGATACTCGATGACGCCGATCTGAGGGTGCAGGGTGGTGAACGGATAGGCCGCAGTCTTCGGCCGGGCGCGGGTGAAGCGGCTGGTGAGCGAGGATTTGCCGGCATTGGGGAATCCGACCAGGCCGATGTCAGCGATGGTCTTGAGCACGAGGCGGAACTCGCCGCGGCCGCCCTCCTGGCCGGGATTGGCGCGGCGCGGCGCCTGGGCGACCGAGGACTTGAAATGGGTGTTGCCCCAGCCGCCGTTGCCGCCGGCGCAGAGCACCACGCTGGCGCCCTGGGTGGTGAGCTCGGCGACGACCCTCCCCGTGGCCAGATCGGTCACGACCGTGCCGAGCGGCAGGCGAAGGATGGCGGGCTTGCCCTCGCGGCCGTTGCAATCCTTGCCCAGGCCGTGTTCGCCGCGCCCGCCCGACCAATGGGGGCGGAATTTGAAATCCACCAGGTTGTTGGTGTTTTCGTCGCCGATCAGGACGACGTCGCCACCCTTGCCACCATCGCCACCGTTGGGCCCCCCCCATGGTTCATATTTCTCGCGGCGGAAGGATACGCAACCGCGTCCGCCGTCGCCAGCCTGGGCCTTGATGGTGCATTCGTCGACAAACATGGTGCCATGGTGCAGAAACCGGGGCGCTTGCCAAGCGGTCGCATGCGGGAAAAAAAAGTAAATTCCGAGGGCACGGACGAAGTGGGCCTGCTCCGGGTAAGCGCCACCGGGTAAAATTGAACCGGCCAAAGCCTCTGACCCGGCGCGTTGGGGACAACGCGCACCGCCCCGGCCATCACGGGTGCAGGCAGGGGATGCCTGTGCTCCACCAACCGGATCAAAGCGGCGGGCCCAGCGGACCCGCCCCACCCCGAAACCGGCAGGGATGCATGCGGTACCTTGAAAAAAAGAAGGCCCGGATGCTCTTTCGAGCATCCGGGCCAAAAACCTGGCAACAACCTACTCTCGCGGGACCTAACGTCCTACTACCATTGGCTGCTCGGGGCTTAACGACCGTGTTCGGGATGGGAACGGGTGGGACCCCCGGCATATAGTCACCAGGAAAGGGAACTCCTTACGGAGAAAATAATAAAGTCTGTAGGATCAAAACTGAAAG
This sequence comes from uncultured Opitutaceae bacterium, assembly GCA_903929355.1. GTDB lineage: Bacteria > Verrucomicrobiota > Verrucomicrobiia > Opitutales > Opitutaceae > CAIYUN01. Next base: position 64,140 of record CAIYUN010000050.1, read on the forward strand.
AAGGTAAAATAAACGCCCAGAACAAAAAGGCCTGTTAAACCGGCAAGGTCATTAGTAGCAGTAAGCTGAACGTATCACTACGCTTGCACTTCTGCCCTATCAACCGGGTGGTCTACCCGGACCTTGCACCATCTTGCGATGGATTGTGATCTTATCTTGGGAGGAGCTTGGCGCTTAGATGCTTTCAGCGCTTATCTCTTCCGCACATAGCTACCCGGCGCTGCCACTGACGTGACAACCGGAACACCAGAGGTGCGTCATTCTCGGTCCTCTCGTAC
>CAIYUN010000051.1 GCA_903929355.1 uncultured Opitutaceae bacterium
CCGCTGGTAAACCCAAGATGGTCGCGCTCATTGCCGTCATGCGCAAGATGCTCCACGTCCTCAATCGGTTGCTTGCCGACCCCAACTTTGTCCTTGTCCGTTAACACCGCTGCTCTGTGTAATCCTTCCGCGCATTTTAGGTTCATTTCAACGAGGCCATGTCGATCACGAAGCGGTATTTCACGTCGCTCTTGAGCATCCGCTCGTAGGCTTCGTTGATCTGGTCCATCCGGATCATCTCGATGTCGCTCGTGATGTTGTGCTGGCCGCAGAAATCAAGCATCTCCTGCGTCTCGGGCAGGCCGCCGATGAGCGAGCCGGAGAACGAGCGCCGGCGCATGATCAGCGGGAAGGCGGACACCGGCAGCGGCTTCTCGGGCGCGCCGACCAGCACGAGGTTGCCGTCACGTTTCAGCAGGTTGAGGTAGGCGTTGAGGTCGTGGGTGGCGGACACCGCGTCCAGGATGAAATCCAAGCTGCCGGCGTGCGCGGTCATCTGGGCCTCGTCGGTGGAGATGACGACCTCGTGCGCGCCGAGGCGCCTGCCATCGGCGACTTTGCCGGGCGAGGTCGTGAACAACACGACCTGCGCGCCGAAGGCGCGGGCGAACTTCACCCCCATATGGCCGAGGCCGCCGAGTCCGACGATGCCGACCTTCTGCCCGGGGCCGACTTTCCAGTGACGCAGCGGGGAATACGTGGTGATGCCCGCGCACAGCAACGGCGCGGTCGCGGCGGGGTTGAGGTTCGCGGGAATGCGCAACACGAACTCCTCCGCCACGACGATGCCCTGGGCATAGCCGCCGAGCGTGCCGCCGCCCAGATGTTTGTCGGCGCTGCCGTAGGTCATGGTCATGTCGGGGCAGAACTGCTCGAGGCCCGCGCGGCAGTCCGGACACGTGCGGCAGGAGTCGACGAGACAGCCGACGCCGACGGTGTCGCCGACCTTGAATTTCTTGACCGCGCCGCCGATCGCCGTCACGCGGCCGATGATCTCATGGCCGGGCACGGCGGGATATTGCGTGAAGTTCCACTCGTTGCGCGCGAAGTGGAGGTCGGAGTGGCAGACACCGCAATACTGGATGTCGATCTGGACGTCGGACGGACCGGGCTCGCGCCGCGGGATGGTCGTGGCGGCGAGCGGAGATTTCGCGGCGGTGGCCGAGTAGGCTTTGCAGGAGTAAGCTCGTGGTTTGGTTATGAGAGTGTTCAGATGGAAGGTTGCTGGGTTTGGTTTTTGCGCAACCACCGGCGAGGTATTGTTCGCCGGAAACTTTCTCCAGCAGGTCGACGGGTTTGCCATTGAGTGCTGCCTGGATGGCCACCCCGCTCACAACTGCCGCCGGGCCAAGTGACCTGCGGTCGTAGGCGCGAGAGCTGCTCCATCACTTGGACTCCAGCAGGTGCGGCTGCTCGACCGGCTCGCAGCCAGCAAGGTCGGCGATGGTGCGGGCGGTTGGTGGAAGAATCCAGATGTCAGATGGCAGACGCCGGAAGCCAGAGGTCGGCCGACAGGCAGCTTGTACCTGTCCTCGTATGACAGCTGTGCTTTCGTCCGGCGAAGAGTTTCACTGCTCGCGGATCGAGCGAGCGGGGGCCTCGATGTGGATGTCGATGCGGTCAAGCAGTGGACCGCTGATGCGCGCCCGGCATTTGATGATCGGTGACGGCGAGCACCGGCACTCATGCTCGGGGTCTCCCTTTGCCTGCCGGAGACTTGCTTTGCCGGCGGCGGCCTTTCATCGTGGGCTGACATGAACCGGACTGAATCTCCCATGAAATCTCTGCCCCCCACCCGCGTCCCGCAGCCATGAGCGACGAACGTCCGTCCCTGGCCGACCTGCGGATTGACCGCACCGCCGCGCAGAGCCGGCCGCTGCCCTCCGGCCGGGCGGTCGCAGTGCTGGTGTCGGCCATTCTGCTCGCGGTGGGCGCGGGGTGGTGGTTCAACCGCACCCGGCCTGTCTCCGTCCGAACGGCGCCGGTGCGCGAAGTCACGTCCAGCGGCCCGGCCACGTTGCTCAACGCCTCCGGCTACGTCACCGCCCGGCGCGAGGCCACCGTCTCGTCGAAGGTCACGGGCAAGATCCTCGATGTGCTCGTCGAGGAGGGGAAGCGCGTCGAGCTGGGCGAGGTGCTCGCCCACGTGGACGCCTCCAACACCGCGGCCAGCCTCGCCCTCGCCGAAGCCCAGCGCGAAGCCGCGAAGCAGGCGCTCGCCGAGACCGACACCAACCTCGCGCTCGCCGAGACCGACCTGCGCCGCCAGCGCGAGCTCGCGGCCAAAAAGATCCTCAGCGCCTCCGACCTCGACCACGCCGAGTCCAACGCCCGCGCCCTCCGCAGCCGGCATGACCAGACGCTCGCCGCCATCGCCGTCGCCGAGCGACAGGTGGACATTTGGAAACAGCAGCTCGACGACACCATCATCCGCGCGCCGTTCGCCGGGGTCGTCACCTCGAAAAACGCCCAGCCCGGCGAGATGATCTCGCCCATGTCGTCCGGCGGCTTCACGCGCACGGGCATCTGTACGCTCGTGGACATGGCCTCGCTCGAGATCGAGATTGATGTGAGCGAGAGCTACATCAACCGGGTCGAGCCCGCGCAGCCCGTTGTCGCCACGCTCGACTCGTATCCCGAATGGCGCATCCCCGCGCACGTCATCGCCATCATCCCCACCGCCGACCGGCAGAAGGCCACCGTCAAAGTGCGCGTGGGCTTCGACCAGCTCGACCCGCGCATCCTGCCCGACATGGGCGTGAAGGTCGCGTTCCAGGCGCCCGCGGCGCCCGCGTCGGCGACCACGGCGCGCGCCGGGGTCGTGCCGCGCCCGGCCGGCCGCGTCCGCGACGGCCGCGACATCGTGTGGGTCGCGCACGATGGCCGCGTCACCTCGCGCGCCGTCACCATCGCCGCCCGGAACGGCGACGAGATCACGCTTGCCGCCGGCCTCGCCAGCGGTGAAATCATCGTCATCGAGGGCCCCGACGACCTCGCGGACGGCACCACCATTGCCGAAATGATAAAACCATGACCACGGACCAGTCCCCGCTCATCCACCTCACCGGGGTGGACAAGACCTACCGCCGCGGCTCCGAGGAAATTCGCGTCCTTGCCGGCCTGAGCCTCACCGTGCAACGCGGTGAATTCCTCGCGCTGATGGGTCCCTCGGGCTCGGGCAAGTCCACCTTGCTCAACCTGCTCGGCGGGCTTGATCGTCCGACGAAGGGCGCCGTCGAGATCGGCGGCGAGCGCATTGACGCGCTCACCGACCGCCGCCTCGCCGGCTGGCGCGCGCGGCACGTCGGGCTCGTGTTTCAGTTCTACAACCTGCTCCCCGTGATGACCGCCGAGCGCAACGTCGAGCTGCCGCTCCTGCTCACGCCGCTCTCCCGGGCCGAGCGGCGCCGGCATGTCGCCACCGCGCTCGCCGTCGTGGGCCTCAGGGACCGCACCAACCACTACCCCCGCCAGCTCTCCGGCGGCGAGCAGCAGCGCGTGGGCATCGCGCGCGCCATCGTCACCGACCCGACCTTGCTGCTCTGCGACGAGCCGACCGGCGACCTCGACCGCAAGTCGGGCGACGAGATCCTCAGCCTGCTGCAGACGCTCAACCGCGAGCAGGGCAAAACCATCATCATGGTCACGCACGACCCGCACGCTTCGGCGCGCGCCAGCCGCACCGTCCATCTCGACAAGGGCCAGCTCTCCGCGGCCGCGCCCGCATGAAGTTTCTCTACCTCGTCGCGTGCAACCTGCGGCGCAAGAAACTGCGCACGCTGCTGACGCTGCTGTCCATCGGCATCGCCTTCTTTCTGTTTGGGCTGCTCGGCGCGCTCAAGCTGGCGCTCACCGGCGACGTCAGCATCGCCAACGCCGACCGCCTGATGACGCGGCACAAGGTCTCCATCATCCAGATGATCCCGATCAGCTACCAGGCGCGCATCGCGGCGATTCCGGGCGTGAGCGGCGTCACGGCGCAGACGTGGTTTGGCGGCATCTACCAGGACCCGAAAAACTTTTTCGCCTCCATGCCCGTCGAGCCGGATGATTTTCTGAGGATGTATCCCGAGTTCGTGGTCTCGGACGCGCACCGGCAGGCGTGGCGCACGACCCGCAACGGCGCCATTGTCGGCCGCACCTTGCTGGAGCGGTTCCACTGGAAGGTCGGCGACCGCATCCCGCTCACCGCGCCCATCTGGCGCCATGCCGACGGCGGCGACGCGTGGGAGTTCGAGATTGTCGGCACCTACGAGGCGGCCAGGAAAAGCGTGGATACCTCGCAGTTTTTCTTTCGTTACGACTATTTCGACGAGGGCCGCGGGCAGAACAAGGGCACGATCAGTTGGTTCGCCGTCCGCGTGGGCGACGCCGCGCGCGCCGATGCGATCTCCGCCGCCGTGGACCGCGAGTTTGCCAACTCCGCCTACGAGACCAAAACCGAGCCAGAGGCGGCGATGATGCAGGGCTTCGCCCAGCAGGTCGGCGACATCGGTGCGATCATCACCGGCATCCTCGGCGCGGTCTTTTTCACCATCCTGCTCGTCTCCGGCAACACCATCACCCAGGGCGTGCGCGAGCGCACCGAGGAGATCGGCGTGCTCAAGGCGCTCGGCTTCACCAACACCCTCGTCCTCGGGCTCGTGCTCGCCGAGTCGTGCCTGTTGGCGGTGCTCGGCGGGGTCGGCGGCCTCGGCGCCGCGTGGCTGATGACCGTCGGCGGCAGCCCGGTGCCGAGCATGCTGCCCGTCTTCTATGTCCCGACGCAGCACCTCATGCTCGGCGCGGGACTCATGGTCGCCCTCGGCCTCGTCACCGGCGCGCTGCCCGCCCTCCAGGCCATGCGCCTCGGCGTCAGCGAGGCCCTCCGCCGTCAGGCCTGAAACGTTTTCCCCGCGATGCTCAACTGGCTCTCCCAAATCTCCGCCATCACCTTCGCCAATCTCAAGACGCTCCCTGAGCGGCGCGGCGCGGCCCTGGCCGCCGCCGTCGGCATCGCGGGCGTCGTGACCGTGCTGGTCGGCGTCCTCTCCATCGCCGAGGGCTTCCAGCGCGTGCTCGCCGTCTCCGGCTCCCCCGATGTCGCCATCGTGCTCCGCAGCGGTTCCGACACCGAGATGAATAGCGGCCTCACGCACGACGACACCCGCCTCATCGCCGACGCCCCCGGCCTCGCGCGCAACGCCGCCAATCTCCCGCTCGCCTCGGCCGAGCTGTTTGTCGTCATCAACCTCCCGAAGCGTTCCACCGGCACCGACGCCAACGTCCCGCTCCGCGGCGTCTCGCCCGCCGCCTTCGACGTGCGCGGCAACCTCACCCTGCTGGAGGGTCGCCGCTTCGAGCCGGGCAAAAACGAGGTCATGGTCGGCGTCGGGGCCGCGCGCCAGTTTTCCGGGCTCGACGTGGGCCGGACCGTCCGCGTTGGGCAGACCGAGTGGGCGGTCGTGGGCGTTTTTACCGCGGGCGGCGGTGTGGCCGAGTCCGAGGTCTGGACGGACGCCGCCGTGCTCCAGCCCGCCTACCATCGCGGCGACACCTACCAGGCCGTCTATGCCAAGCTCATCTCGGCCGACGCGTTCCACACTTTCACCGACGCGCTCACGACCAATCCGTCGCTCAGCATCAAGGCTATGCGCCAATCGGATTTTTATGCCGAGCAGTCCACGTTGCTGGTGGGTTTCGTGAAGGGCATCGGCATCACCATCGCGGGGCTGATGGCGGTGGGGGCGCTGTTCGGCGCGCTCAACACGATGTACAGCTCGGTCGCGGCGCGGACGCGTGAGATCGCCACGCTGCGCGCGCTCGGCTTCGGCTCCAGTCCGGTGGTCGTCTCCGTGCTGCTCGAGTCGCTCGCGCTCGCGCTGGCCGGCGGCGTGCTCGGCGCGGCGGGGGCGTGGCTCGCGTTCGACGGCCACACGACCTCGACGATGAACTGGCAGACCTTCAGCCAGGTGGCGTTCGCGTTCCGGGTGTCACCAGCGCTGCTCGTGGAGGCGATCCTCTGGGCGGCGATGATCGGCGTGCTGGGCGGGCTGTTTCCCGCGATCCGCGCGGCCCGCATCCCCATTGCCGCCGCCCTGCGCGAAACGTGAGCAGGGGTGGCACCGGCTCGCACCGTCTTCCAGCCGGGCCAATCTGACGGGATCCGGTTTTAAGTATTAAGGTCGGTCGGTTTAACCGGCTCCCCGGTGGCCAAGCGGATCCAGCGGTGAGCTTCGTGCCGGCGAAGCGCGCGAGCTGGCGCTCGCGCGCGGCCTGCACGCGGGCGCGGATGACAGTGGAGGTTTCGCCAGGGTTGGCGTTTTGCAGTTCGCGGATCGAGAGGGCCGGGGCTTCGATGTGCAGGTCGATGCGGTCCAGCAGCGGGCCGCTGATCCGTGCCCGGTATTTGATGATCTGTGACGGCGAGCACCGGCACTCGTGTTTCGGGTCGCCCAGTTAGCCACAGGGACAGCGCTTCGTTGCCATTCTACCACCTTCTCCTGCCTGCCCAAATGCGAGAGAAATGGATAGGGAGGAGGTTTTAAGACCCTCTCAGCGCCGAATACAGTTTGTTTGTGACTCGTTCTCGAAGCGAACACCCCCTGCGCGCCCCATGGCGGGCTGCCGCCGGCTGTACCGCGGGTTATAGCGAGAACTTGCCACACCGACCGCTGCCGGCCACAACCATGCATCCCAGATCTAAAGAGCGACGTTACCCTAGTCCTTGAACGCGCCCGCACTGGCGACGCGCAAGCTGCTGCTGAGCTGATGCAGCTCGTCTATGCCGAGCTGCGCCGAATTGCCGCCGCCAAAATGGCCCGCGAGGCACCGGGACATACCCTCCAACCCACCGCCCTCGTCCACGAGGCCTGGTTGCGCCTTGGGGGCGACGCGCAGCCTGGCTGGCAAAGCCGCGCCCACTTTTTTTCTGCCGCCGCGAGAGCAATCCGACGGGGTCAGGTTTTAAGATTTAATGGGAGCCGGTTTAACTGTCTCTCCGGTGGCCAGGTGAAACAATCGGTAACCGTTCTCCGGATACATATCTGTCAGTAAAACACGTTCCGGTCCAGCGAGCGGTATTGGATGGCTTCGAGGAGATGCGGCTGCTCGACGCGGTCGCTGCCCGCGAGGTCGGCGATGGTGCGGGCGGTTGGCGGAAGAAACCAGAAGTCAGATGTCAGAAGTCAGACGCCGGAAGCCGGAGGTCGGCAGACAGGCAGCTTGTATCCTGGAACATATGACAGCAGGGCTCTCATCCGACTTGTCATTCTGCAGCTCGCGGATCGAGAGCGCGGGCCTTTTTTCAGGCATCGCGCCCGAGGCGATGCCGCCAATAGCCGGGCTCCCGGCTGCAATGCATGACCGCATAAATGCCGACGCGCCCATGAGGCACTTCCCAGCGGTAGTAGAGCACGAAAGGAAAACCCATGAAGACGAAACGCCGAACCTCTGGTTCTTCGACGACCGACCAACGGGCCGGAGCCGCGACCACGGTGGCGACAGCGGCCTCGACCGCCGTGACAAACTTTTCGGCCACGCGAGGCGAAACCTCACGCAAATAATAGTCGGCGGCCTCCGCATACTCGTAAAGCGCCTCGGGATGAAAAGCGTGCGAGACGGCCATCAACTTGACGCGTTGGCGGCGGCCATGCGCCGCCGAACTTGCGCCAGCGCCTCGTCGCCGGGAATGAGCGCGACCTCGCCCGACTCGATCTGCGAGATGCGACGGCGAACCTCCGTCATCTGGGCGCGGGCGATGTCCGGGGGAATATTGTGCGCGAGCCCCTCCACCAAGCGGTCGGTGAGCTCGGCGCGTTCGGGGGCGGAAAGGTGCTCAACCTCTTCAAGGATTTGGGCCACGGCTTGGGTCATGGAAACAGCCTACAAACAGCGCGGCTTTGGGCAAGAGTCATTTCGGGCGCGGAGCGGGAAGGGCAGGAAATTTACGCAGGTAGCCGCAGGGACAGCGCTTCAGTTTGGCGACCGAGGAAAGCAGTGCGTCCAACCACTCCGGGGCGTCCAGCCAGGCCGCGCACCCGCTCACAGCACCAGCTTGATCCCTTTGCGCTGGTAGGTGGGGATGTCGAGATCCTGGCCTTCGAAGAGGTTCCGGTCGGTCTTGTCGAAATAGCCCCGGCTCTCCGTCTCGGTGCCGAAGGCAAACTCGTTCTGCGCGGCCTCGGCCGGCGCTGGCTCCGGCGCGCCCGCCGCCGCTGCGGCGCGATCCCGCGCGGAGGCCCGGCGGGGGGTCTGCCGCCGGCCGCCAAGTTCGCAGGTGCCGAGCACCACGATCTCCACCCGGTCCCCCATGGCGTCGTCCATCGCCGCCCCGGGGATCACCAGCGGGTCGCGGCCAAATTGCTCCGCCACCGCGTCCATGAGCGTCCGCACGTCCTGGAGCGTAAGTCCGGGCCCGCCCAGGATGCTCACCAGCAGCCGGTCGGCCTTGCGGGCGAACTCCGGCGACTGCAGCAGGGGGCACAGGCGCAGGCTGGCCACCGCGTCGGCGACGGCCGTCGAGCCCGCGCCCTGGCCCAGCCCGAAGAGCGTCCGACCCCCGCGTGTGGCAAAGGCCTGCTGGAGCTTGGCGAGGTCGAGCGGGATGAGACCGGGCCGCGAAAGCATGGCCCACACGGATTTGACCGCGCGGCCAATCCACTCGTCGGCGCGCGCAAAGGCGTGGCGGGCGTTTTCATGCTCGGCCGCGGCCTGGAGCAAAATGTCGTTGGGCAGCGGCAGCACGGCGTCACAGCCTGTCCGGAGGGTCCGCAGGCTCTCCTCGGCGGCCGCGACGCGGCCGCGCTCGAAGCTGAAGGGCAGGGTGACAAAGGCGAGGACCAGCGCGCCCGCCCGGGTGGCGGCCTCGGCCAGCACCGGGGTCACCCCCGCGCCCGTGCCCCCGCCCATGCCGCCGACAAGAAAGACGAGGTCGCAGTCCTTCACGAGGGCGGAGATCTTCTCCGGCTCGGCCGTGGCGGCCTCGCGGCCGAGCGCCGGGTCGCCGCCCGCGCCGAGGCCGCGCGTGAGCGCGGCGCCCAGCAACGTCCGATCCGGCAAATCCGCGGCGGTCAGCACGGCCTGGTCGGTGTCCACGACGGCGAGCGCCAGGCCGGGGAGATTCTCGGCGTGGAGCCGGCGGACGATGTTGGCCCCGGCGCCGCCGACGCCGATGACCTTGAGCGAAAGCGGGCGGCCGGCGGGGAGGTCGCGGGCGAGGGGCAGCTCGCCGGAATCGGGGGTGATGGACATGGTGATCAGAGGAGGAAACCGAAGAGGCTGGAGAACATTTTCCCCAACAGGCCGGTGCCGGACCGGCGGCGGCCGGGCGGGGGCGGGTCGGACGGGGCGGCAAAACCGTAGCAGAGCAGGCCGAGGGCCGTGCTGAAGCCCGGCGCCCGCAGGTCGTCGCCCACCCAGTCGGGCGGCTCGCCGAGGCGGACGGGGAGTCCGAAGACCTGCGCGGCGGCCTCGTCGAGACCGGGCAGCTTGGAGGCGCCGCCGGTGAGGATGACGCCGGCGGCGGTCCGCTCGGGGTCGAAGCCCGCCCCGAGCTTCTGCCGCACAACCTCGAAGATCTCGCGCGTGCGGGCGGCGGTGATCTGCTCGATGGTCTGGCGCGGGAACTGCCGGTCGCCGACGGAGAGGTCGCCGTTGAGCCAGACCTTCTCGGCGCGGTCCTTCGTCGCGACCACCCCGCGGCCATGGCGGAGCTTGAGCTTTTCGGCCTGGTCCTGGTTGTTGAGCCGCAGGCCGAGGCTCAGGTCGTTGGTGAGATGGAGCCCGCCGACCGGCAGCACGCCGGTGAGAAACGCGCAACCCTCGCGGTAGAGCACGTAGTCGGTCGTGCCCGCGCCGAGGTCGAGCACGAGCGCGCCGGCGCGCCGGTCGTCCGGCGTCGTCAGCAGCGCGCCCGAGGCGAGACTGGAGAGGATGAGCTCCGTCACCCGGACGTTGTAGCCGCGGATGACATGGATGTGGTCGGCGATGAGGTTTTCCTGGCCATGCACGGTCCAGTAGCCGACCTCGAGCCGGCGCCCGGAATGGTGCTCGGGGTCGGGGAGCAGGCGGCCGTCGAGCCGGAAGGGCCGGCGCAGGTGGTGGACGACCATGCGCCCGTCGGGCAGGTGCCGGGTCTTGGCCAGATGGCAGACCGTCTCGATGTCGGGCGCGCTCACCATGCTGTCGGCCGCGGAAACATTGACCCCCTCCTCGTTCTGAAAGCCCTCCAGGTGGCCACCGCTCTGCGCGAGATAGACCTCGTCGAGGCGGACCCCGGCGCCGCGCTCGGCCTGCTCCAGGGCGTGGTGGACGCACTCGCTGGCGGCCTTGTAGTCGACGACGGCGCCCTTGATCACGCCACGGGAGGGGCATTCGCCCAGACCGATGAGGCTGAGGCTGCGCCCGCGCGAGTACTGGCCGATGAGCGCGACGACCTTGGAGGTGCCGATTTCGACCGCGCCGACGTATCTGTTTCTAGAGATCATGGGAGGTGGCGGAGAACTGGGGGGGGAGGGAAAACAGGGCCGGGACCGCGGCCGCCGCGGACGAAGGCGCGATGCCGGCCGGCGGCAGCGCCGGGCGCAGCGACGCCACCGACCACGCCCGTGACACGGGCACCTGCCCGCCGCCAAGGGCGAGGTTGACCGAGCCCAAGGGCTGGGCTGTCGGCCCCCGGCCTGTCTGGTCCAGCACATAGTCCAGTTGCGCGAGCTGCCGGAGGAAGTCTGCGTGCGCGCCAAAGGTGATCTCACGCACCGCGTCGGACCGGACGATGATCAGGTCGTCGGACTCGAGCCGGGCGAGCGACACGACCTGAAAACCGCGGGACAACTCGGGGGTGTTGGCACGCGCGACGTCGAGCAGGCCGGCCACCGCCGGCATCCCGGCGATCGGCGCGAAACCCGCGCCCGCCCGCACCAGCCGCACCCCGTCGAGAAATGGCAGCCCGGCGAGAAATTCCGGCGCATGGCCCACCTCGGCAAACACGGTGCCGTCGCGCGCCACCAGCAGCTGCGCCGGCGGGGCGTCACCCACCTGTGCCATGAGGCGGGCCACCGGGGCGCGCTCCTTCAACACCACCAGGAGCTTGTCGGGAAAAACCCGGGTGAGCTCGGCCGACTGCACCTGGCCGCTGGAGCGGAGGCGCCGCTGGAGCGCGGGCAGGTCCAGCGCCATCAGATTGGTCTTGGGCGGGAGCGCGAGCGTCAGGCGCAGCCAGGCCGCGTCGAGGACCCCGTCGGTGCGCAGCGAGATGTTGCGGACCGGCGCCGCCCCGGCCGGAGTGAGGAGGGTGCCGGGATCATGCCGCCAGGCCGTGGCCACCTCCACTCCGCCCCACGTGACCGCGGCGAGCGCCAGCACCAGGCCCCCGGCCTGGGCGACGGCCCGCACGCGACGACGACGACCCTCGCGCGACATCGCCCGCGGGGCGACGGGCTGCGCGATGTCGCGCCAGGAGCGCGGGAGCGGCGAATGGACGACGGCGGAATTCATGCGGGGACGACACCTCCGGTCCGAAAGCGTTGCACGGCAGGGCTGACCAGCTCCCGGACCAGGCCCGTGAAATCATGCCCCGCACAGCGCGCGCTCATCGGCAAGAGGCTGGTCTCTTTCATGCCCGGGAGAGCGTTGATTTCCAGCAAATAAAGCGGGTTGTTCACATTTTGTTCAGATGCGAGGATGAAGTCCACCCGCGCGTAGTCGCGGCAGCCGCAGGCCGCAAAGGCCGTCTCCGCCGCCACCTGCACCGCGCGGGTCGTCGGCAGGTCCAGCGGCGCGGGTGCGAGATACTCGGTCATCCCCTTGGTGTACTTGCTCGCATAGTCATATACCCCGGACTTCGGGCGGATTTCGACCACCCCGAGGGCGCGGCCGTTGACCACCCCGACGGACAGCTCCCGCCCGACCAGGCGCGGCTCAATGAGCCAGGTGCCGGGCGTGAGGCCGGCGAGCTTCGCCGCGAGTTCCGCCGGGCCGTTGACAATCGCCAGGCCGACACTGCTGCCCTCGTTGTTGGGCTTCACGACCAGGCTCCCGCCCCCGAGCCGGGCGATGACCTCGTCGGCGGCGGGCGGGTGGTCGGCGGCGAAAACGACCGCCGGTGCCACGCCCACGCCGCGGGCCGCGACGGCCGCCTTGGTGCGGGTCTTGTCCATCGTCAGCGCGCTGGCCGCCGCGTCGCAGCCCGCGTAACCGACCCCGGCGGCGTCCAGCAGCCGCTGCATGCCGCCATCCTCGCCAAAGGTGCCGTGCAGCACGGAGAAGACAATGTGCCGCCGGGCGTCCAGGCCGGACGGCAGCGCGTTGTCGGCGAGCTCAAACAGCCGGGTCGGGAAACTGCGCGCCAGCGCCAGCGCGCACGCCCGGCCGGAGCCGAGCGAGACCTCCCGCTCGGCCGAGGTGCCGCCGGCGAACACCGCCATGACCGGGGTGGTCACAGCACGTCCTCCCATTTTTTGGCGTAGAGCAGGACCTCGGGCTCGAGCCGCACGCCCTGCGCCTGCTCAACCCGCGCCCGCACGAGGCGCATCAGCGAGATCACGTCCGCCGCGCTCGCGTGGCCGCGGTTGATGATGAAATTGGCGTGGATGTCCGACACGGCGGCGTCCCCCACCTGCTCGCCCTTCAACCCGCTCGCGTCGATCAGCCGGCCGGCCGAGTCGCCCGGCGGATTCTTGAACACGCAGCCGGCGCTCGGTTCGCGGGGCTGCGATTTCTGGCGCTGGTCGCGGTAGATCCCGGTCTGGCGGCCGATCTCGGCCGCAGCCGCGCCCGCCACCGGCCGGAGCAGCGCGCCCAGCGCGACGGCCCCGTGGAGCTCCGCGCAATGCCGGTAGTCCACATGCAGGTCGGACCGGGCCAGCACCCGCACCATGCCGTCAAAGGTCATCACCCGCACCTCGTCCACGACGTCGAACAGGCAGCCCCCCATCGCGCCGGCGTTCATGCGCAGCGCCCCGCCGACATTGCCGGGGATGCCCTCAAGAAACTCGAACCCCTGCAGGCCCGCCTTGGCCGCCAGGCCGCACAGTTGCTTCAACCGCAGGCCCGCGCCGGCCCAGACCCGGCCGTCGGGCTGCGCCGCAAAGCCCTCCCAGGCCGGCTGGCGCAGGCTGAGGACCAGCGCGTCCACCCCTTCGTCGGGCACGATGAGATTGGAGCCGCGGCCCAGCATGACGACGGGCAGGCCGAGCGTCCCGGCCGTGCGCACGAGCGCGGCCAGATCCTCCTCACCCGTCGGCTCCGCATAAAGCCGCGCCGCCCCGCCGACGCCCAGGGTGGTCTTCCTCGCCAGCGGCTCCTCGCGCCGGATTTTGGTCGCGGTCGACACCGCCTGCCGCAGCGCCTCCGCCCGCGCGTCCCACCCGCGGGCCAGCTCCTCGCCGGCGGCGACGAGACCGAGCCAGCGCCGCGCCAGCCGGTCGATGTCGCCCGCGCCGACAAACGCGACGAGATCGTCCCGGCCCACGGCGCGGACCAGCGCGGCGAGCAGGCCGTCGGGGTCGCCCGGCAGGTAGGTGACCAACCGGGCGGGCGCGGCGCGCTGCAGTTCGGCGTAAAGGTCCGCCGCAGTGCCGCCCGGAATCGGCGCCTCGCCCGCGCCGTAAACATCGAGGAGGAAAATGGTGTCGCCCAGCGCGAGCGCCGCCGCGAACTCGGCCTTGAACTGGGCGGTGCGGCTGAACCGGTGCGGCTGGAACACGACGACCAGCCGCCCGGCCGCGCGCCGGCGCAGGCTGCCGAGCAGCGCCCGGATCTCTGCCGGGTGGTGGGCGTAGTCTTCGATGACGACGGGGCCGTCGTCCGCGCGCAGCACCGTCTGCCGGCGGCGCACGCCGGAAAATTCCGCGAGCAGCTGGGGGGTGAGCCGGACCCCCATGAGCTGCGCGGCGGCGAGAGCGGCCGTGGCGTTGGCGGCGTTGAAGTCCCCCTGGGCCCGCACCACCGCGGTGCCGGAGGGGAACCGGCCGCCGAGCCGGAGCGTCTGCTGCCCGCCGGATTCGAGCATCACCTCGCCGCGAAAGTCGCCGGTGCGGCCAAAGGTGGCGCCCGCCGGCACGTCGCGGCCCGCGTGCCCCACCCGGGCCATGATCCGGAGCGACCACGCGCAGGCGTCGCTCACCAGCACCGGCCCGCGCGTGCGCGTGAAGAGCGCCGCAAACGCCGCCTCCAGCTCCTCCGGGCGGGGATAATGGTCGGGATGGTCCCAGTCGAGGTTGACCGCCAGGGTGAGCGCGGGCGCAAAGGCGTCCATGGTGCCGTCGCTCTCGTCGATTTCGGCGACGACCCAGTCGTTCTGGCCGGCCCGGGCGGGCGGGGTGTCGTCGGCGCAGAGGCCACCCAGCACCCAGCCGGCGGGAAAACCGGCCGCGCGCAGCACGGTGATGAGCATGGCGGTGGTGGTCGTCTTCCCGTGGGAGCCGCACACGGCCGCCAGTTTTTTCCCGCGCGTCGCCTCGGCCAGCAGTTCCCCGCGGCGGACGAGCGGCAGCCGGCGGATCCGGGCGGCTCCGACCGCCGGGTGTCCCGGCGCGATGGCGGATGACACCGCGACCAACCCGCACTCGGCCGGCACCGCGCCCGGCGCGGTGAGCCCGACCCCGGCGCGTTCCAATTGCGCGCGCATGGGCTCGGTCATCGCGTCATCCTCGCCGCTCACGGCGAAGCCGAGCTGCGCGAGATAGATCGCGAGCGGCCCGAGCCCCATCCCGCCCACCCCCACGCAGTGGAGGGCGGTCACTTCGCGGCCAAACAGCAGAGGCAGCGGGTCGCGTCTCATGGCGGGTTCATGCGGGGGCGGCCGGCGCCGGCATGGGGTGGCCGGTCCCGGGGTGGAGCGAATCGAGGTCGCGGATGATCAGATCAAGGGTGCCGGGGCGGTCCATTTGGCGGAGCCGGGTGCGGAAACGCGCCAGCCGGGCCGGGTCGGCGAGCAGCCCGCGCGCCAGGGCGCCGAGTTGATCGAGCTTGGGCTGCTCGAGCACCAGCCCGCCGCCTTGTTGCGCGAAAAAATCGGCGTTGGCCTGCTGGTGGTTGTCGGCGGCGTGCGGGTAGGGCACGAGGAGGGCGGGTGTCTCGCACCGCGCCAACTCGGCCAGCGTCCCGGCCCCCGCGCGCGACACCGCCAGGTCGGCGGCCGAGAGCAGCGAGGCCATGTCGTCGCAAAAGGGCAGGAAAACCGCCGGCACCGCCAAGCCGCTGGCGTCGCGCCCGGCGGGTTCTGCGGCGACCGGATGGCCGGGGCCGGTGATACAACACACCTGCACGCCCGCGGCGGCAAACTCCGGGAGCTGGCGCCGCACCCAGGTGTTGAGCGCGCCCGCCCCCTGGCTGCCGCCGAGGACAACCAGGGTCGTTCGCGTCGGATCGAGGCCGAGGCGGGCGCGGGCCTCCTCGCGCGGCCGACGGGTGATTTCGCGGCGCACGGGCAGGGCGGCGTGCCGCCGCGCGGCGGGGCCGACACCGGTCAGCAGCACCCCCGGCGGCAGATACACCCGCCGCGCGAGCCGGCTGAACAGGCGGATGGTCCGGCCCGGCACCCGGTTGGCCTCGTGCAAGGCGACCGGCACGCGGCACAGGACGCCCGCGAGGACCATCGCCCCGGTCGTGAACCCGCCAAAACCCACGATGGCCGCCGGCCGGGTCGCCCGCACCAGCCGCAGTCCGAAGCCCACGCCGTGCGTCTGCGACCAGACGAACCGGGCCAGCCCGGCCGGGTCCCGGACCAGGGGGGCTCCTGGAATCCGTACAAAGTCGAGCGACGGATATTTCTCCAGCAGCCGGGTGTCGATCAGCTTGCCGCTGACGAGGAGGGTCGCGCTGTCACCCCGGGCGATGAGGCCCTCTGCGAGCGCGATCCCCGGCGCGAGATGACCGCCCGTGCCGCCACAGGAGATGAGATAGTGGCTCATGCGGAATCCTCTTTCGCCGGCTCGGGCGAGAGCTCCACCACCCGCCGGTCCAGCCCGAGGCCGGGACGCGGCCACGACCGCTGGGTGTTGACGATGAGACCGACGAGCACCCCCATGAGGAGCAGATTGGAAAGACCGGCGCTGATAAACGGCAGGGACATCCCCTTGGGCGGGATGAGCCCCGTGACCATGAGCAGGTTGACGAGTGCCTGCGCGGTGATGAAGAGCAGGCAGCCCGCGACGAGCAGAAATTGGAACAGGTTGGGCGCACGCCGCAGATGCACCAGGCCCGCGATAAAAATGACCACAAACACGGCCACGATCCCGAGCGTGTAACCCAGGCCCAGCTCCTCCCCCACGACGGAGGCGATGAAGTCGGTGTGCGCCTCCGGCAGGTAGGAGAGCTGCTGCCGGCCCTGGCCGAGGCCCGCTCCCTCCACCCCGCCGGCCGCGAACGCCGCCTGTGCCTGCACCAGCTGGTAGGGCGGATGGTCGCCGAGATACTCCGTGAGCCGCTGCAGGCGGTTTGGGTTGTGCAGCACCATCACCGTGAAACCCGCCCCAGCCAGGCCGATGGCCGCCAAAATGTGGCGCCACCTGGCCCCGGTGAGATAAAGCAGGGCCAGCCCGACGACGAGAAACAGGGCCGCCATCCCGAAGTCGGGTTCGAGCACAATGGGCAGCGCAAAAGCGCCGATGATCGCCAGCGGCAGGAGGAAGCCGCGCTTCAGATCCTGGATCCGGTTCTGGTTCAGCGCCAGATAGTGCGCGAGACAGAACACCAGGGCGATCTTGGCAAACTCCGAGACCTGCAGCCGCGCCCCGCCGTGGCCGAGCCAGCGGCGGCTGCCCTTCACCGCGATGCCCAGGCCGGGGACCAGCACCAGCAGGAGCATCGCCACCGCGATGCCTCCCACCCACCAAACCCGCCGGCGCACCCATTCCAGGTTCACCCGGCTCACCCCCAGCGCGATCACGGCCGCCACCACCACGCCGACCACCTGCTTGTCGAGGTAGTAAAACGGCCCCTGTTTGAAGGCCGCGCTGGCACTGAACAAAATCGTCAGCCCGAGCGCCAGCAGCGCGCAGGCGCACACGACGATGAGGGCGGCGGGGGTCAGCGCGAAACGACCGCGCGGGGAGCCGGGGTGGATGGCGGTGGAGGTCACGCGGAGCGGGCTGGTGGGTTGGGATCGTTTACGGGATGCGCGGCGCGCCGCTGTCATCAACTTTGATGACGGGGGCGTCCGGCGCGGTCGCGCTGGCGGGCGGCGGCGGCGGCGGGGCCAGCTTGATGGCGGGGGCCGGAGCCGTGGGCGTGGCTGTGCTGTCGGACAGGCCCTTGAAACCGAGGTCCACCGGCGCGGCCGGCGGTGCCGGGGCCGGACCGATGGCCGGCTCCGCCGCCGGTAGGGCGGGACTGGCGGACTTGGGGGCGGTTTTGGCCGAGAGGGGAATCTTCAGGGTCTGGCCGACGCGGATCTTGGCGGGGTCGGTGATGTGGTTGGCCACCTCAAGGTCTCCCACCTTCACCCCGTAGGATCGGGCGATGACGCCCAGGGTCTCGCCGGATTTGACGACATGCGTCGTGCCGTCGGCCACCGCCGTGGGCGCGGGTGCCGTCCCGACCAGCGCGGGGCCGGGCAGGGCTGGCGTGGCCGCCGCGGCGAGACCGCCGTCCGGCACCAGCAGCTTCTGGCCGGGGTGCAGCACCGCGCTGACACTGATGTTGTTGGCCTTGGCCAGCGCGGCTGGCAGAATTTTATACTTCTTGGCGATCGTCCACAGGCTTTCACCGTTGGCCACGATGTGCTGCGTGGTGGCGGTCGGCGGCGCGACCGGCACCGCGGCCGGCGGCGGTGGCGCGAGGGAGATGGCGGCGGCCGTCCCGGGCCGGGTGGGGTTGAACCGCGGCGCGGCGGGCGCGTCCGGATCAAACCCGGGCGCCGGCGGCGGCGAAAGAGCCGG
Organism: uncultured Opitutaceae bacterium; assembly: GCA_903929355.1. GTDB lineage: Bacteria > Verrucomicrobiota > Verrucomicrobiia > Opitutales > Opitutaceae > CAIYUN01. Next base: position 17,862 of record CAIYUN010000051.1, read on the forward strand.
CGCGGGGGCGGGCGCGGGAGTGGCGTTGCCGGCGGACGCGGGGCCCGGGGGCGGGTTGTCGGCGATGGCCACGGTGGCCGAGGCCGGCTTGCCGGTCGAATGGCAGCCGGGGATGGCGAAGACGAGCAGGAACAACGCCACATGGATGGCGGCGACAATTCCGGAGATTTTTAGGATTTTCATGGTGATAAGGTGGAAAGGGCGGGGGAGAAGAAGGTGGCCGCGGCGACCGCCGGCGGCGGGCCGGCCAGGGAGTGCACGAGCGCGGTGAATTGAGCGCCGCGGTCGGCGTAGTCCCGGAACTGGTCGAAGCTGGCAAAGCCCGGGCTGAGCAGCACCTGGTCGCCGGGCCGCGCCAGCGCGGCCGCCCGCCGGACGGCGGTGGCGAGCACCCCGCAGTCGGTGCAGGCGACCCCGCGCGCGGCGCACGCGGCCGCGAGGGCCGCGCGGGTTTCGCCCATGAGGCAGAGGTGCCGCACCCGCGGCGCGATGCGGCCGACAAAGGCGGCCAGGTCGCCCCCTTTGGACTTGCCGCCGGCGATGAGGATGACCGGCGCGGCGAAGCCGGCCAGCGCGGCCTCGACCGCGTGAAAGTTGGTCGCCTTGGAATCATCCCACCAGGTCACCCCGTCGCGCACCGCCACCGGCGCGAGGCGGTGATCGCCCAGCCGGAACGTCCCCGCCGCGGCGAACAAGGCCGCCTCCGGCAGGCCCGCCGCCTTCCACCACGCTGCGGCCAGCAGAAAGTTTTCCCGCTGGGGATGGCCGGCAAACGCCGTCCCGCGCAGCCGCGGGTCGGCGGGCTGGTCCTCGGTCGCCACGATCACGGCAGCGGGGCCGGCGGCGGCAAATCGCGCGACGGACGGGCCGGCGAACCAGCGGGGGCCGCGCGCGCGGGAGACCAGGTTCCGCTTGGCCGCGAAATAGGCCTCCATCGTGCCGTGCCGCTCCAGGTGGTCCTCCGCCAAATTGGTCCAGAGCACCGCGTCCGCGCGGAGGTGCTGCAGCGCCTCCGCCTGGAACGAGCTGACCTCGACCACGGCGGTCGCATCAGGGGTGCCACCGTCGGTCTCGGCGACGAGCTCGGCGAAGGCGTGGCCGACATTCCCGGTGGCGGCGGCATCCCGCCCGAGGCTGCGCAGCGCATGCGCGAGGAACTCCGTCAGCGTGGTCTTGCCGTTGGTGCCGGTCACGGCGACCACCGCGCCGCGCCAGCAGAGCGCGGCGAGGTCCAGCTCGGGCAGGCAGAGCGCGCCCGCCGCGCGGGCGGCCGCCAGCCAGGGATGGGCCGGGGTGAAGCCGGGCGAGAAAACCACCAGCGGGTGCGCGGCCGCGTCGGCCGCGGTGAACGCCGTGCGCCCGCCCCCCGCCCCGTGTTCGTCGAACAGCACCGCCCGGCCGCCCAGCCGGGCGACCAGCAGGTGCGCCGCGCGGCCGCTCACCCCCCCGCCCAGGATGGCGGCGGGGGCCGCGAGCAGCGGCGCGAGCAGTTCGGGCGGGGCGAGTTTCATGGTCAGAGCAGCTTCAGCGTGGCCAGGCCGGCAAGGGCAAAAATGAGCGAGACGATCCAGAACCGGAGCACCACCTTGGTCTCCGGCCAGCCCAGCTTTTGAAAGTGATGATGGAGCGGTGCCATGCGAAACACCCGGTACCCCGTGCCCGTGCGGTGACGCGTGAGCTTGAAGCAGCTGACCTGGATGATGACCGAAAGCGCCTCGAGCACAAACACCCCGCCGACGATGACCAGGGTGAGCGGCTGGTGGATCATGAACGCCATCACCCCGATCAACCCGCCGAGCGCGAGCGAGCCGGTGTCGCCCATGAAGACCTCGGCCGGATACGCGTTGTACCAGAGAAACGCGAGCGTGCCGCCGATCAAGGCGCCGCAAATCACCGCGAGCTCGCCCGTTTCCGGCACATGGGAGATGCCCAGATAGGCGGTCGCCCTCGCGTTGCCGGCCAGATAGGCCATGAAGCCGAAGACCACCACGACGCTGATGGTGCAGCCGCCGGCGAGCCCGTCGAGCCCGTCGGTGAGGTTGATCGCGTTGCTGAAGCCCACGATCCAGAAATAGACCAGCCCGAGCAGCAGCCACCACGGCATCGAGGTGATCACCGCGTGCTTGACGAACGGCACCCAGAGCTCGCGGATCTTTTCCGCGCTGTCGGGATGCCACAGCAGGACCCCGAGCGCGACGAGGGCCGCGAGCGACTGCCAGGCGATTTTCTCCCCCGAGGAGATGCCATGGTGGTTCCGGCGGACGACCTTCAGGTAGTCGTCACGCCAGCCGGCATAGGTGAGCACCGCGTAGACAAAGAGGCTGACGAACACCCACACATTGGGCGCCGCCCACAGCCACGCGCTGACGAAGACCGCGAAGAAAATGATCAGGCCGCCCATCGGCGGGGTGTGCTGCTTGTCGAACTGGCTCGCGACGCCGCCCGTGCGGGCATCGGCGTAGTCCCGCCCGAATTTGAGTGCGCGAAACCGGCGGATCAGCCCCGGGCCGATGACAAAGCCGATCAGCGCGGCCGTGATCGTCGCGAACATCGTGCGCACCGTGAGGTAGCGCAGCAGGCGCAGCGGGCCGAAGTCGTTCTCAAAATTGGAGAGGAAGCTGAGCATGGCAAAGCTCTCAGTGCGCCGCCACCAGCGCCGGGGCGCCGGCCAGCAGGGTCTCGAGCCGGTGGCGTCGGCTGCCCTTCAAAAACACCGCGCCCTGCCAGCCGGCCAGGCATTCGGCGGCAAGTTCCAGCGACGTGACCGCGCTGGCCTGCGGGGCGGGCCCGCCCTGGTCGACGACCCCCGCGCAGACCTCCTCGGCCAGGTCGCCGATGGCCAGCAGGCGGTCGTCCGGCCCCAGGTGCAGCGAGCGGCCGAGCCGGCGGTGGAGGGCGGCCGCGTCGGCGCCGAGCTCCTCCATGCCACCCAGAATGTAAAGGCGCGGCGCGCCCGCCGGCGCGATGGCGGCGAAGGTGTCGAGCGCGTCGGCCATCGAGGCGGGGTTGGCGTTGTAACAGTCGAGATAAAGCAGTCGGCCGCCCTCCCGGCGAATTTCGCCGCGGAGCGGGGCCGGCGACCACCGGGCGAGGCGCGCGGCCAGCCGTTCCGCCGGCACGCCGTGGACCAGCGCCAGCGTGAGGGCCAGCGCGGCGTTTTGCGCCATGCCGTCGGTCACCCGCCGCAGCTTGAACATCAGGGGCGGCGGCGGGCCGTGGGCGATGACTATGACCGTCTCCGCCGGCCGCTGGATGAGGTTGAAATGAACGGTGTGCGACGGTCGGGTGACCGGGCGCAGGATCGTGGAGCGCTCGAGCACCAGTTGGTTGACCAACAGGTCGCGGAAGGCCGGGAACCGCACGCATTCCTTTGGAAAGAGGGCCACCCCGCGGGGGCGCACGGCGGCGGCCAGCCCGGCCTTCTCGCGCGCGAGGTCCTCCAGCGCGCCAAACGCCCCGAGATGCGCGGGCGCCACCGTGGTGACCAGCGCGGCGTCGGGCTCGATCATGGCCGCGAGCGGCGCCATCTCGCCGGGCGCCCCGATCCCGGCCTCGATGACGGCGAAACGGTGCCGCGCCGGGTCGAGCCGGGTGAGCGTGAGCGGCACTCCCAGGTGGTTGTTGAGATTGCCCTCGGTCGCGAGCACCTCGTCCGGCCCGTCCGCGAGCAGCAGCGCCAGCAGGTTTTTGGTGGAGGTCTTGCCACAGCTGCCGGTGACCCCGATCACCGTCCCGGTGAACGCCCGCCGGTGCGCGCGGGCGATGGCCTGGAAGGCGGCGAGGGGGTCGGCCACGACGAGCTGGGGCAGCGCCACCGCCGGGTCGGCCCGGGCGACCAGCGCGCCGGCCGCGCCGGCCGCGGCCGCTTCGGCGAGAAAGGCGTGTCCGTCGCGCTTCCCGGTCTTCAGCGCGACAAACATCTCGCCGCGCCGCAGCGTCCGGGTGTCGATGGCGAAGCCCGTGACCGGCGCGGCCGGCCGGGCCGACCAGCGGCCGCCGCTCCAGGCGGCGAGCGGTTCGGGGGGGAACTCAGGCCGGGCGGGGGAGTCGTTCATGGGTGGGCGGGTGTTTGATGGCGATCAGTTCGCGGAGCACCTGGCGGTCGTCGAACGGGACGATGGTGTCGCCGAATTCCTGGTAGGTTTCGTGGCCCTTGCCGGCGACGAGGAGGGTGTCCCCGGGCCGGCACGCGTCGAGCGCGAGGCTCAGTGCCCGCCGCCGGTCGTCCACCCACGTGATTTTTCTCGGCTCGGTCACGCCCACGCTCATGTCGGCGAAAATCTGCGCGATCGGTTCCTGCCGGGGGTTGTCCGCCGTGGCATAGGCGTGGTCGGCGAATTCCTGGACCGCCCCGACCATGAGCGGCCGCTTCCGCCGGTCCCGGCTCCCGCCGCAGCCGAAGACCACGAGCAGGCGGCCCGGGGTGATGGGGCGGAGCATCCCGAGGGCGTTGCGCAGCGCGTCGTCGGTGTGGGCGTAGTCGACCAGCAGGTTGAACGGCCGGCCCGGGTCCACCCGCTCCATGCGGCCGGGCACACCGGGAAACGCCGCGAGCCGCGGGAGCAACCGGGCCACGTCGTGGCCGAGCCCGTGGAGTGTCGCCAGCGCCGCGAGCAGGTTGCTGACATTGTAGCGGCCCAGCAGCGGCGACCCCACCTCGGCCGCGCCGCCAGGCCAGACGAGGCGGAAGGTTGCGCCCTGAAAGCCGAGACTGACGCGCTCGGCGCGCACCTGCGCGCGCGGGCTCTCGCCAAACGTGACCTGGCGGAGGTGCGCGGGCAGGAGGGCGGCGAGCCGCGCCCCATGGGCATCGTCAAGATTGATCACGGCGAGCTGCGGGGCCGAGCCGGTCGCGCCAGTGAAGAGGCGGGTCTTCACCTCAAAATACGCCTCGAGCGAGCCGTGGTAGTCGAGGTGGTCCTGCGTCAGGTTGGTGAAGACCGCGGCGGCCAACTGCAGGCCGAGCACGCGCTGCTGGTCGATGCCGTGCGAGCTGACCTCCATCACGGCCTGGCGGCAGCCCGCCCCGCGCATCTGCGCGAGCATGCCAAAGATGTCCGGCGCCTCCGGCGTGGTCTTGAACGAGGGCACCACCCGGGCGCCGAGGTCGTAGCTGACCGTCCCGAGCAGGCCGGCCCGCGCCCCGTCGGTGTCGAGGAAATGCTTGATGAGGTGGGAGACCGTGGTCTTGCCGTTGGTGCCGGTGACCCCGATCACGTCCAGCGCGCGGTCGGGAAACTGGTGATAGCGTCGGGCGACGCGCGCCAGCGTCGCCCGGGCGTCGGCCACCTGGATGTAGGTGACCCGGGCGGGCGGGTGCGCGGGCATCTGTTCGGTGATGATGGCGACGGCCCCGCGACTGACCGCCTCGTCAATGAACGAGGCGCCGTCGGCGCGCCGGCCGCGCAGGGCGAAGAACAGGCTGCCCGGCATGACGCGGCGGCTGTCGATCGCCAGGCCGGAGATCGGCCGCTCCAGCGGACCCTTCACGGCGAGGATGACATCCTCGCGCAGGCAGTCGGAAAGCACAGTGGCCATTTTAAAGAGGTTTGGCCGGAAGGGCGCGGCGCGGCGGCCGGTGGCGGTGGCGCGGGCGCGCGTCCGGAAGGCGTGGATGAGCAGATTGTTGGTGGGAAGATAGCTGATCATGGGCGGCCTCCTTGCAGCGCGAGCAGCGGAGCCCCGGAACCGGACGGGGCCGCGACGGGCTTGATGTCCAGATAGGGGATCAGCTGTTCGCCGAGATGCTTGAAGCTCGGGGCCGCAACGATCCGACCGTAGGCGGTGCCACCGCCCGGCGGATGACCATCGTCCACAATCACCGAAATGACAACCACGGGCCGGTTCGCGGGGAAAAACCCGACAAAGGACGAGACGTGGTGGGTGGTGGAGTATTTGCCGTCGATCACCTTCTGCGTCGTGCCCGTCTTGCCGGCGGCGTCGAACCCGGGGATGGCGGCCTCGGGCGCGGTGCCCTCCGTTGACACGACGCCCATGAGCATCCCGGACATGGTGCGCGCGGTCGCGGCGCTGATGACGCGGCGGCGCACGTCGCGGTCAAAACGATAGACTACCGCGCCGGCCGGGTCGCGGACTTCGCGGACGAGCTGGGGGCGCAGGAGCTCGCCGCCGCTGGCGATGACCCCCATGGCCATGTGGATCTGCAGCGGCGAGGCGGCGATGGTGTGGCCCATCGGGATGCGGGTGATGTCTTTGCCGCTCCACTTGGTCCAGTTGGCCAGCAGCCCGGGGGTCTCGGGGTAGATGGCGGGGAACCCCGTCAGCTCGCCGAACCCGAACGCCCGCGCGTAGCCCCACAACCGCTCCTCACCCAGCTGCATGCCGAGCTGCGCCGCGCCACGGTTGGAGGAATGTTCGATGATCTCGGCGACGCTGATCGGGCGGGTGAACGGGTGGTCGTCATTCGGCAGCTCCCGGGGCAGGCCCTTGTAGTCCACCTTGGCCAGCGAGCAGTCGAACTCCGTCGCTGGGGTGACGAGGTGCTCCTCCAGCGCGCCGGAGGCCGCGACAATCTTGAAGGTGGACCCGGGCTCCAGGTAGTCGGCGACGGCGATGTTCCGCTCGGCCCGCGACCCGGCTGGACCGGGGGCGTTGTAATTATTGAGGTCAAACGTGGGCCAGTTCGCCATCGCCAGGATGAATCCGGTCTGGGCATTGCTCACAATGATCGTCGCCTTCTGTGGCGAGAACTTCGCCGCGATGTCCGTCAGCTCCTGCTCCGCCATGTGCTGGACCGCCGCGTCGAGCGAGAGCGCCACCGCGTAGCCGTCGCTGGGCCGCGCCTCGCGGGTGCGAAACTGCTCCAGCTCCCGCTGCCGGCCGTCCTTCTCCGATTCACGCCAGCCGTCCGCCCCGCGCAGGTAGAAGTCCGCGAAGTGCTCGACGCCGGTGACCGGCTGGGCCTCCTTGTTGATAAATCCCACCACGTGGGCGGCCAGCTGGCCGTGCGGATAGACCCGCACCGCGTAGCGCTGGCCGACCAGGCCGAGCGGCGGGGTGGGGGCGGCCTTCCCGTCCGCCTGGGGATACAGCTTCCCGTCCGTCAGCCGGGCGTAGAGCGACTCCTCCACGCCGTCGTGGAACTTCACGAAGCGCACCTTGACCCGGCCGTCGGGCAGGATGCTGCGGAGGTCGTCCTTGGGGCCCGGGGCGCGCGTGGCCGGCGTGTAGGCCTTCTCCACCTCGTCCGGGCGCAGGCCGAGCAGGGCGGCGAGCGCGGTGTGCTTGGCCTGTTCGGACCGGAGCAACTGCGCCCGGAGCAGGGGCTTGTGCGCCGTGTCCAGAGCCTGGAGGGCATCGGCCAGCGCCCACGGGTCGATGGCCAGCGCGACCTCGGTGCGGCTGGTCGCAAGGGCGTCGCCGTGCGCGTCGAGGATGTCGCCGCGGCGGGAGAGTTCGACCACCAGCTCGCTCCGCTCGCGGTTGACGTCGCGCAGCCGCGCCGCGCGGTTGAGGACATGGAGGTTGAGCAGCTGCGCCCCCACGGCGGCAAAGCCGAGGAGCACGGCGGTGGCGAGAACCGTGACGCGGGAATTGGAGGCGAAGCCGCGGGACATGGCGGAAATTCTCAGCGGGCCGCGGCGGGTTGAAACCGGCGCGTGGGGGTCGCGCCCCGCCCCAGGCTGGCGTAGAACTCCGGCGCCCCGCGGCGCGCGGCCAGCCGTTCCTCGGCCGGGACGGCGACCCGCACGACCTGCGCCTCGCGCGGCGGACCGAGGCCGAGCTGCCACTCCGTGTTGCGGCGGTTGAGGGCGTCGATCGACTCCCCGGCCGTGATCTGCGTGTTCAGCTCGGCGAGGTCCCGCTTGGTCTGCGCGAGCCGCTGCTCGGCCGACCGCGTGCGGTTGGCCGTGAGGGAGATCTCCTGGCGGAGCCACACGTCCCCGAGGCCGGCCGTGCCGGCCAGGCCGATGAGCGCGAGCGTGGGCAGGAGCAGCGGGTGGGCAAAGCCGCCGGGACGGGTGCGGTGGGCTGGTGGCATGGGACGGCGTGGTTTAAATGCGGCGGACGGCGCGAAGTTTGGCGGAGCGGCTGCGCGGGTTGGCCGCCAGCTCGTCGGCCCCCGGGGTGACCGGGCGGCGCGTGAGCGGTTCGGCGAGCTTTTCCCGCAGATCCTGCGGACGGTGGTCCTCGTCGCTCTCGGGCTGGCCGCAGAGGCGGCGGAAATATTGCTTCACCGGCCGGTCTTCGAGGGAGTGGAAGGCGATGACGGCGAGCACCCCGCCCGGGTTGAGCCGTGCGAACGCGGCGGGCAGGACGCGCTCCAACGCGCCCAGCTCGTCATTCACCGCGAGGCGGATGCCCTGAAAGGAGCGGGTCGCCGGGTTGATTTTTGAGGTAAAACGGTCGCGTGGCGGGATGGCGGCGGCGATGAGTTCGGCCAGGGTCGCCGTGCGGTCGAGCGCGCCGGTGCCGCGGGCCGCGAGGAGGGCCCGCACGACCCGCCGCCAGTTGCGCTCCTCGCCGAGGTCGCGGATCGCGCGCGTGAGCATCTCCTCGGTGGCTGTCTCCAGCCAGCGCGCGGCGGGCACCCCCGCGCGCGGGTCCATGCGCATGTCCGCCGGCGCGTCGTGGCGGAAGGAGAAACCCCGCTCCGCGTCGTCGAGCTGGAAGGAGGACAGGCCGAGGTCGAGCAGGATGCCTTCGTAGGTCCCCGGCTCCATCTCCGCGAGCCGGCCGAAATTGCCGTCGAGCAGCTGCAGCCGGCCGGGAAATTCCGCCAGCAGCGGTTCGGCCCGCGCCCGCGCGGCGGGGTCGCGGTCGAGGGCCGTGACCGACGTGCCGGGCGCGGCCTCCAGGATCGCGCGGGTGTGGCCACCGCCGCCAAAGGTCAGGTCCAGGTAGCGGCCGCCCGGGCGCGGTGCGAGGAACCCCAGCACCTCGCGCAGCAGGACGGGTTGGTGGCCAGGCGTCATGGCGGCGGTCAGCTCACGCGGGTTGGCGCACGTCATCGCTCGTCCTCCGGTTGTCCGCGCCGGCGCGGGCGTGGGCGTGTTCCAGCTCGAGCCGCCGGAGCGCGAAGCTGGCGCGCACCCGCGGCGAGATGGCCGGATAATGCCGGGGCCCCGCCGGCGCGGCGGCAAAGAGCGACCGGCGGACGGCGGACATGGTGGCGACGGGCGGCATGGTCAGAGATCCAGCCGGCGCATGAGGTCGCCGAAGTTTTCGCCCGCCGTCTTCTGCTCCACCTGCGCCCACCGGCCGGGGCTGTAGAGCTTGAACATCGCGCCCGAGCCCGCGAGCACGACCTCCTCGCCGAGCCCGATTCCCGCGTGGACCAGCAGGCCCGCGTTCACGGTGATGCGGCCTTGTGCGTCGAAGGCCAGGCGTTGCATCTTGGAATAGAACGACGCGGCCAGCGCCTGGCCGCCGGCGTCATGCAGTTTGATGGCCGAAAACTTCGCGTTGATCTTTTCGATTTCCGGCGGCGGCAGCACCATGATGCAGCCATCGGGGCTCGGCGCGGCGAGAAAGCGGTTGTTGGCGCCTTCATGGCCCGAACGCCATTCCGCCGGAATGGTGATGCGGCCTTTATCATCCGTCATGTGCCGGAAACAGCCCGTGTAGGTGTCATTGCCGGGGGCCGCGCCAACAGCCGGGCCGGGAACCGGACCGGAGGGCGTCACCAAGGGCAATTTTTTTCCGCGCTCCACAGTGCCCCCTATTGACCCCTTTTGACCCCCGCCGTCAATTTTTTTCTGCTCTTTTCCTCGATAATTTTATTCACAACCTGTTCCCAACGATTGCGAGTGAGATCAGCCAACCGCCGGCCGGTTTTTCCACAAGGTTTTTCGCCCACCTTTTTGCCGGTTAGGGCGCCCTGAATTTGAGCCCAAAGAGACTCCCGCGAATCACGCGGATGGATGACCGGGCCGGAATTTTTTACCGGAGGCAACCGCGAGTCCGGAGGAAGGAAAATTTATCCGCCAATCCGGTGGCTGTTTGCAGACGATACCGGGCCCCGCCAAGGCGACCGGGGTCCCCTTCAGTTAAGTGTTTTCAACCCCGTTTTGATCAGTGTGAATCAGTGAGCCTCAGTGGTTAAAACGGTCTTTGGTCTTCCTCCGTTCCTGATTTCCTGATTTCCCCATTCAATTCCGAATCAGGAACTCAGCTCGACTCGGGGTCAAAACCCCCTCCCTCCGTTTTCTCCTGTAAAAACTTCCGGGCCGGCCCTGCTGTTTCTTGGCTCCTGTGCCAACCGCCCGCACGATTCCGCATTGCGCGACCGCCCGCTGCCCGGTAATTGACCGGGCCAGTTTCCCCACCCCATGCCCGACCTGACCCGACGCAGCTTCCTCAAAACCTCCGCGGCCGCCGGCGCCGTGGTCACCTTGGGCGAGCTGACGATGCGCCCCGCTCTGGCCGCGGAATCGCCGGCCGCCTCGTCGGCCGCCGGCGCCGCCTCGCCACCCGTGCCCTCGTGGATGAATCAGCCGATGCGCTGGGCTCAGCTCACGCTCGTCGAGGATGACCCCGGCAAGTTCGACCCCGCTTTCTGGCTCGATTATTTCCAGCGCACCAAGGCCGACGCCGTGTGCCTGAGCGGCGGCGGGTGCGTGGCGTTTTATCCGACGCAGGTCCCGTTTCATCACCGCAGCGCGTGGCTCGGCGACCGCGACGTCTTCGGCGATCTCGTGGCCGGTTGCCGCAAACTCGGCCTCGTGGTCCTCGCGCGCACCGACCCGCACGCGACCTACGATGAGGTGCAGGCGGCCCATCCGGACTGGATCGCGGTGACCGCCGACGGCCGGCCGCGCCGTCACTGGGCCTCGCCGGAAATGTGGGTTACCTGCGGCCTCGGCCCCTACAACTTCGAGTTCATGACGGCGGTGAAGCAGGAGATCATGACGCGCTATCAGGTGGACGGCATCTTCATCAACCGTTGGAACGGCTCCGGGATGTGTTACTGCGTCCACTGCGTGCAAAATTTCAAGACCGCCACCGGTTTCGACCTGCCGCGCACCAACAATCCGCAGGATTCCGTCCGACGCGCCCACCTGCTCTGGAGCCAGCAGCGGCTGTTCGACCTCTGGCAGGTGTGGGATGGGGCGGTGCGGCGGATCAAACCCGATTCCTGTGTGATTCCCAACACGGGTGGCGGAGCCCTGAGCCCGCTCGACATGAAGGCCATCGGCGCGCTCTCCCCCATGCTGGCCGCGGACCGGCAGGCGCGCAGCGGGCTCGCCGCCCCCTGGGCCAACGGCAAAAACGGCAAGGAGTTTCGCGCCACCATGGGCCGCAAACCGATCATCGGCATTTTCAGCGTCGGCCTCGAGGAGCCGGAGCGGTGGAAGGACAGCGTGCAGAGCGACGCGGAAATCCGCCTCTGGGTGCTGGACGGAATCGCCAACGGGCTGCGCCCCTGGTACTCGAAATTCAGCGGCGTGATCCACGACCCGCGCTGGCTCAAGGGCGTCGCGGAACTTTTCATCTGGCACCAGCAAAATGAGAAATATCTGCGCCATGAGACGCCGCTGGCCCGGGTGGCGTTGGTGTATTCGCAGCAGACCGCGCGATTTTACGGCGGCGACCGCGCCGCGGCCGCCGTGGAGGACCACACGCTGGGCTGGTACCAGGCGCTGATCGAGTCGCGGGTGCAGTTTGAGATGGTGCACGACGGGTTGCTCGATGCGGCCCATGTCAGCCAGTTCAAGACGCTCATCTTGCCGAACCTTGCCGCGCTCAGCGACGCGCAGTGCGACCAGTTGCGCGCCTTCGTGGCCCGGGGTGGCGGCCTCGTCGCCACCCATGAGACCAGCCTGTGCGACGAGTGGGGCGTGCGCCGCAAGGACTTCGGGCTGGGCGACCTTCTGGGCGTGACCTGGGACGGACGCACCGAGGGGCCGATGCAAAACTCCTATCTGCGGCTGGAACACGCGGCCGCCCCGGCCCATCCGCTGCTGGTGGGTCTGGAGGACGCGCCGCGCATCGTGAACGGTGTGGCGCGCGTGGTCGTCACGCCGCGGGAAAAATTCGCGACCGTGCCATTGACCCTGATTCCGAGCTATCCGGATCTGCCGATGGAAAAAGTTTACCCCCGGGTGGAAAAAACCGATATCGCCGGCGTGTACCTCCGCGAATCCGGCGCCGGTCGCGTCGTCTATTTTCCGTGGGACATTGACCGCACGTTTTGGGAGGTGCTGTGCGTGGACCACCTCAAGCTGCTGCGCAATGCCGTCGCCTGGGCGACGAACGAGCCGCCGCCGGTGGCGGTGACGGGGCCGGGCCTGCTCGACGTGACCGCCTGGCGCAACCAGGACGCCCTCGTCATCCATCTGGTCAACCTGACGAATCCCATGGCGCTGAAGGGACCCGTGCGGGAGTTCATCCCGGTGGCCGCGCAGACCGTGCGACTGCAACTCCCCGCCGGCGTCACCCCGCGCGGGGTGCGGTTGCTCGTCGCCGGTGGGACCCCGGCGTTCCGCCAGACGGGCAACTTGCTCGAAGTCACGGTGCCGTCCGTCCTCGACCATGAGGTCGTCGCAGTGGACCTGCCCCCGGCCTGAGGCAGCCGGGTTGTATTTCTTGCGCCCGAGGTGCGCCATACCCTCCGCGCGCGGTTGGATCGACGTGTCCATAGCCTCGGCGAAGGAGGAGGTAGGGCGCGACCGCTGGGCGCGCCGTCCGGGAACCTGCATAAAACTGAGAGGCGACTGCGCGTTCCACCGGCGCCAAATCTGCTTGCCGGGCGGCCGTTGTCGCCCATGTTTTCAGCATGGCCGTCACCAGCACCTATCTGGCCGAGGAAGTCCTCGCCCTGCCGCCGGCTCAACGCGCGGAACTCGCCAAATTGATGCTGGACAGTCTGACCGATGACGGACGGAGCGACGATGAAATCCGCGCCATGCTTCGCTCGCGCCTTGACTCGCTGAAGTCCGGCCGAGACCCGGGCCTTTCATTTGAGGAAGTCTTTGGCGAGCCGGCATGAAGGTGCGGTTCAGCTCATTGTTCAAAGCGGATCTGCTGGAGGCCGGGACCCGCTACGCCAGCATCTCGCCGCGACTGGGCGAAGATTTTCATCACCGGGTGCAAGAGGCGGTCCGGGCGGTGATTCGATGGCAGGGCGGTGATCATGTCGGACCGCATGGATTCCCGTGCCGACGTTGCCGTCCTTTTCCCTATTTGATCTACTATGAGATCAGCGATGCCGGGCTGAATATCATCGGGCTTGTACATGTGCGCCAGCATCCGGATTATCTGCGGGATAATTTGGGGTAATCCGTCCGGGACGGGTGAACGCCGCATTCCCTCCACTGCTTATCCGTTGCGATCATTGAAGCCGTCGCCAAGTGGCCGCGCCGTTTCCGGCGCTGATACGTAAAACCAGCCACGGCTCAAGGCAGCTTGGTGAAATCCTCCGGAACCGAGCGGCGCCCGACGCGGCGGGTTAGGCGCAGCCAGAGCGCGAGCAGGGCTGCGGCCAGCAGAAGGATGGGCGCGACCAGCACGAAGCCGAAATAAGCCAGCAGGTAGGCCGCGCATCCGTTCTGTGTGGATGACCAGCCCCTGCCGCCGGCCACGGTGCCGGAGAGAAAGGTCGTGTCCTCCCGCATGCCCGCGAGCGCGCACGCAACATAGGCGAGTGCGAACACACCCGCCCAGACCACGAAACTCGTCGGCGAAAGCCAGGGTGGACCGCGGGGCGGGGGCGGGGCGGATGCGGCCGGGGTCTTCATTTCCGACCTCCCTCGACCTTGGTCCACATCGGCCCGAGCACATCCGCAAAGAGCAGCGCCGAATCGCCGACGAGATTGCTGGCACAGTAGCGGAGCCGACCCTCCTCCCGCACGGGAAACGCCGCAAATTCGAGCGTTGCGTGCAGTTTTCCCAGATAGTCAGCGTCCCCGATGGAGCTGGCGGCCACAAACGCCAGCCCGCTGCCGCCCGCGCTGATGTCCAAACCGGGAATGACCGCCCCGGAGTCCACATTGACCATGCCCCTGAAGGAAACCGGCCATTCGCGAGACCACGCAAAACCGCCGAGCTCGCAGCCCAGTTCCTTGCGCGCCAGCCTGTATTGCTCATGTGCGAACGCTTCGTCGACCAGCCGGAGGAAATGCACCGTCACCCAAATGGTGGAACCCTCCGGACCCTCCCCAAACACGCCCTTCGTGGTGAAACTCGACACTAAGAGCCCCGTTTTCGGATCCACCAGATGCTGGCGCGCTGCGGCCACCCAGTCGCGCCGCAGGGCGGAGTGGTCGGTGTCGTCCAGAAAATCCGCGACCCGCGTCGCAGCCAGCGCGATCGCATGGTCGTAAATCCAGCATTCGTCCGGATAACTTTCGGCGACAAGCAACGGGCTGCCCCGCAGGCGGGCCGTGATGGCTTCAATCCGTTCGGTCATCTGCGCGCGATAGTCGGGCCGGTCTTGGATCACCCGGCGCAGGGCGAGCATCAGCCCGATTTCACCATCGAGAAACAGGCTCCGTGCAGGCTGCACGACAAACGGGCGCTCGCGTGCATAGGGCATCAGAAACACAAACATCCCGTGCTCATGCTCGAGCCGGATGGTTTCACCGATGATTTCGTCCATTACGGCGAGATTTCGGGCGGCGTCCCCCGGCTCGCGGAGGCTCATCTCCGCAAGGGACCAGACCAGAAAGCTGCGGCCCATGAAATCCCACTCCGCATTGGTCTCCCGCATCCGTGCGAGTTCCTGCTGTTTCAACGCGGGGGTGGTCCAGAGCTGCAATTGCCGCTCTGACAGCGCCCGCGCGTGCGGCGGCACCCCGGCCGGATCGCTGTAACTGGCGGGATTGCGGGCGAACAACCAATGCACGGAGGGCAGCCACAAGAGCGTGGCCACCCCTAGGGAGACCAGTGCGGCCAGCCGACGATGGAGGGAGTCGGTCATGATTGGATTGGCTCAGGGTGGGCAGAGCGGTGGCTGAGTCACCATGAAACTCCCAAGCAATTGGCGGGAGGGCGTACCTCAGTTTTGGACACCATCGCCAGCCGATAACAGACCTGCGATTCCGCAGGGTGCATCGCTGTCGCCTGCGTGCTCAATCTGATTCCTCCGGTTCCGCCCTTGAAACCTCCTCCCTCCGTTGCCTCCGCCTGCCGCGCCGTAGGCTTGGCGAAGGAGGGTTTACTCCTGTAAAATCCGTCTTTCCTGCCTTCCCCATCCGTGTGTATCCGGGTCCATCCGTGGCTAAGAAACTCGGTCCCTCCGTTCCTGATTTCCTGATTTCCAAATTAAGACTGGTCTGGAATCTGGAACTCAGGAACTCAGGCCGGATCAATCTTTCTGCCTTGGTCCTTCCTTCGTCCCACTCCCCTGCGTGCGCTCCGTGTCCTCCGTGTTAAAACTCCGGTTCATGGCTTCTGAACGGATCCGTGTAAATCCGTGTAATCCGTGGTTAAAAACTCTGCTCCTCCGTTCCTGATTTCCTGATTTCCAAATTAAATCTGGATTCTGAAACTCAGGAACTCAGGCCGCGGCCGGTGGGAAAAATTTTCCGGCCCGGGCCAGCGACTCCGGCTACAAATGACCCGACCAGGCGACGTCGGAAAACGGACCGCCCGCGAACCGCGTCATGGGCGCGGCTCGCGGGCGGCTGGCTGCTCGGTTGGGCGGGCGTGTTGCGAGCCGTTGCGTTCAGGTCAGGCCACCGGAGGGGAGGTGGCCCATGAATCCTGATCGCAGCGCGGCAAAGTCGGTTGGGGCGGAAAATCCGCGGCAGGTGGGGGAGGTTGGAGCCGACATGTTCAGGTGGTGTTTTGCGGCGGTGGTGAAGGTGGGCCGTCCCCTCTCGACTACGCCGTTGTTTTGCTGGTCTCGCTATCGGTCCAAGGCCCGCCCGACTTGAGTGCCATTCCATCTTTATGGGGTAAAACCCGCATTGGCATTCGGGCATTTGCTTTCGGCGCATGGGTTTAATATGATTATCTCCAAGCCAGACGCTCACCGCCCCCGACTTTTCTCCTCCGACCCAGATCCATCGCCCATGAAAGTTCCACTGCTGCTCACCCTCGCGCTCGGTCTCGCTTTTTCCGCCCGGGCCCAGATCCCCGGTGTGACCTACACGGCGGACCAAATGGACCAGTTGGTCGCGCCGTTCGCCCTCTACCCCGATCCCCTGGTGGCGTTGATTCTCCCGGCCGCGACGGTGCCGGGCGACCTCACGCTCGCGGCCGATTATCTGGCGGTCACCGGCGACCCCGCTGGCATTGACTCGCAGCCCTGGGATCCGAGCGTCAAGGCCCTGGCCCGCTACCCCGACGTGCTGAATTGGATGAACGCCAACCTCGCCTGGACCGAAACCTTGGGCGCGGTGTTTTTGCAGCAGCCGGCCGACGTGATGAAGTCGATCCAGCAGCTCCGGGCGGAGGCCCTGGCGGCGGGCACCCTTGTCAACACACCGCAGCAGCGGGTTGACGTCGAAGGGGACAACATCCGGATCATTCCCGCCCAGGACGACACGATTTATGTGCCGTCCTATGACGCCAGCGTGGTCTATTCCCCTCCACCCAATTACTCTGGACCATACCTGACCTTTGGTCCCGGTTATCCGGTGGGAGCCTGGCTTTCGTACCAATTCGATTGGGATGGCTTTGGCCTCTGGGTGGGGCCATGGGCCCCCGGCTGGGCCTACCGGCGGGAATGGCGCCAACCCGGATTTGACAATCGAGACTGGAGGTCGTGGCGGCCCGATCCGCGCCGCTCTTACGAGGTGGTGCACAATGCCTACCGGCCGGAATACCGTTTGCCGAGGCCGGATGCGGGTAATCGTGAACGCCGGCCGGTCGGCGACCAGCCGTTTGGCGGAATCCGCCCGGTTGGCGTTCAGCCGGTCCGAGGGCTGCAGCGCGCGACCGTGTCGCCGCCACCGCCTGATTATCGGGGTCGGGGTCCCGACCCGCGGGCTCCCGTCGTCACGGCACCGGTCGTGGTGGGCGCACCGACGGGCGAACGAAACCGCCAGCCGGTGAATGCCGCGCCCGCACCGGTCGGGCCGGCCCGGCCGCCGCCCGCGCCTTCTCTCGGATCGCGTGACCGCGGACCCACCGCAGTGACTCCGACCGGTCCGGCTCCGGCGCCGGCTCCTTCACTCGGTTCCCGCGACCGGGGAACAACCTCGGTGGCCCCGACCGCTCCGGCGCCGTCGCCCGCCCAAGCCAACCTCGGAGCCCGTAGCCGCGGAACCGTGACGACCGCCCCGGCCACACCGCCGCCGTCGAGTCCGGTCTTTGGGGGCTACAGCCGGGGTGCCGACGCCCGTGATTCCAGCACCCGGGGCCAGGCCAGCCGGGCCGCTCCGGTCCAACCGCCCCCGGTCCCCGTCGGTCGCACCGCCCCACCGCCGCCCCGTTCCACCCCACCGCCGGCCCGCTCCGCCCCGCCGCCGGCGGCCGCCCCCGGCCACGCCCCCCCCGCAGCACCCGGGGTGGACGACAAGAACCGGCGTTACCCACCTTCCTGAAGCCTTCGAACCACTTTGATCCATGACTTTCCGCCATCCGCTTTTCCGTCTCACCGCGGGCCTCGCCGCCTCCTTGGCGCTAACCGCCTGCGGCAGCACGCCCGGTCCAGCCGTGAGGGTAACCTTTCCCACGGCGGCAGTCGGCCCGATGGCCTCGCAGCGGACTTTTGCCACGCCCGAGGAGGCCTTGCAGGCGCTGGTGGCGGCCAACCAGGCCGGCGATCTCGCTGCGGTGGACGCCCTGTTCGGACCCGGGTTGCAGCAGCTCAAATCGGGTGATCCGAAGCAGGATGCCCTCGAGTTTGCCGCATTTGCCAAGCTGGTCGTCGAATACACCCGCCTCGTCCCCAAGGCCGACGACCGGTATATCATCAACGTGGGAGCCAAAAACTGGCCGCTGCCCATCCCCCTGGTGCGCAAGGATGGGGTATGGTTTTTTGACACGATCGCGGGCAGGGAGGAAGTGCTCAACCGGCGGATTGGCGAGGACGAACTGACGGCCATCGGGGTCTGCCGCACCTACCTCGCGGCCCAGCACGAATACGCCGCCGCGGACCGCGACGGCGACGGTGTGCTGGCCTACGCGCAGCGGCTGCACAGCACGGAGGGGAAAAAAGACGGCCTCTACTGGCCGGTGGCCGACAACGAGGATCCGAGCCCGTTCGGGCCGTTCATCTCCGAGGTGCATGCGGAGGGTTACGGCGGCCGGGATGCGGGGGGCCAACCGAATCCTTTTCATGGCTACCATTTCAAGGTGCTGACGGCGCAGGGCCCGGCGGCGCCCGGCGGCGCCTACAGCTACCTCATCAACGGCCACATGGTGGCGGGCTTCGCGCTGGTGGCGTATCCGGCCGACTGGGGCCAGTCGGGGATCATGACCTTCATGGTGAACCAATGGGGCAAGGTTTATGAGCGCAACCTTGGCCCCGACAGCGCCGCGATCGCGGTGGCGATGACGGCGTTCGACCCGGACGGTGATTGGGCGGAAGTAAAGGCGCCGTGAGATGGATGAACCGCGGAGATTTTAACCGCGGAATACCCGGACGGGGTCAGGGAGCGTTGGCCGCCAAGAGGCCCAAGGGACATGAAAGCAGGGGCAGGTTTTAACCGCGGATTTTCACCGTCGTCGTAGGCTGGGCGATCGGACAGAGCGTTGGGGACCCGGCCATCGCACGAGGCTACGGCGGGCCCGCAACGCGCCCCACTTCATTGGTTGAGTCGCGCTCCACGGGATTGACGAGCGGCGGGTCTGGTTCGAACGTCCCCGGGCGCATGAACCACCTCACCGTCGGAGAATACTGGAACGCCAACGCCGAAACTTGGACACGGCTGGTGCGGGCCGGGCATGATGTCTTCCGCGACCGGCTCAACACGCCCGCGTTTTTCTCCAGCCTGCCCCCCGTGGCCGGGCTCTGCGGCCTCGACCTGGGTTGTGGCGAGGGGCACAACACCCGGCTGGTCGCGCGGCGGGGCGCCGGGATGACCGCGATCGACATCGCCGAGGTGTTCATCCGCCACGCCCGCGCCGAGGAGGCCCGCGTACCGCTCGGCATCACCTACCAGCAGGCCAGCGCGGTCGAGCTTCCCTTTGGTGACGCCACGTTCGATTTCGCGACCGCGTTCATGAGCCTCATGGACATCCCCGAGACGGGGCGGGTGCTGACCGAGGCGTTCCGCGTGCTCCGACCGGGCGGCTGGCTGCAGTTCTCCATCCTCCATCCGTGCTTCAACCCGCCCCACCGCCGCTGTCTCCGCGACGAGGAGGGCCACACTCACGCGCTCGAGGTTGGTGACTATTTCCTCGAGCCCGAGGGCCGGCTGGATGAATGGATCTTTGGCCACGCCCCGGCGGCGGTGCGCGACCGGCTGCCGAAGTTCAAGGTCCCGCGCTTTCACCGGCCGCTCAGCCAGTGGCTTAACCTGCTCGTCGCTGCCGGGTTGCAACTCGAACACTGCGCGGAACCGTGCCCCAGCGACGACATGGTCCGCGATTACCCGGTCCTCCACGATGCCAGGGTCGCCGCGTATTTCCTGCACCTGCGCGTCAGAAAGCCGGGTGGAATAACGGCTGAAGGACTGAGGGCTGAAAGCTGACGACGGAAATTCAAATTACAGATTTTAACCACTAATGAACACTAATGGGCACTGATTCTGAGGATCGGATGAGTGTAAATCAGTGTGGATAAGTGGTTACACGGTATTGGATCGGCGTGGTTCCCGGCGCGGTTTCTCCCTCGGCGCCACCTTTTGCAGCACGGCGATGAAATTGGTGATGAGGGCGGAGGCCGGGCCGGCGGTCCACAGGGCGTGCAGCTCTAGGAAGAGATCCTCGCCGGTGCCGGTCAGCGGTCTGAAGCGCAGGTCGGGGCTGCGCGCGAGGCTGCCCACCTCGGCGATGAGGGAAACCCCGAGGCCGCTCTCGAGGTTGGCCCGAAACGCCTCCGCGCCCACAATGGAGCGGATGGGGCGGATTTTCAGGTGGCGAGCCTTGAACACCGACCGGATCCGGTCGCAATGAATGGTCGAGCCTTTCACGGGGGCGAGGCTCAGCAGCTGCTCGCCCGCGAGGTCCGCCAGGTCGACCTTGGGCCGGCGGGCCAGCCGGTGGTCCCGCCCGACCACCGCGCAGATCGGGGAGCGTACCACCTTGACATGCTCCAGTCCCGGCGGGAACGGCCGGTAGCCGGCGATGGCGAAGCCGAGCTGGATCGCCTGTGACTTCAAGGCGGCCGCCTGCTCCCCGAGCGACATCTCGACGAGGTTCACGTCCACCCCGGGATACTGCCGGTGGAAGGCCGTCAGGCTCGCCGGCATGAACCCCATCAGCAGCGGCGCGTAAAAACCGACCGTGAGGCGGCCCCGCGCACCCTGCTCGGCCTCCCGCGCGAGGGTGACCGCCCGCTGGGCCTGGGCGAGGGTCTGCCGCGTGGCCTCCAGGAATGCCTTGCCGGCCCCGGTGAGCCGCACCCCGCCCGTGTTGCGGTCCAGCAGCCGCACATCGAGCTCGGTCTCCAGGTCCTGGATCTGGCTGCTCAGCGCGGGCTGAGAGACCCGCAGGCGCTCCGCCGCCTTCCGGAAATTCAGCTCCTCCGCGACCGCCACAAAATAGCGCAGATGTCTCAGCTCCATGCGAACTCTGATAGGACAAACCTATCAGTCTGGAAAGAACAAAGTCATTCCGCGATCTGCGAAGCGGTGATATTCTGGGTCAAGCCCGGGAGAAACCGATCCGGGCGCAACTCGTCAACCACCTCCCACCACCATGAACACCATCGCCGACCCCGCCGCCTCCGTCTCTGAGTTTGTGGACGTCGCACCCGACCGCCCCGCGACCGCCGGCCGGGCCCGGACCCGGGTCCTCCGGGTTGCCTGGGGCAAAATCCTGGCCGGCACGGCTCTGGCCGCCGTCGCGACGGCGGTTGCCGCCTACGTCCATCATGCCGCCGGCTATGAAAGCACCGACGACGCCTTCCTTGCGGGCGATGTTCACCCGATCAGCGCCCGCATCAACGGCACCGTCAGCCGGGTGCTGGTGGACGACAACGCCGTGGTTCGGGCGGGCGAGCCGCTGGTGGAAATCGACCCGGCCGACCTGAACCTCGCGGTGCAGGGGGCCGCGGCCGACCTCGCCCAGGCGCAGGCCAATCTGATCCAGGTCGCGGCCCAAATCACGCGGGCCCGGGCGGAGGTGGACGCCGCCACTGCCCGGATCGCCCAAAACGCCGCCCAACTCACCCGCGCCGGGCTCGATTTCCACCGGGTCGAGCAGCTGGCGGACGACCATTTCAGCGCTGTCTCGGCCCAGGAGCTGGACGCGGCGCGCGCGGGCTATGACGCCACCAAGGCCGCCAGCCAGTCGCTGGTCGCTGAGCACGCCTCGGCCGAGGCCGGCCTCGCCGCCGCCGAGGCCCAGCGCTCCGTCGCCCTCGCGCAGATCCAAAAGGCGGGTGCGGCGCTCGACGCGGCGAAGCTGCAGGTGGACTACACCGTCATCCGCGCGCCGAACTCCGGCCGGGTGGCCAGGAAAAATGTCGAGGTCGGCCAGCGCCTGCAACCCGGCCAGCCGGTGATGGCGGTCGTGGACCAGCAGGTGTGGGTCGTCGCCAACTTCAAGGAAAGCCAGCTGGCGCGCCTGCGCGCCGGCGAGAAGGTGGCGATTTCCGTCGACGCCGTGGAGGGCCGGCAGTTCGGCGGCACGGTGCAGAGCTTTGCCCCCGGGACGGGGGCGGAATTCTCGCTCCTGCCCCCGGACAACTCCACCGGCAATTTCACCAAGGTTGTCCAGCGGGTGCCGGTGAAGATCCTGTTTTCCCCCGCCGCGCTGGCCGCCGGCGGCGAGCGGTTCGCGCCCGGGCTGTCGGCCAACGTCAGTGTTTCAATCCGCCAGTGAATCAACTGATTGGTATCCGTGTCCATCCGCGGTAAAACTCCGAAATCCGTCCTTCTTCCCTCTCCCCCCAAAATTCGCGTTCATTCGCGGTTCCTCTTTCTGCCCTCCGTTCCCTTCGTTCCCTTCTGTTCAAATCCGTCTCTCCCATCCGTGTCCATCCGTGTTCATCCGTGGTTCCAACCTCCTTTTTAAGATGAAACCTTCCCCCTCCCTCCCCGCTGCGCCGGCGGAACACGTCTCCCTTCGGACCTGGATCGGCACCTTTGGCGCGATGCTGGGTGCCTTCATGGCGGTGCTCGACATCCAGATCACCAACTCCTCGATCCGGGACATCTCGGGTGCGATTGGCGCCAGCCTGGACGAGAGCACCTGGATCTCGATCGCCTACCTCGTGCCGGAGATCATCATCATCCCCCTCACGGGGTGGCTCACCTCGATCCTCGGCCTGCGCCGGTATCTGATGATCACGTCGGTGCTCTTTCTGCTGTGCTCGGTCCTGTGCGGTCACGCGTGGAGCCTCGCCAGCATGATCGTCTTCCGCGCCGGCCAGGGGTTCTTTGGCGGGGCGCTCATCCCGCTTTCGTTCACGGCCGTGCTGCAAATGCTGCCCCCGTCCAAGCACGCCACCGGCTTTGCGCTGTTTGGCCTCACGGCGATGTTTGCCCCCTCCATCGGGCCGAGCGTCGGGGGCTGGCTCACGGACAACTGGGGCTGGGAATGGAATTTCTACCTCAACCTGCTGCTCGGTCCCGCGCTGCTCGCCTCGATCTGGTATGGCTTCCCGCCGGAGCCGGCGCGCTGGGACCAGGCGCGCCAGATTGATGCCCCGGGAATCCTGCTGCTGGCGCTTGGGCTCGGCTCGCTGACCATGTTCCTGGAGGATGGCACGCGGAACGACTGGTTTGGCTCGACCTACATCACCCGGCTGGCGCTGGTCGCCGCCGTGACGCTGCCCTTGTTTGTGCTCTGGGAGCTGCGGGCGAAGCACCCGGTGACCGACCTGCGGGTGTTTGGCCGGCGCAATTTTGTCCTCGGCTCGCTGATCAACGTTTCGCTGGGCGGGGCGATGTACGGCTCGATCTTCCTCCTGCCCCTCTATCTTGGGACCATTCAGGATTACGGGGCGTCCGACATCGGCCGCACGCTCATCTGGGGCGGGGTGCCGCAGTTGTTCATCATGCCGCTGCTGCCCTGGTTCATCCGGCGGTTCGACATCCGCAAACTGATCTCATTCGGACTGCTGCTGTTCGGGGCGAGTTGCCTGATGAACACCGCACTGTCACCGGACTTCGCCCGCGACCAGTTCCGGTGGTCGCTGCTGGTGCGGGCGCTGGGCCAGCCGTTCATCATGGTCCCGCTGTCCACGCTCTCGACGGCGGGGATCCCGGCCGGGGCGTCCGGGCTTTACAACATGATGCGCAACCTCGGCGGGTCGGTCGGCATCGCGTTGCTCTCGGCGCTCCTCACGGTGCGCGAGCGGTTCCACTCCAACCGGCTGGGGGAGGCGGTCAGCGCCTACAACCCGCTCACCCAGGAGCGCCTCGTGGCGCTGACGGCAAAATTCACCGCCGCCGGCAGCGACGCCTACACTGCGGGCCGGCAGGCGGTCGGAATGCTCGACGCCACCGTGCGGCGCGAGGCGAGCCTGATGGCGTTCAACGACTGCTTCCATGTGCTCGGCCTGGTGCTCCTCGGCATGATCGTCGTGGCGCTCCTTTGCCGGCCCACCAAGGGTGGGGGCTCCACCGCGGCGCACTGAAGCAGGGAATTCCCGGTCTGCTTCCTCCGTTCCTGCTCCTGTCAAACTCCGCCCCGTCCGTTCATGAGTTCCTGATTTCCAGATTCAAATTCCTTGGTCTGTATTTCGCGCCTTCGGGCTAAAATACCGCCCCTCTGTTTCCTCCCTTCCCTCCGGTAAAAAATGCCTCCTTTTCCTTCGTGAAACAGCAGCGGACGACGTGTCGAGTGCGAACCCAAAACTTGCCCCGACCGGTTCGGCGTGCTAGCCTCAAACATCCAACCTCACCACCCATGAAACGCAAAGCCTCCGCCGTCTGGCACGGCGACCTCAAATCCGGTCGCGGTGCGATCTCCACCGAAAGCACCGTCCTCCACGACACTCCCTATGCCTTCGGCACCCGTTTCGAAAACGGACCGGGCACCAATCCCGAGGAACTGATCGCGGCCGCACACGCCGGTTGTTTCAGCATGGCGCTCTCCGCCGAACTGCAAAAGGCCGGTTTCACCGCGGACACGATCGCCACCACCGCGACGGTCACGCTGGAGAACCATCCGCAGACCAGCTGGACCATCACCAAGGTCCTGCTCGAGACGACGGCGAAAATTCCCGGCATCAGCGCGGGCAAGTTTGAGGAGATCGCGCAGGGCGCGAAGGCGGGCTGCCCGGTCTCGCGCCTGCTCAAGGCCGAGATCACCCTCGACGCCAAATTGGTCTGATTCCCGGTTTCAGATACTCCGAAGGATCGGAATTCCACCGAGCCATGGATTTGGAACTTATCATACCAACGTCTGTTGTGATTTAGACTTTGTGCTTGCTCCGGCGTGTCCTCCGACTTGTCCGCCATAGCCTTGGCGAAGGCGGAAGCTTTAGCGTAGGAGGAGGGTAGGGCGCGACCGCCTTGTCGCGTCGGCTTGTCCGCCGTAGCTTTAGCGAAGGTGGAAGGCTTGGCGAAGGCGGATGGGCGCGCCTTGTCGCGCCATAGGCTTGCTTGCCGCGCCAAAGCCATGCGACGGCGGGGCGACGGCGGACGCTCCGGGTTGGAGCTGCGGCGACCTCGCCGCAGTTTATCTTGGCTATCGTCTAAAGATTACCAGACGTTGGTATTACCGCACGCGCACGTTCACGATCACCGACAGGCCAAGCCGCAACCGGGGGCCGACGGCGGCGAGGCTCTCCTTATCGAGGACGATCTTCACCGGGATGCGTTGCACGACCTTGTTGAAGTTGCCGGTCGCGTTGTCGGGTGGCAGCAGGGCGAACTGCGAGCCGCTGGCCGGGGCGAGGCTCTCCACGGTGCCGTGCAGGGTCACGCCGGGCAGGGTGTCCAGCGTCACCTCGGCGACCTGACCGGGCACAATCCGGGTGAGCTGCGTCTCCTTGAAGTTTGCCACAATCCAGGCGTCGGGCGAGGCCAGCGCCAGCAACGACTGGCCGACGAGGGCGTAATTGCCGACCTCGACCGCCTTGTTGCCCACGCAGCCGTCGGCCGGGGCGGTGATCGTGGTGTAGGTCAGCAGGCGTCGGGCGTCATCGAGCGCCGACTGGGCGACGGCCACATTGGCGGTGGCCGCCCCGAGCCTGGCGGTGAGCGAGGTGCGGGCGGCGTGGGCCGAATCCACCGCCGCGCGGGCGGCGACGAGGTTGGCCTCATTGGCCGCGCGGGCGGCCGTGGCGGCTCGAAAGGCGCCGCGGGTCGTGTCGAGATCGGCCTGGGCGATGACATGCCCTCCGGCGAAGAGCTGCTCGCCGCGGTCGAGGTTCTGCTTCGCGAGATTGAGCTCCGCCTCGGTCTGGCCGAGCTGGGCCTCGGCCTGCTGGACCCGCGCCTCGGCACCGGCAATCTCCGTGTCGGCCTGGGCCAGGGCGGCGTTGCCTTCGGTTTCCTGGGCCCGGGCCTGGTCGAGCTGGTCCTGCGCCTTTTGGACGGCCAGGGTGAATTGCAGCGGGTCGAGCCGCACCAGCACGTCGCCGGCCTTGACCATTTGATTGTCGTTCACCGGCACGGCCGCCACCTGGCCGTTGATCTGCGGGCTGATCTGGAACAGGTGGCCCGACACATAGGCGTCGTCCGTCTCCTCATAGTGCGCGGCGTGCAGGGCCGCGCGGGCGAGCCACACGCCGACGGCGAGCACCGCCACCGTCACCAGGACCGGCCGCCAAAGCGGGCGGCGCGGGCGGGCGGGAGGGTGGACGGCGGCGGGAGTTTCGGGCGGGAGGCTCATGGGAAAAATAATCAGTGGGCGGCGGCGGCCGCGGTCTGGTTGGAACCCTTGTCCAGCAGCAGGAGCAGCGGGAGGGACGCCAGAAACGCGGCGGCCACATAGAAAAACACCTCGGCAAACGAGAGCAGCAGCGACTGGGAGTTCACGGCGTGGTCCAGCGCCGACCACATCTGCTGCCGGGCCAGCACGGGATCGGCGGAGCGGGTGGCGAACAGCTCGCCGAGGTACTGGCCGCGCAGGATCATCGCGGGATTGGCCGTGGTGATGTGCTCGACGAGCCCCGCGCGATGCAGCGCCTCGCGCCGGGCCAGCACCGTGGTGATGACGGCGATCCCGATGCTGCTCCCCATCTGCCGGGTGAGGCTGTAGATGCCGGAGCCGGCGGCGATCTCGCGCTTCGGGAGCGCGCCGAGCGTCGCCAGGCTGAGCGGGACAAAGATCATCACCGCCCCGATGCCGCGCAACAGCAGCGGCAGGAAGAGCGAGCCGGTGCCGGTGTCGGGGTTGATGGTCGCAAGCAGCAGCGCCGTCGCGACCGTCACGAGGGCCCCGATTGCGATCAACACCCGGGCGTCGAACCGGCCGGACACCTTGCCCATGATGATCATGGTGACCGCCGAGGCAAAGGCCCCGGGCATGAGAAGCAGGCCGCTCTGCATGGCGGTGAAATGCAGGTAGTCCTAGGTGAAGATGGGCACGGCAAACATCACCCCATAGAGCCCCATTCCGAGCACGAGCGAGTACACGCTGCCCGCCGCCAGCGACCGGTGCCGGAGCACGCGCAGGTCCACCGCCGGGTGCTCCGCGGTGAGTTCCCGCCAGAGGAACAGGCCGCCGCCGGCCAGCGCGCCCACGGTCATCGTCAGGATGAAGCGCGAGCTGAACCAGTCGTCCTGCTGCCCCTCCTCCAGCATCGTCTGGAAGCAGGCCAGCCCGAGCGTGAGCAGGCCGATCCCCGCCCAGTCCACGGGCTTGCTCTCCCGGTCCTCCGGGCGGTCACGCGGCAGAAACACCATCGTCATCAGGACCGCGATGATACCGAAGGGCAGGTTGATGAAGAAAATCCAGCGCCAGCCCAGTGTGTCGGTCAGCCAGCCGCCGAGCACCGGCCCGAACGCCGGCCCGGCGATCACCCCGATGCCGAACAGCGCCTGCGCGGCCGGCTGCTCGTGGCGGGGAAAGGTTTCAAACAGGAGCGACTGGGCCTTGGCCAGCAGGCCGCCGCCGCACAGCCCCTGGAGCACCCGCGCGATGATCAGCATCATCAGACTCGTGGACAGGCCGCAGAGGACGGACGCCGCGGTGAAACCAGCGAGTGAGAAGAGGAGGTATTGCTTTTTGCCGTAGCGGTAGCCCAGCCAGGCGGTGAGCGGGATCATCACCACATTGGCGCAGGCATAGCCGGTGGACACCCAGCCGGCCTCGCTGAGCGTGGCCCCCAGGTTGCCCCGGATCTCGGGCAGGGCGACGTTGACGATGCTGGTGTCAATGATCTCGAGGATCGCCCCCAGCGCCGCCGTGACCGCGATGACCCATTTCAGGATCCCGCGGTCCGCCAACCGCGCGGCCAGCGGGCCGAGCAGACTGCGGTCGGAGCCGTAAAGTCCCGGGACTGCTTCGCTCATTTACGGGATCCTTTCGCCTTCCCGGCCGCCCCGTGCAGCACCAGCGCGACGGCGGCCCGCCGGTAGTCATCGGTGTCGTATTTCAACTTGAGATCCCGGGAGGCACAGCGGAGGACGCCGGTGAACAGCATGCCGGTGAACAAATCCGCCAGCAGGTCGGGGCCGGGGTCGGCGCGCAGCTCGCCCGCCTGTTGGGCGGCCGCGATCCGGTCGGCCAACGCGGACTTGACCGGCTGGAACACCGCCCGGAACACCTGCCGTTCCTGCTCCCGGTGGTGGTGGTGGATTTCGCCCAGCATGGTACGGACCAGGGGCAGGTTGGCGGTGAGCAGCCGGTCGTATTCCGCGGCCAGCCGGGTGAGGTCGGCCCGCAGGTCGGCCGTGGCCGGCGGCGGGGTGGGGACCCCATCGCGGCCGGGATCGCCGCCGAAATTCTCCCCGACGACGGCGGCGAGGAGGCGCTCCTTGGTCTGGAAGTGCCGGAACAGCGTGACCTCGTTGACCCCCGCCGCCCGCGCGATGGCGCGGGTGGTTGCCCCCGCCAGCCCGTGCCGGGCGAAGACGCGGGCCGCCCCCGCGAGGAGGCGGGCCCGGGTGCCGGCCGCGCGGGACGAAGATGGGGCTTTCATGCAAGCAATCACTTGCATGCATTATGGGAAAGCGCAAGGCCAAAACCGGCGACCAGAGGCAGAATTTTTACCGGAGGGAACGAGGGAAACGGAGCCGAAGCCAGCGAGCACGGCAGGACAAATCCCAGGACACGGAGTTTTCGGGGTTTTTAACCGGGGATTCGCGCGGAATCGGCTTTGCGGGGGCGCCGGTCGCTGGGGGGATCAAGGCCGGGAGGTGGGCGGTTCGCCGGCGAGGACTTTTTTGGCGCGGGGCAGGTCGAGTTCATTTTCCCACCGGGCCACGGTGATCGTTGCGACGCCGTTGCCGATGAGGTTGGTGAGCGCGCGGGCTTCCGACATGAACCGGTCAATACCCACCAGCAGCGAGAGGCTGGCGACCGGAATGGGCGTCGAGGAGAGCGTGGCCGACAAGGTGACGAACCCGCCGCCCGTGACCGCGGCGGCGCCCTTGGAAGTGAGCAGCAGCAGCGTCAGCACGCCGACCTGCTGCCAGAGGGTGAGCGGGGTGTCGGTGGCCTGGGCGAGGAAGATCGCGGCCATCGTCAGGTAGATGCAGGTGCCGTCGAGGTTGAACGAGTAGCCCGAGGGCAGCACGAGCCCGACGACCGACTTGGAGCAGCCCAGGTTTTCCAGCTTGGCCATCATGCCGGGCAGGGCCGACTCCGACGAGGAGGTGCCCAGCACGAGGAACAGCTCCTCGCGGATGTAGCGGAGGAATTTCAGCAGGCTCAGCCCGTTCAGCCGCATGATGGCGCCAAGCACCACCGCGATGAACACGAACATGGTGAGGTAGACGCACAGGATCAGCCGGCCCAGCGCCAGCAGCGCCCCGGCGCCCTGGCTGCCCATGGTGTAGGCGATGGCCCCGAAGGCGGCGAGGGGGGCCAGCTTCATCAGCAGGGCCACCATGCCCATCAAAACCTTGGTCACCAGGTCGAGCAGGTGGAGCAACGGCTCCGCCCTCGGCCCCAGCCGGGCGACGGCGATCCCGAAGAGCACCGCCACGAGCAGGACCTGCAGGATGTCACCGGAGGTGAGGGCCCCCGGCAGCGTGGTCGGAATGACGTTGAGCAGAAAGCCCACCACGCTGGTCGGTTTGGCGTAGGCGCCGGCCTGGGTGAGGTCGGCGACGGAAAGGGTCACATGGCGGCCCGCGCCCGGCTGCACCCAGTTGACGACCACCAGCCCCACCACCAGCGCGAGGGTTGTCACGACCTCAAAATACAACAGCGCCTTCAGCCCGACGCGCCCCACCTTGCGCAGGTCGGAGACCTGGCCGATGCCGGTCACGATCGTGCAAAAGATGATCGGGCCGATGAGCATCTTGACCAGGCTCACAAACCCGTCGCCCAAGGGCTTCATGGCCATCGCCTGGGCCGGAAAGAAACCTCCAAACACCGCCCCGGCCACCGTCGCCAGCAGGACCCAGACATAGAGATGGCGAAAGAGCTTCATGGGATGGGGCGGGCGGCGGTTCAACTTCAGGTCCGACGCGTTAGGGACCACGCGCCTTCCCCATCACAAGTATATGACATAAGAGACGTTGACATAAAGTCTCTCGTCGCAGCCACCGGATAAAAATGGACACGACCAAAGCCGAAAGGAAGGGTCATCCCCCCTCACTTCAGCAGCATGTCCTTGACCGTCTTGCCGGCGGGGATCATCGGGAGCACGTGCTCGGTGTAGGGCACGATCACGTCGAGCACGAACGGCCCATCGCAGTCCAGCATCTCCTGGATCGCGGCGCGCAGCTCGCTCTTCTTGATCACGCGGCGGCCTTTCACCCCGAACCCCGCGGCGATCTTCACGAAGTCGGGATAGAGCGCGTCGGGGTTGTCGGGACTGCCGATGTTCTTCTCGTCGCCGAGAATGGTGTTGCCGCGGATGCTGCCGTAGAAACGGTCCTCCCACTGCACGACCATGCCGAGATGCTGGTTGTTCAGGATCATGGCCTTCGCGGCGATCTTCTCGATGTGCGCGGTGGCCAGCTCCTGAATGTTCATCACGAAGGAACCGTCGCCGTCGATGTCGATGACCTGCTTGTCGGGGAAGGCGACCTTGGCGCCGAGGGCGGCCGGGTAGCCGAAGCCCATCGCGCCGAGGCCGAGCGAGCTCAGGTAGCGGCGTGGCTCGTTGAAGCGGTAGAACTGCGCGGCCCACATCTGGTGCTGGCCCACCCCGGTGGTGATGATGGCCTCGCCCTTCGTCAGCTCGTGGAGCACCTGCACGGCCTCCTGCGGCACGATGTGACGGCTCTCCTCGTAACCGAAGGGGTAGTCGCGTTTCCAAGCGTTGAGCTGCGTCTGCCAAGGCTTGGTGTCGGGCGGCGTGAACTTGTGCGCGGTGGCGAGCTCATTGAGCCGGCGCAGCGCGTAACGGATGTCGCTGACCACCGGGAGCTGGACCCGCTTGTTCTTGTTGTGCTCGGAGGCGTCGATGTCCACATGGACGATCTTTGCGCCAGCGGCAAAGTGTTTCGTGTCGCCGGTGATGCGATCGTCGAACCTCGCGCCGAGGCAGAGCAGCAGGTCGCTCTGATCCACGGCCCAGTTGCCGTAGGCGGCGCCGTGCATGCCGAACCACTGGAGCGAGAGCTTGTGCGACTCGGGGAACGCGCCCACGCCCATGAGTGTGGTGGCGACCATGAGATTGGTTTTCTCCGCAAAGGTCTTCAGCTCGGCGTGCGCGCCGGCGGAGATGAGCCCGCCGCCCGCGTAGATGACGGGCTTTTTCGCCTCGGCGATGAGGGAGAGAATCTGGTTGAGCTGCTCGTCGGTCGCACGCGGCAGGGCGCCGAGCAACGGGTTGCGGAATTCCGCCGTGGCGGGAAACACCGGCTGGAGCTTCTTCTGCTGCACATCCTTGGGGATGTCGATGATGACGGGGCCGGGCCGGCCGGAGTTAGCGATCTGGAAGGCCTCCTTGAAGATGCGCGGCAGGTCGCTGGCGTCGAGCACGAGGTAGGAGTGCTTCACGATGGGCAGCGTCATGCCGTAGAAGTCGGTCTCCTGGAAGGCCATCTTGCCGATGTATTTTGAATAGACCTGGCCGGTGATGGCGATGAGCGGCACCGAGTCCATGTAGGCGTCGGCGATGGCGGAGATGAGGTTGGTGGCGCCGGGGCCGCTGGTGGCCATGCACACGCCGACCTTGCCGGTGGCCCGGGCGTAGCCCTCGGCGGCGAAGGAGCCGCCCTGCTCGTGGCGGGGAAGGATGGTGCGGATCTTCTCCGTGCGGGCGAGGGCCTGGTGGAGCTCCTGCGACGCGCCGCCGGGATAGGCGAAGATTACGTCCACGCCCTCACGGATGAGGCACTCGACCACGCAGTCGGCGCCGTTCATCTCGCGGCCGATTTCCGGCGCAGGGAAAGGAGTGGAAGGGGAGGTGGATTTGGGCATGGCGGTGGCGGATTGGAACAGAGGGCAGAAACCAACCACAACGGGAGAGCGGAGGCAATCACGGAGTTAGTGACCGCCAATCGGCGCAGATCTTTGCCAAATCTGGAACACGGAACACCAGGTTGAACAGGAGGTAACAGAGGAAACGGAGGGAGGAAGAGGGTTATAGACCCAAAGCCGCGGAGGGAACAGGGCTGAGGGGACATAGAATCACGGAGGTTTTGCACAAGTTCGCGAAAGTAGCAAAGAAACGGAAACCCGGGCGTGCCGGTGCCTTGGCGCCCTCTGCGCTCGTTACGTGATAATTTGCGAGCAGAAAACCAACACCTTTTCGGTTGGCAGCCAGACCGGACGCAACGCACGCTGACAGCCATGCTGAAGATCCTTTTCATCGGTGACATCGTCGGGCGGCCGGGGCGCGACATCGTGGTGGCGGAGGTGCCGCGGCTCCGTGCGGAGATGGGACTCGACGTGGTCATCGCCAACGCTGAAAACGCGGCCGCCGGCGCGGGCATTACGGCCGCCATTGCCAAGGCGATCCTCGCCGCCGGCGTGGATGTCATCACGCTCGGCGACCACGTGTGGGACCAGCGCGGCTGGGAGACCGAGATCGGCGGTCTGGAGCGGGTGTGCCGTCCGGCCAACCTGCCCGCCGCCTGCCCGGGCCGCGAACTGGTGGTGGTCGAAGTGAAAGGGGTGCGGCTGGCGGTGCTCACACTGCTCGGCCGCACGTATATCAACCTCAAGGCCGAATGCCCGTTTCTCGCGGCCGACGCCCTGCTCGCCCGGCACGCCGGCGCGGCGGACGCGTTTTTCGTGGAGATCCACGCCGAGGCGACGAGCGAGAAACAGGCGCTGGGCTGGCATCTCGACGGCCGGGCGGTAGCGGTCATCGGCACGCACACGCATGTGCCGACGGCCGACGCCTCCGTGCTGCCCGGCGGCACCGCGTTCCTGTGCGACGCGGGCATGACAGGGCCCTACGCCAGCGTGCTGGGCCGCGAGGTGAAGCCGGTGGTCGCGCGGTTTCTCGACGGGATGCCGCGCAAGTTTGAGGTGGCCGAGGGCGACGTGCGACTCTCCGGCGTGGTGGTCGAATATGACCCGGCGGTCAGACGCGCCACGCGCTGCGAACTGATCACGGTGCGGAAGGTGCGGTGAGACCGCGGACGGATGGAGTCTGGAGCCAGGAGCCAGGAGACGGAAAGATTTCGAGGTTGGGACCAAGGCCGGCCTTGCCCCATTCGGGGCCGTCGTCCAAGCTCGCCTCCACCCCTGTCCTTGCCCAACCCCGTCCCGTCATGAACCTCCCGACCCCCGTCCTGGTCCTGGGCCTCGCCCTCGCCGTCCTGCCCGCCGCCCGTGCGGCGGAAAGCTATCCGCCGAACCCGGACTCGCAGCGCCACGACGGCGTGCCGGCGGGTGAGCAGATCAAGTTCACTTTCGACACCTCCAGGATTTTCCCCGGCACCACGCGCAACGTGACGGTGTATGTGCCGAAGCAATATGACCCGGCGAAGCCGGCGTGCGTCTATGTCAACCAGGACGGCGTGCAGTGGAACGCGCCGGTGGTGTTCGACAACCTCATCGCCGCCGGGGCCATGCCCGTGACCATCGCCGTGTTCTCCACCCCGGGCGTGGTGAAGACCGCCACGCCGGCTGCGGCGCTCGACCGGTTCAACCGCAGCCTCGAATACGACGGGCTGGGCGACGCCTACGCGCGGTTCCTACTCGAGGAGCTGCTGCCCGCCGTCGAGACCAAGGCCACCGCCGACGGCCGCGCGATCCATCTCTCGCACGACGGCAACGACCGCGCGATCGGCGGCTCGAGCAGCGGCGCGATCGCGGCGTTCACGGCGGCCTGGGAGCGGCCGGACGCGTTCACGCGGGTGTTCACCGCCATCGGCACCTTCGTCGGCCTGCGCGGGGGCAACGACTACCCCACGCTCATCCGCAAGGTTGAGCCGAAGCCGCTGCGGGTGTTTCTCCAGGACGGCTCGTCCGACCAGAACATCTACGGCGGCGACTGGTGGATGGCCAACCAGGAGATGGAGCGCGCGCTCACCTACGCCGGCTACGAGGTCAATCATGCCTGGGGCACCGGCGCGCACAGCGGCGCGCAGGGCAACGCGATTTTCCCCGACGTGATGCGCTGGCTCTGGAAGGACTGGCCGCAACCCGTGAAGGCCGCGCTGCTCAAGTCCGACCGGGTGGGGAAGATCGTGATTCCAGGGGAGGGATGGAAAGAGTTGATCGTGAACCAGCCCCCCACAAGCGCCCTGGCGGCAAACGCCCGAGGAGAAGTTTTCGGCTTTGGAGGAATTTCTCGCGTTATCAGCAGCTCGACGTTCAATGTTGGAATTGATGGCAAGATTGTGCCCAAGCCCAAGGGTTTTGGTTTTGCGGGTGCTGGGATCACTGCGGCGGCCTTTGGACCCGATAACCGACTCTATTCGAACTTTATGACTCCAGTCGGCGACGGTATCGACGCCGTGGAGGAAGGTGGCTCAACGTCATCGATCATAATTGCGCCCAACAACCAAGATCCTAAATTTCAATTGTTCCGCCCAGCCTTGGTCCTCGCCCATAATGGCAACCTTTACGCTGCGAGCGGGCACCAAGTCCTGCTGGTGAAACCCACGGGTGACATAAGCAAGGAGGGTGAGGATGAGCCGGCCGCCGGAGGCCTAGCCCTTTCCTCTGACCAGTCTCTCCTTTATCTGTCGGAGGCCGATTCGCACTGGGTGGACAGCTACACCATCAAGGCCGACGGGACTCTGGCGAACAAACAGCGCTATTTCTGGCTCCATGCGCCGGACACGGCGGACAACAGCGGGGCCGCCGGCATGTGCGTGGACCGCGGCGGCAGCCTCTATGTCGCGACGGCGATGGGATTGCAGGTGTGTGACCAGGCGGGGCGGGTCAATTGCATCCTGCCGCTCCCGGGCAACGCCAAGCCGACCTCCGTTTGTTTCGGCGGGGCCAACTTCGACACGCTCTTTGTCGCCTGCGGCGACAAAGTTTTCCTGCGCAAGCTCAACGCCCACGGCGCCAACGGCTGGGACACCCCCACCAAGCCCGCCGCGCCGCAGTTGTGAGCCGGGTTGTCCTCTGTAGGGGCGCAGTGTTGTTGCCTTATATGTAGCCGGCCTAGCCGAGGCCGGACGGGGTCAGCGACCCCGGCTACAGATGTCTGCCGGGAACCACCAACACCTCAGGGGATGATGCCGGCGTCCTTCAGGACTTTTTCGAAATTGTCCCGGTTGATGAAGGTACCGGCGGTGCGGGTGTCGGCGGCCGGCGCGGTGCCGTCCTTGATCCAATGATACATCATCTCGGAGGTCTGGCCCCCCTCGCCGGGCGCGGAGACAAAGACCGAGCCAAAAAAGCCCGTCGGGGTCGGCTTGCGGAGCTCGTCGATGCAGTCGGTGCCGTTGATGCCCACGCCGATGATGTCGGCGGCGGCAAAGCCGCGGCCCTCGGTGGCGCGGACGGCCCCGAGTGTCGCGGTGTCGTTCATGCCGGCCACCAGCCAGTGCTTCACGTCGGGCTGCTGGGTGAGCAGGATGTTGGCGGCGTCGCGGCTGCCGGGCACGTCGGTGGTCTTCTGCGGGGCCTTGAAGATGCGGTCCGCAGGGAGGCCGGCGGCCGTGAGCGCCCGGATGATGCCGTCGGTGCGGTTGCGGGCGGTGTCGAGCTCCTCAAAGGTGATGATGCACGCGCCGGTGTCCGCCGCGGTCCAGCCGCGCTTTTTCATCTCGGTGGCCAGCGCCACGCCGGAGGCCTCGCCGATCTTGCCCGCCGACATGCCGAGATAGGGCACCTCGGTCAGAAACTTGCCGTCGGCCCCGATGAACTGGTCGTCCACGGTGATGACCTTGAGGCCGGCCGCCTTCGCCTTGGCCACGATGGCGGGGCCGAGATGCACGTCGGGCGTGCAGATGACAAAGCCCTGCGCGCCATTGGCGGCGAGGCTGTCGATGGCGGCCAGCACCTTGCCCCCGTCCTGCGCGCCGAGTTTGACGACCTCGAAGCCGTCCTGGGCGGCGGCCTGGTCGGCGCCCTTCCACTCAAATTGGAACCAAGGTTCCTCAGGTTGTTTTACGAGGTAACCGATTTTGACCTTGGCGGCGCCCGGCGCGGCGGCAGCGCTGGCGGGCGTGGCGGAGTCGGGGGATTTGGCGCAGCCGGCGAGGAGAGCGAGGACGGCAGCCAGGAGGGGAAGGGGTGACTTTGACATGGTGGAACAAGATACGTGGTTGCCTGCCGTGGGACCACCGGTCCGCAGCGCGGGATCCGGTGGTGATCCGCCGCTAGGCGGCGTGCTTCTGATAAACGCTCACCCGCGCGGGCGGGAGGTTGCGCCACACGATGTCGGAGCAGCGCAGGTGAAACTTTTCCGAGCCATGCTGGCCGCTGTTGCCGAGGTGATAGCTGTATTGCACCCAGCAGCCGCCGGGCCGGAGCAGGCGGCGGATCGCGTCGGCCAGACTGCGGGTGAACTCCTCCTTGAACTGCCGCAGCGGCAGGCTGGACATGACCGCGCCCACCCGGTGCTCCCCCCTCCCGTGCTCGCGCAACAGGGCCGCCATCTCGCGGGCGTCGCCGGTGATGATGCTGATGGCGGGAAAACGTTCGCGCAAAACCGCAACCAGTTCGGGCGATTTCTCGATGGCGACCAACTGGGAAGCCTTCAACCCGTGCGCCATCAGAGCCTGCGTGATCGCTCCGGTGCCCGGGCCCAGCTCGACCACCAAGTCATCGGGGTCGGCCGGCAGCCAGCGGGCCATCGCGTTGCCGAGATGCCTCGAACTGGGTGCGATCGCCCCGATCTGGTTGGGCCGGCGCAGCCATTCCCTGATGAAAAGGGCGCTCGCGCTGAGAGGGTGGCGCGGGGGCTTGGACACTTTGGGGGCGGGGGTAATTTAAGTGGAGCGACGGACGGAAAGAGTGTCGGCCAGGGGCCGGCGAAGGACTGATGGGCTGGGCCGACGCAATCGGGACGCCAGACGGGGTGCAAGCCCCTTTGTCGGGGTTGGGCGGGGCGGAGTGAAGTGCTTGGGCGGGGCATGTTGAAAGTTGCCCCTCCGGATGTAGCCGGGGGTTGGTGACACCGGATCTGGACGTGCAGATTCGGACCGGGATCGTCCGCCTGCGCCAAGGCGCCTCCCGTACAATTGATGGAAGCCGGACGCGGGCCACCTCATGCCTGGGAGGCAGGCGGGAAGCCGCGCTACCTCCTGAGCAGCCTCAAGGCGTCGCCACCGGCGTGTAGCTCACAAAGGCGAACGACCGGCTGTCGGGCGACCAGGACGGCACGTTCATCGTGCCCTGGCCGCCAAAAATCTTGGCGGCGACCGTGATCTTGCCGCCTGCCACCGGCATCAGGCGGAGCATCACGTGTTTGTTGGGCAGATGCTGGCCCGAGGGCTCCGAGGGCTCGAAGGAGACAAACGCGAGCCACTTGCCATCGGGCGAAACGTGGGCGAACCAGTTATTGTAGTCGTCGGAGGTGACCGCCTCCTGTGCCGACCCGTCGGGATGCATGCGCCAGATCTGCATTTTGCCGGTGCGCTCGGAATTGAAGTAAATGAATTTACCGTCCGGCGAATACTCCGGCCCGTCGTCCAGCCCCGGGTCCGACGTCAGGC
Source organism: uncultured Opitutaceae bacterium (assembly GCA_903929355.1). Taxonomy (GTDB): domain Bacteria; phylum Verrucomicrobiota; class Verrucomicrobiia; order Opitutales; family Opitutaceae; genus CAIYUN01. The sequence goes on from CAIYUN010000051.1 coordinate 54,974, forward strand.
GCGTCTCGGGTCCGCCGGCGGCGGGGACGGAATAGACATCATAATTGGCCTTGCCGAGCTTGGGGTCCAGGCGCGAGCCGCAGAACACGATGGTGGTGCCGTCGGGGGACCAGCCATGCCAGTAGGAAGGCCCGACAGCGGTGAGCTGGCGCGGGGCGCCACCGCCGGCCGGCAGGAGGTAGACGCGCGATTGATGGTCGGGCTGCGACTGGTCGCTGATCGCAAACTGGGAGCCGTCGGGCGAGAAACCATGGTCGTTGTTGACGCGGGTTTCTGGCCCGGTGTTGACGGTCTCCGGTTTGCCGCCGGTCACGGGGAGGCGATGGATGAGACGGTCCGCGCCGTTGAAGACCAGCGTCGCGCCATCGCGCGTCCAGTTGGGCGCCTCCAAGTGCTCGTCCGTGGTGTAAATCACCTTCCGGTTCAGGCTGGTGATGTCGATGGTCTCGATGGTGCAGAGTTGCTTGGGCGGGGCGGACGCCGCCACGGCCGTGCCCGCCGCGAGCTCGACTTTGGCAAACGCCGCGGTTTCGAACGCGGAGTTGTTGTGCGCGCAGACCCCCAAGCCGACGTAGAACGGCCCGGTGAACTCCAGCCGCACCGCGCCGCCGACCGGCCGCAGGACACCGTCGGCCCCGGTGACCGAGACCGAGACATAGGATCCGCGCTTCTCGATCCGCAGCCGCTTGGGCGCGCTGTCGCCGACTTGAATCTCGTGGGTGGTCTCGCCTGCCCCGTCGCGGAATTGGAGGCTCGTCAGCCCGAGCCCATGCACCGCGACGTCGGCATACGTGCTGTTGGCGTCCAGGCTTTGCCGGATCATCAGGCAGGCCTTGCGGTGCGGGTCGCCACCTGGTGCCGAAAAATTGATGTCGGCCGCGAGCGAGACATCGCCCCCGTCGACTTTGGTCCAGACATAGTGAAACTCATCGGCCGCACCCCAGATGTTCGTGCCGCCGCCGCCGACAGTGTAGGTGCCGGCCACCGCGTCAAACGCGGCGGTCCCGGCCCGGCCGGTCGCCCCGATGTCGGCGTGTGCGGTGAACTGGCCCAACGGGGCCTCAGCCGCCGGCAACGAACGCACAGGGAGGGTGGCGAGCGCGGCCGCAAGGAAGCCGAAAGCGGTCAAGGAAATGCGGCGGGGCGGCGAAGCGAAAGGGCATGAGGCAACGGGGGAGTTCATGGCTTGGGTGATGGGGTTGGGTCTCGGCGTGGAGCGTGAAATCAAGGGGTTAATTCAAGGCGAAGCCCGCTGCTTATTCGGTGGCGGCATGTAAGACAAAGTAGGGTTGGTTGTCGAGGGTGGGGGCCAGCCCGGGCAGAAGGGTGGGGGTGCCGGTCGCGAGGGTGAGCTCGAAATAATAGGTCAGCGGGAAGGGCGAGTCGGCGTAGTCGGCGGGGATGTCGGCGTGGAAGCTGCCGGAGGAGGCGATCATCGGGAGCGAGAGCCACGGCTCGGCCTGGTTGGCGTGGCGGTAGTGCAGGAGCGCGGACTTCGGCGGCGTAGCGCCGCCCGCGGGCGCGAGGGCGAGCGCGACGGACTGGCTGCGTCGGAAGGAGGCGGGCGGCGTGTGCGTCACGCCGGGTGCGGGGCGCTCCGGGGCACTTGCGATCACGGCGGTGATGAGCGCCGCGATACTTTCCTGTGGCACGCCGGGCATGGTCGGCGTCGGCGCGGGCGCGGATTTCCTTTGCTCCATCGCAGCGATGTCGCGTTTAATCGCTGCAAGCCGGTCGCCCCAGCTTCCGCGTTGAAACCAACCGTCGCCGTAGGTCAGGTCGGTGACATAGACTCCTGAAGTTGTTTCGGCCATGGCCTGCAAACCCAAACGGGCCATGTGATAGTGATCACAGGCGGCAGCCAGCGCACTCCGGTCCGCCGTTCGCTCAAACAACGCGAATAATACGGCGGCCCGGAATTTATCGGCGAATAACTTGCCCAGATATATTTGCACCGATGCATCGCACTTGAACCTCAGATAGGCGGTGGCACCGAGATCAAGGGGAGCCGCTGGAGTTTCCGTCGCACCCGGCGCAAGCGTGCTGTTCAAATCTTTGGCCAGTAGTGCCCCTTTTGCGAGGTGTACCAGCCAACTCGCGACCTCGGTCGGGGTGTATTTGCCGCCCACAGTGCCCTTGAGCAAATCGTCGACGTAATCCTCGACGCGGTAGAAAAGCTGAGGGTCCAGCGGGCTCACCCCGCCAAAGCGTTTCGGGTTGGGCGTGTCGGTGTAGGGCTCAGGATGCGAGGCATCCACAATGGACATGTTCGCCGGCATCTCGGCCCAGAAATTGTTGTTGGCGGCCGAGGGCAGGTGCGCGGTCGTGAGCAGCGGCAGGATGCGGCTCGCGTTGGCGAGGGAAACCTCCACCGCAGCGGCCGCAGTCCCAAAATCCGCGCGCAACTGCCGCTGCCACACTTCCGGCCGGGTGTCGGGATTGTAGAGCATCCGGCCCCAGAGGCGGTAAGTGTAACGGTATTTCTCAAAGTCGCCGCCGGGTGCCCGCAGGGACAGGTCGGCGTAGCCGTCGCGGCCACCGGGCAAACCGGAGCCCTTGCGGCCCTTGAAGGAGAGCGGGTCGAAAATCTCGTGGCCGAGGCTGCCGCAAAAGCTGCCGGCGCGCGAGTAGGCCGCCGCGAATTTCGGGTCGCCCCAGAGCAGCACGCGCTGTGTCCCGGGCCAGATGCGGTGGAAGATGCCATACTTGCGGTCCTCGGAGAGCAGGTCGCCGTAACCATAGCGGAGAAAACTCCGGGCCCCGTTGCTTTGGGCAAACGCTCCGCCACCGCGCGTGCGGGTGGGTAGCTCGGTCGGCCGGATGCCGGCCTGGTGGTAGGGGAGGCCCATGTGCTCGGCCCAGAATTTGGGCGAGATGTTGACGGGGAGCCCGGTGCCGAGCGCGGCGTCAATTGTCGGCTGGTCCATGCCCTTGGCGTGCATGTCGAGCTCGATCTGCCGGCCGCTCCGCACGCAGCCGTCGAAGATGGTTTTCCACAAATCGTAGCTGCCCTCAGGGACGCCGCTCTCGCCGTGGATGCGGAAGGTCACCCCGGTGATGTTGGGGCACTCCTTAAGGATCAGCGCGAGCGCGTCGCGGGAATAGGGTGCCTGCGTCCGAGGGGTCAGGCCGGTGATCCGATGGTTGGCGTCCGGGCTGTTGACCCACTCGTAGGCGTGCGTCCACAGCCCGAGCTGAAACCGCAGTCCACGCGCCGCCGCCTCGTCACTGATGAAGCGCAGCATCGCCAGGTTCTGGTCGCGCTCGGCATCGGGCAGGTTGGTCGCGCGCACGTCGTAGCCGGGCACCCTGACCAGAAAGGGATAGGCAAAATAGAGGTAAGTGTCGCGCAGGCCGGTGGGAGCGTCGTAGCCGAGGCCAAAGGCGAGGTTGAGCCGGTTGAACCGCTGCGTTGCGAGCATCGTGAGGTAGCTCCGCCAGAAATCGCGGTCGTTGAACCAGCCCTTGTCCTCCACGTCGCTGACGAACAGCCGCATGACGCTGCGGACGGGGTTGGCCGGCCGCTCGACCATGGCTGTCGGCGGGCGCAGGGTGGTGGCGGGATCGCCCGCGAGGGCGACGGCATCGGCGATCTCGGTGAGCGCATACGCGAGGCCGCGCGGATCGCTCCCCGCGGCCAGCAACACCTCACGGCCGCCCAGGCGGCCGGGCGCGAGGGAGAGCGATTCAGGCGCATCGGGCGGAAGCACGCCGAGGTCGCGGGTGATGGCGGCGGTGCGACCGGCGGCGATGACGCGGAAATCATCCGGTCGGGCCTCATCCAGACGCGCCACGATCCGGGCGTCAAAGCCTCGCAAGGTCAGCGCCAGACGGACCTGCTCGGCGGCCCATCGGGCCGGCGCGGCTGAAGCGAGCGGATCGGCAGGGTCGAGGATGAGCGCGACGCCCTTGCCGTCGCCCGGCGCGGCGGGAGTGCCGGTGCCGGCCCGGACGGTCAGCCCATTGCCGGCGAGGTAGCCAGCAGTGGCCGCCCCGGTTTGGAGCAGGAATTTGCGACGGTTCATTCGGGGTTAGGCCGAGCCGACGCGCTGGGTGCCAGTTTTACTTCGTCACCGGCCTGTAGCCCCGCCAGACCCACTCCAGGGCCGACGGGAGGGTCTGGGCGATGGCTTTGCTGTCGGTGTGGCCGGCGTTCTTGGCAAAAACCAACTGGTAGTGATAGCCCTTGGCCTTCAGGACCGCAGCCATGTTCTGGTTGGCGAGAATCCAATTGCGGAACCCGGCGGCGGACGTCGCCGCCCCGTTGTCCCGCTCGGCGACCTCCAGCCAGACGCGCAGGGGCTTGGCGGGGTTGTCGGGGATGAAATGCTCGTTGTACTCCCAGGCCCCGTGCGGGGCGTCGGGGCCGTTTTTGAGATTAACATAGGTGCCGGAGTAGGTGAGCACGCGGTGATAGAGCTCCGGATGAAACCACGCCATGGTGAAGGCCACCGCGCCGCCGGAGCTGCCCCCGTAGGTCATCCGCCCGTCCGGATCCTTGGTCACGGTCACGTTGGCTTCCTTCTCCGCCCGGGGCAGCACCTCGGTCTCAAAGAAATCGTCATACTTGGTGGAGACCGTGTCGTATTCGATGCTGCGCTCCCCGCCGGGGCCGGGGTTGACCATGATGGCGATCATCGCGGGCAGGCGGTGGTCGGCGAGCATGTTGTCCAGGATGGTGGGGAGTTGGTTTCCCTTCAGGCCGTATTGGTCGGCCGCCATGATGCACGGGGCGGGCGTGCCCGGGACGTATCCGGGTGGAATATACACGGCCACCGCGCGCTGGAAGGGCATCCCGTTGGCGGTGGGGTAGAATTTGCTCTCGGTCGAATCCATCGTGAATTGGATGACCTTGCCCTTCGGCACACCGTCGCGGGGTGTCTGCTCGGGCGCGGGGGTGTAATTGGGTCCGGTCGAGTAATCCCCGTCGGTCAGGCCGGTCGCATAAGGGGGAAGGTCGTTGAGCTTGGCAATCGCGGCCAGATCCGCCGGCGTCGCCGGCGGGCCCGGCGGGCCACCGCCACGCCGGGGCGCCGGGGCGCCGGGAGTGGCGCCAGGAGTGGCGCCAGGAGCGGGCGCCGCCCCGGGAGCGGGTGCATCGGCGCCCAACGTCGGTTGGACGGCGGAAAACAGGCACATCAGGGCAACAGAGGGCAGCAGGCTCGATTTCATGGGGAACGCGGGGGTTTGGGGTGGCCGAATCAGAGACCGAGACAGCGGAAAAGATGGCGGATTGTCCATCAAGAATTTGGTGGCATTTTCACCGCAGCAACCTATCCACTCGGTGCCCAAAAATCATGAACGAAGATCTCGCTGAACTCAAAGGACTCGTCTCCGCCATCAAAGCCGACCACCAGGCCCAGAAAGACAAGGAGAAGCGCGACGCTTGGACGAAATACGTCTCGCTCTCGATGATCTGCCTCGCCGTGCTGGCGGCGATCGCCACCAACAAAGGGGGCAGCTACTCCTCCACCACGATGAAGCAGCTGAGTGAGGCCACCTTCAACACGGCAAAGGCTTCGGACGATTGGTCTCTTTTCCAAGCCAAGGGCATCAAGCTGGCCATCGCCGAACTGGAGCAGGACCTCTTCGTCTCCAGCGGCAAACCCGACGACGTCAAAAAGCTCGCCGCGATCGACGCCAAGGTAAAAAAAGACGGAGACGACAAGAACCAAGCCTTTGCCACCGCCAAGGCCTATGAGGACAAAAGCACCGCCGCCCATAATTTGTCCGAATATTCTGCGGAACAAAGCCGGGGCATGGGCCGGGCGACGCAGCTCTTCCAGATCGCCATCGCCTTCGGCGGCATGTGCCTCGTGGTCAAGAAGCGCTGGCTGTGGGCGCTCTCGCTCGTGACTGGCGTGCTGGCCACGTTGCAAATGGCCTGGGTGATGTGGCGGGGGTGAGGTCTCAACCTCAGGGCAGATCGCCCCGAATGCCGACCAGCATGTCCCGGAGCTGCGCCGCCTGGCTCAGGGCCTCTTCCGTCTCCTTTGTCGTGCTGCGACCGGCGATATCTTTTGCCATGGTGATGGCGGTGTCGAGACTGGTGGAAAACTTGGCGGCCAGCTTGCCGGTGTTGGCGGGGTTGCTCCCGTCGTCATTCGCCACGGCGGTGGCCGACTGCTCCACCTTCAAGAGGTCGTTCCAAAAGTTGGGGTGAACATTTGGGCTGGCAAAGTCCGATCCCTGCTCGCGGACAGTCTGCACCAAACTCAGCGCGCTGTTGGCCGCCTCGACCGGTGGCACGGTCACTGCGGCGGCCTTGGTCTTCGGCGCTTTGAGCAGGGCCGCGCCAGCCTTGGCCGGGGTGGCGACCTTGTTCAGGGTCGGCACTTTCGCGGGTTGCAGCGCGGGCACATAGCGGGCGATGACAAAGCTGGTCGCCACCGTCGTGAGGAGGGAACTGAGCACGGCTATGAAGATCACACTGCCCGTGACCGAAGACCGTGAAACGGGCGCGGCGACCGGGCGGACCGGTGGCCGGTAGGAGGGGGTGGTGGGGGCGGCCATGGGGTAAGAGGGTGAACTAGGATCGCCACCGCGGTGATTCTACCCGCCGGGGCGGGACGCCGGCCAGGGTGAGGTGAGGCGTCTACCGGGTCACCGGTTTGTAATCCTGCCACACCCACTCCAAGGCCTGGGGATAGGTCTGGGCGATCGCTTTGCCATCCGTGTGGCCCGCGCCTTTGGCATAGACCAACTGGTAGTGATACCCTTTGGCCTGCAGGACGTCCGCCATGTGTATATTGGCGATGAGCCAGTTGTGAAACCCGGAGGAGGCCGCGGTCGCGCCATTGTCATTCTGGCCCATTTCCAGCCAGACGCGCAGTGGCTTCGGTTCGCTCTGAGGGATAAGGGTTTCGTGGTAATTCCAAGCACCATGCGGAGCGTCGGGACCGGCCTGTTGGTTCACATAGGTGCCCGAGTAGGTCATCACGCGGTGATAGAGCTCCGGGTGAAACCACGCCATGGAGAACGCCGCCGAGCCGCCCGAGCTTCCGCCCAACGCCATTCTGCCGTCAGGATCCTTGGTCAGGGTCACGCCGTAGTCTTTCTCCACCTTGGGCAGAATTTCCGCCTCAATGAACTCGGCGTTCTTGCCCGCCACGGTGTCGTATTCGAGGCCGCGCTCGCTGCCCCCGCCGTCACCGCCGCCGTTGGCGATCATCACCGCCAGCATCACCGGCAGGCGTTTGGCCGCGATCATGTTGTCGAGGATGTTGGGGAGCTGGTTGTTCCGCGCACCATAGGCGTCGGCCGACACGATGAATGGCGCGGGCGTGCCGGTGACATACTGGCTGGGGATATAGACGGTCACCTTGCGGGTGGGGGTGGCGCCGCGTTTGCCGGTGTCGGGATAGAATTTGCTGTCGGCGGCGTTCAAGGTGAAGCTGACGACTTTGCCCTTCGGCACGCCGTCCTTGGGCGTCTGTTCCGGGGCCGGGGTGTAGTTTGGCCCGACAAAAAAGCGACCGTCACCCGAGCCGGGGGCCCAGGCGGGGTAATCGGCGAGCTTGGCAATCTCGGCCTTGTCGGCATCGCTCAGCGGGGCACCGCCGCCGCGGCCCCCGCGTCGGGGTCCGGCGGCCGGAGGCGTGGTGCCATTGGCGGCGGGAGGTTGCGCGCCCGGGGCGGGCGCGGGGGTCTGGCCAAATAACGGACTGGTGCCGACGAGCAGGCTGAGCAGGGAAGCAACGCGGACGACGTTCAGGGCGGACAATTTCTTTGCGCTCATGGGATAATGGTTTTGCGGGGTTGAACCAATGGGGGTGGGGGGATGGAGACAAAGCAGCGGGCCGGTGTCCAGTTGGATTTTCGGGCTTACTTCGTCACCGGCTTGTAGCCCTGCCACACCCATTCCAATGCTTGGGGAAGGGTCTGGCTAACAACCCGGCTGTCCACATGTCGACCGCCCAGGGCATAGACAAACTGGTAGTGGTAGCCTTTGGCCTTGAGTGCCGCCGCCATGTGCAGGTTCGCCAGAATCCAATTGCCCATGCTGGCTCCGCTCCGGGTGGCCCCGTTGTCATTCTGGCCGGCCTCAATCCAGATTCGCAGCGGCTTGGCGTCGTTCTGGGGGACGAGGTGCTCGTGAAACTCCCAGGCGCCGTGCGGCAGGGCCGGGTTGACCGGCGACTGGTTGTTCACATAGGTCCCGGAATAGGTCAGCACCCGGTGGTAAAGCTCCGGATGAAACCAGGCCATCGCCAGGGCCGCCGAGCCGCCCGAACTGCCACCGATGGTCATGCGCCCGTCGGGATCCTGGGTGAAGGTCACGTTGTAATCCTTGGCGATGCGGGGCAGCACCTCCGCCTCGACAAACTCGGCATACTTGCCGGACACCGTGTCGTACTCGAGCCCGCGCTCGCTGCCGGGGCCGTCGCCGCCGCCCGACTGGATCATGACGGCGACGAGGGGTGGCAGCCGGTGCGCGGCGATCAGGTGGTCCAGGATCGGCGGCAGGAGCTTGTTGTAGTTGAGCAGGTAGCCGTCCTGCGCCACGATGCAGGGCGCCGGTGCGCCGGGGGTGTATCCGGGCGGGACATACACCGCCACCTTGCGGGTCGGGGTGGCCCCGCGCGGGCCGTTGCCCGGGTAGAACTTGCTGTCGGCCGCCACCATTTCAAATTCGTGGACCGTTCCCTTGGGGCCGTCGGCCAGCGGCTTCAGCGCGGGGTCGTTGGCATACATCGGCCCGACCCGGTAGTCGCCGTCATCGGACCCGGGCGCCAGTTCCGGGAGATCGGCGAGCTTGGCCACCGCAGCCGTCTCGTCCGCAGTCATCGGCGGGCCGCCGCCACGTCCTCCGCGCCGCGGTCCGGCGGCGCCCGGGTTGGCCGGCGCCGGGGTGGTGGGGGCGGTCGACGGAGGGTTGTTGCCGGCGGGGGACGGCGGGTTGCCCGTCTGGCCCAGGGCGAGATTGCCGGCTGTGAGCAGGGCGAGCAAAAGCCCGGTGGAGAGTCGGATGAGGTTGGGAGAACGCATGGGTCGATGGGAAAAGTGGATTGCGGGGCCGGCGGGTCAGGTGGTGGCCCGCATGGTTTTCCAAGTGTCAAAGCAGCGCTGGGCGGTCTCAAACTCCGAATACCGGCTGCCCTCCTGCTCCATGAGATAATATTCCAATCCGCCGACGGACTCCGCCGCCGCGAATATCTCCTTCCAGGGCGAAACGCCCTCGCCGAACAGCGCGCGGTAGCCCTTGTCGTTGCCGCCCACCCCCGCGCCATTGGCCGGAATGCCGCCCGGCGCCCAGTCCTTGAGATGGACGACCCGGATCCGGCCCGGATTGGCCTTGATCCAGGCCACAGGGTCGGCCCCGGCGGCGACACAGGTGCCCACATCCAACTGAAGGACGAACTCCTTGGGCGTGTTGGCGGCGAGAAAATCCATGATGCGCTGGCCGGGGGCCAGTTGCGCCCACTCGGTGTTGTGGTTGTGGAAACCGAGCGACAGACCATGCGGCTTCAACAGTTCCACCGTGGAAGTGAGCTGTCCGCATAGTTTGGTCCAACCGGCCACGCCGTTGGTGTTGTTGGGCGCGGTGGCCAGCACCAAGATCTTGCAGCCCAAGATTTGGTTCAGCTCGATGGTTTTGCCAATGGTGTCATCCGGCGTGAAAAAGGGCAGATGGTTGTGCGTGGAATAACAGCGCAGGCCGAGGTCGTCGAGGAGGGTGCGGATCTCCTTGGCCTGGGGGACCGTCCAATCGTAGTAGGGGGCGTAGAATTCAACCGCCTCGTAGCCGATTTTGGCCACCTCACGGAGGGTGTTCGGCATGTCCTTCATCCCGGCGTTTCGGACCGAATACATCTCCAGGCCGATGGGATACTTTTTGCCTGTCGTCCCACCCGCCATCGAAGCGGGGGTGAGGGCGGCGGCAAAAGCACTGCCGGTCAACGACTGGGCCGCGATCACCGCGGGAATCGCGCCAGTCAACGCGAGAAAGTTGCGGCGGGAGAGAGCCTCAGCCGGGGGCGTGTTTTCGTTCATGAGCTTTGAGGTCGCAGGGAGGTTATTGGGGAGAAACCCGACCTCGCATTACGGGGTGACCGGGGCCGGGGCCGCCGGTGTCGCCGCGCCGGGAGCGGGCGCGGCCGGAGCGCCGCCCGCATTTGCCGGCCCGGGCGCACCAGGGGTCCCGGGAGCGCCGCCGCGACGGCCACCGCGGCCGCCACCGCCGCCACCGCCGCCACCGCCGCCACGACCGACTCGCGGCGGGTTTTGCACGCGGAGGGCCACATCCCTTGCCGCTTTGGTCTCGGTGCCGGACGCGGTGAGGAAACCCAGGTCTTTCATCCAATCCATGAACCGCACATCCCATGTCCCGTAGGGATGACCATTGCGGGGGGACAGGCCGCCATTCCAACTGTTGCCTTCGCTGTCCTTTGAGCCAGGGTGCGCGCCCGCGCCATAAATGTGCAGTTCGACGTTCGGGATGCGCGCGGCCAGCATCGCGGAGAAGTATTGGACGGCCCAGGCGGCATGGTCCGAGTCGTCCGAGCCGGCACCGGCGATGAAGGCCGGCGGGGTGTTGGCTGGGATGGCTGGGGGCGTGCGGTTGGGGGCGAACGGCGAGGGACCGGGGTAAACATCGCCGATAAAGTCCGGCCGCGACGAGACGCCCGCGAGCGGGTCGTCTTTATCGCTGTTCTTGGCGTCCCAGTCACCGAACGAGACGGCGGCGGGGGTGGCCAGCTCGGCCCCGGCGGAAAAGCCCACGATGCCGATGCGGTTCGGGTCGAGGTTCCATTCCTTGGCATGAGAGCGGATCAGGCGGATGGCCTGCTGGGCGTCATAGACCTCGTCGGTTTGCGGATTGTAGCCGTCCACCCGCAGCCGGTTGCGCAGGATGGCGGTGCTGATGCCAAATTTGGCAAAGTAAGGCACAAAGGCCATCGCCTCGCCGCCGACATTGAGGGTGTTGTGCCCGCCGCCGGCCGCGAGGATGATGCAGGTGCCGGTGTTGTTTTCAGCCGGGGCGGCGTGGAACTCAATCGAGGGATTATGGATGCTTACGATGCTGCCAACGCTTGTCGCGGAGGCGCCGTTGTATTTCTCGGGGACAGTGATTTTCTCCGGGTTGAGATAATGCGAGTCGGGCGGAAAAAGGGTTAGGATGATGCCGCCGGGCACCAGCATGGCGGGCTGGTAGGGCTTGTCGGTCTGCGGGTTGGGTTGGAGCGCCGGGCCGCCGCGGCGATTGCCGCGGCCGGCGGGTTGGGCTTGGGCCGAAGGAGTGGGAGCCCCGGCTGCGGGGGCGGCGGGCGGCGGTGTGTTCTGGGCCCGGAGGGCGGGCGTGAGAGCGGGGAGCAGCAGCAAGGCGAAGGCCGCCGGAAGCAGTTTGATATATGTGTTCATAGGGGAGGAAACGTGGGGGAAATGTGGGGTCGGGGAAAGACGGCGGCGGCGCGCCGGGAGTGAGCAGATGACGTGGGGATGACGCCGGGGGGGGTCGACTCGAAGGGGAACGGCGAGCATCGTTGGCGCGCGACCGCTGGCAACTGTAAAAGGGCGGGCTTGGAGTAGCGCGGGCATCCCTGCCGGCTCTGGCCGTTTCCGGCTTAAGCCATCCCCCGGAGGCAGGCTGGGAAGCCTGAGCTACACCCGTCAATAGACCCACTGCTCGCTCACAAAAATGATCTGCGACGTGCCGCCGCCAGGCGACCAGGAGGGGGACGCCGCCGGGCCGCCGAGGATGCGCGCCATCAGGTCATTGGCATGGCTGGTCAGGTTGAGGCGGCGGATTTCGACCGGCTGGTTCGCCGGGTCGTCCACGATCCCCTTGGGGTAGGTGACGAACAACATTGCGGCATCATTGGGCGCCAGGTGGGGAAACCAGTTGTTGTTGTCGTCCACCGTGAGCTGCACGGGCTCGGAGCCGTCGGGCTTCATCCGCCACACCTGCATCGTGCCGGAACGGTCGGAGCAGAAGATGATGAAGCTGCCGTCATGCGAAAACTGCGGGCCGTAATTCTTGCCCATGCCGTTGGTCAGACGTGTGGCCGGGGCGCTGCCGTCCGTCGGGATCGTATAGATGTCTGCGACCGTATCGGTGTCGAAGACGAAGGTCTTCCCGTCGGGCGACAGGCTGGAGCCAGCGCCGGTGTTGGGGGTGAGCAGCCGGGGGGTGCCCCCGGCGAGCGGCACGAGATACGTGTTGGCGGGAGGGCGTGGCTGCCCGGGCGGGTGGTCCACGAAAATGATCTGGGCACCATCGGATGACAGGCCGTGCATGCGGCTGATGTGGGTGAGGCCGCCTGTGTCGATCAGGGTGGGGGCGCCGGCGGCGGTGGGCGCGTTGCCCAGGATGGGCGCCGGGGTCGCCGCCCCGCCGCGCCCGCCGCGCCGGCCGGCCGCGCCCGGCGGCAATTTGATGGGCAGGCGCAGCAGATGGCCGCCGCTGCTGAAGATCACCCCGCTGTTGTCGGGCAGCCAGAGGGGGCCCTCCATGGCCGTGTCGCTGAGGTAGAGGACCGTACGGTCCGTGTTCTGGGTCTGAGTGGCGTTCACCGGATTGGAGGCCTGCGTTTCAATCGCGCTGTAGAGCTTGGGCGTGGTGGCGGGCAGGTCGGTTTTCAGCTCAACGTGGGAGAACGCCACCGATTCGAGGTTGGGCGAGGTGTCGTTCTGGTTGTGCGCGCCGACGGCGAAGCCGAGGTAAAAGGGTTCGGAAAACTTGAGACTGTGGGCGGCCCCGGTGAACCTCGGCTCTTCCCCGGCCTGGCCCACGAACAGGGTGATCATGTCCCCGTGTTTCTCGATCCGCACCCGCATGGGTCCGATGACGTTGCTCTGCACCTCGCGGGTCGCCTCCCCCTTGGCGTCGCGAAACTGGAGGGCGGCCAGGCCGTTGCCATGCAGCGCGGCATCCACGTAGGCCGCGTCGGCGTCGAGGTTCTGGCGCACCATCAAACAAGCCTTGCGATGCACGTCCGGCGTGCCGGTCGGGTTGTCGAGAAAGGTGATGTCGGCCGCGAACGTGAAATCTCCCGACAGCTTCCGCCATACGAAATGGCCGGCGTCCACCTTGGCCCAGATGTTGTTGCCGCCGCCGGTGACGGTGTAGGTCTGCCTGACGGCGTCGAACATCGCCTTGCCGGGGGCGGGCGTGATGCCGATGTCGCCATGGCTGTCGAACCAGCCGACGGGGTCGGCTGGTTGGGCGGAAGCGGTATGCCCGGCGGCGAACAAGCCGGCGGCCAGCAACGGGATCAGCTGGCGCAACCGGTCAATGCAGCAGCCACGAGGAACAACAGCGGGGTATGACATGGTGCGGGAAAATGAGCCGGCGCCGGTGGCGGGACAAGATATTACTGGCGAGCGATGGACAGAACCAGGCTTCCCGTTTCACCAGAGTTATTACAGAGGGGCGCAAAGATCGCAGAGGCAGGCACGGTCAGTTTCCTCTGGCCTTCGCGTTCTCTGCGACCTAAGTGCACAAGCTCCGACCTCTGACGTCTTCCTGTTCCCGCTATTCCGGCGCGGGCGCAAAGCGTTGGAGCATGTCATGAAGCTCGGCGAGTTTCACCGGTTTGGTGAGAAACTCGTTCATCCCGGCCTAAAGGCAGCGGCGGCGCTCCTCGGGCAGCGCGGCGGCCGTCAGCGCGACCACCGGGGTGGCCGCGACCTTTTGGCGCAACGGATCGGGATCACCCGCCCAGGCGCGGAGACGTCGCGTCGTTTCCCAGCCGTCGAGCCCTGGCATGTGGCAGTCCATGAGGATGAGGTCGGGCACCGGGCCGGCCCCCAGCGCGAGCAGCGCCTCCTCGCCATCCCCCGCGGCCGTATGGTCGCAGCCCAACTGCCCAAGCTGGGCGGCGAGAATGCTCCGGTTGACCGCGTTGTCCTCGACCACCAGAATGCGCATCCCCAGGTTGGTGTTGACCGGTCTGGCCGCGACCACCGCAGCCGCCGGCGTGTCCATGCGCGGCAGCAGCACCGTGAAGAAAAATCGCGAGCCGCGTCCCGGGGAGCTCTCCACCTCGAGCCGGCCGCCCATCAGCCGGACGAGTTGCGCGCTGATTGCGAGCCCCAGCCCGCTCCCGCCAAAGCGGCGGGTGGTGGAGGTGTCCGCCTGCGTGAACCGGTCGAAGATCCGTGTCACCGTGGCGGCGTCCATGCCGATGCCGGTGTCCGAGACCTCGAAGCGCACCGGCACCGGATTGGCCGTCGGAGCCATGGAGGTCACGTTGACCCCGACCTGGCCGCCGCGAGGGGTGAACTTGATCGCGTTGGAGGCGAGGTTGAGCAGCACCTGCCGCAGCCGATGGCCGTCCCCGGCGACCTGCGGGGGCAGCCCGGTTTCGACCGTGAACTCCAGCCGGACACCTCCGACGTCGGCGCTGGCGCCGAGCAGCATCACCGTGTCTCGGGTGAGCGCGGCCAGTCCGACCCCATGCTGCTCCAGCTCCAGCTGGCCGGCCTCGATTTTGGAAAAATCCAGGATGTCGCCCAACAGCCGCAGCAGCAGGTCGCCCGACCCGGCGATGATCCGGACATGCTCCGCGGCGGCGGGAGTAAGGTCCGGCCGCCGGCTGAGGAGGTCAGAGGAGGCGATGATGCCGTTGAGCGGGGTGCGGATCTCGTGGCTCATATTGGCGAGGAACTCCCCCTTGGCCCGCGCCGACGCCAGCGCCTGCCCGGTCGCGATTTCCAGGGCGTGGGTGCGTTTGGCGACCAGGGCCTCCAAGTTTTCATTGTTGGCCTTGGTCTCGCGCAACGCCAGCTCGCTCCGGCGGTTGGCCGCCTCGATCATGGAGACCAGGGTGAGGCCGAGGCAGAAAACGAAGCCGAGGGCGACCAGCCCGTCGCGCAGGAGGGTGTCGGCGGCATCTTGCAGCGGTGACCCGGGTGCGGCCGCATCGTGCAAAACGTCCAGATAAAACCAAACAAAGCCTCCGACAATGAAAGTGAAGAGGGCAAAGGCCATACGGTGCGAGGCAAAGACCGCCGTGAGCAGCAGAAACACGAAGTCCAAGACGAGCAACTGCACCGCCACCACCATCGGCTCAAGGTAGTTCGGGGCCAGAAGCAGCAGGGTGTGGACTGGCAGGATGAGCCCGAGCGCGAGCCCGTTGCCGGCCGGCCCGAGCCGGCCCCGGCGCACCTGCCAAAGCGACCAGACGGCGGCGAGCACGATGGACAGGTTCACCGTCAGGCGCCAAGGCACATGTGGTGGCTGAAACCAGAGCATTTTTGCGACATTGCACGGCACCCACACCAGCAGCAGGAGGTTGAACGCCGCCAGCAGCCGCGCCTTCAGCCGGGTGAAATACGCCTGGTCCGCATAGGCGGAATCAAGCTGGGTCACATAGGCTTCAAGCGGACGAATCATGCGGCACAGGGTTATCGGCACACCAGACCCGGGTGGGGGATTAAGTCGAGTAATATTGGTTCAGCCGCAACGGGTTTCGTTGTTTCTAAAAAGTAGCAACGCACTGGTCGAGCCGGAGTTGGGCGATGGCTGCTCCCTGCCTGCCCCGCCCTCACTTTCCCTCCCGGCCCAAAGCGCTGATCTCGTCCACGAACTCGGTCACGTCGCGGAACTGTTTGTAGATGCTGGCGAAGCGGACGTAGGCGACCTGGTCCATCTTGCGCAGGCGCTCCATCACCGCGTCGCCGATCGCGCGCGAGGGTATTTGGTGGTCATATTGGGCCTCGAGGATATCGATCACGTCCTCGACCAGCATGGAAATCTGCTCGGCGTCCACCGGTCGTTTGTGACAGGCGGCGCGGGTGGCGCGAATGAGCTTCTCGCGGTCAAAATCCTCGCGGCGTCCATCGCGCTTGATGACCACAAGACCCTCGCGCACCAGCGTTTCGGTGGTGGTGAAGCGATGGTTGCACTCCAGACACTCGCGACGGCGGCGGATGGTCGAGCCCTCCTTGCTGATGCGGGAGTCGATGACCTTGTCCTCAATGGAGGTGCATTTGGGGCAGCGCATGGGGAAGAAGTAGCGAGTAGCGGGTAGTGAGCAGCGGGCAAATCGCAGAGGCGAATGGTCGCGTGGTTGGTTGGTTGGTCGATCGGGATGTTCGCTGGTCACTGCTCGCTACCTCCCCGTCAGTTCAATTCGAGGAAGTTCTGGAGAATTTTGATCCCGTGCTCGGTGGCGATGCTCTCGGGGTGGAACTGCACGCCCCAGATGGGGAGCGAGCGGTGGCGCAGGCCCATGATCTCGCCCTCGGCGGTCTCGGCGGTGATGGCGAGGCACGCGGGCAGGGTGGCGCGCTCGACGAGCAGCGAGTGGTAGCGGGTGGCGGCGAAGCCCGGCGGCATGCCCCGGAACACGTCGGTGTTGTGGTGCAGGATGGGCGAGGTCTTGCCATGCATGAGGCGGCCCGCGCGAACGACCTTGCCGCCAAAATAATGCCCAATTGACTGGTGCCCCAGGCACACCCCGAGGATGGGCTTTTTGCCCGCGAAGGCGCGGATGATGTCGAGCGTGACCCCGGCCTCGGCGGGCGAACAGGGGCCGGGCGAGAGCAGCACCCGGTCGGGATTGAGCGCGAGCGCCTCGGCGGGCGTGATTTCGTTGTTGCGAAACACGCGTTGCGCCACCCCCAGCTGCCCGAAGCACTGGACGAGGTTGTAGGTGAATGAATCGTAATTGTCGATGACGAGCAGCACGGGTGAAATGCGGATTGCGGATTGCGGAACGCGGAATCAAAACCGACTCCCCCTTCGCTGGCAAATCCGCATTTCACCCGGGAAGTATTTGCTATTGCATATTGCTTATCGCTCATCGGGCTATTTCCAGCCTCCCATGGTGGGTCAGCTTGCGGCCTTTAAGCCTGCAGTGCTTTTCCCGAAAATGGCCCAATCAGCGTTGGCCCATCTTCCTTCCGTTTTCCTTCACGAATTAACAAAAATAACCATTAACCATTAACCATCAATCAATAATAGATTCCACCGTCCATGCCTTCCCACTTCCAACTGCTCGCCACCGACACCGCGACCGCCGCGCGGCGAGGGCGGTTGCACACGCGGCACGGGACGGTGGAGACGCCCATCTTCATGCCGGTCGGCACCCAGGGGACGGTCAAGGCTGTCACCCCCGTGCAGTTGCGCGACTTGGGCGCCCAGATCATCCTCGGCAACACCTACCACCTGAACCTCCGCCCGGGCAGCGAGGTGGTGCGCGAACTGGGCGGACTGCACCGGTTCATGGGCTGGGACGGCCCCATCCTGACCGACAGCGGCGGCTTCCAGGTGTTCTCGCTGGCCAAGTTGCGCGACATCCGGGACGACGGCGTCGCGTTTTCCTCCCACCTCGACGGCACCAAGCTCTTCCTCGGCCCGCGCGAGGTGATGGCGATCCAGCAGAACCTCGGCAGCGACATCGCGATGGTGATCGACGAGTGTCCGCCCTGGCCGTGCGATCGCGACGAGTGCGCCCGGGCCTGCGCGCGCAGCCTGCGCTGGGCCCGCGACTGCCGGACCATCGCCGCCGACACCGGCTGGCTGACGGCGGGGCACCACCTGTTCGCGATCGTGCAGGGGTCCACCTACGACGACCTGCGCCGCGAGGCGGCGGAGGAGCTGGCCGCGTTGGATTTTCCGGGCTACGCCGTCGGTGGCGTGAGCGTGGGCGAGCCGGAGCCGGAAATGCTGAAACAGGTCGCCGCCACGACCCCCTTCCTGCCGGCGGACAAGCCGCGCTACACGATGGGCCTCGGGACGCCGTCGCAACTGCTGAAAATGGTCGCGCTCGGCGTGGACCTGTTTGACTGCGTGCTGCCAACCCGCGTGGCGCGCAACGGGCTCGCCTTCACCCCCGACGGACCCATGAACCTGCGCAACGAGAAATATCGCACCGACCCGCGCCCGGTGGTGGAGGGTTTGGCGAACTACGCGGCTAATTTTTCCCGCGCCTACCTGCGGCACCTCACCCTGTCGGGCGAGATTCTCGGTTGTACACTGCTCACGATCCATAACCTGCATTTCTACCTCGACCTCATGGCCCAGGCGCGGGCGCATATCGAGGCGGGGGACTACGGCGCCTGGCATCTTGCGTGGATCGCACGCTATGAGGCCGGTGCCGCAGCACGCACCGCCTCGTAGGGGCGCGGACTTGCCGCGCCCTATCTGGTCGCAGTGAGTAGAGAGCGGAATGAATCGGACGCCGGAGTTGGGACACAGGGCAAAGAGGAAACGCAGGAGTTCACGGAGAAAACCATTGGGTTATGACCCGGACCTTGAAAACGTGGCCTCTCCGATTCTTCTCTCTGTGACCTCGGCTTGGTCCTCTGTGAACTCTGTGACCAAAATCTGGATTCCAAATTACTTCGCGCCCGCCTTCTTCTTGATAAACCCGCGCTCGCCGAGCCAAGTGACAAAACTGGCGGGCCAGGCGGCGGAGGGCATGTCGGGTTTGTAAAGACCCAAACCGAATCCGTGACCGTCCATGCCGAAGATGTGCATCTCCACCGGCACGCCGGCCTTGTGGAACAGAAGGTAGGTGGTGGCGACACCTTCGGAAATATTGGGGCGATCGTCGGCCGCGCAGGCGAGATAGGCGGGCGGCGTGGTTTTGTCGGGCGTGCCGAGGCCGGAAAGGTCGGGGTAAAACAGGCCTTGGAAGTCGGGCTGGCTGCCCTCGTGTTCGATGTCATCGGCGGACTCGGGGTGGCGCGGGTCGGGGCGGAAAGCGGCGAGGGTGGCGATTTTGGCACCGGCGGAGAAGCCGATGATGCCCACCGCGGCGGGGTTGAGGTTCCATTCGGCGGCGCGGCTGCGGATCGTGCGGATGGCGCGCTGGGCATCGGCGAGGGACTCTTTGGCGGCGGTGTAATTGGCCCCGGGGGAGCCCCGTTCGAGCCGGTATTTCAGGACAAAGCCGGCGATTCCGTGGTCAGCCAGCCACTGGCCGATGGCGTAACCCTCATGGTCAATGGCCAGAAACTGGTGACCGCCGCCGGGCGCGATGATGACGGCAACCCCGGTCGCCTTGTCCTGCGGAGGCAGATAAGGTGTGATGCTCGGATTGTGGATGTTGGAGACGTCGGTGTGGTTGTAAGTCGCGCCGACATGAAAAATCACTTTCTCCGGCTCGTCCTTCCGAGCCTCGGAGCCCGGGGCGCCCTTCGGCCAAAGCGGGATCGCCGGTGGGTGCGCGGGCTCCGTGCCTGGATAGTCGCCCGGCGGCTGCGCGGCCCCGAGGAAGAGGAGCGGCGAGGCGAGCAGCAAAAACGCGGCGGAAAATGTCCGAAAATGCGATGAGTTTGGGGCAGTGGGGGGCATGGAAGTGTAGTTGAGCAAAAACACCCGGCGATGCGTGGGTCCAGAAATAAATGTTTGTCCACAGCCACCAAGAACCAGGAACCAAGAACTTCTACCCCCTACCCCGGTCTTGCCATTCCGCACTCAGCAGTCTTCACTCCGCCATTCCCATGAGAATCCTCGTCACCGGCGGCGCCGGTTTTCTCGGCTCCCATCTCTGTGACCGCCTGCTCCAGGACGGGCACGAGGTCGTCGCCATCGACAATTTTTTCACGGGGCGGAAGGGCAACCTCGCCCATCTCGCCGGCCACCCGCGCTTCGAGCTGGTGCGGCACGACATCATCGACCACTTCAAGTTCGAGGTGGACCAAATCTACAACCTCGCGTGCCCCGCCTCGCCGCCGCACTACCAGTACAACCCGATCAAGACGATCAAGACCTCCATCCTCGGCGCGATCAACTGCCTGGGCCTCGCCAAGCGGGTGCGCGCGCGGGTGTTTCAGGCCAGCACGAGCGAGATTTACGGCGACCCCAAGGTCCACCCCCAGCCCGAGAGTTACTGGGGCCACGTCAACCCCATCGGCAGGCGTTCCTGCTATGACGAGGGCAAGCGCTGCGCCGAGACCCTCTTTTTTGACTACCACCGCGAGCACGCGGTGGACATCCGGGTGGTCCGAATTTTCAACACCTATGGCCCGCGGATGCTGGCCGACGACGGCCGGGTGGTCTCCAACTTCATCGTTCAGGCCCTCAAGGGCGCCCCGCTCGGCATTTACGGGGACGGCTCGCAAACGCGCTCCTTCTGTTTTGTGGACGACCTCATCGAGGGCTTCGTGCGCTTCATGAATCAGACCGAGACCGTGGGCCCGATGAACCTCGGCAACCCGGGTGAGTTCACCATGCTGGAACTCGCCCAGCACGTCCTCAAGCTCACGAAGAGCAAGTCCAAGATCGTGTTCCAGCCGCTGCCCCCCGACGACCCGAAGCAGCGCCAGCCCGACATCACGCTCGCCAAGAAAGTGCTGAAATGGCAGCCGAAGATCCCGCTCGACGAGGGCCTGAAGCGCACGATCGCCTACTTTAAGAAGCAGGCGTGAAAAAGCGGCGCGGGCATCCCTGCCTCCGCCCAATCACTCCTGCCAGATGGCCACCCCGGCGGTGGGGACGTTGCGGTCGCCGACGAGCAGCCTGGCCCTGGCCGGCACGGGGGCGGGCTGGGCGCCGGCGTTGAAGTTCGTCGCCACCCAGAAGCCGTCGCGCCAGTCCACGCAAAAGCCTTCGGCCAAATCCTCCACCGCCACTCCGGCGCGCGCATACACGCCGCGGACCAACTGCGCCTCCAAGGCGCCGTCCGCCGAGTCCACCCCGATATAGGTCACGCTGCCCCGGCCGAGCGGGCGCGTCACGGCGGCTGCGGCCCCGGCATAGAACTGGTCGGTGTAATGCGCCAGCACGGTTGTCCCCGCGGCGGGGTCGAGGATCTCGCCCCAGGTGGACCAAGGGTGGGTTTGGTCGCCGGCCTTGACGTGGGCGACATTCGGCGCGGGCAGGGTGTCGTAGGATTTGATCCTCGCGCCGATGAGGTCGAGGATGGGCCTCGCCCATGGGCCCTCCCATAAAAAGCCCCGGCGGTCCTTCTGGCCGGTGCGGCAGGTGAGGATGAGATGGCCGCCGTTTTCGGCGTAGGTTTGCCACCGCGCGACCAGCGCGGCATCCACCAGCTGTGCGGCGGGGACGATGAGAAACGGGTAGGCCGCAAAATCCTTGTCCTCGGTGATCACATCCACGGGCGCGCCGAGCCGCTTGAGCGCGGTGTGGTATTTGAGCAGATGCCCGTAGGTGTCCCAGGCCTGGTTTTGCTTGTGGTTGTCGAGATCCCAGCGGTCCTCGAAACTGTAGAAAATGGCGGCGCGGCGCGCGGTATAGGTCGCGGGCGGCCGGGCGTCGGCCCGCCAGAGCGGGCGGAGCGCCGCGATCTCGCGCATGGCCTGCATGAATTGCTCGCCCCCGATGCTGGGTGTGACCCCATCGGTGCCGACCAGGCCGTTGTGGTAGAGCTCCGGGCCCGAGAGCGGCTCGCGGTAGCGGTAGGTGCAGACAAACTTTGCCCCGGCGGCAAACGCGCGCATGAGCCAGAGCCGGACGGCGCCGGGATACGGCTGCGGGTTGACCTCGCCCCAGTTCACCTGGCCGGGCTGCAGCTCCATGATCCCCGTCTGGCCGTTGATGGTGCGCATGAAGTCGGCGGCAAACGAGAGCGTGGCCGAGCTGCCGAGGCGGAAGCCGAGCGGGCCCTCGTTGGCGTTGCCGTGGACGGGATAAATCGTCCAGGTCACGAGGTCGAAGTCCTTGCCGGTGAGGGCGGGGTTCACGGCGGCAAAGTCATGCATGTGGTTCGTCGTGATCCACTGGTTGTGCCCGCAATACTGGCGCAGGATGTCGGTCTGGAAGCGCAGGTAGCCGGCGGTCTCGTCCGCGAACCAGCGCCGGGCGTCGAGGAGCGAGTGCGGGTTCATCTGTGCTACCTCCTCCTGCTGGTTCGGGATGCGGATCTGGTCGAAGTCCTGGTAAACCTGCGACCAGAACGCGTTGCCCCAGTCGCGGTTCAACGCCCCGATGGTGCCGTATTTGTTGCGCAACCAGGCGCGGAAACTGGTCTGGCTGGCCGGGCCGTAATCCGGCTCCTTGCCGTAATGCGACAGCTCGTTGTCAATCTGCCAGCCCCAGACGCGCGGATCCTGGCCGTAGCGCCGGCCCAGGGCGGCGACGATCTTGCCCACATACTCGCGGTAAAGCGGGACGCTCCAACTCGCCTGCTGCCGGGTGCCATGCTGCATTTGGCGGCCGGCCGCGTCGATCATCAGCACCTCGGGATGCGCCGAGGTGAGCCAGACGGGCGGGGCGGCCGACGGCGTGCAGAGAACGACCTTGAGGCCCTGCGCGGCGGCCAGGGCGATGTTCTGGTCGAGCCAGGCAAAATCAAATTTCCCCTCGGTCGGCTCCATGAACGCCCAGTCGAACTCGCCCATGTGCACAAATTCCATGCCCATTTTTTTGATGTTCGCCATATCGCGCGGCCACTGTTCGGCCGGCCACGCCTGCGGGTAATAATAGACCCCGATGCGCATCAGGTCGGCCGGCGGGAAGGAATAGGGGGCGCCGGGGGTGGTCGGCTGGGCCTGCCCTGTCAGCAGGGCGACGCGGAGGCAAAGCGAGAGCGCCAGGACGGCGCGGAGGAGGGAGGGCTTCATGGAGGGGCGGGGGGTATCAACCACGGATTTCACGGATGATCACGGATAAAATGGACCGCCGTTGGGCAAATCCGCCCCGGGGGTGCCTGCCCGCCCATTTTGCCATTTGCCAAGGCCTCCCGGTGGCCTACAGTGTCCGCCCTCCATGCTGTCTTCCCTCCTCAAACATTTCACGGGCCGCCACTACAAGAAGTTCCTTGAGGCCGCGCGCCCGGTGGTCGTGCGCGCGAATGAATTCGAGCGGAAGTTGCAGCTGCTCAGCGACGAGGAGCTGCGGGCGAAGACCGGGGAGTTCCGCGCGCGGCTCAAGGCGGGCGAGACGCTCGACCAGCTGTTGCCGGAGGCCTTTGCCGTGGTGAAGAACGGGGCGCGCCGCATGGTCGGCCGCAAGGTCATCGTCTGTGAGCACGAATTGGAGTGGAACATGGTGCATTTTGACGTGCAGCTCATCGGCGGGCTCGCCCTGCACCAGGGTCGGATCGCCGAGATGGCCACCGGCGAGGGCAAGACCCTGGTCGCCACGCTCCCCCTCTACCTCAACGCCCTGACGGGCCGCAACACCCAGCTCGTCACCGTCAATGACTACCTCGCCCGCCGCGACTCCGAGTGGATGGGGCACCTCTACACTTTCCTCGGCATCACGGTCGGCTGCATCCAGCAGCAGATGCCCTCCGAACTGCGTCGGCAGATGTACGGGTGCGACATCACCTACGGCACCGCGAGCGAGTTCGGCTTCGACTACCTGCGCGACAACGGCATGGCCACCCGTCGGGAGGACCAGGTGCAGCGCGACCACTGGTTCTGCATTGTGGACGAGATCGACTCGATCCTCGTGGACGAGGCGCGCACGCCGCTGATCATCTCCGGCGCCGCGCCCATTGAGCGCGAGCAGCCGTTCACCCGGCTCAAGCCCGCGGTGGACCAGCTGGTCAACGACCAGACCCGGCTCTGCAACGGCTTGGTCAACGAGGCAAAGGACCAGCTCGAAAAGCCGGGCCTGGCCCATGCCGACCGCGAGCGGGCCCTGCACAAGCTCCTCCAGGTGAAGATGGGCCAGCCGAAGAACAAACAGCTCCTCCGGCTGATGGAGACCCCCGAGTGGCGCAAGCAGCTCGACCGGTTTGAGACCGAGATGAACAGCGATTTCCAAAAGGAGGAGCTGTTCCGTCTCAAGGAGGCGCTGCTCTACGTGATCGACGAGCGCCAGCACCAGGCCGACCTCACCGAGATCGGCCGGACGAAGCTCCGGCCCGACAACCCCGACGCGTTCATGCTGCCGGACCTCGCGACCGCGTTCAGCGACCTCGAGCGCAACCCCGCCCTCACCCCGGAGGCGCGCGAGCAGGAGAAGCTCGCCGCGCAGGCGCGCTATGCCACGGTCTCGGAGGACATCCACTCCATCTCGCAGCTGCTGCGCGCCTACGCCCTGTACGAGCGCGACGTCGAGTATGTCGTGCAGGACGGCAAGGTGATGATCGTGGATGAGAACACCGGCCGCGTGATGCCCGGCCGCCGCTGGTCCGACGGGCTGCACCAGGCCGTCGAGGCCAAGGAGGGCGTGGCCATCGAGCGCGAGACCCGCACCTACGCCACGGTCACCATCCAGAATTATTTCCGGATGTATGAGAAGCTCGCCGGCATGACCGGCACCGCCGAGACCGAGGCGACCGAGTTTTTCGACATCTACAAGCTCGCGGTGCAGGTCATCCCGACCAACCAGCCCTGCATCCGCATCGACCGGAACGACGTGATCTTCAAGACGCGCCGCGACAAATACGCCGCGGTCGTCAGGGAGATCGAGGCGGCCCACGCGCGCGGCCAGCCCGTGCTCGTCGGCACCGTCAGCGTCGAGTCGTCCGAGCTGCTCTCGCGGATGCTCAAGCGCACCGGCGTGATCCACACGGTGCTGAACGCGAAGTTCCACGCGCAGGAGGCCGACATCGTCGCCCGCGCCGGCCAGCGGGGCGCGGTGACCATCGCCACCAACATGGCCGGCCGCGGCACCGACATCAAGCTGGGCGAGGGCGTGCGCGAGCTGGGCGGCCTCTACGTCATCGGCACCGAGCGCCACCAGTCGCGCCGCATTGACCGCCAGCTGCGCGGCCGCTGCTCGCGCCAGGGCGACCCCGGCCTGACCAAGTTTTTCCTCTCGCTGGAGGACGAGCTGCTGCGCCTGTTCCTCCAGGGCAACCTGGCGTCGAAGCTGATGGAAAGCTCGATGCGCGAGGGCGAGGAGCTGGAGCACCCCTGGCTCAACCGCTCCATCGAGAGCGCGCAGAAGAAGGTCGAGCAGCAGAACTTTGCCGCCCGCAAGCGCCTGCTCCAATATGACGACGTGCTCAACCAGCAGCGCGAGGTGGTCTATGGCATCCGCAACGCCGCCATCCACGCCGCGCGTCCGCGCGACCTGATCTTTGAACAGATCGAGGACGAGCTGGTCACGCGGCTGGAGCACGCCGGCGTCGGCGCGCAGGGGGGCGCCAGCCAGGTCGCGCTGGAAAGCTTTGTCGGCTGGGTCAACGGCGCCTTCCCCATCGGCCTGAAGCCAGCCGAGCTCGCGGGCGGCGACGCGGCCGCGCAGGCCGGCCGGGTGAAGGAGAAGATCGCGGGCGCCTATGCCGTGAAGGAATCGGTCGAGATCCCCGAGGCGCTCGGAGCCCTGGAGCGGTATGTGGTCATCCACGCAATCGACCACCACTGGCAGGAGCACCTCACCGAGATGGAAAACCTGCGCCAGGCGGTCGGGCTGCGCAGCTACGGGCAGAAGGACCCCCTGGTGGAGTACAAGAGCGAGGCCTACACCTATTTTGAGGAGCTGATGAACAACGTGCGCCTGCAGATCTGCACCGGCCTGTTCCGCAGCGCGTCGAATCTCTCGGTGTTCGAAAACATGCTCTCGATCCTGAGCCGTGGCGCCAAGGCGGTCGGTCCGGCGGACGCGCCGCCCGCCGCCATCCCGCCGCCGCAGATCACGACCACGGTCACGGCCAGCGCGCCGGCCCCCGCGCCCGAGAAGGAAATTCAGCTGCCCAAGGTGACGATCCGCCGGGAGCTGCCGAAGGTCGGCCGCAACGACCCGTGCCCCTGCGGCAGCGGGAAGAAGTACAAGAGCTGCCACGGCGCGTGAGCGGCGTCGGGTGCCCGGGCGCATTTCCTCCATGTCCGCCGCCCCCGCCCCCGCCTTCGCCGCCGCCCCGCCCCCGTGGTGGCGGCGGTCCTCGGACGGAATCGCGGCGGCCGTGGTGTTGACGCTGAGCGCCGGTCTCACGGTGCTGGCTTTTCCGCCGTTCCACACGCCGGAGGCCGCCTATGTCCTGGCGACGCCGGCGGTGTTGTGGGCATATCGCCGTCCCCCGTGGAAACTTTTTGCGGCCACCGTGCTCGGCGCCCAGGCCATCGCCTGGACCCTCATGCTGGGCTGGCTGCATCACGTCACCTGGGTTGGCCTGTTTTTGCTCGGGCCGTTCGTCGGCCTGTGGGTGGGGGCGTGGTTCCTCGCGCTGCGCTGGGCGCTCCCGCAGCTGCCGGGCCGCCCGGTGCCGGTGCGTCTTCTCGCGGTGACCGGACTGGCGGGGCTGTGGGTCGTCAACGAGTGGACGCGCACCTGGCTGCTGGGCGGTTTCCCGTGGCTGCCGCTGGCGGCGAGCCAGTGGCAGCGGGCGTCCATCCTGCAAGTCGCCGCGTTCACCGGCGCGGGGGGCGTGTCTTTTGTGCTCATCACGATGAGCCTGGGTCTCGGGGCCTACGCGCACCGGCTCAGTTTCGAGGCCACCCAAGGGCTGGCGCGTCGCTGTCCGGAATTCTGGCTGGTGATGGTGCTGATCCTCGGCGGTTTCACCCTTTACCTGCGCGAGGCGGTCAACCGCGCCCCGTTCGCCACGCCGCTCGCTCAGGTTGCCTTTGTCCAACCCGACATCCCCCAAGCGGTCAAATGGGACAACACCAAGACCGGCGAGATTCTCACCACCCTCAACGGGCTGACAAACGTCGCCGCCGCCACCAAGCCCGACCTCATCCTCTGGCCCGAAGCCAGCACCCCGTGGGCGCTCAATGCCGACCCGGACCTGCGCGCATGGGTGGAAAAGCTCGCGCGCGACGCCGGCTGTGCGCTGGTGCTCGGCTCCATCGCGAAACGGCCCGCCAGCCCCGACGGGCACGTCGACTGGTTCAACGCGGCGTTCGTCACCGATCCGGCGACCGGAGTCGCGCCGGACTTTTACGCCAAGCGCCAGCTGGTGCCGTTCGGCGAGTTCGTCCCCCTGCGCCCGCTGCTCGGATGGATCGGCAAGTTTGTGCCGATCGGCGACGACTTTGGGTGTGGCACCAGCGCGGGCCCGCTGGTGGTCCGGACGCCAGGCCGCCCGCTGACGCTCGGGCCGTTGATCTGCTACGAGGACACCTTCCCCGGGCTGGCGCGGGCCGACGTTCTCGCCGGGGCCGACGCGCTGGTGGTGGTCACCAACAACGGCTGGTTCGGCGAGGGGGGCGCCGCCTATCAGCAGGCGGCCAGCGCGGTGTTGCGCGCCGTCGAGAACCGCCGTCCCGTGCTGCGCGATGGCAACGCCGGCTGGAGCGGGTGGATTGACGAGTTTGGCCGCATCCGTGCCGTCCTCACCCAGGATGACACGGGGCGGGTGAGCACCCAACCGATGGCCGCGGGCACGATCTATTTTCGCGGCACGGCGACGGTGGAGGTCAGGGTGGATTCCCAGTGGGTCGGACAACTGAGTTTTTACACCCGGCACGGCGACTGGTTTGTCGCGGTCAGCGCCGCGCTGGCGCTCGCCGCCTGCTTCACCCTCCGCCGGCCACCGCGCGGGTCCGCTGGTCCCCCATAGGTTTGGTGCCCGCCGCCGCCCTTTCCGACCTCCGTCTACCGTCCCTGAATCCTGACTCCTGGCTCCTTCCTACTCCCTCCAGGTAAACGCATGACACAACGCCACCCCTGCGGCGTCGGCCTCGTCGGAGGCGAGCGGGCGGCCGTGGCCGAGCAGGGCCATCACCGTGCGTGCCATCTGCTCCTTGCTCGCCCGGCCGGCGCCGACGACCGCCTGTTTCACCCGCAATGGCGGGTACTCGAAAACCTCGTGGCCCGCCACCGCTGCGGCGGCGATGGCCGCCCCGCGCGCCGCGCCCAGAATCTGCGCTGTCCGGATGTTCTGCACGTAGATCGTCTGCTCCAAGGCGACATGCCGCACTCCGGTGCCGTCGAGCATGGTCGCGACCGCGCGGTAAATTTCGCCCAAGGCGAAAGCCATCGAGCGTTTGGGCGGCACCCGCAGGGTCTGACTACGCAGCAGGACCGGCGACCGTCCGGGAATAAACTCGACCAGCGCCAGCCCGGTCCCGCGGAGCGAGGGGTCAATGCCCAGCACCACGCCGGCAAACGCGCCGCGCGCCGGCCGGCCCAGCGCGAGCGTCGCGCCCGCGCCTCCGGCTGACGGGAGGTTTTTGCCCTCGAGTTTGGCCTTCCACATCTGCCGGACGTTCATGCGCGCCATGGTGTGCCCACCACATCGACGAATGGCCGGAAAGGGAATGACGATTTGGCTGGTCGGCGAAGGTCTGGGCCGCCGGCCGGCCAGGATTGGCCGGCAAAGCCGGAGTGAAGGGAAATTTATTGGAGGGCAGACAGGAGGTCCCTGATCGGATAGCGCCAGTCTTCCTTCGCTGCGTTGGGCGAAGCACCCACGTCGGCGCACATTTGTTTGGCGGAGGCGAGCTTGGCGGCAAAGGACTGCCGGCCGGATATTTCCTCGTGGCCCCGGGCCGGCGGCAGCATCGCGAGCTGGGCGGTCGTGTCATCCAACAGCCGGGCGATGACCAGTCGCGCGGTGAACAGACTCTTGAGCGCCTGGGCGTGACGGGGATCGTTGGGGTCGGCACAGGTGCGCAGGAGCGCGGCAATCGTCTCCGCCGCAGGGCCGCGGCGGGTGACGACGAACGCCGGCTGTTTTTCCAAAAGCTGGGCCGTCGCGGCCTTGAGGTCCGCCAAGGTCTGCGGACCGGAAAGGCGCGTCTTGAGGTCGGTGTTTTCCTTGCGCAGCAGGGCGAGTTCCGCCAGCGGGTCGAGCTCGTCCTCGAGGACTTGGTTTTCCGCGCGCAGGCGCTCCACCTCATTGGCGATGTCAATCGGGTTGGTGAGGGGCTGGGCCGTGAGGCGGCCGCCGACCGTGAGCGTCAATAGACCAGCCAGGAGGCAGTGGAGGTATTTCATGATAATGAGGGTTGCCCGGCCGGAGCCGGTCGAAGGTGGAAGGTAAGCAGGGCGGGCGACCGGGCAAGGGCGTTTGGGCAATACGAAGTGCGGAATGCGGAATGCGAAGTGCGGAATGGCAAAGTTTTCATGCAAAGGGCCCAAAGCAGCGCCGAGGGACGGAGGACAGATTTTAACCGCTAATGAGGAACGGTGGGGAGGAGGACGATGATTGGGGGGCGCTTTTGGGGCTTGAGGGGGAAGAGTGCTGGCGCCAGAGTGGGCGACCATGATTACCCCCCGCCCCTTGCCCTGGATGATGGCGGCATGCGCCGCGCTGTGCGTTGGATTGCTGTCGGCCGTTGCGGCCGAGACTCCCGCCGCGCCGCCGATGGCCGCGAGCAAACCCACGCTCTATGTGGTCGGCGACTCGACGGCCAACAGCCCGGCGCCGATCCAAGGGTGGGGCACACCGTTCGGTGCCTATTTCGACCCGGCCAGGGTGACGGTGCTCAACAAAGCGCGCGGCGGCCGGTCCAGCCGGTCCTACATTCATGAGGGCCTGTGGGACGGCATCGTGAAGGATCTCAAGCCCGGCGATTTCGTCCTGCTCCAGTTTGGCCACAACGACGGCGGCACGCCCAGCGCCAACCGGGCGGGCGACCGGCCCTCGCTGCCGGGCCTGGGCGAGGAAACCAAGGATTTCCCCAATCCAGCCGGCCAGACCGAGA
This sequence comes from uncultured Opitutaceae bacterium, assembly GCA_903929355.1. Taxonomy (GTDB): domain Bacteria; phylum Verrucomicrobiota; class Verrucomicrobiia; order Opitutales; family Opitutaceae; genus CAIYUN01. Next base: position 84,377 of record CAIYUN010000051.1, read on the forward strand.
CGGTGCACACTTTTGGATTCTACATGCGGAAAATGGTCGCCGACGCGAAGGCCAAGGGGGCCACCGTCATCGTGCTGAGCTGCACCGTGCGAAATATCTGGCGCGACGGGAAGGCCGACCATGGCCCCGGCTCGTTCGGCCCCTGGGCCGCCGACGTGGCCAAGGCCCAGGGCGTCCCATTCGTCGATCTCTCCAGCATTGTGGCCGACAAGTATGACGTCCTCGGGAAGGAGAAAGTCGTCCCGTTCTACGGCCCGACGGACACGACCCACTCGACGCCCGCTGGCGCCGACTACAACGCGACCAGCGTGGTCTCGGGCCTGAAGGCGCTCAAAGACAGCCCCTTCGTGGCGCTACTCTCCGACAAGGGCAGGGCGGTGGCGACCGCCGACGTGAAATATGTGACGCAAAACGCGCCGGGAGCGGGCGCGACGGGGAAATGAGGGGTGCGCGGTTCATGGTTCCAAGTTCATGGTTCTTGGTTGGTGAGGGGAAGGGATTTTAACGCAAAGGCGCGAAGGACGGTGGATTGGCCACGAAAGGGCGCACGGCTTCGCCAAGTGAAGGCGTGGCATGGTGGGGAAACGGCTTGCCATGTCGGGGGCTTTTTCTGCCTGATGCTTGCGACCCCAACAATCCCCTATGTTTTCATTCCGCACCTTCCCGTCCTTTGCGTTGCGTTGCCTGAGTTTGTTTGGCGCGCTGGCCTTAACCTCGACTGCCCTGCGTGCGGCCGACGCCCCAGTCAGTTCAGCGGGTCCCGGCAATGCGGCTGCGGCCACGCCCGCGCCCGCCCCGCGCGGGGGTGCAAGGGCCGGACGCCCGGCGGCGATTCCGCCCGGTCCGCCCGCCCCCGTGCCCGCCGCGGTCGCGATCCCGCGGCCCAGCGCGGCCCAGCTGGCGCAGATGAATGCCGAGTTGCAGAAGTTGGTCGCTTCCGACCGTTCGCCGGTGAAAGGTTTGTTCGATAAATTTCCGGCCATGCTCGTCATCCCGCCTCTGCGCGCGAACAGCGCCATCGCCCCGCAGCTCAACCCGGGCTACATGACCAAGCACAACAACAACCTCGAGGCCGCCAAACAGGGCGACGTGGACATCCTCTTCATGGGCGACTCGATCACGGACAACTGGCGCAGCGCCGGTGACCCGGCCAATCCCGCCTCGCAGCACAAGGCGGTGTTTGACCAATATTACGGGAGCCTGAAGACCGCCAACTTCGGGGTGGGTGGCGACACCACGCAGGGCGTGCTCTGGCGGCTGATGAATGGCGAGGGGCAGGGATTCCAGCCCAAGGTGGTCATGCTCCTGATCGGCACGAACAACGGCGGCAACGCCCCCACGAACACCACCGCCGAAATTGCGGAGGGCGTCGGCGCCGTGGTGCTGGAGCTCCGGAAGGATTTCCCGGCGGCGAAGATTCTCCTGCTCGGCATTTTCCCGCGCGGCGATCCCGGCAGCGACCTCCGCAAGACGGTCCTCGATGTGAATCCACTCATCGCCAAACTGGATGACCGGGAGCACGTGTTCTTCATGGATATCGGAGACAAGTTCCTCGACGCCGGCGGCAACCTGGCCCCGGACATCATGCCGGACAAACTGCATCCCACGGCCAAGGGCTATGTCATCTGGTCCGAGGCGGTGAAGGAGCCGCTGGCAAAGCTGCTGAAAGGGGAGACGCCGTAGTCTGGTTCTTAGTGCTTCGTGCTTGGTTTTTGTCTCTGGTGCTTGGATCAACGTCTTCCACGGTTAGGTCTTGTGATTTGAAGGTGGGGAGCGACCGCCGGGCGCGCCGTCCGGGAAAGTGAAAAATACTGAGGTGCGTTCAAGTGGCGGACGATTGGGGAAAGCGCTTGCAACCATGAGCAGGCTGTTATATCGCCAGTCATTGTCCTTTATGAAAACACCCCTCGTTGCATTCATGACGTTGCTTCCGATGCTGGCTTTGGCGGATCCCAACTCTCCCACGACGAAGCCGTCCACTGTCAAGCCGACCACGACCAGTCCGACGTCCACAGGCGTCAACCCGGGCATCCCGGATCCGACGACAGAACTTCAAGTGATGACGGAGCGGATCAAGCTCACTCCGAGCCAGCAGGCGGCGATCAAGCCAATCTTGGTGGAGGAGTTCAAAAAGCGGAAGGCCATCGAGGACAGCACCAGTCTGACCGTGCAGCAGAAACATGACCAGACGGGCGTGGTGCACCGGGCGGCATTGCAGGAAATCAAGGTGATCTTCACGCCCGCGCAGATGGCGCTGATCGAGCAGCAGCAGGACCATCCGGCGGCGAGTTCGACGAACCCGAAGGGGACCTGAGGGAAGGTTGAATGATGAATGATGGAGCCGCGAGGCCCCCATCGCGGTCCGAGCCCCATACCACGCGACGAGGGCGTCGTGTCTCCAAAAGGGCAACCGGCCCGTGACGGGTCGGGTCCAACTTACTCGGCGCGCCCGGCGGTCACGCCCTCGGAACCCAGAACCAAGAACCCAGAACCAAGCACGCCCGCGTCCGCGGGCTATTCGACTGCCGTCTTCTTCAGCTCCTCGCTGTGGCGGATGTCCCTGGCTTGGGCCAGAAACACCATCTCCTCTGCGATGTTGGAGGCGTGGTCGGCGATGCGTTCAAGGGATTTGGAGATGAACATGAGCTCCAGCGCCCGGCTGACCGTCGCGGGGTTTTCGATCATGAAGCTGGTGAGCTCGCGGTAGAGCTGGCGATTGAGCTGGTCCACCTCGGAGTCGCGTTTCACGATGGCGATGGCCCGGTCGGGCTCGAGGTGCAGCAGGCAGTCGAGGGCGGCGCGCAGCATCTCGACGGCGATTGCCGCCATGCGCGGGAGGTCCACATACGGCTTGAGGGGGGGCAGGGCGGCGAGCTTGACCGCGCGTTTGGCGATGTTGCTGGCCTCGTCCCCCACGCGCTCCAGATCATGGCTGGCCTTCATCCCGACGATGACCAGACGCAGCTCGGTGGCCACCGGCGCGCGGAGGTTCATGTACCGGATGGCCTCGTCGTCGATCTGCAGCTCAAAATTGTCGAGTTCGTCGTCCGCGGCGATGACCCGGTCGGCCAGGGCGATGTCGCCAGTGACGAGCGCCTTGACGGCGTCCTGCACCTGCCGCACGGCGGTTTCCCCCATCAGGATCAGGTGGGAGCGGAAAGTCTCAAGCTCTTCGTCGAAAAAGCGTTTCATGAGGGAAAGGGGAAGTTTGGCCACAAAACCCGCGAAACACACGAAAAAGATGCGCGCTTCGGGGTGGTGAGGGAAGTCTGGGCGGTTGATCCTCAGCCAAAGCGGCCGGAGACGTAGGCCTCGGTCTGGGGGTTGGCCGGGTTCATGAAGATGGTGCCGGTGTCGGAATACTCGACAAGCTGACCCAGGTAGAAAAAGGCGGTGCGGTCGGAACAGCGGGCGGCCTGCTGCATGTTATGGGTGACGATCACGATGGTGAACTCGCGCTTCAGCTCATGGATGAGGTCCTCGACCTTGGCGGTGGCGATGGGGTCCAGCGCGGAGCAGGGCTCGTCCATGAGGATGACATCCGGTTCGACGGCGATGGCCCGGGCGATGCAGAGGCGCTGCTGCTGGCCGCCCGAGAGACCGAGGGCGCTCTCATGGAGGCGGTCCTTGGCCTCGTCCCAGAGCGCGGCGCCGCGCAGGGATTTCTCGACCACCGTGTCGAGCGTGGACTTCTGGCGGACCCCCGCGATGCGCAGGCCGTAGGCGACATTCTCATAAATGGACTTGGGGAACGGATTGGATTTTTGGAAAACCATGCCGACGCGCTTGCGCAGCTCGATGACATCGAGGTTGGGCGCGTGGATGTCCTGGCCGCCCAGGAGGATGGTGCCCTCGAGGCGGGCGCCGTCCACCAGGTCGTTCATGCGGTTGAAACAGCGGAGCAGGGTGGACTTGCCGCAGCCGGACGGACCGATGAAGGCGGTGACCCTCTTCTCGGGGATGTCGAGGGAGACGGAGTGGAGGGCCTGCTTGGCGCCGTAGAAGAAATTGACCGAGCGCACCCGGAGTTTGACCGGCGGGGGCGCCACGGCGGCGGGCGGACCGACCGCAACCACAGGCCGGGCGGGCAGCGGGACGGGCGGGACGGCGGGTCGGGGAGGTTCCATGGTCGGGACAGGGACAGCGAGGAAAGGCATGGTCAGAAGGCGCCGGTGTGGTATTTCCGGCGAATGCGGTCGCGCAGCAGGATGGCGAACAGATTGAGAAAAACGACGATGGCGATGAGAAGCAAGGTCGTGGCATAGACCATCGGCTTGGCCGCCTCGATGTTGGGCGACTGGAAGCCCACATCATAGATGTGGAAGCCGAGGTGCATGAACTTGCGGTCCAGGTGAACGAACGGGAAGGTGCCATCCACCGGCAACCCGGGCGCGAGCTTCACCACGCCGGTGATCATCAGCGGCGCGACCTCGCCCGCGCCGCGCGCCATGGCGAGGATGACGCCGGTGAGAATGCCCGGGACCGAGGCCGGCAGCACGATATGGAGGATGGTCTGGAACTTGGACGCGCCGAGCGCGAGGGAGCCCTCGCGGGCGCCGCGCGAGACCGCGGCGATGCTCTCCTCGGTGGCGACGATCACCACGGGCACGGTGAGCAGGGCCAGGGTGAGGGAGGCCCAAAGGATGCCCCCGGTGCCAAACGTCGGGACATGCAGGGCGGTCTGGGCCGGGAAAAACGCGCGGTCGATGCCCCCGCCGATGAAGTAGATGAAGAAGCCCAGCCCGAAAACGCCGAACACGATGGACGGCACGCCGGCGAGATTGTTGATCGCGATGCGGACGAGCCGCACGATCAGGCCCTGCCGGGCGTATTCGCGAAGATAGAAGGCGGCCACGACCCCGAAGGGCGTGACCACGATGCTCATGATGAGGGTCATCATCACCGTGCCGAAGATGGCGGGGAACACCCCGCCCTCGGTGTTGGACTCGCGCGGCTCGCCATAGACGAACTCGGCGGCCCGGCCGAGATAATGGCCGATTTTCCGGCCGAAACCCATGGCGTTGGGCTTGAAGGCGCGGACCACGCTCGCGAGCGCGATTTTCTTTTCCTTCCCGTCAATCGTGGTGAACACCGCCTGCGCGGCCACGGACTCGACGGCCAGGGCCTCGGCCCGGGCGCGGAGGGTCTCATACCGCGCCTGGAGCGCGGCGAGGTCGGCGGTCACGGTGGCGGCCAGCGCGGGGTCGATGGGGGAGCCGAGGCCGCCGGCCGCGAGCTGGGCGGAGACGAGGCGGAGCTTGGCGTCCTGGATCCGGGCGTTGAGCGCGCCGATCTCGTCCCGCTGGAGGGTGGTGGCCTGGGCGGCGAGGTCCCGCGCACCGGGCTGGAGCGCGAGGAGCTGGTCCCAGGCGGCGGGGCCGGTGGCCGCCACCCGCCCGCCGACCTCGAGACGCTGGAGGAAGCCGAGGAAGTCGCCATTCTCCTGGCGTTCGACCTCGACCGCGTCGTCCGGTGCGCGGTAATTGGACAACTGCGCGGTGGGCACCCAGATGAAGTCAAAGTTGTAGAGCTCCCGGTTGCCGACGCGGAACTGGGTCTGGGCGGGCGTGGCTTTGTGCGCGGGCTGGGTGGCCGTGAGGACCCCCAGGAGCGGCGGTCCGCCAGCGCGGTCCACCGCGGTGAGCGGGAAAGGCCAGAAAAACGTGAGCCCATTGAGCACGACGAGGAGCAGCAGGCCCGTGATGAGGAGCACGGCGAGGCCGAGCGCGCCGCCGCTGATCCACAGGAGATGGTCGCCGCGCCGGAAAAGCTGGGCGATGCGGGTCGGGGCCCGGGCAGGTTGCAGGAGGGCGGGAGACGTCATGGGGTCACACGGCCTGGTACTTCTGACGGAGTCGCTGGCGGACCACCTCGGCGACGGTGTTGCAGGCAAAAGTCAGCGCAAAAAGCAGCAGGGCGGCCAGGAAAAGGACGCGGTAGAGCGTGCCCGCGACGGGCGCCTCGGGGATCTCGACGGCGATATTGGCGGCGAGGGTGCGCATGCCGTTGAACGGGCTGAAGCTGAGAATGGGGGTGTTGCCCGTGGCCATCAACACGATCATGGTCTCGCCGACCGCCCGGCCGAAGCCGATCATCACAGCCGAGAAGACCCCGGGGCTGGCCGTGGGCAGGATAATCCGCCAGGCGGTCTGCCACCGGCTCGCGCCGAGCGCGAAGCTGGCGGACTGGAAGGCCTTGGGGACGTTGGAAAACGCGTCCTCGGAGATGGTGAAAATGAGCGGGATGACGGCGAACCCCATCGCGATGCCGATGACGATGGCGTTGCGCTGCTCGACCTGCTGGCCGAACTTTTCGAACACCCACTGTTTGTAATCGCCGTGGAAAAAAGCGCTCTCGGCGCCCGGGCCGAGCGCCTGGCCGAGCCAGATGCCGAGCACGACCAGCGGGATGATCAGCACCAGTTCGCAACCATGGGGGACGAGGTGACGCGCGGCGCGCGGCAGCATCATCCAGCCGACCATGCCCGCGGCGATGACGAGCGGGACGGTGAGCACACAGAGGAGGGTGCCCGGCATCATGGTTTCCAGCAGCGGCGCGAGCCAGAGGCCGGCGAGAAAACCGATCACCACCGAGGGCAGCGCAGCCATGATCTCCACCGTCGGCTTGAGCCAGCTCCGCAGGCGGGGCGCGATGAACTGCGAGGTGTAGAGCGCGGCCAGCACGGCGACGGGGAGGGCAAACAGCAGGCCGTAGAACGAGCCCTTGAGCGTGCCCACGATCAGCGGGACCAAGGAGAACTTGGCCTCAAAGTCATCGGACCCGCCGGTGCTTTGCCAGACATAGGCGGGGGCGTCATAACCTTCGTAGTGGACCGGGGTGAACAGCATCTGAAAAGAGACATCGGGGTGGGGGTTTTGCACCGCGGAAAACCGCAGCGCCCCATCGGTGCCGAGCGCGAGCAGGGCGGTGAGCTTGGGCGAGTAGGCGAGGGCGCGGACCCCCGAGGCGAGGCGGGTCGTCAGCAGGGTGCGCTCCGAGGTGGTGAAATCGAGCTGCACCGTGCCGTCGGCCGCCCCGACCGCGAAACCCCGGTCGCGCCCCGATGGCTGAATCCAGGTCACGGCGGCCGGCAACGAGGCAAAGGTGTGGATCCGGTGGACGGGCCGGAGGGTGTCGGTGGGCTGCTCGCGGACGCCGGACCAGGACTCGACCGCCCCATTGGCGAGCCCGACGATCAACGCGGAGTCGCCGATGGCATAGTCGAGGGCCGTGATGTTCGCGGGAAAATCATAGACGCGGAAGGGTGTGGCGCGATTGTCGGCCAGGTAGTATTGATAGAGCTTGCGGGCGTCGGTGGCGACGAACAGCCGGTTGCCCTCAAAATCAACGGCCAGGCCGTTGATCCGGCCGGCGAAAGCGCCCCCGACCGGCTGGGGTGGATCGGCCGGCGTGTCCTCGGAGAACCTGCCGCAGAACACGCGCCCGTCGGCGGTGGCGGCAGCATAGAGCCAGTCGCCATTGGCGTTCTGGCGGGCGTGGACGGCGGTGACCGCCACGCCGGGCGCGACGCCGACGACCGCGATCTGCCGGGCGGAGACCTTCACGGTTCGCCCTGATTTGCCGTCGTAGACCGCCGCAAATCTGGTCTCGGCGAAGATCACCCGGCCGTCGGCGGTGCCCACCAGAAGCTGGTCGCGGGTGGGGGTGCGGTAGGCGGCGGTGGCACGGGTGCCGGCGAGGGCGGGCAGCGGCATCCCGGAGCGGGGTTGGCGGGTGGCGGTGTCGAGAAAGCGGATGGAGCCAGTGGTGGCGTCGAGCCACCAGACATTCGACTCATATTCATCCACGCCGAGCGCGAGCACGGCGGGGTTGTCGGGGAGGGGCTGCTCAAAAACGACCTGCTGCCGGGCCCCGCGGAACAAGGGCAGCGTCTCGGCGGCGATGAACACAAAGATGAGCGCCACGATGGCAATGATGCCGACGCCGCTCGCACGGATGACAAGGTTGGCCGTGCGGTCCACCAGACGAACACGGCGCGAGACCGCCTTGGCGACAAGGGACCGCGGGGGCGTGGTAGTGGGTGGCGGCAAAACGGGCATGGCGGAAACGGGCGCGCGGCAGGCGCGGGCTGACCTTCGGCCGCACGGGGGCGGGCGACAAGGGGGAAGCGCGGGGCGAATGTTAAGATTGGGTGACGGAACGCTGCGGCCGCCCCACGGGGGTTGAGGCAACATTCCGCAGTAAAATCGCTTGCCTCGCCCCCGGCGGCGCGTGAACACTGTCCCCTGCGCCCCACCTGGCGCCCCGCGCCACCCAGCAAACACCTCGCGGGCTCCCGCCCGCTTTTACGGACTACATGGACGATCAAGCCACCAAGGAAAATCCGCCTGCGGATTTCAACAAGATAGACCTGACCCAGCTCCAGAGCTTCAGCTTCGGAACGCAATGGACACAGGACAAGACCCCGCCGCCCGGCGGATCGCGGCCCCCGCGCGAGCCGCGGCGCGACGACCGGCCGCCCCGGCCGAGGGAAGGTGGCGGGGGCGAGCGCCCCGGCGAACCACGGCGGGACCGTCGCGAATTTCGCCGGCCGGCCGGTCCCGGCGGCGATGGGCCGCCGGCCGGCGGCGCGCGCCCGGCTGGCAGTTATCCGCCACGCGGCCCGCGGGGCGACGACCGGGACGGCGGATTCCGCGGCCCGCGGCGCGACGGCGGCGAGTTTCGGGGCGGTCCCGGGCCCCGGCGCGACAGCGAGATGGACCGCGGCCCCTACCTGAGCCCGTTTTTCAACGTCACGTTCTATCCGGAGGAGACGAGCTTTGCCACCCTGGTGAAGACCCTGCGCGTGTCCTGCCGCACCGTCGAGCTCTTCGACATCGCGCGCGCCGTGGTGGGCAAAAGCGACCGCTGCATCGCGGTGGTCCAGCGCCCGCCGATTGAGCCGGCCCCGGGCGCCGCGGCCGCGCCGGCGAAAGCCGCACCCCTGGCGTTTGCCGTCCCGGACAGCCTGCCCTTTGAAAACGAGGAGGCGGCCGTGGCGCATGTGTTCGCGCGGCACCTCGACAAGTTCTTTGACGTGACCGAGGTGGAGGTCGAGGCCCCCAAGGGGAACTTCCAGGTAGTCAACAAATGCGGCGTGACGGGTGCGTTGCTCGGCCCGCCCAACTACCACCGTTATCCGCAGATTATGCAGCAGCATCACGCGGCCAACGTGCGCCTGCCCTTCGAGGTGTTCCGCGGGCGCATCGAATCGGTGCGCGACCCCGAGGTGATCAACCAATGGCTCGCCCAGATGAAAAAGGCCGTGCGTTACACCTGGAAACAGGTGCCGGAAGGTGCGGTCGCCCCAGTGTTCGACTCGCTGGAGGAGGCCCGCCAGCACCTGCTGGCGCAGGCCCGTGACCAGGTGGTCAAGCTGGTGGAGCATGTGCGGTTTCCCGGCAAACTGCTGGAGTCACTGCCTGTGGGGGAGATCCGCCGCGCCACCGAGGGCGCGCTGGAGCGCCAGCGGCGATTCCCCTTGGAGACGGCCAACGCCCTGCGGGGCCGGCTGCGCCGGGAGGGCTTCTCGATCTTCAAGAAAGGCTCCAAAGGCATCAGCTATGTGTGCGCGGTGCGGAGAAAATTTCGCGCCCCCGGCCAGGTGTTCTCGGACAGCATTGGCGCGCTCATTGCATTCATTGCGGAGCATCCGATGATCCGGCGGAGCGAGCTGCCGGGGAAGTTTCTCGGTCTCAAGCTGCCTGCCGCCCCGGCCACGGGACCGGCGGAGTCGCCGGCCACGCCGGCGGACGAGTCGGCCGCCCCCACGGAGGCGGGTGCCGCGCCGGTGCCAGCCGCGGCCACGCCGGCCGCCCCGCATCTGTCGGCGGAGGACCACGAGCGGTTTGCCAAGATGCACGGCGACCTGCGCTGGCTGGTCAGCGAAGGGTATGTGATGGAATTCATGGATGGCCGGCTGTTCGCGCCGCCCCCGATGGCGGAGTCCCGCAAACAGGAGGCCGAGATCGCGGAGAACGATCCGGAGAACTTCCCGGAGGCGGCGGTCCCGGCGGGTGAGGTGACCTCTGAGGCTGCGCCCGAGGCGACGGAGCCCCCGGCGCCGGAGTCAGCGCCCGCCGCCGCCGAAAGCCCGACCGAGTCGGCGGCCGCGGTTGCGCCGGAAACTCCGGTCGCGCCCGAGGCACCGGCAGCCGGCTGAAGCGGTGCCGGGTGGGACGCCGCGCAGGGGTCGCCGCATCTCCAGGGCGAAGGACCCGGTCGGCGGGGAGCCGCCCCCCCCGCGCTTGGCTGTTGCCACCCGCGGGATGTTTCACCGATGTCGTGGGTATGAAAGTCGCATTCATCAGCGGCACCAGCCTTGCGGGCTCCACGTTGTTTTCGGCCTGGTCGGCCCGCACGGTTGAGACCGGCTACGGCCCGGTTTCAATCCGGGAGCGGGGCGACCAGGTGCTGCTCAACCGGCACGGGGCCGGCCCCCCGCAGCCTCCCCATGCGATCAACCACCGGGCGAACATCCGGGCGCTGGCCGACCTGGGATTTCAGGATATTGTGGCGCTCTGCTCGGTCGGCTCGCTCCAGCCCGGGCTGCCGCCAGGCACCTTGGTGGCCTGTTCCGATTACGTCGGCCTGCAACAGGGGCCACAGACCTTTTTTGACGACGAACTGCGAGGCGGGACGACCGGCATCGCAAATAATCTCCTGCCGCAGATCATGGCCGGGCTCACGCCGGAGTTCGCGGTGCAGGCGGGGAAAACCTATGTGCAGATGCGCGGACCGAGGTTTGAGACCAAGGCCGAGATCGGCATCATCCGGCAGTGGGGCGATGTCGTGGGCATGACGGCGGCGCACGAGGCGGACCTGTGCGGCGAGCTGGGTCTGAACTACAATCTGCTCGCGGTGGTGGACAACTACGCGAACGGGATCGAGGGGACGACGGTCGGCTTCGCCAACTTCGCCGCCATGGTGCAGGCGAACCGGGCGCGGGTGGACGGCCTGTTCACGCGGCTGTTGGAAATCCTCGGCTAACTCGGCTGCCGGTTCGGCGGGCATCCCAATTCAGACAACGTCAACTCATAGTTGACATTATAGCCGCGGCCACTGTTGCCAACCAGAAGCCGGTTGGTGACCGCGGTTCTGACCGGAGGCCAGGCGGGTGCAAAACCACCCGGTCCACCAGCGGAATGCGCCGGTGGGTGGGACGACTCAAAAGACGGATTGGATTTCGTGCCATTCGTGTATTTGGTGGGGGTTCATCCTATGAAAACCATCGGCATTCTCGGACTTGGTCTGGTCGGCAGCGTGTGGGCTCGAAACTATGGGGAGGCGGGGGTGCTCGCGGGCACCTGGAACCGCACCCCGCAGCCGGATTTTCCGGCGTGGCGGCCCACCGCCGGGGCGGTGGTGGGGGCGGCGGACGTGGTGCAGATCGTCATCGCCGACCCGCCGGCGGTCCGCGCCGTGCTGGCGGAGATTCTCCCCTTCCTCGGACCAGGCAAGACCGTGTTGCAGTCCAGCACCATTGATCCCGCGAGCAGCGCGGAGTTTTACGCGATGGTCACCGGAAGCGGGGCCCGCTACCTGGAGACCCCTTTCACCGGGGGCAAGGCGGCGGCGGAGCGACGGCAGACGGTGTTTTACCTCGGCGGGGACACGGCGCTGGTGGCGGAGATGGAGCCGTTGCTGGCGCTGCTCTCTTCCGCCCGGATTCACATTGGCGACCACCGGCAGGCCGCGACCTACAAGCTGGCGATGAACCTCAACATCGCGGCGCAGGTGGAGGCGCTGGGGGAGTCGTTGATGATGTCGCGTCGGGCGGGCATCGCCGACGATGTGTTCTTCACCGGGCTGGGTCAGAACATCGCCTATTCGGCGCTGATGAAGTTCAAGGAGCCCAAGCTGCGCGCGGGGGAGTTTTCGCCGCAGTTCTCGGTGAAGCACATGGCCAAGGACATGCGCCTGGCGTCGGCGATCAACGGTTGTGGGGATTTCCCCGTGCTCGACGCGGTGCGGGGGCGGCTGGCGGAGGCGGTCCGCGCCGGCTGGGCGGACGAGGATTTTTCCGCCACCATCAAACTCCTCTGAGCCGGTCACGGCCGCTCTCAGCCTTTTTTTTCGATGAACGACGCGCCCTCGCCCTTCCAAGCGCCACACGACCCGACGCTCACCCTGCGCGCGGACCCGCCCCGCGTGACGTGGCGGCAACGGCTCAAAAAGCTGTTGGGGCCGTTTGCGGCCGTCTTTGCGGTCCTTGGCAAGTTTTTTGCCGTCATCAAAGGGCTGCTGCTGCCGCTCCTGCCGTTCATCAAGACGGGGGGCACGATGCTGATCTCAATCTGGTTCTACGCGCAAGGCTGGGGCTGGCCATTTGCCGTCGGCTTTGTCATCCTCATTTTTGTCCATGAGTGCGGGCATTTGGTGGTGGCGCGGTGGTTTGGTCTGAAAGTGGGCGCGCCGATGTTCATCCCGTTCATGGGCGCGCTCATCGCGTTGAAGCAGGCGCCGCGCAATGCCTGGGTCGAGGCCTGTGTGGGCATCGGCGGACCCATCGCCGGTTCGCTCGGGGCCGCGGGGTGTCTGCTGACCTACCAGGTGACCGGCGATCTTTTCTGGCGTGATCTGGCCTTCACGGGATTTTTCCTGAATCTTTTCAACCTCACCCCGATTGGGTTTCTCGACGGCGGACGCATTGTGACGGCGCTTTCCCCCTGGCTGTGGGTGGTGGGTCTGGTCATCATGGGCGCGATGGCGTGGGCGCACCCGAATTTTCTGCTGATCCTGATCCTCATTTTGTCCCTGCCCCGGCTGTGGTCGCTGTTCCGGACCAAAACCGAGGCGGAGAAACGTTACTTCGAGATCTCCCCGGGGCAGCGTGGGACGATGGCGGCGATGTATTTCGGCCTGGTGGCGGCGCTGGGGTGGGCGATGTTCGCCACGGCCAGGTAGGCTTCCCGGACGGGGCGCGGACGTCCCGCGCCAGGGGATCGGCCACCGACCGGCATCCCCGGCTTGCGGTCCGGCGCCAACCCGCCATGGTTGCCGCCATGAGCGACTTTGTCTCCGGCTCCGCCATCGCCGACGCCCGCCAGGTGCTCGACCGCATCCGCGCCAACATGCGCGTCACGATCAAGGGGAAGGACGAGGTCATCGACCAGGTGCTGGTCTGCCTGATCGCCGGCGGGCATGTGCTGCTCGAGGATTTGCCGGGGGTCGGGAAGACCACGCTGGCCTACTCGCTTGCGCGTTCGACCGACTGTGCGTTCGCGCGCATCCAGTTTACGAGCGACCTGCTGCCGGGCGATGTGACCGGGGTGGGGATTTACGACGAGCAGGCGCGGGAGTTTGTCTTCAAGCGGGGGCCGGTGTTTGCCAACGTCGTGCTGGCCGACGAGATCAACCGGGCGACGCCCAAGACCCAGTCGGCGCTCTTGGAGGTGATGGAGCGCGGCAAGGTCACGGCAGACGGCGCGACCCATGCCGCGGGCACGCCGTTCATGGTCTTTGCGACCCAGAACCCGGTCGATTACGAGGGCACGTTTCCGCTGCCGGAGAGCCAGCTCGACCGGTTCCTCATGCGTCTGCGGATGGGCTATCCCAAGGCGGCGGACGAGATGGAGATCCTGCGTGCTGCGCACACGACCTATGACGCCATGGCGCTGGAGCCGGTCGCCACGCGGGTCGAAATCCTGCGGCTGCAGGCGCTGGTCGGGGAGGTGTTTCTCGAGGACTCGGTGCTCGAGTTTGTGCTGCGGATCGTGGGGGCGACGCGCACCGAGACGGAGTTTCGCGCGGGGGTGTCGGTGCGGGGCGGGCTGGCGCTCAAACGGGCGGCCCAGGCCCGCGCGCTGCTGCAGGGGCGCGACTTCGTGGTGCCGGAGGACGTGCAGGAGCTGGCCGCGCCGGTCCTTGCGCACCGACTCGCGCTGGCGCGGCCCGGCGCCGACGCGCTGGAGGAGCGGCACACGGTGGGGGACACGCTGCGGAAAATCCTCGCGGCCCTGCCGCCGCCGGTGTGACTGCACCCGCCGGGGTCTAGCGGCAAGATACTCTATTACAACAATATATAAATTCAACCTTTAAACTTCCAATAAATCCCATGGGCGAAGATGCGGCCAAAGCTGCAAGGTTGGAGGGTGAGCGTCGACCGTTGGGCGTGGCGCGCGATGGCGCCGGGCTGGAATGGCACGGGGCGGGACACCGCCACCGGAAGCGCGGACGGCGCTGGCGGCGGATCCTGTGGGCGCTGCTGCTGCCTCCCCGGGGGCCGCGGATGGGACTGACGCTGCCGGGCGCGCTGCTGGTCGCGCTGGCGCTCGCCATCGGCGGCGCGGCCTACAACACGTCGAACAACATCCTTTTCATCACGCTTTCGCTGCTGCTTTCGTGCCTGCTGCTGAGCGGCGTGCTGGCCTGGCTGAATTTTTCCCGGTTGCGCTGGCGGCTGCGGGTGCGACTCCCGCTGCGCAAGGGCATGGAGCACAGCCTGATGGTGGAGGTCCGCAACGACAAGCAGTTCGCTCCCGCCTACGCGCTCGCGTTCGAGTGCGCCGCCACCGGCGGGGCGGGGCCGGTCATGGTCGCGCTGCCCGGCCGGCTGGACCCGGGGGCGCAAGCCAGCGCGGAATGGCGGCTGCGGCCGGCGCGGCGGGGGCTCCTGCGCGTCGAGCTGGTGGCGGCGGTCTCGGTCTTCCCCTTTGGGTTTGTGCGCAAGGTCGTCGGCATCGGGCAGGGGCAGGAGGTGCCGGTGTGGCCGGCGGCGGTGGCCTACCAGACCTGCCACAACCCGCCGGGCTGGCGGCCGCGGGCCGGGGCGCGGCGCGGGACCGCAGGGCCGCGCGGCGGCGACCTCCGGGCGTTGCGGCGCTATGCACCCGGGGATCCGCCGCGCGCAGTCCACTGGAAGGCCAGCGCGCGCGCGCGCCGGCTGCTGGTGCGCGAGTTTTCTCCCGAGCTGGACGACGGGGTGCTGCTCTCACTGCAACCGCCGGCGGAGCGGTGGCCGCGCGCGGAGCAGTTTGAGCTGCTGTGCGGCCTGGCGGCCACGCTGGCGGAGGACCTGTTCCACGCGGGGCGCTTGCGTGCGACCGTCATCGGGGACGGGCCGGTGCAACCCGTGCGGGGAGCCCGCGACGTGGAGGCGTTTCTCGACCAGATCGCCCGGTTGGAGCCGGCACCGGGGCCGGCGCGGCCGGAACCCTCGGGTGGGCCGCGGCCGGGGTTGATGACGTTTGCACCGGACGGGGCGCGGGGGGTGATTGCCTATGTCGATGGAATCAAAACGGCCACAGCTTGACCGCGCCGAGCTGCAGCAGCTTCGCTGGCTGTTTGGCACGCTGCTGCTCCTGCTGGCCGCTTGGACGGTGCCCTACATGGACATCGACGCGTGGGTCTGGCTGGCCCTGATCACGGGGGGGGCGCCGCTCATGCTCTGGCGGCCGGACTTGGCCGCGCGGTTGCCGCGCTGGGCGCACCGGCTGGCCTTTCCCCTGTTTTTGACGGTGACGGTGGCGGACTGGCGGCTGGAGACGGTCCGCGTGCTGCCGGCGCTGGTGCGGCTGACCCTCATGCTGCTGCTCTACCGGGCGGCGACCATGCGGCGGCGTCGCGAGGACCTGCAGGTGGTCGTGCTCGGCCTTTTCCTCGTGGTGGTGGCGGGCGTGCTGTCGGTGTCGGTGATGTTTGTGGCCCAGATTCTGGGGTTCACCGCCTGCGCCCTGCTGCTGCTGCTGACGCTGACACTGACGGGCACCGCGGAGACCGAGGCGGCTCCGCCGGAATGGACCCGGGTGAACTGGCCCGCGCTGGCGCGCCGGGTGCGGGCGGTGACCAACTGGCGGGTGGTATTGTTCGGCGGCGGGCTGTTTGGCGGGCTGGTGGCGCTCTCTTCCGTCTTTTTCATCCTGCTCCCACGCTTTGACCTCGAGGGCAGTCTGTTCTTCGACCACCTGATGCAGGGCAAAGCCCGGACCGGGTTCACCGACGAGGTGAAGCTGGGGGACGTGACCGACATCACGCAGGACACCAGCATCGCCTTCCACGTGGATGTGGACGATCCGGCCAAGGTGCCCGCGAACCTCTACTGGCGGATGATCGTGCTGGACCAATATGCGGGCGGAAAATTCAGCATCTCACGAGCCTTGGAGGTGCGTCTCACGCCCGAAAAAACCGCCCGTTACAGCGGCACGGAGCAAGTGCGGGCCGGTGCACCGGTATGGACCTTCTATTTCGAGCCGGGCATCAGCCGGTATCTCGCGCTGCCGGGCAGTTTCAACCGGCTGGTTTTCACGGAGGAGCAACCGTTGGAGGGAGATGGGGAGCTGCGCGTGGTCCGGTTGCCGCATTCGTCGGTGCAGATGCTGGCTTACAAGGTGGAAGGTTTGAACCTGGCGTCGACACTGCCGGCACCCAGCGGGGACGGGGCTCTCACCGGCCAGTCGGGAACGTTGCCGGCCTACAAGAGCCTACGGCAGATTTCCCCGGACGACCAGGCGCAGTTGGTCCGCTGGGCTCAGGCGTTGGGGGCGCCTCCGCAGAACCCTTCCGAGTTTGCGCGCCGGGCGTGTGCGTGGCTCTCAAGCAACCACGCTTACACCCTCCAGATGACGCTGCCGGATGATCCCGTGGGAGTGAAACGCGACCCGATCGTGCGGTGGCTGGACAGCACGAGTCCGGGTCACTGCGAATTTTTTGCGGGATCGCTCGTGCTGCTGGCCCGCGCCGCCGGCTACCCGGCGCGGATGGTGGTGGGCTTCAAGGGCGGCACCTGGAATCCGACCAGCGGCAATCTGACCGTGCGCAACTCCAATGCGCACGCCTGGTGCGAGGTGCTGGACGCCGCGAAAAAAGAGTGGGTGCGGGTGGACCCGATCCAGCGTGCGGACGTGTTTGGCGACGCGGCCGGCACGCTGAGCGGCGAGGCGGTGTTGCAAAAAATCAGCGACCGCACCTTCAGCGCGCGCTTCGACGGCCTGCGGATGTTCTGGTACCGGCGCATCGTGGATTTTAACCAGGGCGCGCAGGTGGAAATCGCGCACCGGGCCCGGCTGGTGATGGAGGATTTTGGTCGCTGGCTGAAGGCCTGGCTCGAGGGGAAACGGGACGCCATCCGGGCATGGCTGAACCACCCGTGGGACCGCCGCCAGCTCGCGGAGAGCGCGGCCGCAGCGGCCTTTCTCCTCGTGGGGGCGTGGTGGTGGCGGCTGGGCCGTTTCGCCTGGCTGCGGCGGCGGGGGGGCAACCCGGTGCGACGGGAGGCCGGGCGCTGGCTGGCGCGCCTCGGAAGCCGCGCCGGAGGCGCGGTGGGGGGCGAATTGGGGGAGGAATTGCGGCGGCTGCGGTACGGCGCGCCAGGAAGCTGGCCAAATCCGGAAAAAATCTTTCGGGCGGCGCGACGTTTTTGGCGAGGGCGGGAGTGAGTGAAGGAAAAATACAAACACGCAAATAGCTATATTACAATATATTACGAGATTTTGATGGGCGGAGAAATCGGGTGGAGGCAGTTTGATTTTTTTTTTCAAAAATCTATTGACCTCCGAAAAAAAAAGTGTCCTGATTGTCCTCTTTCCCATCGGGGAAGGCTCTTTGAAATTTACTTTGTGCGATTGATTGGGACCCCCAATCAA
>CAIYUN010000052.1 GCA_903929355.1 uncultured Opitutaceae bacterium
CCGCTGGTAAACCCAAGATGGTCGCGCTCATTGCCGTCATGCGCAAGATGCTCCACGTCCTCAATCGGTTGCTTGCCGACCCCAACTTTGTCCTTGTCCGTTAACACCGCTGCTCTGTGTAATCCTTCCGCGCATTTTAGGATCATTCGTGGTTAACTCCGGGGTCGGAGCGGCGGCGCTCGGTGCGGCTCAGAAAACAAACGGCACCAAGCGCCAGCGCACCCGTTCGCAGTAGGCGCGATACTCGGGGTTGCCCGAGAGGAGCTTTTCCTCCCGGAGGACACGGAAGAGCTGGAATGAGAGGAACACCGCATAGACCAGAAAGTTTTGCCGGCTGAAATTCGGGAGCAGATAACCGATGTTGTTGAGAAAGTAGCCGAGATAGACCGGGTGCCGCACCCAACGGTAGGCGCCGTGGGTGACGATCCCACGGTCCGCCGGCAGCAGGCCGAACGAACGGCCGAGCGAGAGCTTGGCGAAGATGGTCCAGGCCACGCCGGCGCATTGCAGCGTCACGCCGGCCCACTCGGGGATGAGGTGGCGCCCGGGGTCGAAATCGAGGAAAAGGAAATAAAACGTCGCGGCCGTGGTGAAAAACGCCGTCACCGGCCGCCAGTCCTGCCGCCCCGCGGGGCGTGCGACCAGCACCAGCACGACGGTGAGGGTTTCCGTCACCACCATCAGCAGCAGGGTGAGGCGGCCGGGCTCGTAACTTTGGAGCGCCGTCATCACAAACACCGACAAACCGGCGGCCGCGCCCAGGCGCATGAGCAGCTGGAAAGGCACGCCCAACACCAGAACCAGGGTGAAACACTCCACGATCGTCCACGGGGCCATCACGGCCAGGGCCTGGGCAAAGAACTGCAGGCTGTCCGCGCAGCCGTGCAGCCAGATCACGCACTCGGCGAGGCTGGAAAAATTGGCGTCCAGCCCATTGTAGCCCTGCACGATGCGAGCCGCGAAGATGATGTGGGCCAACGCCGCCGCCACCCGCAGGGCGAGCTGGTAGGCAAACGGAGGCAGGGAGGGGGCCGGGGTGGGGACGGGGCCGCTGGAGCCCGGCGTCGGCGGTGCGGACATGGGGCCACTAGGCAAGGGAGCCGCGATCAGGGCGGCAACCTATTTCATCTCGCTCAACGTCGGGGGAAAAATCCCAAACGCCAAAAGTCCAAAGGCCAAATAATCCTAAAAAGCGCAGAAGGGTTACACATAGAACACAGAGCCCGGCCACAGAGTTCACGGAGCAAACCACTTAAATAATCCAGAGAAGCGGCAAACATCGCACCCGGTGGGTGAAACGCCAATCTATTCCCCTTCCGATGCATTTCTCTGTGAACTCGGGTTTTACCTCTGTGGTCTCTGTGACCCACTGCTGAATCTAGGATAATACCAACGTCTGTTGTGATTTAGACTTTGTGTTTGCTCCGGGGGTAGGGCGCGACCGCCTTGTCGCGCCGCAGGCTTGCTTGCCGCGCCAAAGTCATGCGACGGCGGGGCGACGGCGGACGCTCCGGGTTGGAGCTGCGGCGACCTCGCCGCAGTTTACCTTGGCCATCGTCTAAGGACTACCAGACGTTGGGATAAAGGACGAACCAAAAATCCCTCGCCTGCGCCACCGGCGCAGTGCCATTTGGAATTTGGAAGTTTGGAGTTTGGAATCAAAGGCCGTCGCGGACGCTCAGAACCGGACCGAGACCCCGACATTCCAGCCGCCGAGGATCTTGGTGATGCTGCCGGTCTGGAGGCTGAAGTTGGAGTAGAGCATCGCGGTGGGGGTGAGCGTCACATTGAGCCCACCGCCGAGGACCGCACTGTCCACCTGGGAGGCGCGGGTCACCACGGCGAAGGCGGTGGGGCCAAACGCGGCGTTGATCTGGCGCGGGCTGTCCTCGAACTCATGCTGCCACGCGGCGGACAGGTGGGGTTGCAGCGCGAACGAACCAGCCTGGACCGTGGTCTCGGCGTCGACCCCGAACTGCGTGCGCAGGGAGGTGGCGGACTCGTTGGCGACACTGAGGTTGAAGGCGCCCGCGCCGGTCTCGGTGAAGCGGTTGGCCTGCCAGCCGCTCGCGACCAGGCTGGCAAAGGGCGACAGCGTCAGGCCCTTCACCGTGAAGTGCTCGCCGCCGGAGACGCCGACGGTCCATTGGCCGCCGTGGGTGTGGCTGGTGGCGGTGGCCGCGGTGCCGGGAAACACCACCGGCCGGGTCGAATGATAGCGGTCGAAGTCATAGGCCGCCACCCCGTGGGCGAACCAGGAGCCCTGATTCCAAACCGCGCGGGCGCCGAGGGTGTAGTCCTTGGCCTTGGTGCTGCTGCCGGGCTGGCTCAGGTCGGCGTCGCTCTCGCCGTAGGCGAAGAAGCCGCCGACGGTCAGGGAGGGGGAGACAAAGTGGTCGCCGCCGACGAGGCCGTCGGTGCTGGTGAAGGTGCTCTGGCCCACGTCGAGGTTCTGGCCCTCGCGACCGTGATTCTGGCCGGTGTCGAAGTAGAAGGCGTTGTGGCCCTGGGTCGCCTCGCTGGGACGCTCCATCTCACCGGCCAGCGCAGTGGCATGGGCAAACGCGATGTCGGACCAGATTTCATAGCCCTGCGGCGACAGCGCGTTGAAGGCGGCGGGTAGCTGGCCGGTCGGCACCGCATTGAGCGCGGTGGTGAGCGCCGGGCTGTTCTGGCCCGCGGTGGCGACGGCGAACTGGTTGGGCGTGAGCGCGAACGCGTTGAAGTTGGCCTGGCTGAAGAAGACGACCACGTCATTGGCGTCGTAGGTCACCGTGTAGGTGAGGGCGGTGAGCGAGTTGGTGGTGGTGAAGGTCGTCCCGCCCAGACCGCCCGCCGCCGTGAGAATGGTGAACGGCCCGCCCGGGGAAAAGCCGCCGAGGCTGTCCACCTCGAGATTGCCCGCCAGCGCGGCCGAGCCGGTGATGATGAGCTTGTCAAAGGAGGCCGCCGAGGCGATCTGGATCACGAGATTCCCACTGGCCGTCTGGGTGTAGTTGCCGGTCACGAGGATCGTGCCGGGGGAGAAACCGGGGCTGACGGTGCCGCCGTTGTGGAGGTCGCCGGTGATGGTGCCGTTGCCGCCAAAGATCGCCCCGCCGGAGACCGTCGTCGTGCCGCTGCCGCCGGAAGCACCCTCCGCGCCGAGTGACAACAAGCCGGCTTGGAGATCGATGGCCGAACTGGTGGTGTTGGTGAGCGTGAGCGGGGCCGCCCCCGTCTTCACGATCACCCCGCTGCCGGTGATGTTGCCGGCAAACGTGCCGGTGGCGACCTGATTGAACGTGACCGTCCCGTTGGTGTTGACGTTGCCGGTGATAGTGCTGCTGTCGCCGAAAACGGTGGAGCCGGCTGTGGCCGAAAGGGTGCCGGTGAAGGCGTTGAGTGGGTTGGAGAGAGTGAGCGTGCCCGAGCCGTTGAAGGTGATCGTGCCGTTGCCGGTGATAAGACCGGAGAGGGTGGCGTTGTTCGCGGCGACGGAGGGGGCGAAGCCGGACAACGACGAGCCCCCGAAAGGCAGTGCAGCGGAATGGGCGACGATGTCTGCCACCGCAGTATTGCCATTGAGCGAGAGGGTGCCGCCATTGAGGGTGAAATCGTTGGTGACGAGACCTCTCGTGCCAGCGATGTTCACTTCCAGGGTGCCGCCGTTGATCACGAATCGACCAAGGCCGGTCACCTTGTCAGAGTTGACGATGGTGATGCCGAGGCCATTCATCGTGAGCGTGCTGTGCGACAAGGGAATCGCATCGCCGATGGTGGACTGCGTCAGGTCTTGATTGCTGCCGTTATTGTCGAACGTTCCGCCATTGCTCGTGACCGTGGTATCGCGGCCGATCAAACGGTTGCCAAAAATGATTTTAAGGGTGCCGCCATCAAAGATCGTGGTGCCGAAGCCGAGATTGTTGGTGTCGCCGACCGCCAGGGTGCCGGCTTGGAGGACGGTGTTGCCGTAGCTGTTGCTCGCGCTCAGGGTGAGCGTGCCGGCTCCCTGCTTGGTGAGTGTCCCGGAACCGGTGACATTGCCGCCGTAGGTTCCGTTGGTCGTTTGGTTGAATATCAACTAGCCGCCGTTGGTGACGGTGACGGCGTTAAAGACCGGCACCGGCAGCGTCGCGCTGGTGACGATGAGCGTGCCGCTGTTCACGAAGGTGGCGCCGGTGTAGGTGTTGGCCCCGGCCAGCGTCACGGTGGCGTTGGAAACGGTGAGGGTGCCCGAGGCGAAGTTTGCGGCACCAATGATGCCATCCACCGTGAGGGAGGTGGTGGAGGTGCTGCTGCCTGGAGTCAGGATGGCTCCACCCGTGCCGGCCGTATAGGTGGCGTCGGCGCTGATCGCCACGGAGCCGGTGGGCCCGGTGGGCGCGGCCAAGGCCGATGACAGTACCAGGGAGCAAAATCCCAAAAGACCGGCGAGGCGGTTTTTGAGCGCGGAAGCAGGAGGGCAAGTGGTCATAGGGATAATATCCCATGCATATTATTTCGTGGCGTCAAAGCCCAAAATAAGATACCGTGCCGCCTTGTATTTGCCCGACAAGGTACATGGGCTTAACGGCGCTCAGCGAAGACCACAGCTAAACCCGGCAGGTGGCCACAAGACCAAAGGGACAAAGGTCGAGTTCACCGAGCATCGGCCGGACCGAAGATTTGGGTTTCATCCGCCGCGCCGGAGCCTCACGCTTGGGTCTCCATTTCGCATGTGCTTTTCTCCGTGAGCTCTATCCGCCCTCTGTTGCCTTGCTGATGGTTTAGCTCAAGCAAGTGTGCGCCAACGGCGGGGTGCCCGTTGGTATTTCGGGATTTGGCGTTTGGAATTTATGCCCTTCAGGGCATGAGCAAATGCGGTTCGACGTCCGCGTCGTAATCAATCCCGGGCAGCCCGAACCCAAAGAGTTTCAGGAATTCCTCGCGGTAACCCGCGATGTCCGTCAGCGCGCCGAGATTTTCCGTCGTGGCCTGCGGCCAGATTTGCGCGACCGCGGCCTGCACCTCGGGGTGCATCTCCCAGTCGTCCACGCGCACGCGGCCGGCCTCGTCGAAATTGAGCGGGTTGCCGTTGTAGAGCTGGGTGGCAAACAGGCGCTGCATCTGCCCGATGCAGCCTTCGTGCGTGCCGCGCGCCTTCATGATTTTATAAAGGATGGAGATGTAGAGCGGCACGACCGGGATGGCCGAGCTGGCCTGCGTCACCAGCGCTTTATTGACCGAGATGAACGCGCGGCCGTAGCCGTGGGCCTTCAGGCGGGCGTCAATCCGGCGCGCGGCGCGCTCGAGGTCGTTTTTGGCGAGGCCGATCGTGCCGTTTTTGTAAATGGGCCAGGTGACCTCGGGGCCAATGTAGCTGTAGGCGACCGCGGTCGCTCCGGGCGCGAGCACCCCGCCGGCTTCCAGCGCGTCCATCCACATCTCCCAGTCCTCACCGCCCATCACCGCAGTGGTGTCGGCGATCTCGGCGTCGGTTGCGGGGCCGATGGTGATCTCACTGACGATGCCCTTGTCGGTGTCCACCGTCTTGTTGGTGTAGGGCGCGCCGACGGGCTTGAGGACGGACTTGTGGACGGTGCCGGTTTTCGGGTGGGTGCGGCGGGGTGAGGCGAGCGAATAGACCACGAGGTCAATCTGACCGAGGTCGGCCTTGAGCGCGGCAACAACCTCCTGCTTGAGGGCGTCGGAGAAGGCGTCGCCGTTGAAGTTGCGCGCGTAGAGCCCGGCGGCACGGGCGGCCTGGGTGAACGCGATGCTGTTATACCAGCCCGGGGTGGCCGTGCGGCCCTCCTCGGACGGGCGCTCGAAAAAAACCCCGGCGGTCGCCGCGCCGGAACCGAAGGCGGCGGTGATGCGCGAGGCGAGACCGTAGCCGGTGGAGGCGCCAAGGACGAGGACCTTGCGCGGACCGTCCTGGATGGAACCGGAGGCGCGCACATGGGCGATCTGCTCCTGCACATGGGCGGCGCAGCCGCCCGGATGGGCGGTCACGCAGACGAAGCCGCGGACTTTGGGTTTGATGACCATGAGGGCGGAAGATTTCGCCGCCCGGCGCAAAGTGGCAAGTGTTGAGTGCGTGGCGCCGGGGGCGACCGGCGGATTCCCTCTCAGCCCCCGTGCTCCGCCAGCCACCGCTCCGCCTCGATGGCGGCGGCACAGCCCATCCCGGCCGCCGTGATCGCCTGGCGGTACACGTGGTCCGCGCAGTCGCCCGCCACATACACGCCGGGCACGTTGCTGCGAACCTGCGAACCGGTGGCGGGCTTGAAATAGCCGCCCTCGTCCGTGTCGAGCACGGCCGCAAACGGGCCGGTGTTGGGCACATGGCCGATGGCGACAAACACGCCCTTCACCGGCAGCACGGACTCCGCGCCGGTCTTCACGTTTTTGATTTTCAGCCCGCTGACCGCGCCCGACCCGACGCCTTCGACGGCGACCGGCACGCTGTCCCACACGCAGGAGATTTTTTCATGCGACGTGGCCCGGGCGGCCATGATTTTCGAGGCGCGCAGCGCGTCGCGGCGGTGCACAAGATAGACCTTGCTGGCGAAACGGGTGAGAAACAGGGCCTCCTCCGCCGCGCTGTCCCCGCCCCCGATCACCGCCACGTCCATCTTCTTGTAAAAGGCGCCGTCGCAGGTCGCACAGGTGGTCACCCCCTTGCCGCCATACAGCTCCTTCTCGCCGGGGATGCCCGTCAGGCGCGGCGAGGCACCGGTGGCAATGATCACGGTTTTGGCCAGGATCACCCGGTCGCCCGCAATGAGCCGGCGCGGCATCGCGGTGAAATCCACCGCCGTGACGAGCGCCTGCTCGAAGCGCGTGCCGAACTTCGCGGCCTGGGCGCGGAGGTTCTGCATGAGCTGGTAGCCGTCCACCCCTTCGGGAAAGCCGGGGAAGTTCTCCACCTCGCTGGTTGTGGTGAGCTGGCCGCCAGGTAGCGGTCCCTCCAGCACGAGCGGGCCCAGGCTGGCACGCGCGGTATAGATGGCGGCGGTGAGGCCGGCGCAGCCGGTGCCGATGATGACGACGTTTTCGACCGAGGGGGAAGACATGGCGGAAGAGACATTCCATGCCAAAGGCGGTCGAGTGCAAACGGGAAAAACGGGCGCCATGACGATTCGGGGTCGGGGTTTGGGCCACCAACCCGCCGTGGTTCGGGGGGGCGGGGGTCGTCGGGGTTGGGGCTCACCCAAGCCGGAGCCTGGCCGTCACAATGCATGCTGACGCAAAACTATAACACACCTTGGGCTTGCATGCCGGCCTTCGGCCCGCTGGCATCGGGCCATGGCGTCCTCACCACCACCGCGCACCATCCTGCTGGTGGATGATGAGCCGGCTTTTCGCGAGATGGTTGGCTTGATGCTGGAAGCCGGCGGACACCAAGTAACCACCGCCGCCAACGGGCGGGCGGGGGAAACGCTGCTGGAGCAAAAGTCGTTCGACCTGGTGATCACTGACGTATTGATGCCTGAACAAGATGGCCTGGCGTTCATTTCCTCCTTGCGCCAGCGGCAGCCGGGCGCGCGCATCATCGCGATGACCGGTGGCGGGATGGTGCCGGCGGCCAGTTATCTTCGGATTGCCCGGGGCCTGGGGGCCCATTCACTCTTGGAGAAACCATTTGGCCAGGATGAACTGTTGGCGGCCGTTGAGAGCGCTTTGGCAACCGAGCCCAAGCCCCCGGCTTCCTGATCCCCCAATCTGGAGTTGCGGCGACCCTCGCCGCAAGGTTGGTCCTCTGACGGTAATGGCTCATTTTGCCTTGTTGGGGTAGGGACGTCACTCCGTGGCGTCCGCGGACGGCTCGGAGAGCCGCCCCCGTTGTGGTGACATTTCAAAATGCGTCACCACCTTGACCCACCCGAGGCTTGCAAATTGCCTGCATCCCATTTGCAATCGTGCATGTTGAACCAACCGAAGCCACGCTCCATTCTGGTCGTGGATGACGAGCCGACTTCCAGGGAGATCATCAGCCTGATCCTGGAACGCCGCGGCTATCATGTGATCACCGCCAAAGACGGGCAGGTCGGCGAACAGTGCCTGGCGCAAAAGACCTTCGATCTTGTTATCACAGATCTTCTTATGCCGGATAGAGATGGCTTGGAGTTGATCGGGGCCATGCGCAGCCGGCACCCGGCCATCCACATCATCGCGATCACCGGTGGCGGCCAACTGCCGGGCAGCAAATACCTCCAGTTGGCGCGCGGACTGGGCGCACATTCGTTGTTGGAAAAACCCTTCTCGAAGGAGGCCCTCCTGGCGGCGGTGGACAGTGCCCTCGCGTCCGGCACCACCTCGCCGGGGCGCTGACCGGGGCGGGCCTCAATCGGGCCCAGCCGCCCTCACTCCTCAATCACCTGGTTGGGCAGTTCGTCCTTGTCGTCCGGCTGGCGGGGAAAATGCCCGGCCAACAGTGTGCCCGCGCGGGCCACCCCATGCAGCAGGCCGGCGGTGAACTCCCCGCGCTTGAAGTGCCCGGTCATGGCGGCCGCCAGTTCCTGCCAAAACGCGTCGCCGCACTTTTGGTGCACCGCCACGTCGCCGATCACCGCAAACGTGTGGGAGAGCGGCGCGACAAAGATCAGCACCGCGTTGCGGTGTCTGGTCCGGTCCATGCCCAGCTTGAGAAATGCCCGCTGCGCGGCCGGCAGCGGCTCCGGGGCCGGGACATGCGTGACGAGCACGCGAATCTGGCCCGAGGTCGGCCGCTCCGCCGCCGTGATGGCCGCCTCAATCGCCGGATGATCCAGCCGCCGGATGAATTCCTTCTTTTTCATGTCACCAGCTCCCCCCCGCACCGCCCCCGCCGAAGCTGCCGCCCCCGCCGGAAAATCCTCCGCCGCCTCCACCCCCGCTCCAACCGCCGCCCCCGCCTCTGCCGCCGCCCAACACCGAGCCGACGCCCCACAGGAGGGCTCCGCCCCCCCGGCCTCCGAGCAGCGTGGGGCCCCGCAGGGCCGCGCGGGCAATCAACAGGATGAAAAGGAGGATCATGATCCAGGGGAACACCGATCCAGTCCCCGAACGACTTTGGTCCGCCGCCGTCCGGCCGGTGCCCTGATATTCGCCCTTCGTCGCCGCGATCATCGCCGCCACTCCCCGGCGCAGGCCGCCGGCGTAGTCGTTGGCCCGGAACGCCGGCTTCAGGATGTTCTCAATGATGTCATGGGCCGTCGCGTCGGGCAGCCTGGCCTCCAGTCCGTAGCCGACCTGGATATAGAGCTGGTGCTCCTGCATGAAAACAAACAGCACCGCGCCGTTGTTCTTCGCGCGCTGGCCCACTTTCCACGCCTGCGCCACCCGCACCGTGTAGTCCTCCACCGACGAGTCCGACGCCATCGTGGGATAGATGGCCACGAGGAGCTGGTTCGAGCTGTCCCGCTCAAACTGCTCCAGCTGGGCGTTGAGCTCGCGGCCGACCTGGGCCGGGACCGCGTTGGCGTAGTCGTTGAAATACTGCGCCGGAGCCGGAGGGATGGTCTCCGCCCCGCGTAACCCCGCCCCGACGGCGAGCCCGGTGGCCAGGACGAGGAATCGGATGAAGGCTTTCACCCGTTTCAGGGTTTGGCCGCGGCCGGCTTGGAGAAGTCAAACTGGACCGTGGGCGCCTTGTCCGCCCCCGCGGCCGCCGCAAAGTAGGCCTTTTCCTTGAAGCCGAGCGCGGCCGCGAAGAACACCGCCGGCACGCGCTGGATCGAGGCGTTGTAGTCGCGCGCCAGTTCGTTGAAGCGGCCGCGTTCCACGGCGATGCGGTTCTCCGCGCCCTCAATCTGGGCCTGCAGGGTCTGAAAGTTCGCCGTGGCCCGCAGCGTGGGGTAGTTTTCCGACACCACCAGCAGCCGTGAGAGGGCCGAGCCGAGGGCGCCCTGGGCCTTCTCGAACTCCGCGAGCTGCGCGGGATCGGTCGGCGCGGAGTTGGGGCTGAGCTGCACCTTCCCCACCGAGGCGCGGGCCTCGGTGATCTCGGTGAGGGTGGATTTCTCAAAATTGGCCGCGCCCGAGACGGTCGCCACGAGATTGGGGATGAGGTCCGCGCGGCGTTGATAGACGTTCTGCACCTGCGCCCACTGGGCGTCCACCGCCTGCGAGCGGTTGACCAGGCTGTTGTAGGTGCCGACGCCCGCCAGTACGACGACAATGACGAACAGCACGAAAGCGCCGAGGATTCCGAGGAGGACTTTGTTCATGACGGCCCCATCCATGCTCAGGAGGCCCGGGAACACAAGCGCCGGGGCGGTGGAAACCGGCGCAAAATTTCCAGCGGGTGGCCTGTCGCGGTCGCCTGGTCGGGCTGAAGCCCTGGCTTAGGTGGATGACCCCGGTCCGCATTGCCTCAACCAGGTCGGGTTGAAGCGCGAAGTCCCGGCACTTGCGTTGGTTCGGCAACGGGCTGAACCCATCCCCAGGTAGTGGCTCAGTTTGGCTTTGCCGGGGTAGGTGGCGCGCTTGTCGCGCCACGTTGCGAGGCAAGCTCGCAACCTGCAATATAGGCAAACTGAGCCATTGCCCATCCCCAAGCCCCCTTGACACAACCAACCCATTGGACAATATCCTGTCCATATGAACGCCATCACCTACACCGCCGCCCGTGAAAACCTGGCCGCCACCATGGACCAGGTATGCGACGACCGTGAGCCCGTCATCATCACGCGCAACCGCGACCAGGCCGTCGTCATGCTTTCCCTGGAGGAATACAAGTCGCTGGAGGAGACCGCGCATCTCATGCGCAGCCCGGCCAACGCGCGCCGCCTGCTGGCCTCAATCCGGTCGATGGAAAAAGGCCACGGCAAGGTGCGCAAGCTGATCGAGACCTGAGACGGCCATGAACCTGGTTTTCACGCCGGAAGCCTGGCAGGACTACCTGCACTGGCTGGCGACCGACCCGAAGCAGCTTAAGCGCATCAACCAACTCTTGAAGGAGATCGCCCGCGAACCGTTCACCGGCATCGGCAAGCCCGAGCCATTGCGCCACGCCTACCAAGGCTGTTGGTCGCGCCGGATTGATGGCGAACACCGCGTGGTTTACAAGGTCAGTGGCGAGAACCTTTGGTTGCTCCAGCTTCGCTACCATTACCGGGACTGAATTTCGCCTGTTGCTGAAAGGATTTCGCCTGGTCGCAAGGGTGTTCGCCACCGCCCTTCCGACCCGGGTGTCGGCGATCGACGCCCCTGCCACGGGCGCTTTCACCGGAAGGGGAAAGACTCCTCACCACCCGTAGTTCCGCTTGATCTTCAGCGCGTCGTACAGGCCGGTGTCGAGCTCCAGGATGAAGCGGCTGGGGGTCAGCATCATGCCGCCGGGGCCGGCACGGTTGCTCACCGTCGGATACAGCAGGTGCAGCTCGTCGCGCGCGCGCGTCACCGCGACATAAAACAGCCGGCGCTCCTCCTCCACGTCGCCCGCCTCGATGGCGCGGCGCAGCGGGAACATCCCGTCGGCCAGGCCGATCAGGAAGACCGCGGCGTATTCCAGCCCCTTGGCCTGGTGGACGGTGGTGAGCCGGAGCGCGTCGGCCTCCGGGTCCACGCGGCGGTCGCTGGTCTCGCTGTTGAGCAGCGCGATCTGTGCGAGCACATCCTGCATGTCCTCGAAGCGTCCGGCAAAGCCGATCAGTGACTTCAGGTCGTCGAGGCGCGAGCTGTAGTTGGCGTAGGCGCCCTTGAGGTAGTCGCCATACCAGCCCTCGATGGCCACCTCGACGGCGTTGAAGGGCTTGAGCGTGCGCAGCGCGTCCGCGATCTGGGTGAGCGAGGCGGTGAACTTGGGCCACTCCTCGCGCGCATCCTTGGCGACCTTGCTGCGCACGTCGTCCGTGTCGAGCACGTCGAGGAAGTTTTTCCGCAGCAGCTTGGCGTGGTCGAGCGCGGCGGCGTAGATTTTCTGCGCGCCCTTCTCGCCGACCTTGGGCAGGAGCACGCAGATGCGCTGCCAGGCCATGGTGTCGGTCGGGTTGAAGACGAAGCGCAGGAACGCCACCAGGTCGCGGATGTGCGCCTGCTCGAAAAACTTCACCCCGCTCGTGATCTGGTAGGGGATGCCCTGGCGCGAGAGCTCCAGCTGGAGGTCCAGCGCCTGGAAATGCGCGCGGTAGAGCACCGCGATGTCGCTGAGCGCGCAGCCCTCGTCGAGCAGGCCCTGCAGGCGCTTGATGATAAAGTCGGCCTGCTCGCGCCCGTCCATCGCCTGCACGACATACGGCTTGTGCGAGTTGGCGCGGGCGGCGCGGAGCTCCTTGTCAAAGTGGCGGCCCTTGGGCTGGGCGGCGAGGATCCCGTTGGCCAGATTGAGGATCTGCGGCGTCGAGCGGTAGTTGGTCGCGATGTGGTGGATGACGGTGCCGGGGTGCCGCTCGGGGAACGTCATGATGTTCTCAAAGTTCGCCCCGCGCCAGGAGTAGATGCACTGCGCGTCGTCGCCCACGGCCATGATGCGGTGGTGCGTGCCGATGGCGTCGATGATCGACGACTGGAGCGTGTTGGTGTCCTGGTACTCGTCCACCAGCAGATGCCGGAAGCGGGAGGAAAAATAAGCGCCGACCTCGGGCGACTTGCGCAGCAGGTCGAGCCAGAACTCCAGCAGGTCGTCGTAGTCCACGACATTCTGCGCGCGCTTGCGGTCGGCGTAGCCCTGGGCAAACCCGGGCAGCCGGGCGGCGAGCTCCGTGTGTTGGGCGAAGTTCTTCTCCACGGTGGCGGCGAGCGTCAGCTGCGTGTTGCGCGAGAGGGAGATCATCTCGTGCAGCGGGCCGGGGCGCGGGTGGGTTTTGTCCTTGAAGAAGGTCTTGTCGGTCTCCTCGACCGTGTCGCGGAGGAGGCTGTCGGCCTCGTCGGCGTCGAGGATGGTGAAGTTGCGCGGCAGCCCCACGGCCTCGCCGTAGATGCGGAGCGCGCGGTGCCCGAGGCCGTGAAAGGTGCCACCCCAGAACCGGCCCGGCTCGACCCCGGTGAGTTCATGGACGCGGTGGAGCATCTCCTTCGCGGCCTTGTTGGTGAAGGTGAGCAGGAGGATTTCCGACGGCTTGACCCCCTGGGAGAGCAGGTAGGCGACCCGGTACGTCAGGGTGCGGGTCTTGCCCGAGCCGGCCCCGGCGAGCACCAGCAGCGGCCCGGGCTCGGCAGTGACGGCGGCGAACTGCTCGGCGTTGAGCTGGGCCTTGAAGTCAATGGCCGGAAAAGCGGCGGCGGCCGGCGGGCGGTCGTGATCAGTGGGAAAATCCATGCGGGACGGCGAGGCTCGCGCAAAGCCCGCGCGAGGCAAAGCAAAGTTTTGGGGCATTCGCGCGTGGGCACGCTGCTGCAGTCCGTCGGCAACGGAGCCGACGACGCCGGGGTCGGGCACCATCCGGAGAGAACCAATCCAAGGAAACGAAACAGGACGGAGCTTTTAACCACGGATTACACGGATCGACACGGATGGGACGGAATCGGAGAAGAAGTTGTAACACGGAGGACGCGGAGCACACGGAGGAGGGGAGAGAGAAGACCAAGGCCCAGAGACTGGTTTGGCCTGAGTTCCAGATTCGGATTTAATTTGGAAATCAGGAAATCAGGAACGGAGCGGCCGGAGGGGAGGGAATTTTTAACCACGGATGACACGGCTCCCCACGGATGGGATGGAATGATGTGCCACCCGCCTTCGCCAAGGCTCCGGCGCGTCAGGCAAAAAGGCACAGGAACACAAAGCCCGATAACGAAATTTCGCGGATGACGCAGATCAGCGCGGATGAGCAGGGTCCTTTGCAAATATAAATTATTAACCACTAATATTCACTTATTTACACTAATCCGAGCCTCAGAATTAGTGATCATTAGTGTCCATTAGTGGTTAAAATCCGACGACTCGAAAAATCCTCCCTCCCGAGGCTACCCGGCCTCGTTTTTTCTCAGCCGCACGGTGTGCCGTCCGTCCTTGGCGATGCCGAGGTCGAGGTGCCAGGTGGTTGCCGGCAGCCAGCCGGCGATGTTCTCCGGCCACTCCACGGCGAGGCACCACGGGCTGACGAGGAAATCATCCAGCATCAGCGCCTCCGCCTGACGGGGGTGGTCCAGCCGGTAGGCGTCAAGATGTGCGAGCAGCCGACCGCGACCGTGGTGCAGGATGAAAAGGTTGAACGTCGGGCTCGTGACCGCCTCCGTCACGCCAAAGCCCTGCGCCAGCCCCTGTACGAAGGTGGTCTTGCCCACGCCCAGCGGGCCGTGCAGCGCGAGCACGGTGTCGGCCGGCAGGATCCCGGCCAACTGGCCGGCCAGTTCCCGGGTCTCGTCCGCCGACGTTGTGGTCACACCCGCCTGAAGTTTTTTCAAAATCGTCATCGGGGATGGTGCAGATGCTCAAAACCTCGGTGGTCCTCCAGTTTGAGCGTGCCGGCCGGGCGCCGGCCCGCGCGCACGAACCGCCCGATGCATGACAACCGGGTGCGGGGAAACGCCCGTCGCCACGCCCGGGTAAAGCGTGCGAGGTCCGCCCCGCCCGCCACCGCGAACAGCAGCTCGTAGTCCTCGCCGTCGCCGAGCGCCGCACGCAGGTCACAGCCGCGCCGGCGTGGCAACGACCCGGCCACGAGCGCCGCCTCCGCGCCGGTCGGCGTGAGGGCGGGCAGGTCCTTGGCCAGTCCGTCGCTCACGTCCATCATGGCGCGCACCTCGGGTCGCCCGGCCAGCCAGGCGCCCTCGGCCAGTCTCGGCGTAAACCGCCAGTGGTGCCCGTTCGCCAAACTGCCGCCGAGCCGCCCCGTCACAAAAATCCAGTCGCCCGCCCGTGCGCCCGCCCGCGTGACCGCCCGGGCGGGTGCCTCGCCGACGAGGGTGAGCGACGCCAGGACACTGCCGTCGAGCCGCGCCACATCGCCGCCCACGATCGGCGTGCGGTACCGCCGGCTCATCGCCGCCAGCCCGCGGTAAAATTCCTCCAGCCACCGGATTTTCACCCGCGGGTCGAGGGCGAGTGCGACGACCGCCGCCCGCGGCCGCCCGCCCATCGCGGCGAGGTCGCTCAGGTTGCGCTTGAACAGCTTGGCCCCCGCCGCCCGGGCTGAGACCGCGGCGTCGAAATGAACCCCGAAGATCACCGAATCCACCGTGAGCAGCTGCGCCCCCCGCACCGCCGGCAGCACCGCGCAGTCGTCGCCCATCCCATAGGGCGCGCGGGGTGAGGCTGCGCCCAGCCAGCGCCGGATGGCCGCGATGAGCCCCGTCTCGCCGAGCGCGGCGACCGACTCGGACCGACGTTGGGTGAACGGATGCACCCCGCCTTATGGCACCGCCGCCGCCCCGCCCGCAAATCCGAAAACGACCCCGGGATGGTGGCGTCCGTTTCTGGGCGCATCGATCGCCTGCCTCCCAACGGATTAAGGATGGCGGACCTTGGCGGAGATTCGGAGGCAGGCAGGGATGCCTGCGCTACTTGTCGGCGGCGGCGCTCACCCTCAGTGTTTGAAATGGCGGATGCCGGTGAAGACCATGGCCATCCCCCGCGCATCGGCGGCGGCGATGACCTCGTCGTCGCGCACGGATCCACCCGGCTGGATCGCCGCGGTCGCGCCCGCGTCGGCGGCCGCGATGAGACCGTCGGCAAAGGGAAACAACGCCTCGCTCGCCACCACCGAGCCATGCAGGTCGAGCTTGGCCTCCCCGGCCTTCCACACCGCGATGCGCGAGCTGTCCACGCGCGCCATCTGGCCGGCGCCGACCCCGATCGTCCGCTCGCCCTGGCAATAGACAATGGAGTTGGACTTGACGTGCTTGCCCACCTTCCACCCAAACATCATCCCGGCCCACTCTTCCGGCGTGGGCTGCCGTTTCGTCACCACCTTGAATTTCGTCAGGTCGCCGAGGGTGCGGTCGCGGTCCTGCACCAGCACGCCGCCGACGACCGAGCGGATTTCCTGGAGCGCGTCGGCGCCCATGCCCCCGGTCGCTACCATGAGCCGCAGATTCTTCTTTTTGGCAAAAACGGCCAGCGCCTCGTCGCTGAACCGCGGGGCGATGATGACCTCGGTGAAGATCTCCGCGATCGTCCGTGCCAGCGCGCCCTCGAGCGTGCGGTTCACGACAATGATGCCGCCAAACGGCGCCTGCCGGTCGGTCGCATAGGCCAGCTCCCAGGCCGCCTCCAGGGTGTCGGCGGAAGCGACGCCGCAGGGATTGGTGTGCTTGAGGATGGCCAGCGTGGGCCGCTCGAACTCGCCGATCAGCCAGGTGGCCGAGGTGATGTCCAAAATGTTGTTGTAGGACAGCTCCTTGCCCTGGAGTTGGCGGTAATGGTCGTGAAACGTTCCGTAGAGCGCGGCCTGCTGGTGAGGGTTCTCACCGTAGCGGAGCGCCTGCGCCTTCTGGTAGGTGAGCTTGAGGGTGTCGGGAAAGCCGCCGAGGGTGGCGAGGTCGGGCCCATCGGCCTGCGTCGCGAGGTAGCCGGCAATGGCGGTGTCGTAGCTGCCGGTGCGTTGGAAGACCTTGAGCGCGAGCTTCCGCCGCAGCGCGCCGAGCGCGGCGGGGTCGGCCAGCGCGGCCAGCACGGAGCCGTAGTCGGCCGGATCGCAGACGACCGTGACGCTCTCGTGGTTCTTGGCGGCGCTGCGCAGCATCGAGGGGCCCCCGATGTCGATGTTTTCAACCGCCTCCTCAAAATGGACCCCGGGCCGGGCCACCGTCTGCTCGAACGGGTAGAGGTTGACCACGACGAGATCGATGAGGCTGATGCCATGCTCTTCGGCGTCGGCGAGGTGGTCGGCCTTGTCGCGGCGGGCGAGCAGGCCGCCGTGGATCCGGGGGTGCAGGGTCTTCACCCGGCCGTCCATCATCTCGGGGAAGCCGGTGTGCTCGCTCACCTCGGTGACGGGCAGGCCGGCGGTGGCGAGGGCCTTGGCCGTGCCGCCGGTCGAGAGCAGCCGGTAGCCGTGCTGCCGGACGAGCACCGTGGCGAATTCCACAAGGCCCTGTTTGTCGCTGACGGAGAGGAGCGCGAGTTTTTCCATGTGCCGCAGCGTTTCGGGGCGCGTGGCGGCTTTCAACCCGAAATCGGAATTAACCACGGAATACGTGGATGGGCAGGGATGGTACGGATTTTTAACAGGAACGGAGCAGCGGTGTTAATCACGGATGATACGGATCCCCA
>CAIYUN010000053.1 GCA_903929355.1 uncultured Opitutaceae bacterium
CCTCACCCAGGCCCGCACTCCGCATTCCGCATTCCGCATTCCGCATTCCGCATTCCGCATTCCGCATTCCGCATTCCGCATTCCGCATTCCCACTCCTCACTCCCCCCTGATCGCCGTGTCCAGGTGGCTGAGGATCAGGTCCTGCAAGGTGGCGAGAAAGACGTACGCCATGAACGCGCGGCGCACGGGCTCGGCGAGCTGTGCGAGTTCCACCGCCCCGCCCTCCAGCATCTCGTCGGGCAGTTCCACCAGCGCGCGGTTGCGCAGGCGCAGCCGGAGCGCCGAGCAGGCGCGCACCATCGGCTCGGCGTTGGCCTCGTCGAGCGCCACGATGCCCGTGCTGAAAAACTCGCGGTCAAACAATGCGAGCAGCGCCCGCACGTCGGCGTTCTGCGCCTCGAGCAGCTCCGCCCGCCAGGCCGCGAAAAACTCGTCGTCGAGCCCCTCGATGCGCAGCGGCGCGGCCAGCGCGGTGCCCAGCGTGTCGGCCATCGCCTTGATCACGTCGAGCAATGGCGCGACGGCGGGCAGGCTGAGCTTCACCTCAATGCGTTTCATCGGACTCGAGGATGGTGGTGAGATGCCACTGCTGCAGGATGAAGGCGTAGTGCTCGGCCTGCTCGCGCAGCCCGCTCCACACCACCGAGCGGCCCTGCTCGTGCACCTCGAGCATGTGCTTGCGTGCAGTGCGTTCGTCGAAGCCCAGCACGCGCTGAAACACCGCCACCACATACGACATCAGGTTCACCGGGTCGTTCAGCACGACCACCCGCCACGGGCCGGTGAGGGCGACCTCGGTGGTGGTCTCCGGCTGCGGAATGGTGGTGGCGGCGCGGGCGGGAATCACGTTTTCAAAACCTAGACCGGTCTCGCGGCGACGCGCAACTGTTCAGAAGCGAAACTGCGGACGACCGTGATGGTTTCATCACCCAGCTATCGGATGATTTGGGCCCGGACATAAGCAGTAACGCCGGCTGCTTAACAAACCCGACTCGGTGGGTTAAGTTTCTCCGACCTCGACAGTAATGCAAGTAAATTGCCGCAGGCTTGCAATGCCTATGTAATGCCCTAGGCTTCTGTTCCAATGATCAGGCTCGGTTTCAGCGCATCACCCCGCGCTCCGCGCGCCTAGCATGGGCCGACGGCATGCATCCCCTCCACCACGGCCACCGAGGTGAGATCAACCGGTGGCGACAGGCCGCCGGCCGGCTGCTGCTCGGTGCGTTGCTCCTGCCATTCCTCCAGGTACGGGCCCAGACAGCCCAGACGGTTCCGCCGGACCGGGTGAGTTTTCCTTCAAGCCACAAGGAGGTGATGACCAGCGGCACCGCCGACCCGAACCGCCCGACCATGACCCGCGCCTCCCTCACCACGGCCGAGGCAGACGCCACCATCGAGATCGAGGTCGCCCTCAAGATGCGCGATCTCGCCGGACTCCAGGCGCGGGTGCATCGCGGGGAGATGGTCACGCCCGACGAGCTGGCGGCCCGCTACCAGCCGGCTGCGGCTGATTATCAGGCCGTGACCGACTGGCTCGTCGGCGCCGGGCTGACCATCACCCGGTCGGATCCCAGCCGGGTGGCCGTGTTCGCCCGCGGCACCGTGCGACAGCTCGCCGCCGCGTTTCAGGTGACGTTTGCCCGGGTCGCCTTTCAAGGGGAGGAGTTCACCTCTGCCCTCACCGCGCCCAGCCTGCCCGGAGCGCTGGCTGATGCCGCGCTCGGCGTCAACGGTCTGCAGCAGCATATGAGGCCCCGCAAGCATCTGCGGCCGGGCCCGGCACCGCTCTCCACGGCCTCGACCACGGCAGTGCCCTACTGGCCGCGGGACATCCTGCGCGCCTATGGTGGCGGCGGCCTGGCCCAGACCGGGGCCGGCCAGACAATTGGCATCATTATTGACACGTTTCCCGCCAACAGCGACCTCACCAGCTTCTGGACGACCGCCGGTGTGCCGCAGTCGCTCGCCAACATGGAGTTTGTCCAGGTGGTGGGAGGCGTCCTGCCGTCGCCTACTGGTGAGGAAACGCTCGATGTCGAGTGGTCCAGCGGGATCGCTTCGGCCGCCAAAATCCGGGTCTATGCCACCCTCGACCTGAGCTACGCGCATCTCGACCAGGCTTATGCCCAGGCCTACAGCGAGGTTTCCAGCGGGGTCCAGCCCACCCTGCACCAGCTCTCCATGAGCTACGGCGAGGGCGAGACCAATGTGTCGGCCAGCCAGTTGAACACGGACGAACAATATTTTGCCGAACTGGCCGCCGTGGGGGTCTCCTTGTTTGCTTCAGCCGGTGACGGCGGCTCCAACCCCAACTCCAACACCGGCGGAACCAACGGCCCGCTCCAGGTGGAATCGCCCGCCAGTTCCACCAGTGTCACGGGCGTCGGTGGCACGAGTCTCGCGCTCAATTCCTCGACGGGGGCCGTCACGAGCGAGACGGTCTGGAAGAACGGGTCCGGGGCCACCGGGGGCGGCACCAGCATCGTCTTCGCCCGTCCGGCCTGGCAGGTCGGCCCCGGGGTGGCGGCCGGTTCTTTTCGTCTTGTGCCGGATGTCGCCGCAGCGGCCGATCCCAATCAGGGCGGGTTGGTCTTCCTCAATGGCACGGCGCAGCAATACGGCGGCACCAGCTGGAGCTCGCCGGCGTGGGCGGGCTTTTGCGCGTTGATCAACCAGGCCCGCTCGGGCACCAACCAGGGCCCGCTCGGCCTGCTCGGGCCAAATCTTTATCCTCTCCTCGGCACGCCCGCTTTTCGTGACATCACCAGCGGCGGCAATGGTGCCTATAGCGCCGGCGCCGGCTTTGATGAAACC
The DNA here is from genome assembly GCA_903929355.1 of uncultured Opitutaceae bacterium. GTDB lineage: Bacteria > Verrucomicrobiota > Verrucomicrobiia > Opitutales > Opitutaceae > CAIYUN01. The sequence continues at coordinate 2,816 of CAIYUN010000053.1, forward strand.
ACGGGACTGGGGGTGCCCAATCTGACCGCATTGGTTTCGGCCCTGAGCGACTCGCCCTCGATCACCGCGGGCACGCAGACCCAGACGGCGGCCCCCGGTGCCACGGCCGTCTTCACCGTGGTGGGCGGGGGCGCGCCCCCGCTGGTCTTTCAATGGCAGCGTCTGCCGGTCGGCGCCAGCACTTGGGGCAGTCTGACCGACAATGCCACCTACAGCGGCAGCACCACGGCCACGCTCAGCGTGGCCGGCGTCACGTCCGCCATGACGGGGGATCAGTTCCGCTGCACCCTCGGCAATCCCTTCGGCTCCGTCACCAGCGCCCCCGCCGGGTTGATCGTGGCGCTGCCCTGCCTGGTCCAAACCATCGCCGGGGTCGCCGGCGCGAAGGGCAGCACCAACGGCGCCGCCCTCAGCGCCACCTTCAATTTCCTCAACGGCATCGCGGAAGACACCAATGGCAACATCTACCTCGGTGACATGAGCAACGACACCATCCGGAAGCTCACCGCCGCCGGGATCGTCTCCACCTTCGCCGGGGCCACGGGCGTCACGGGCCGGAACAACTCGACGATCGGCACGAGCTCCCAATTCAACGGCCCGGCCGGCGTGGCCACCGACGCAGCGGGCAACATCTACGTGGCGGATTTCTACAACAATGAGATCCGCAAAATCACTCCGGCCGGGGCCGTGTCCCTGCTGGCCGGCAGTAGTTCCGGGCGCTCGGGGAGCGGCAACAACACCGGCACCAGCGCCCGGTTCAAGGGCCCGGCCGATCTGGCGGTCGACCCCGCCGGCAACCTCTACGTGGCCGACCAGACGAACAACCTCATCCGCAAGATCACCCCGGCCGGCGTGGTGACGACGCTCGCCGGCTCGGGCGCGGCCGGCAGCGCGGATGGCACCGGCACCAAGGCCAGCTTCAACCAGCCCGGCGGCCTCGGCCTCGACCCGGCGGGAAATCTGTTCGTCGCCGACAGCTACAACCACACGATCCGCAAGATCACGCCGGCCGGTGCGGTGACCACTGTCGCCGGCAGTCCCGGCACGACCGGCAGTGCCGACGGCCTCACCGGCGCGGCCGCCCGCTTCAACTATCCCGGCGACGTCCAGCCCGACGCCTTCGGCAATGTCTATGTGGTCGACAGCAACAACCATACGTTGCGTGAAATCCTGGCCTCCGGCCCGGTGATCACCGTGGCCGGAGTGGCCGGCACCGCCGGCACCACCGATGGGGTCGGTCCGGCTGCGTTGTTCAACGGGCCCGGCAGCATCGTGCTGGAACCGGGAGGCACCCTCGCCCTCGCGGATACCAACAACAACACCCTTCGGCGTGTCACCCAGATTGCCGTGCCGCAAGTCAGGATCACCCCAGGTGTCCTGACGCTCACCGCCGCCAACAACGCCGAGTTCTCCACCACCCTCGCCGGCTTTCCGGCGCCGGCCTGCCAGTGGCAGTGGCGGCCGGCCGGCGGCTCAGCGTGGATCAATCTCACCGACGATGGAACTTACAGCGGCTCGGCCACCGGAACCCTCACCGTGGTCGGCGTCACCCTGGCGATGAGCGGGGACCAGTTTCAATGCGTGGCCACGAATGTCGCCGGCACCGCCACCAGCGCGCCCGCCACCCTCACCGTGCAGGTCGCGCCCCAGATCACGAGCACCGCCGGAGCCAACTTCCTGGTCGGCCAGCCGGGCAGCTTCACGGTGACAGCCACCGGCACACCCACCGCCACCTTCAGCGCCGGCGGCCTGCCCGCGTGGGCCAGCCTGGACCCCGCCAGCGGCCTCCTCGCCGGCACGCCACCCAACGGCGCCGGCTCGCCGTTTGCCGTCACGATTTTCGCCAGCAACGGCGCCGTGCCCAACGCCATCCAGAATTTCACGCTGGTCGTGCAGGATACCTTTGCCGCCTGGCAGGCCGCCAATTTCACCGCCGCCCAGCTGGCCAATCCTGCGGTAAGCAGCCCCACCGCCGTGCTCGGGCCGGACAACACCCCCAACTTGTTGAAATATGCCCTGGGTCTGCCCCCGACCGCAGCCGTCCTCGCCGGGAGCCAGACGGTGGCAGCCAGCGGAACCACCTACAGCTTCATCTACAAGCGGCCCGCCGCCGTCACCGATGTCACCTATGTCGTGCAACAATCCTCGGACCTGCAATCCTGGACCAGCGCGGGTGTGACCCAGCAGCTCCTCTCCACCGACGCCGCAGGGATACAAACCTGGCAGGCCCAATCCACCACCACCGCGACTGCGGTCTTTTTCCGCCTGCTGGTGACCCAGCCGTGACCCCCCCTCCCAAATTCGGTCGCCGGAATTCACCACGGATGACACGGATGAACACGGATCCTGAGTGATACGGAAATGATTTAAACGAAAACCCGTCACCAATCGGGTGAAAGCCTGAGTTCTTACGATCTCGTAATTATCCGTGTGAATCCGGGTCCACCCGTGTTTCCAAATGGTTTGCTGAATCGTTCTTTCTGCAGAAATCAATCCCGCGCTTGCCAATCAATTGCGTTTTGGAGTGACTGGTTGGTGTTCCACCCCCAGCTTTCTGCGTTTGTAACACTCACGGCTCGACCTTCCCGCGTTTGATGCACCCTTTCAAAACCCCAATTTCACCAAGGACTGCCCCGCTCGTTCTGAAGCGGGTCGGTGGTGCGCTGGCACTGTTGGCCTGCTGGCTTTCAGCCGCCCTGGCTGCGGTCCCACCGCCATCGTCGGGCCGGGTTGTGCTCTCCGGCAGTCATAAGGAGGTGGCCGCGACTGGCAGCACCAATAGCCCGATGCCCCTGCTCGCCCGGGCCGCCTTGGCGGCCACGGAGACGGACGCCACCCTCGAGGTCGAAGTGTCGCTGCGCATGCGCGATTTTCCCGGGTTGCAGTCGCGGGTGCATCGCGGGGAGAAAATTTCTCCAATGGAAATGGCGGCCCGGTACCGGCCGGGGGCGGCCAACTACCAGGCCGTGAGCAATTGGCTGGTCAGCGAAGGACTGACGATTACCCGGACCGATCCTGGACAGCTGGTGGTGTTTGCCCGGGGAACGGTGCGCCAGATGGCGGCGGCGTTTCAGGTGAGGTTTGCCCGCGTGGCGGCGCAGGGCGTGGAATACACTTCGGCCGTGACCCCGCCCAGTCTCCCCGCAGCCCTGGCCTCCGCCGTGCTGAGCATCAATGGTTTGCAACCGCATATTCGTCCACACAAACTTTTACTGCCCGGGACGAAACCGCAGTCCACCACCTCGACGACCGCGCCGGCCTATTGGCCGCGCGACATCCTGCGCGCTTACGGCGGGGCCGGCCTGACCCAGACGGGTGCGGGCCAGACCATCGCCATCGTCATAGACTCGTTTCCCATCGACAGCGATCTCACCACCTTCTGGTCCACTGTCGGGGTCGGACAGTCGCTCGCCAACATCGTGCAGGTGCCGGTGTCGGGCGGTCCTTCCGCCGCCTCCCAGACGGCAGATTTGAACGAGGCCAGCTTGGATGTCGAGTGGTCCAGCAGCATCGCGCCCGCCGCCACCATCCGGGTCTACGGGGTGCCGGGCCTTGATACCATTTCGCTGGACGCGGCCTACGCGCAGATTTATAGCGATGTTTCGACCGGGGCGCAGCCCAATCTTCATCAGGTCTCGATCAGCGTCGGGATAGGTGAGACTCAAGTCCCGCCCGGCCAGTTGCAGACCGATGAACAGTTCTTTGCCGAGATGTCGGCCGTGGGGGTGACGGTGTTCGCCGCATCGGGCGACAATGGTTCCGAGCCCTACGGCACGCTCCAAGTGGAGGCGCCCGCCAGTTCCCCAAGCGTGACGGCCGTCGGTGGCACCAGCCTCGTGCTCGATGCCACCACGGGGGCGGTCACTTCCGAGGCCGTGTGGTACAATCCATTCTTTAGCGAGGGGACCGGCGGCGGGGTGAGCGTGGTTTTCCCCCGGCCGGTCTGGCAGGTCGGAACGGGGGTGCCCGCCGGCACCCAACGCCTGGTGCCGGATGTCGCCGCCCCGGCCGACCCCGGTGAGGGGGCGTTGGATTTTTACAACGGCACCTCCAATACTGTCGGTGGCACCAGCTGGGCCTCGCCGACATGGGCGGGGTTTTGCGCGCTGATCAACCAGGCTCGGGCCGACGCCGGCTTCGGCTCCCTCGGGCTGCTTGGTCCCAATCTCTATCCTCTGCTCCTTACGCCGTCATTCCGAGACATCACGACGGGCGACATCCAGGACTATAATGCCGGGGTCGGCTTTGACCTATGCACCGGGCTAGGCGTGCCCAATCTGCCCGCTTTGCTCAATGCGCTCACCAACCCTCCGTTGATCACCGGGAGTTCACCCACCCGGTCGGTGTCACCAGGGGCCAATGCGGTCTTCTCGGTGGTCGCAAGCGGTGCGCCGCCGCTGACGCTGCAATGGCAGCGGCTGCCAGCCGGCGGCAACACCTGGGTCAATCTCAGCGACCACGCGCCTTACAGTGGCACCGCCACCACCACCCTCACGGTCGCAGCCGTCAACAGCGGGATGAGCGGCGACCGGTTCCGTTGCATGGTCAGCAATTCCTTTGGGTCCGTCACCAGCACTCCGGTGGGGCTGATTGTGGCGCTGCCCTGCCTCATTCAAACCATCGCCGGGATCGCCAACACGGCGGGCGCGGTGGACGGCCCCGGCGCCAGCGCCACCTTCAACTTCCCCAACGGCATCGGCGCGGACAGCAGCGGCAACCTTTATGTCGGGGACATGTACAACAACCTGGTTCGGAAAATCACCCCGGCGGGGATTGTTTCCTCGATTGCCGGGAACCCGACCACCCAGTTCAACGGCCCGGCCGGAGTCGCCTGGGACGCGACGACCGGCAACGTCTATGTGCTGGACTCCGGGCACAACAATATTCGGGCGATCACGCCGGCCGGTGTCGTCTCCTTGCTGGCCGGCAGCAGTTCCGGCACCTCCGGTTATACCGACTCGCCCACGGGCACCGACGCGTTATTCTTCTTCCCGGCGGATCTCAGCATTGATGCCGCCGGCAATCTCTACGTGGTGGACCAGGGCAACAGTGTCATCCGCATGATCACCCCCGCCGGTGCCGTCACCACCCTCGCCGGTTCGGGAAAGGTGGGCAGCACCGACGGCACCGGAACCGCCGCCAGCTTCAACCAGCCCGGCGGAATCGGCATCGACCCGGCAGGCAATCTTTACATCGCCGACAATTCCAACGAGACCATCCGCAAGATCGCCATGCCCGGCGCGGTCGTGACGACCATTGCGGGCAGTCCTGGCGCGGTCGGAAGCACCGACGGCGTCACCGGCGCGGAAGCTCGCTTCAACTCCCCTGGCGATGTCCAGCCCGACGCTTTCGGCAACATTTATGTCATCGACAGCGGCAACGACACGCTGCGCGAGATCCTCTCCTCCGGCGCGGTGATCACCGTCGCCGGGGTGGCCGGGAAAACGGGGGCAGCTGATGGCGTCGGCCCCGCCGCGCTCTTTGAGGGTCCCGGCAGCATCATCCTGGAGCCCGGGGGCACCTTTGCCATCGCCGACACCTTCGGCAACACGATCCGCCGCGCCACCCAGCTCGTCGCCCCGTCGGTGCAGATCGGCCCGGGCGCCCCCACGGTCCTCAGTCCGAACAGCATTGTGTTCACCGCCCTAGTCTCCGGCACGCCCGCGCCCGCCATCCAGTGGCAGCGGCTGCCGGCCGGCGGGGCCAACTGGATCAATCTTACGAACAACGCCACCTATGGCGGCTCGACCACCACCACGCTCACCGTCCTCGCCACCACCCCGGCCATGGACGGGGATCAGTTTCGATGCGTGATCACCAACGCCGCCGGCACCGCGACCAGCCAGCCCGCCGCGCTCACGGTGCAATTTCCGCCGCAGTTCACCAGCGCCGGAACCGCCGCGTTTGTCACCGGCCAGCCCGGCGCGTTCACGTTCACGGCCACCGGCTCGCCCACCGCCAGCTTCAACGCGACCGGACTGCCCGCCTGGGCCGCCTTCGACCCCAGCAGCGGCGTGCTGAGCGGCACCCCGCCCGACACCGTGGGCTCACCCTTCACCATCACGGTCAGTGCCAGCAACGGCATCGCGCCCCCCGCCAGCCAAAGCTTCACGCTCGTCGTGGTGCCCGGCCAGACCTTCGCCAACTGGCAGACCGTCAATTTCACCTCCAACCAAATCGCTGATCCCACGATCAGCGGCCCCACCGTCGTGCTCGGGCCGGACAACGCGACGAATCTCCTGAAATACGCCCTGGGCGTCGCCGCCTTCTCGGCGGTGCCGGCCGGCGGGCAGACGGCGACAACGGGACCCACCGGGTTCAAGTTCACCTATGCCCGGCCGGCCGCCAACACCGACCTCACCTACACGGTGCAGGAGTCCACCGACCTGAAGAACTGGACGAGTGTCGGGGTGACGCAGCAGGTCATCGCGACCGACGCCACCGGGATGCAGACCTGGCAGGGCCTGTTCACCAGCACTGCGCCCGCGGTCTTTTTCCGCCTGCTGGTGACGCAGCCTTGAGCCTGAAATCAGCAGTTGGTCACTGAGCACACAGAGAATCGAGCCGAGGACACGGAGGGTTCTTTATTTGGAAATCAGGAAAACTGGAACAGGCAGGGGATGAATTCAGCAACCAGGAAGCCGTGCTTTTGACCACGGATCCAGCTGCGCCGATCCGTCGCCCTAACTCCGCCAAGGCTCTGGACCGCAAGAAAGGCTTCCGCCGTCGCTGAAGCTTCCCCCCCCACGCCAAGGCGACGGAGGACATGATGGCGGACATAGTCGGAGGACACGGTCTTAGGACGCGGTCTGCGCAGATCACCGCGAATCTGAGCCGGATCCCATTTGAATTCCGTTGGCAGTGCGGTCATGGACCAGGGCGAGGCGGGCCGCTACCGCACGATTCGCGTGCAGGTGGGCGGGTATCTGCCGCCGCCACCCGAGGACGTTTCCAGGTTGATGCGCGAGCTGCTGGCCTGGTGGAACGGGCCGGCCACGGCGCTGTCGCCGGTGCTCAGCTCGGCGGTGTTGCACCACCGCTTTGAGGCGATCCACCCCTTTGCCGACGGCAACCGGCGCACCGGCCGCGCGCTCGCGCTCTGGGAGCTCTACCGGCGCGGTTTTGACTCCCACCACATCTTCGCGGTGGACGAGTTCTACTGGGAGGATCGCCCGCGCTATTACGCCGGGCTGACGGCGGTGGAGCGCGCGGGCAGCGACCTCAGCGTCTGGCTGGAATATTCGGCGGAGGGACTGCAGGCGACCCTGGAACGGGTGTGGCTGCGGATGCAGGAACTCGCCGCCTCCACGCGCGGGCGCAAGCTGGTGCTGCGCCCGCGCCAGGAGCGGCTCCTCCAGCTTCTGCGCGAGCGCGGCCCGCTGGCCCCCGCGGTGCTCTGGCGGGCGCTGGACGTGTCCAAGCAGGGCGCGCACGATCTGCTCCGCCCGCTGCTGGCGGCCGGCATCGTCGTGCGCGAAGGCACCAAACACGCGGGCCGTTACCGGTTGAAGTGAGCGGAGACGAGCCCTCACTCCGGCTTTTTCCGGCTGCTAGTGACGCGGTAGGCTGGTATTATGTGTCACCTATCTCGCCTGTTCATACCCTTGGATTGCCCTTCACACTCTTCGATCCGGCGGGCGATGAAGTCGCGTTCAATGGGCAGCAAGGCGAGCTTGCCGGCTTGGCGAAAGTGGGGGATGGCCGCGGCGTTCCGGCCAAGTTCGGCGGTGAAGGTGCCGCGCATGGCGTGATAGAGGTGGTTGCCTTCGAGTACGGATCGTTGCCGGATGTGGTCGAGGGCGTCGAGCCCCGCCTGGGCGCCATGCACGCGGGCGACGGCGACGGCGCGGTTCATCGCCGTGATGGGTGAATCGGTCAAGGCATACAGTTGATCATATAGATGCAGGATGCGCGGCCAATCAGTTGTGGCAGGATCCGGCGCCAGGCAATGCGTCGCGGCAATGCTGGCTTCAATGTGATAAACACTGACCGCACCGCCTTGCGCAGCGTGGCAGAGGCACCGGACCCCGCGCTGGATCATGGCTTGATCCCACGCGCCGCGGTCCTGCTCATGCAGGCGAAGGAGGTTGCCGGCGACATCGGTGCGGGTGTCCAGGCGGGCCGTGTTGAGCAGCATGAGCGCGAGCAGGGCATGGGCGCGCGGCTCCGGGGTGGCGGGATGCTCCGCCACCAGGGTGGTGAGCCGGATGGCCTCATGGCAAAGTTCCTCGCGCACGAGACGGTCGCCCCCGGAGGCTTTGTAGCCTTCGTTGAAAAGCAGATAGAGCGTGTGCAGCACGCCATCGAGCCGGGGTAACAGCTCGGCGGAATCAGGAATGGCAAACGGCAGGGCGAGTTCCCGGATGCGCTGGCGAACGCGCACGAGGCGCTTGGCGATGGCCGCCTCGCTCGTTAGAAATGCCGCCGCAATTTCCGCCGGGCTGAATCCGCCCAGCGTCCGCAGGGCGAGCGCGATCTGCGATTCGACGGCGAGTTCGGGGTGAAAGCAGACAAACATCAGCCGCAGCGTGTCGTCGGCCAAGGTTTCCTGCGGCCTGTCATCAACGGGCTCGGCCAGCCACCGCGCGTGTTCGGCGCCGATGCTGTCCGATTTTTGGTTCCAGCGCTGGTCGCGTTGCAGCTGGTTGAGCGCGAGATTCTTGGCGACTTGCGTCAGCCATGCGGCGGGGTTGTCCGGCACGCCGCGATATGACCACGTTTGCATCGCGCGCAGCAAGGCCTCCTGCACCACGTCCTCGGCCAGTTGCAACTGGCGCGTGCCCAGATACGCGGTGAGCGTGGCGACCACTTTCGCGCCTTCATGGCGAAAAAAGTGGTCGGCCACCTCACCTGCGCTGGCTCCGGGTCCGCTCATGCGCCCTTAATCGAAATCCAGCCTGGCGATCTGGCGCACCTCCAGCATCGCGCCATGCTTGAACGACGGGCAGGTGCGGGCGATTTGCACGGCCTCCTCCATGGAGGCGGCGTTGATCATGAAGAATCCACCGATGGCTTCCTTCGCCTCCGCCGCGATGCCGTCTGTCACGATGCCGCCGTTTTTGCCGGACACTATTTTCCGTTCGGGCGTCAACGGCTGGGCCGCAGTCATGACCCCTTGCTTGGTCAGGCGGTCAATCCAAGCGTAAACCTCCTGCATTTGCGCCTGCATTTCTTTGGGCGAGAGTCCGCCGTTGTCACAAGAGGCGCCTCGCGCGAGAAACATATACTGGTTGGTAAGGGTCTTTTTCATGGGTGGGTTGGAATGGTTTAAGGGTTATGGGTTGGTCTTTTCCGACCGTATCCTCGAAGGTGCTGGAGCCCACCCCAGGCTAGGGTGCCGATGCCCAAGGTCGTGAGCATGCAGAGGAGAAGGTGCGCTGACGAACACGAAATCGTGAGTCCGGTTCCCATCGCGACATAAGCGGCAAGGCACAGCGGGCACTTCGGCATGAGGGCGAGCAGCGTGCCGGGGATGATCCACCCGGCGAATTCCCGGGTGCGATGCAGCCACGCATTTTGCCCGCCGACCCGCTCACCGCCATTCTGCGGGCGTTCGCAGCATCCGGTCGGGTTCATGCGGTTGCCTCCTGCACCTGGCTGGCGTCCTTCGCTGCGGCGTCGTAGCGGTCGTGGTGCCGCACCCATTGCTGGGGCCAGTCCAGCCCGTCCTCGTTGCGGCCGTTGGGCGTAAGATCAAGGATGCGGTAGGTGTGCATCATCAGCTCGACGCCACGACCGTAAACCGAATAGGTGTGGAAGACGTTTCCCTCCGCGTCCCTGTAGAACACACTGATGCCCGGTGCTTCCGTCTTGGGAAAATCCTGGTTCGTATAATTGTAATTGATTTTTCCCGTCGCGATTTCGTCTTCGGTGAAGGACACATGGAAATCGCGGTTGAAGCTGCTGCCCTCGGACGACACCCAATCAAAGCGCCAGGCCAGGCGTTGCTTGAACGCCTCAATCTCCGCCAGCGGCGCACTTGAGACCGCCAGCATGGTCACATCTCGTGCGGCCAGATGCGGGAGCATGCCGTCCGTGTGATCGGCCATGAACGAGCAGCTTTTGCAGCCTTCGCCCCAGCCTGCCCCCAGCATGAAATGCTGGATGACCAGCTGGCTGTTCCCGCCGAAGAGCGCGGCGAGGGGGACCCGCCCCTTCCGGCTGTTGAACTGGTAATCCTTTTGGATTTTAACCCAGGGCAGCGCGCGGCGCCTGGCGTTGATCGCGTCCATCTGCCGGGTGAGGCGTTTTTCTTCCGTGAGCAGCTCCTTCCGGGCGGCGAGCCACTCTGACCGGCTGACAATCTGGTGCGTTGCTTGGGTGTTCATATCTTTTGTCTTTGGGTGGTTTGGTTGGTTTTGCGGACTGCGACAGCAGCCCATTACATAGAGACGACAAACCAACTTTCCCGCCGAGGACATGGCGGACAAAATCTTTAAAAGATTTCTTGCAGGACAAGACGGAGCCCACGTCGTTCCAGCCACGCGCGGCTGAGGCTGTCCCCCTCAACCGCGACGAGGGCGTCGCGGCTCCAGTTCAAAGCGGACCCGCCCTGCCTTCGGACCGGGTCAGCGACCCCGGCTACAGTCGGAGTCCAGAGCGGCGCGCCGATCCGCCTTCGCCAAGCCTCCGGCGCGACAAGGCGGTCACGCCTTACCTTCAGACTGGGAAACTACGGCTGCGTCACCCGCAGGCGGATAAAGCGGCGGGCGGTGCCGGAGACCGGTGTGAGGTCCCGGATCACGATCTGGACTTGTTGTTGGTTCAGATTGGTGCTGGAGACCGTCGCCGTGGCGCTGGGGCCCGAACTCCAGTTCACCAAGTCGCTCGAGACTTCGACAATGTAGGTGATGTCGGTGAGACCGGGCGGGGTGATGTAGGTGATGGTCAGATTCCCGCCGCCCGACTTGCCCACCACCGGCGCGCCCATGGCGGCATCCACCTTCGTGGGATCAAGACCCAGGGCGTACTTCATCAAATTCGGCATGCCATCGCCAGCGGGATTGGCGTTCGGGCCGGTGATCAAGGGATTGCTCGCCTGACCGGGGAAGAATTGCGCGAGGTACGAGGCGAAGTTGGACAGAACTGTCAGGCTCGCGGGATTCGAGGGCTGCGACACCGGGCTGCTGTTGACCGTGAAACTGGCCACACAGCGATAGAGCGCGCCGTTCAACGCCGTCGGCGCGTTGCTGACCGTGAGCCCGTTGGTCAACGAGCCCGTGTAGGTGGTGTTGTCGCTGAGGTTGGTCCAGTTGTTGCCGCCGTTCGTCGAGACCTGCCATTGCAGATTGGCGGTGCCGGGGGTGTTGGGGCCGACGAAGAAGCTGGTGTTCTGCCCCGCGGTGATTGTCTGGTTCTGGGGCTGCGTGTTGAACGCGCTGGCGACGAAGTTCAGGGTCGCCGAGCCGGACACGGTCGCGGTTTGCCCGTTGAAATTCAACCCGCCCCCGCCGGCACTCACGTTCCAGGTGCCGTTGACCACCGGCAGGGAATAAGTGCCCCCGTTGGTGGTCGAGACGTCGGTCACATACCCCACCCCGCTGATGGTGGCGGTGCCATTGAGATTGACGAAATTGCCGTTCACCAGATTGCCGCTGTAATCGCTGACGCTGCCGGTGATGGTGCCCGTGGCAGTGAGGACCTGCAACTGGAGCCCGGAAAGGGTCTGGCTGGTCGCGATATTTTGGTTGCTGAGGTTGGAGGCGATCAGGTTCTGCTGGGTCAGCGCATTGTTGTCCAAGAAGATGTTCCAAGAGCCGGTGGTGACCCCCAGGTTGAAATTGCCGCCGCTGTCTGTCGTCGCCTGGAATTGGGTGTTGTTGCCGGGGTTGCCCTGCAGCGAGGCAAAAACCGTGATGCCTGACACTGGAACGACGCCATTCTTCACGGTGCCGGTGAAATGGGCCGTCGCCGCCGGGGGCGCGAGATTGACCGTCTGGTTCTGGTTGTTCGAGACCGTGACCGTGGTTGACTGGAAATTGGCCGCCGGACCACCTGGGCCATAGACGTTGAACTGCCAGACGCCGCCGACCAGCGGCAGGCTGTAGCCGCCGTCGCCATTGTTGTCCAGGTTCACGTCCTCGTTGTATTGCACGCCACTGATCGTGGCGGTGGCGGCCACGTTGAAGGCGGACGACAGCGGGGCGCCGTTGGCGTCCCGGACCGTACCGCTGACCGTCGCGGTGGCGGTGAGCACCGGGATGGCGCCCAATGGAATCGTCTGGCTGGTGGTGATGGTCTCGTTCAACGATCCGGGGACGACCAGATTGAGCTGGGTCGCGATGGGGCCGTCCACCGAGACATTCCAAGTGCCGGCCTGCACCCCGAGGGTGAAGCTGCCGTTGACGCTGGTCGTGGTCTGGAGAAAGAGGCTGCCGTTCTGCTGCTGGGCATCGACGGTGATTCCAGACACCGGACTTCCGTTGTTGGTCACCGATCCGGAGAACGTGGCGGTCGCCACCAAGGGGGCGAGATTGACCGTCTGGTTCTGGTTGTTGCTGACGGTCACCGTCGTGTTTTGGAAACCGGGCGGCGTGCCATTGGGCCCGCCAACACTCAGGCTCCAGACTCCGTTGACCAAGGGCAGACTGTAGGTGCCACCACCGCTCACATTCGAATTGGCCTGGTATTGCAGATTGCTGATCGTGGCGGTGGCAAACACGTTGTCGGACGTGGGCAGCGAGGTGCCATTGGCGTCCTTGACCGTGCCGCTGACATTGGCGGTGGCCGTGAGCACCGGGTAGGTCCCCACCGGAAGCGTCTGGCCGGTGGAGATCGTTTCGGTCAACTGCGGCACCACGAGGTTGTTCACACTGTTGCTGTCGAGGTAGAGGTTCCACGAGCCGGAGGTCACTCCGAGGCTGAAGTGTCCGTTGCTGTCGGTGGTGGCCTGGAAGAGAGGGCTGTTGCCACCGCCGTTGTTGTTCTGGGGCTGGGCGTCGATGATGGCTCCGATCAGCGGGGTGCTGCCATTCAGCACCGTGCCCGAGAAGGTCGCTGACGCCGCCGCCGGCGCGAGATTGACCGTCTGACTCTGGTTATTGCTGACTGTCACGGTCACCGGCAGAAAGCCAGCGAGCGAGCCGTTTTGCCCCGAGACCCCAAATGTCCAGACGCCATTCAACAGGGGCACGCTGTAGTTCCCATTGTTGTCCAAATTAACGTAGAGGTTGTACTGCACGCTGCTGACGGTGCCGGTAACACTGACGTTGTCGTTGTTGGACAGCGGATTGCCATTGCCATCCTTGGCGGTGCCACTGACCACCGCGTTGGCGTTCAACACCGTGTAGGTGAGGCCTGAAATCGTCTGGTTGCTGGAAACGGTCTCCGTCAGCTGGGCGCCGATGAGGTTGTTCTGGGTGGCGCTGTCCCCGTCCAAAAAGATGTTCCAGACGCCGGGCGTCACCCCGAGGGAGAAGTTCCCGTTGCTGTCGGTGGTGGCCGAAATATTATTCCCGCCGTTTTGCGGCTGGACGTCGATGACGACGCCGGCGACCGGGCTGTTGCCATTTGACCCGTTGCGCACGGTGCCGGTGAAGTAGGACGTGGCCAGCGAAGCGGTGAGGGTCTCGGCGTAGGCGGTGTTGGCGGCGACCGTCAGATTGACGTTCGACGGGGCGAGATAACTGCCCAAAGCCGCCAGGCTGTGGTTGTCCACCTGCAACTGCCAACCCGCCGGGGGGCTCGCGGCCAAGAGGAAAAACTGGCCACTGGAATTGGTGATGAAATCGTCGTTGAAGGTGGTGGTGGTGGTATCGCTGTCATTGACATCAACACCGGCCAGGGGATTGCCGCTGCCATCTTTAAGGGTGCCGTAGATCAAGGCGTTCGCGGGGGTGAACTGCCCGAAATTCGCCGACGAGAAGGTCAGGCTGCCGGCCGTGGTGTCGGCAGGGCCGCTGCCGTTCTGCAGTGGCAGGTAGCCGATGGAGTCCAGACTGTTCTCATCCACCTGATAACTCCAGTCGGTGGCCACCGTCGCCGGGATGACCACGTTGCCGCTGGTGTCGGAATAGGCGAAGGAGAACAAATTGGCGTTGTTGGACATCACATAAAACTGCACCCCCGGGACGATGGTCGTGCCGTCGGTGGCCTTGACCTGGGAGGTGATCGTGCGCGTAGCCGCCGTCAGGCTGATGTTCTGACCCGTCAGGCTTGCGCCAGCTCCCAGCGCCGGGAGCGGAAAAGGCGACGGCCCGACGAACCCAGGCGCGCCCGCATAAATCCCGTAGGAACCGGCCGGAGCCTGGATCGTGTAGTGGCCGGTGGCGTCGGCGACGACACCGCAGATGAATCCGGGGCCGTGGCTGTTGGTGTCGAGGAGCATCATGGCCGCATGTGGCACCGGGTTGCCTCCGCTGGTGATCTGGCCGCTGATGGACTGCGTGGTGACCGGCTGGGTGATCGTGAGGCTGGCCGTCGCGGTGCCGGACGAGATCGTGGAACTGACAACATCCAGCACATAAGACCCGGCGAACTGGCCCGGCCAGGCCTGGCTGGGAATACTGAACTTTGTCGTGATATTTCCGTCCACCACACCGTCGGTGTCGCCCGGGATCCGCGGGTCGGTGACGCCGCCGTACTTGGTGACCTGCCCGTCGGTCACAAGGATGCTCTGCACCAGCGGCTGGGTCGTGTCGAGGGTGCCGGTGCCGGTGGGATCGCGGTAGCGGTTGACCCGCACGGTCGCGCCAACGCTCAATCCGGCAATTTGGAGCTCAAATTTGGTGCAGCTGGGGGCGTTGCTGGGGAGACTGTTGGTGGCGGTCGTGCTGAGGCTCGTGGTGACCGAAACCGAGACCGAGGGCGTCGCCCCCGCCAGCGAGGGAAAGGCGGTAAGCAGCGCAGCGGCGGCAAACAGCGGAAGAACCAAACCTCGGCGGAGGGAGGGGTTGAAAGTGCGCATGGAAAATTAGACGCCCGCGCTCAGGCCGGACCCGATTCAGGCCCGCGCCTGAAAACGCCGCCGAAAGGCAACCAAACCCAAGGTCGCGAGCCCGCCCAGCAGAGCATAGGTGGACGGCTCGGGGATGGCGCTGACGCCACCGGGAATTTGGAGCGTGGCCAAGCCGGCATTATTTGGCAAACTCCCGCCTAGTGAAGTGGTCAAAAAAGTTGGATCAACTGTCACACCATCTCCGGGGATCATCCAATCAGCCGCAGTCGAATCTGTGTTGGCAATGGTATAGGTATATTGGCCATAACTAGTTCCTGCTCCTGGCGTGGTAGCTGCCGTGGTCAAAGTCGGAAACCAACGAACCATAATCTGTTGACCAGTGGCCAACCCATTTGAAAGCGGAGGTGTCGGATTCGCAATCAGACCGGCTGCAAGATCCAAATGGTTAATTGCAAAGGATCCGAGCGAAATGTCGCTTGGGTCCACAAACGCCGTCGCGGTCGGGGGAGCGAACGAACCGTCAACGCCAGTCGCCAACAAGATAATGAGGCCGCCATCAGTCATTGGATTTCCGCCGCTGTCCAAAAATTCTCCACCCGCAAAATTTATAGTGACATTGGCCTGACTGATCGCAGTCAGGGCCAAGGCAGCAAAAATAGCAGCTAAGTGATTTATGTTTTTCATGGTAAAATATTTGGAGGAGTGAAGGTCCAGTTTACACTTCTCGGGCCAGAAGCGTCCAAGCCACGCCGAATAATAACCCCTGATCCCGGTTGAAATATGATGTCGTTTCCGGAATCCACCACGCTGCCACCGGTCACAAACTTGCGCCAAGCACCATTTAAGTAATAGTATGTGGTCGATGGCTTGTTGATTCCCGGAACCGTATTGTCGTAGACATAGACCTCATCAATTCTAAGTGCGGCATTGGCGGAGCTGCGAACAATATTTGTGCTGCTCGCGGCACTGGTGAACAATCCGGAGTTGTTTAGACTGACTGGAACAGGGTAGGACAAAGCTATAAAATTATCCTGCTTATTCGAGGCATATGAATTCACTGGCGTGGTTTGCGGAGTCGTCACCACCCCACCCATGACCGTAATGACACCGGTGAAACCCTTGTTGCGAATAATCACGTATGAATCTGGGGGCAAAACTGTGTCATCAAGGACAAGCCCGCTTTGCCCGCTGACAAAAATACGCCAGTGGAGGTTAGAAAAATAGTAAGTATTGGCTACCGCCGGATTGATTCCAACCGCATTGACGTTCGGCAAAAGTATTTCGGTTTGGCGCACAGCGGCATTCGTTGAGTTTTGAAATGCTGTGCCAACCGCACTGGCCGGGAAAACCGTCCCGAGTGTCCAGTAGGGGATGACCGCAAATTGATCCCCCGCCGCCGCACCCGTGAGCAAATCGCCCGCGAGGTTGATCGTCAGGGTGTTTGCCGTGTTGGCCGTCACGGTGTAAAAACAACCCGCCTTGGTTCCCGTGCGGAAGCGCACGTAGTAGGTGTTGCTCTGCGAACCGGCGGCGTAGACGAACCCGCCTGGGGTCCAGCCAGGCGTGCCGCTGGCGGTGAGCGTCGTGCTGCTGAGGGTGCTGATCGAGCCGCGGAAAACCTCAGGCTGGGCCAGCGGGGTCGCAAAAATCGTATCCGAGTTCGACAGGGTGGTGATCGTCACGAAGCCCACCGGATCCGTGGTGGCCGAGGCCTGTGCCACCGCAGCCAGCGGCAACACCGCCAGCGCGCCGAGGGCGGCGAAAAGTTTGGTCGTGCGTTTCATGGGGATGTGGTCGGCGAAAGCGTGGGTCGGTTGTCCGCAGACTGGAAGCAGAAAAGGAGAAAAATATTCTATTGCAAGCAATTTGTTTCACGAAGGAAGCCAGTGAACCGGAAAGCATTGGCAGTGCCAAGATTGGGCAAGGGGTTGATTTGGCGGAAACCGGCGGCGAGATTCGGGATATAGGCGGCTGAGTGGGCGTGTCGCCCGCAGTGACGCAGATTGCCGTCTTAGGGTGGGGACATCACTCCATCGTGTCCGCGGTCGGCTCGGAGAGCCGCCCCTACCACGGGCTGCAGATCAAAATGCAGCACAACCGGCACCCTCACGCCCGACCGTTACAGGTTTGACCACCCACCCACCCCCGAGGCATTCTCGGACCTTGTCGCGCGTCCCGAAGACGCATCGCCCTCATTCCAAAATCCGAATTCCAAAATCCAAATTCGCCCTCCCATGACCCCCGACGACATCACCCGCGCGCTGCTCGCCTCCTACGAGCAGGAGGGCGGCATCAACCACTTCGACGGCAGTAACCTGCCTTCGGAGGCGTCGATCAACGGGCTCGCGGTCGAGTTCATGCACCTGCTGTTTCCCGGTTTCTTCGAGCAGCGGCCCGTCACCCGCAAGCAGATCCCCGCCCTCACCGCGCGACGGCTCGCCGGCATCCAGCGCCGCCTCACGGGCGATGTGGAGAAGGCGCTGCGCTTCGCGAAGGCGCAGAACGGCGGACCAGGCGGGTCCGCCCTACCCGCGCGGGCGCAGGCCGCGGAGATCACGCTGGAGCTGCTCAGCCGCCTGCCCGCGCTGCGGCAGGTCGTGCAGACGGACGTGCAGGCCGCCTACGCCGGCGACCCGGCGGCGCGGAGCGTGGACGAGATCATCCTCGCCTACCCGTGCGTGCTCGTGATCTCGCTCCAGCGCATCGCCCACGAGCTTTACGCGCTCGGCGTGCCGCTGCTCCCGCGCATGCTCACCGAATTCGCGCACGAGCGCACCGGCGCGGACATCCATCCCGGCGCGACCATCGGCCGCCACTTCTTCATCGACCACTGCACCGGCGTCGTCATCGGAGAAACCGCCGTGATCGGCGACCATGTGAAGCTCTACCAGGGCGTCACCCTCGGCGCAAAATCCTTCGAGGTGGACCAGGCGGGCAACCCGGTGAAGGGCGTGAAACGCCACCCCGACATCGGCGACCATGTCACCATCTACGCCCACGCCACCATCCTCGGCGGCGACACCCGCATCGGCGCGCACTCCGTGATCGGCGGCAACGTCTGGCTGCTCGGCTCCGTCCCCGACCACAGCATCGCCTATTACAAGGGCGACGACCTGGTGATCCGCGCCCGCCAGAAAAAGGAGGCCCTCGTGGCCGAGGCCGGGGACTGGAGCATCTGACGCCCGCGCCTGCGGCGCGGGCGATTGGTTATTGCTTATTGGTTATTGCTTATTGGGTCATGGCCGGAAGTCATCCGCGACGAGGATGACGGCGGTTTTCATTTTTAACGCAGAGGCGCGAAGGCGCGGAGCCGCAAAGGTCGAAATTGGAGAGGGGATTGGGCGGACGGGTGGAGCAATTTTGAACGCAAGTGCGGCGGGTAGTTCTGGAGAAATTTGCTTAGGCTTTGCGGCTTTGCGCCTTTGCGTTGAAACCCAGTTTCCCATCACTGCGAGAATTGGGCCGGCGCGCCCGCGTGATCGGTGGCAAGGGGCGTTGCTTGCCGACGCTCACGGGACCGGAAACTCAGCCACATTTTCAAATACTTGGTATCCGTGTTGATCTGTGTTCATCCGTGGTTTCAATCGCCGTTTCCGGTCTGAAAATAGCCCAATAAGCGATAACCAATAACCAATAAGAAATCCCTCCCTCATTTCCTCTGCCGGTCCGCCAGCGCCCAGGCGAGGTCGCGGGCGAAAAAGGGGCCGCGGAAAATCATCCCGCTGTAGACCTGCACCAGCACCGCGCCCGCATCGAGTTTCTCCGCCGCAGATGCCGGGTCGGTGATGCCGCCCACGCCGATGATCGGCAGCCGCCCGCCGGTGACCCGGGCGATGTAGGCGATGATCTCCGTCGAGCGGTGGCGCAGCGGCGCGCCGCTCAGGCCGCCGGCCTCGCCGACCGTCGCAAAAAATCCCGGGCGCGCGAGCGTGGTGTTCGTCGCGATGAGGCCGTCGAGCGCAAACTCCGCGATCACGCCGAGCACCGTGTCGATCTGCGGCCAGGTGAGGTCGGGGGCGATCTTGAGCAGCAGGGGCACGCGGCGTCCGCCCGGCGCGGCCGCGCGCGCCCGGTTGGCCTGCGTCACCGCGCCGAGGAGCTCACGGAGGGGCTGCTCGTCCTGCAGCGCGCGCAGACCCGGCGTGTTGGGGCTGGAGACATTGAGCACGACGTAATCGGCGTGGTCGGCCAGTTGCGCAAAGCTCTCCAGGTAGTCCGCCACGGCCTGCTCCGGCGGGGCGACCTTCGACTTGCCGAGGTTGAGGCCGAGCGGAATGCGCCGGCGGCCCGGGCCCGGGAGCCGGTCCAGGCGCACGCCCACGGCGGCGGCGCCCTCGTTGTTGAAGCCCATCCGGTTGATCACGGCCTCCTGCGCCGGGTAGCGAAACATCCGCGGCCGGGGGTTGCCCGGCTGGGCCAGCGCGGTGACCGTGCCGGCCTCGACGTGGCCGAAGCCCAGGGCGGCGGCCGCCGGCCACGCCGTGGCGTTCTTGTCAAAGCCGGCCGCGAGCCCCACGGCGTTGGGGAACTTGAGCCCAAACGCCTCGACCGGCCGGAAACGCGCGGCGGGCAGCTGCGCCCAGTTCTCCAGCAGCCGGCACAGCGGCCCGAGGCGGCCCAGCCGCGCCAGCGCCCGCACCGCCCCCTCGTGGGCGTGCTCCGCGTCCTGCCGGAACAGCCGTGGCCGCACCACCCGTTCATAGAATAGACCCATGCCGACGACACTGCGGCCGGCCCGCGGAAAAATCAACCGCCGTCGGCACCGGCCGGAAGGTCAATCGGGCAGGGATGGCTCTCCGAGCCATCCGCGGACGCCTCGGAGAGGCGCCCCTACCTGCAGAGGCCCAAATAAAACTGGCCCACGAACCGGCGCCGGTCGGATGGGGTGAATCCGGCAGTCGCGAAAGTTGGTTTTTTGTGCTTGTTTTTGCCCCGACCGCTCGCACGCTGCGCGCAAATTTGCCGCCAGAAATTCGCGGCTTGACCCGGGCCGCGCCCGGTTCTCCAACTCTGTCCAACTCGTCCGCCACCCAATCTTACCAACCATGGCCAAATCCTCTGTCATCCTCGACTGGTGCATCGTCCGCCTCGGCTCCGACCACAACTGGTGGGTGGACGAGGTCAGTGATCCGGTGCGCTGGGATGTGGACGGCCTCAGCATCATCGACCCGCGCCAGATGGCCCACCTGATCGAGCTCGTCGAGCCGCTGCGCGACTACGGCTTCGACCAGGAGATCATGGAGGCCGCGTTCATCCCCTTCCGCATCGAGAAGGAGGCGGCGAAGAAAAAGGTGCGGCTGCGGCGGGTGAAGGACTCGTTTTTTGAGTCGGAGGAGAAGCTGTTCGCCCTGCCCGACATCCTGGACGAGGAAAACGGCCCCTACGCCGACCTGCTCGACCATCTGACGCGCTGCCGCGTGAAGATGCTCAACGACCTGTTCGCGTTTGTCTCCAAGCTCACGGTGGACGAGGTGGAGGACGAGATCCGGGAGGACCAGAACGCCGAGTTTGCCGAGGGCAAATCCCTCCATGCGTTCAACGAGTTGAGCGCCATCCTCGACTTCATGCCCGCCGGCTGGGAAAACGAGGATGGGGAGGACGCCGCGCGCAAGTCCAAGCCCGAGGCCGACCTCGACGGTGAGGACCTGCCCGAGCTCGACGAGAAGGAGGAGGAGGCGCTCAAGGGCGACCAGTCGCTCACCTGGGACGAGGAGGACAAGGACAAGGAGGAGGATCCCGCCGCCGTAAACCTGCCCGACGGCGAGGACGACGACGACGAGGAGGAAGAGGAAGAGTCGGATGACGACGACGACGACGAGTCGGAGGACGGCGAAAAAAGCGCCAAATCCGCCAAGCCGCGCCCCAAGTCCCGCCGGCGCTGAACGTTCAGCCTAAACTCGGCTGTCGGATTTTACCACGGATATACACGGATGGGACGAAGCGGAGAAGAGGTTGTAACACGGAGGACGCAGAGCACACGGAGGTGGGGAGGGAGAGAGGACCAAGGCCCGGAGATTGGTCCGGCCTGAACTCCAGGTTTGATTTATTTGGAAATCAGGAAATCAGGAACGGAGGGGCGGAATCGGAAGGGGGACAAGGAGCGCACAGAAGGCGGACCCAGAGTTTTAAGGGGGAAACCAGGAAGCCAGGAACCGATCAGGAATTCGGTTTTCTCTTTTCCCGGCTTCATGGCTTCCTCCTACAATCTCATGCTCTCAAGGAAGCTGAACCCGGGTTTATCTCTGTGGGCTCCGTGACCCACGGCTGCATTCAGCATCAAACCTCGCCCAAGGCCGGCTCACCAAAGTGGGCTCACTCCGCCTGCACGCGCTCGCGGTAAAAGGCCTCGCAGCGCGCGTGGATCGCCTTGGCCGAGGACATCTCGAGGATCTCCTTGGCGAGCTTGCGGGCGTCGGAGAGCTTCATCGCACGCACGGCAAACTTCACCGCCGGCAACTGCGGCGGCGCCATGCTCAGCTCGTCCACCCCCAGCCCGAGCAGCAGAGCCGCATAGACCGGGTTGCCCGCCATCTCACCGCACACGGACACCTTCCGCTTCCAGCGGTGCGCCTGCTTGACGATGTTCTCCAGCGTGCGCACCACCGCCGGGTGGGTGGACTCGTAGAGGTGCGCGACGCGGTCGTTCACCCGGTCCACGGCGATCAGGTATTGGATGAGGTCGTTGGTGCCGATGCTGAAGAAATCGCAGTCCTGCGCCAGCAGGTCGGCGGTGATCGCGGCGCTGGGGATCTCGATCATGGTGCCCACCTGCATCGCCGGGTCGAACGGCACCTCCTTGGCCTTGAGCTCGGCGCGGCACTCGGCGAGCACGGCGTTGGCCCGCGCGAGCTCCTCCCGCCCGCTGATCATCGGGTACATCAGCCGCACGTTGCCGTGTGCGCTCGCCCGCAGGATCGCGCGGAGCTGGTCCTTGAAAATCGGGACCTGGTCGAGGCAGAAGCGGATGGCGCGATAGCCGAGGAAGGGGTTGTTCTCGCGTGGGAAGAGGTGCGCCGCGCCCGCCATCGGCTTGTCGCCGCCGAGGTCGAGCGTGCGGATGACGACCGGCGCGGGCGCGATCGCCTCGGCCGCCGCCTGGTAGGCCAGGTATTGCTCCTCCTCCGTCGGCACGTGGGGCGAGTCGAGAAAGAGAAACTCCGTGCGGAACAGCCCCACGCCCTCGCCGCCGCACTCCCGCGCGGGCGCGGCCTCCGCCGCCCGTTCGATGTTGGCCCGCAACGCCACCGCCACGCCGTCGCGCGTCACCGCCGGGCGCCGGCTGGCCTCGAGCAACCGCTGCTCCTGGCCTTTTTTTCGCAGCTGGATCTGCCCGTAGCGGAACAGGGTCTGCTCCGTCGGGTGGAGGATCACCACGCCCGCGTAGCCGTCCACCAGGATCATGTCGCCGTTGCCCGCCCGCGTGGTGAGGTCGCGCAGCCCGACGACCGCCGGCACCCGCATCGAGCGTGCGACGATGGCGGCGTGGCTGGTGGTGCTGCCCGCGTCGGTCAGGAGGCCGAGCGCCTGCGAGCGGTCGAGGCCCGCCACGGTGGACGGCGAGAGGTCGTTGGCGACCACCACATGGCCCCGGGCCAGGTCGCTGAAGCTCTGGGCCGACTGCCCGAGCAGGTTCTGGAGGAGCCGCTGCGCGACGTCGCGGATGTCCCCGGCGCGCTCACGCAGATACTCGTCGTCGATGTTGTCAAACGCCTGGATGTAGCGCTGGGCCACCTGCTGGAAGCAGCGCTCGATGTTGCGCCCGCTCGCCTCCAGCTCGCGCAGCGTCTCGCCGATCAGCGCCTGATCCTCGAGGACGAGCAGGTGCGCGTCGAAGATGCGCGCCTCCTCGCTGCCGAGATTTTTTTCCACCTCGGCCTTGATCTTCTGGACCTGCTGGCGCGTGACCACCAGCGCCCGCTCCAACCGGGCCACCTCCTCGCCGCGCCGCGCCGGCGCGATGTCGTAGGACGGCAGCTCCACGTCGCTTTGCAGATGCAGAAACACCGGCCCGTGCGCGATCCCCGGCGAGGCGGCGATGCCTTGCAGCGTGGTTTCGGTTTTATCCCGTTCGGTGGGCATGGTGGAGGGGCACCGCGGCGGCAGGGGTATCGCGCGGTGCGCCCCAGCATAACGCCGCGGTGCTGCCCGCGGTCAACTTGTTTTGCGTCCGCCTCGCGGGTTTTTACGAAATTTTCGCTTCCGTCACAAATGCCGCCGCGCCCCAAACCTCCCGGATCCGCGCGGTGACGGCCCCGGTGGGCGTGTCCGCCCGCAACAACGCAAAGCCGGCGCTCCCGCTGCCGCTCATCCGCGAGGCCAGGTCGAATTCCTCCCGCAAGACGTCCCGCAGCATCGGCAGCGCGAGATACTTGGCGTCGACGACCGCCTCCATGCCATTGAACAACAGGTCCTCGGCCGGGGCGTCGCCGTCCAGCCACGCCGCCAGCCGCGCCTCGGCCTCGGTGGCGGCCAGGTAGTGGCGCGGGGCCGCCGCCACCATGCGGCCATAGGCCCATGGCGTGCTGATGCCAAAGCCCGGCTTGAACAGCAGGATCCGCCGCCCGCGCAGCCGCGCGGCCGCGGGCGCCGGCAACGCCTCCACCCGCTCGCCCCGCCCCCGCATCACCACCGGCCCGTCGTGCAAAAACAGCGGGCAGTCCGAGCCGAGCGACGCGGCCAGCGCCGCCAGCCGTCCCGCCGCGAGCGGCCGGCCCGCGCGATCGTTCAGCGCGCGCAGCGCCGCCACCGCGTTGCTGCTCCCACCGCCCAAACCCGCCCCCACCGGGATCCGTTTCTCCAGCCGAAAATGCGCCCCGCCGCGCCCGCCCGTGGCCGCCGCAAACGCGGTCGCCGCGCGCAACACCAGGTTGCTCTCATCCGTCGGCACCGCCGGATCATCGCACTCCATGGTGAACCGGCCCTCGGGACTCGGTTCCACCTGCAAAGTGTCGCCGAAACCCAACGGGGCGACGACCGAGACGAGGTCATGATAACCGTCCACCCGCCGCCCGGTGATGGCGAGGAACAGGTTGATTTTGGCCGGGGAGAAAATCGGGGTCGCGGTCACGGAGATTGGAACCACTAAGGCACACTCATATCCACTAATCACGGACAAATCTCCGGCGCTCCAACAGGAGGGACACGGTCGACCGATCCAAGCCCCTACCCCGTTGCAGCGCTGATTTATGAATGGTCATAAACCAATGATGATGAAAGATAGAACAACTCTTGGAAAACCATGAAGAAAAACATTTTCGAACGGTCAGATTTGAACCACTGATGGACACTGATGAACACTGATGCTGAGGATTGGATCAGTGTAGATGAGTGTGCATAAGTGGTTAAAAGTCTCGAAATTCATTCCTTCGTGAATCAGCAGTGGCCCCGTTGGTTTTGGTTTTAATTAGTGTCCATTAGTGTCCATTAGTGGTTTCACCTCCCCATGCCCTGCGATCTCATCCTCGCCCTCGATGTGCCCACGCGCGCCGCCGCCGCGCCCATTCTCCACCAACTGCGCGGCTCGCTGCGCTGGGTGAAAATCGGCCTGCAAATGTTCACCGCCCACGGCCCCGACTACGTCCGCGAGGTCGCCGGGCTGGGTTTCAACGTGTTTCTCGACCTCAAGCTCCACGACATTCCCAACACCGTCGCCAAATCCGTGGAGTCCCTCGCCCCGCTCCCGATCGGCATGCTCACGCTCCACACCGCCGGCGGGCGCGAGATGCTCGCCGCCGCCCGCGCCGCGCAACAGCAGACGCGCCCGGATCTCCTGCTGCTCGGGGTCACCGTGCTCACTTCGATGGACGCCGGCGGCCTCGCCGAGATCGGCGTCGCCGCCGCCCCGGACGCCCAGGTGGCGCGGCTCGCCGACCTTGCCGCCGCCGCCGGTCTGCGCGGCCTGGTCTGCTCGCCCTTGGAGGTCGCGGCGCTCCGGGCCCGGCTGCCTGCGGACATGCAGCTGGTGACTCCCGGCATCCGCCCCGCCGGCGAGGCGGGCGGCGATGACCAGAAGCGCGTCATGTCACCCGGCGAGGCCGCCCGCGCCGGTTCAAGCTACATCGTCGTCGGCCGCCCGATTCTGAAGGCGAAGGACCCCGCGGCCGCCGCCCGCGCGATTATCGCGGAGCTCAATCAGAGGTCAGAGGTCAGCCGTCAGAGGTCAGAATGAAAACCAACCGATCATCCCTCCCTCTCCGCTCTCCCCCTGGATGTCCGGCCGTCAGTTTCTAGCTTCCGGCATCTGACCTCTGACATCTGACTTCTGACCTCTTCCAATGATCCGCACCGCCGTCATCCTCCTCGCCGCCGGCCGCGGCACGCGCATGGGTGGCACCGTCGCCGACAAAATCCTCGCGCCGCTCGCGGGCCGGCCGGTCTTTGCGCACTCGGCCGCCGCGTTTGTGGCGAGCGGCGTCGCCGACCTTTTTGTCATCGTCCACCGCGACCCCCGCCAGCTGCTCACGCTCGCGGCCCACGCGCCCACGCCCGCGCTTTTCGTGCGTGGCGGACGCCAGCGGCAGGACTCGGTCACCGCCGCGCTCGCCGCGCTGCCGCCCGACATCACCCACGTTTTCATCCACGACTGCGCCCGCCCGCTCGTGCGGCCCGCACAGCTCCGCGCCCTCCTCAAGCTGGCCCGGCGCACCCATGCCGCCGTCCTCGCGCACCGGGTGACCGACACGATCAAGGAAAAGCTGACCGGCAGCCGGGTGCGCACGGTGCCCCGCGACCACCTTTGGGCGATGGAGACGCCCCAGGTGTTCGCCCGCGACCTCATTGCCCGCGCCTATGCCCGGGTCGGAGCGAAGGGGCTTCGCGTGACCGACGACGCTCAGGCGGTCGAGTCACTCCCCCACCCCGTCGCGCTCCTGGAGAATCCCCACCCCAACCCCAAGCTCACCACCCCGGCCGACCTGGCGTGGTGCGAGTTCCTGCTGGCGCGAGCCAGCCCCCAAGCCGCTCCGGATTCAACGCCAAGTCGCAAAGCCGCCAAGAAATAGAAAAGCTCAGGCCGTTGTTCGGTTTCTCCGCGCCTTCGCCTCTCCGCGCCTTCGCGCTTAATCCGAAAATTTTTCCGTGTCTTCCGTCGGTTCCACGGCCAAAATTCCACTCTCAAACATGATCCGCATCGGCCACGGCTATGACATCCATCGCACCGTCCCCGGACGCCCCCTTGTACTCGGCGGCGTGCGGTTCGACTGCGACTTTGGCCTCGAGGGGCACTCCGACGCCGACTGCCTCACCCACGCGATCTGCGACGCGCTCCTCGGCGCCGCGGGCCTGCCCGACATCGGCCACTTCTTCCCCAACACCGACCCGGCGTGGAAGAACGCCGACTCGCAAATCCTCCTGCAACGCGTCGTGGCCGAGCTGAAAAAGCAGGGCTTTTCCCCTGTGAATTTCGACGCCACCCTCATCGCCGAGCGGCCAAAAATCGCCCCGCACCTCGCCGCGATGAAGGCGGCCCTTGCCGCATCCACCGGCCTGCCGGTGTCCGCCATCGGGATCAAGGCCACGACCAACGAGGGGGCCGACGACATCGGTCGCGGCCTCGCCCTCGCCGCCCACGCCGTGGCGCTCATCCAGAGCACATGATTTTCCCCCTGCGCCGTTTCCTCCGGGCTCCCGGCATTCGGCTTCCGGCCTCCGGCCTCTGGCTTCTGACCTCCGGCCTCTGGCTTCTGGCCAGCTTCCCCGCCTGCAGCCGCGAGACGGCGGTGCAGCGCGGGAACCGCGAACAAGTCCTCCATCGCAGCCTTGGCAGCGCCGAGCCGGCCACCCTGGATCCGCAACTCGCCACCCAGGCGGGCGAGTTCAATGTCCTCGCCGCGCTGTTCGAGGGCCTCGTGGTCGAGGATCCGGCCGACCTCCATCCCGTGCCCGGCGTCGCGGAATCCTGGGACCTCTCGCCCGACCAGCTCACCTACACCTTTCACCTGCGCGCCGGCGCCCGGTGGTCCAATGGCGACGCGGTGACCGCGCGGGATTTTTTTGCGTCGTTCCGCCGGGCGCTCAGCCCCGGGCTCGCCGCGCCCAACGCCCCGCTGCTCGACCTGATCCAAGGGGCGGAGGCGTTCCGCCGCGGCAGCACCCGTGATTTCGCCGAGGTCGGGCTGACGGTGCCGGACGACCGCACTCTCCGCATCGTCCTGGACCATCCATCCCCGACTTTTCTGGCCATCCTCACGCATCCGGTGGCTTTTCCCGTGCACCTGCCCAGCATCGCGCCGACCGGGCCACCCGACTCGCGCCACACCGACTGGGCGCGGCCCGGAAAACTGGTCGGCAACGGCCCCTTCAACCTCACCGCCTGGCAACCGGACCAGGAGATCACCGTCGAAAAATCCGCGACCTACTGGGACGCCGCCACCGTGCGGCTGAAGGCGATCCATTTTTACCCGTTGGATCCTGCGGCGGAGGAGAGGGCCTTCCGCGCCGGCCAGCTCCATGTCACCGACGCGCTCCCGCCCGCCAAGGTGGACGCCTGGCGGAAGGATCCGTCCGGCGCCCTGCGAATCGATCCGTTGCTCGGCACCTATTTTTACCGGCTCAACACCCTGCGCCCCTATCTCGACGACGCCAAGGTGCGCCGGGCGCTCGCCCTCGCGGTGGACCGCCGCGCGATCGTGGAAAAGCTGCTGCGCGGCGGGCAGCTCCCCGCGTCGACCTTCATCCCGCCGACGCTCGCCGGATACACGCCGCCCGCCGGTCTGACGACTGATTTTCCCGCGGCCCGGAAGCTCCTCGCCGACGCGGGCTTCCCCGGCGGCTCGGGCCTGCCGCCCTTCGAACTGCTTTACAACACCTCCGACACCCACCGGGTCATCGCCGAAGCCGTGCAGGAGATGTGGCGGCGGGAGCTCGGGGTGGAGGTGCGCCTGGTGAATGAGGAAAACGCCAGCACGCTCGCCGCGCGCGGCACCGGCAGCTACCAAATCCTCCGCTCCTCCTGGACGGCGGACTTTGCCGACCCGGCTTCATTTCTGGAGATCTGGACCCGGGCAAGCGGGAACAACTTCACCGGCTGGTCGAATGTCGCCTACGACTCGCTCGTGCATCAGGCCGCGCTTACCCCCGCGCCCCGGGCCCGGGCCGACCTCTACCGCCAGGCCGAGGCGCTGCTCCTCACCGGCGCACCAATCATACCGATCTACCATTACACCCACGTCTACCTGCTGGCCCCCGCCGTGCAGGGCTGGTACCCCACCCTGCTCGACCACCACCCCTACAAACATGTCTGGCTGAAGGAGTGATCGGATTGTTCTTGGTTCTTGGTTCTTGGTTCTTGGTTGGACCGGAGGGGGGTCGATAAAAACCAATGGCTTGGACACTGGCGGAGAGGGGGGGATTCGAACCCCCGATTCGAATTAAGGGGGTATGGCTCAGTAACTTATGTTGATTATGAAGGAGATATAATTTCGCCGTTTTGCTTGACGCTCGCCGTTATTGTCACCTACATTGACCCCATGGCCAGCCTCAGAAGGAAACCCAACTCCAAATTCTGGATCGCCTGCTACACCGATGAGCACGGGGTCCAGCGCCAGCGCAGCTCCGGCACCACGGAGCGGCCTGCGGCCCTCAAGATCGCCATCAAGTACGAGGATGCCCACCGCAAGCAAATGACCGAGGATCAGGTCCGGCGGGCCATGAATGACATCTGCGAGGAGATCAATGGCCGGCGGCTCAACACTTCCACCGTGACCGCGTTCTTTGCCCGTTGGCTGGCCGGCAAGGCCGCAAACGCCACCGAGGGCAGCTTCGACGATGCACGCGAGGAGCTGGAGCGTCTCATCGCCGAGACAAACGCCGGTAAAGTGGCGATCTCGAAGACGATGTCCGTCTTGCGCCAGGTGGTCTTTCTGCCGACCCCAGAGTGCAGGCTTTTTTCCGAGCAAGGCATGGAGTTGTTCCGACGACGGGGTGCGGCGGTGGCCCTGCCGGTGATCTGGGGGCTTTCGATTTCAGGCTACTCGTTTTTTGGCAGTTGCGCGGACACGGTCGGGCGACTGTTAAGGTTGCATGGTGAGTTCACCGCGGCGGAGATGCAGCGTCGGCTCACCGAGCGCGAAGGGGATCGCGCCTTTGTGATCCGCATCGCCCGATACAACCTCAGCAGCATGCTTGACTGGGGCCTGCTCGACTACGACGCAGGATCGAAGCGCTACCGGAGAGGGAAGCCCACCGTGGCCCACGATGCCGAAATCCTGGGTTGGTTGGCCGAGGGAATCTTGTTGGCGTCAGGTAGGAGCTCGATGCCGCAAACGCAGTTGTTCGCAAGCAATTTGCTTTTCCCGTTCGACATCAAGCCCATCGCTCTGGCTCAACTGGCCGGGGCCAACCCACGACTCCAAGTCATCCGCCAGAGCCTCAACGAGGAGATTGTCGGGTTGCGCGGCAGTATGTCGGACTGAACCGCTGCTCAAGGCATTGGCTTAGGAGGGTTGCCTGGCAAGGTATCGGCAATTTCAGGAGCGTTAGCACCGGAACTGACTGCTGGAGTACCAGTAGCTGTGGGGATGGAGGTGCCCAGTGTGGCGTTGTCCCGGAAGACATCGCCTTTACGTTGCCGCGCGACAACCGTAGTGATGATGAAGTTCACAAGTCGGTCATTGGACTTCCATTTTAGCGCAAGGCGGGATGTGTCCATGCCATGTTCGGCGACTATGTCCTTTAGCTGTTCGAGGTTTAGCCGTGCCAGTTCGGTACGAAGATGGTTTTCGCCGCCGGTCAAGAGTGCGAATGGGTCCACCAAGCCTTTAGCCCGGCGATTGGGTCGTCGGGATTGGGATTGGTTCGGGGCGGCGGTTGGAAGCCGTTCCGCCAACCTTGATTTACTCGGCGATTCATCGCCAAGGGCCAGTTCCAATCTGTCTGCGAAATCCCGGTTGTGCATAGCCTCGTCGAGGATCGTGGCGAAGATTGCCGAGAGCCGTTTTTTAGCGGAGTTCATAGTTAGGTTACGCCAGGACGGCGGCCGCGACGAGCTCGGTCGCCAACGCGAGATAAGTGTTGTATTGACCTTGGTACCCGTATTTTTGGCGCAGGGTCGAAATCTCCTTGAATTCTGCCGATCCCGCAATTTGGTCGTTTTCCCTAATCACCGCATCGAAAACGTGCGGGCTGGATGCTGCCCGGAGCCGTGCCAGAGTATTTCGGTGAACGGTAGATTGCTCGCGGTATTTGCTTACGACAATGCCAAATGGCGTAATGGATTCGGATATTGAGTTGGCAAACTTCGCCACTCGCGTGACGATCTGCGGAATCCCGTAGGTCGAAAGGACGTCGGGTATTGTGGGTATGATGTACCCGTCCGATATGCGCAAGCCGTTGAGGGTTACCGCTGACCATGAGATGGGCCATGTCGATCTGGCGGACCGCCTTGACCTTTTTCAACAGCCGGAGCGCGGCGGATGAGATGGGCTTGTCCTTCAGGAGCTCGATGGCCTCTTGGTGGATGCCTTCCAGCAGGTTCAGCCCCGCCTTCACTTTGGCGGTCTCAGCGCCGAGCGCACGGGCGATCTGCTCGGGCGTCACGCCCTGGGCAATGGCCCGCTTGATCATCGCGTGCTCTTGGATGGCGTTGAGGTAGTTGGTCTTGTCGTTGTAGGTGAAAGCATCCTCCTCTGTGGCCACGAGGCAGAGCACCTCCTTTGCGCCGGCTTCGCGCAGGACCACTAATCGCAGGTGGCCATCGAGCAGGATGAACTTATCCGCCACCCCGCGCTGGGGATAGACCACCAAGGGTTCGACGAGGCCGACCTCCTTGATCGAGGTTCGGATCTTGTTCAGCTTGCCGAAGGCATTGTCGGCCGCCGTCGGCTGCCGGATGGGCAGGATGGACGCCAACGGAAGCAACCGGGGCACGGGTTCGAAAGCGCTGCGAATTTTGGAGCTCATGCGGATTTCCTCGCTCTTTCCGCCAGAAACTTCGGCATGGTTTGCAGCCCCTCGGCCCGGAGCAGGTTGACGAAATCCTCGTCGGCGATGAGCAGATTGAACGCGGCGGCGAGCGAGAGGAGCTTGGCCTCGCAGAGTTTGGCCTTCCGGACCATGAGCTTCTGGCGCTGGGTTTCCTGCTTGTAGGCGTAGATCACGCTTTCCGCCACGGTGCGGGTTTGTGCGCTGCGCCGATGAGGGTCGAGGTTCTTGCCGAAGTGCTTCCTCTGCTCAACGACACGTTTGAACGCCGTCAGGGTCCGTTGCTTGAGCTCCTTCTTTTCATATGCGTCCATCAGGATGCGCTGGGACTCGTCATCATTGAGTCCGGAAAGCTGGGCCGCGATGTTCACAGGCAGCCGGCCATTGAGGACGGCTTGCAACAGGCGCTCCTCCCCGGTTTTCAGCAGGGTGAGGATGGTTCGGACGTAGGCCTCGGTCAGGCCGGTCGTGCGGGCGATCTCGGCCCGGTCCTGACCCTGGTCCTTCATCCATTGGATGGTTTTGATATGGTCGAGGGCGCGCACCCGGCGCCGGGCGATGTTTTCGATCAGACTGGCCAGCAAGCCGTCGGTCGCGGACAGGCCGCGCACGAACGCGGGGATTTCCTTCTCGCCCAGCCGCTGGAAGGCTTCCAGGCGGCCTTGCCCGCAGACCAGGTCGAACATCTCCCCGCCGTCGGGGCCGGGCTTGCCGATGGTGACGGTGATGGGCTTTTTGAGCCCGGCATTTTTGATGCTGTCCACGATGAGCCCGTGCTTCTTTTTCTCCCGCACCCGTGGGTTCACGATGCGAATGCGATCCACGGGGATCAGGCGGATTTGGTGTTCGTCGGATGTTTTCATGCGGCTTCCTCCACGGCGATGCGTTCGGCCATCTGGAAGAAAAACTCCAGGTCCTCGAAGCGATATGAGTCCAACAAGGCATGGTTGTTCTCGAAAAGGCGGACGCGCGGCTGAATGCGGTCGAGCGCCGGCAACAGGTAGTAGTCTTTGATCGCCTCGTTGGTCTCGTCCATGCGGACCGCGATGGTGAGGTCGGGACGGAGGCCCTCGTCAAATCGGAGGAGCCACCGGCGGTTGCCGGCTTCGCCGCGGAGGCAGCGGGAGAGCACCAGTGAGACGGTGAGCTCATGGTCGAGGATGAGCAGCTCGGTGTCAGGATCGCGATCCACCTTGACCCCCATACCCGACAGCCGGGTGATGACGTCCTGCACGATGGCGGGGTGCCGCTCGCGGAGGTAACTATTGACCGCGAGGAAGGAGTAGTCGGTCCGCGGGGTGTAGCCGATGAGCCGGTAGGCTTGCACTAGGCTGCCAAAGCGGTGGCGGAACACCGCGCTCGATGGCATCTCCTCCTGCTCGTCAATCAGGACGCCGGAAACCCGGCCGTGGTTCGACCACAGTTCCTTCAGCCGCTGGAGCATCTCCTCGTTGGTGAAGCGCCGCGCATTGGCCAGAATCAGCTCCTGCGCGCGCGCAAAGAGAGCGGGGTCCACGATGGGGGGAAATGCCCCGTCGTTGCGAATCCACATTTCCGGGGGATTCTCGACGTGCTTGCGCTTCAATTTGAACGAGGTCCGGTGGTAGATGTTGTTGCCGATGTATTTCTCGTTGCCGAGGATTTGTTGGACCGTGCTGCGCGTCCAGGGGCGGCCGAAGTCGGTGAGGATCTGGCGGGTGTTGAGGATGTCGGCGATCTCGCGCTCGGACTTCCCTTGGTCGAGGAAGAAACTGTAAATCTCCCGGACCACGACCTGCTCCTCCTCCGGGCCGGGCACGAGGACCACCCGGTCGGTCTGGAGGCTCTTGTGCTCGCCGACCTTGAGCGTGCCCTTGGCCTGGCCGGCCTGGTCAATCAGCATGCGCCGCAACCCGTAGCCGGCCGACCCGCCCTGTTTGAATCCGAGCTGGATCAGGCGGCAGGCACCCTGGAAGACCTTGGACGAAAGCTCCCGGCTGTATTCGCCCGCCATGGACCGCTTGACGCTCTTGATGATGTTGGAAGTCGGGCTGCCGTCGTTCTCGAACTGCTCCGCGCAGTAGTGGACGTTGATCCCGGCGCGCTTGCAGATGTATTCGTAGTAGCCGCTTTCATCGGCGTCCTGGAACCTGCCCCACCGGCTGACATCGTAGGCGAGGATGCACTTGAACGCGGCCTTGCCGGACTCGACGGTGGCGATCATCCGCTGGAGGCTTTCCCGGCCCTTGACGTTCAGACCGCTTTTGCCCGCGTCGGTGAAGACCTCAATGATCTCCATGTTCCGCTTGGCGGCGTATTCCTTGATGCGGTCGAGCTGGTTCTCGGTGGAATACTGCTGGTGCTCGGTGGACATCCGGACGTAGGCCGCCGCCGGGGTGAGGGAGTCCGGGGCGGTGGCGACGGAGGTTGATGATGTCGGCGGCTTCATGGGCACGCCCATGGTCGCCGCGACCGCACCGCGGGGCGCGGGATCAGCGGAAAGTGTCTTCGGTGGTGATGCGTAGGAATTCACGTCCGCGCAGCATGGCCCGGCGCGGCTTTTTTCCTATCGAATCTTGTAACGCAAAGAAATGAGGTCCGAACCAACCCGCGTCCTAGAGTGAAAAACGTGTCAATCGAATCTTGTAACGCATCTTTTCTCCCCACCGACGACGATCTGGCGCGAGGTCGAAATACCGGACTTGGCGGCCGGCGGAGGGTTTGAGCCGGTGCCATGAACAAGGGTTTCTCTCGCCGCCGGAGGTGGAGTCTGGTTGGCAGCGGACACTTGCCGCACGGCCTCTGCCTCGCCAAGTTTCCTCGCCATGCCCTCACCGCCACTGCCCCAGTCGCTGGATGACCTGTTTGACCATGCGAAAAGCTTTGCAGAGCACTCGATGCGCACGCAGGGCAAGGTGCCGCAGGCGTTATTCGCCCTCAGCCCGGCGGGTCCGCTCTACCACATCTGGCCCTCGATGGCTTGGCTGCCCGTGACGGACCCGACGGCCAGCGAGAGGGAGCAGGACAGTTTCGCCTACAATGCCCGGCTGATCTGCACCGTCCATAAAGCGACGGCCGTTGTCGTGGTCCTTGAGGCGTCCATGCCCTCCACCACCCCCGGACTGCCCCTAAACATTCTGGCTCCGCCGGGAGAGTCGCCCAAGCCGCAGGAGATCGTCGTCCTCGCCGGCGAGAGCCGCAAGACCTCTGAACTGAGGATCTTTTCGCTCCTCCACATGGGCAGTGTTTTTTCGACTTTTGGGGAATATTTCGGCCCAGCCGAAATCGGACTTCTCGTCCGCTTCGCACATATGCTTCCACCCTCGTCCGTCACCCCGGCCATGCTCGCGACGGCGCGCGCCCATCTGAAAATGCTCGGAATCACGCCCGCGACCATGCGCCGGGACTGGTCGGCGAATTGACGCGGGCGGGCGTCATGGAACGCTTGGACGGACGCTTCCGGCGGTGTTTTTCCGCCATGAACCTCCTGATGCTCTCGAACATGTCGGAGACCGTGATGCCGTTGTTCTTGGGCCGCTCCGCACAGTAATCTGGGCTGAAATTGCCACCCGGAAGCAGCGCTCCTCGCCGGACAAGCGAAAGCAGATCGACGCCGCGAACAGCGCCGCGCTTTACGCCAAGCTGCACCCACCGGCGATCCAGACCCTGCCAGGATTTTTTCCGGCCGGGAAGCGGTTGTCCTGACCGGACACCGCCGGGCAGGTAACGAACAGGCGAACGACAGGTGCTGGACAGAGGCCGAGCAGCACGGCGGACAGCCGGCAAAGCAGGAGGGCGCGCACGCAAGGCGAACACCTTCTCCGGACACGTTAATAGAAACAGGGGGA
This sequence comes from uncultured Opitutaceae bacterium, assembly GCA_903929355.1. Taxonomy (GTDB): domain Bacteria; phylum Verrucomicrobiota; class Verrucomicrobiia; order Opitutales; family Opitutaceae; genus CAIYUN01. Next base: position 37,457 of record CAIYUN010000053.1, read on the forward strand.
TAGAAACCCGGATAGAATCTCCGGAAAGAAACAAACAGATAGAAGATCGAGAAGCGGGGGGGGCAATAAGGCCCCCACCCGCCCAGATTTCTTTCTGGAGGTAAAAAGACAAATCGGTGACATCAGGTAGGTGGACGATTCCAACCCACGCGACGACGGTAACTGTCCTGCCACATCACCTCCAACAGGCTTGGAATCCCTCTGGCTACCGAAGGAAAGTTCTCGCTCACTCTCACCCTGACCACCGACGCCGCGCTTCTGCGACTGCGGGACTTCAAGGGCCAGGTACGCGCAATGGATCTTCGCCTGCGTCGCCACCAGTCCGGGCAACGGTAAAGCCGAGGCCAAGCCCGAAGCCGAAGAAGATCCTGAGCCCGGCGCGTGATCGAGGTCGCGGTCGGGATGCTGGCCGGGCGAGCGCTGGAACTAGACGAGGTGAAAGAAAGGAATGAGCCGGCGGGCGAGCCCCTGAAGACCGGTTGAAGGGCGGGAAGCGGCGGCGCAAAAGGCGGCGACCGTGGGCGGGGCACTCTGATCGACGTGGATCGCCGTTGCTCGCCGTGCTCCCAGATCGTATTGTCACCAGCATTGTCACTAGGCCTTTTTTCGGACACTCGAAAATCGTAGAACCACTGGGAATCAGTCACTTAACTCACTGGCGGAGAGGGGGGGATTCGAACCCCCGATAGGCTTTCACCTATACGCGCTTTCCAAGCGCGCGCATTCGACCACTCTGCCACCTCTCCGGCTCGTGGGAAGGGGTCCGTTAAGCCCGACGCCCCCCCTGCGGTCAACGGAAATCACCGGGGGGCGGACGGTCAGTTTCCGGGATTGCACGCGGCGCGGCCGGCCGCGATAAGTGGTGGCATGAGCAACTGTCCCTGTGGTTCCGGCCTGGCCTTTGATGCCTGCTGCGGTCCGATCATCGCCGGTGCCCCGGCCGTGACGGCCGAGGCCCTGATGCGTTCGCGCTACTCCGCCTACGTGGTGCGCGCCTTCGATCACCTGGGCACCTCCCTCTCCGCCGAACAGCGGAAGGATTTCTCCGCCGACGAGGCCAAACGCTGGGCCGAAAGCTCCGAGTGGCTCGGCCTCACCGTGCATCGGACCGACCAGGGCGGACAGGGAGACACCGCCGGCGCGGTCGAATTCACCGCCCGGTTCAAGACCGAGGGGAAGGAGCACGAGCACCACGAGATCGCACTCTTCAGCCGGGAGGACGGGCGCTGGGTCTATGCCGGCCATGCCGGGGGGCCCGGCAAGACGATCCGCCGTGAAACACCCAAGACCGGGCGGAATGATCCCTGTCCCTGCGGCAGCGGGAAGAAATTCAAGAAGTGCTGCGGAGCGGGCTGAGGCGGCAGAAGCCCGGAAGCCAGATGCCAGATGCCGAATGTCAGAGGGCAGAGGGCGGGGGGCGGGGGGGCAGAAGCCTGAAACCGGAAGCCGGATGCGTTTATTATTCCGCAGGGGAGTGGAAAGACTTCGCCTTTTTCCAACAGGGTGGTGCTTGCGCCGGGGATGAGGCCGGACAAAAAATCATCGGATGAACCACGCGGATATGCCCTGGCCGCTGCTGATTGGCGGTCTCGCCGTGCTCGGCTGCCTCCTGGCCAGTCTGCGACTGCGTCGGCAGCAACGCCTGTTGCGCGACCTGCCCACCTCGAAGGCCGCCGGGGTGTTCATCGGCTTGGTCGAGCTGAAGGGCACCGCCGAGTCGCCCGCACCCCTCACCAGCTTTCTCGCGGAGACGGCGACCGTCCATTTCGACTGGCGCATTGAGGAGCACTGGTCGCGCATGGTCGTGGAAACCTACACCGACGACAAGGGCCACCCGCAGACCCGGCTCCGGGAAGAGAGTGGTTGGACCACTGTGGCCCAAGGCGGCGAGTCCCAGGCCTTCTACGCCAAGGACGACACCGGCGCCGTCCTGGTGCGGCCCACCGGGGCCAAGCTCGAGCTGCTTCCGCTCTTCGACGAGACCGTCGAGCGCGGGTCGGCGCTGTATTATGCCAAGGGACCGCCGCAGGCTGTCGCCGACTCCACCCACCGCCGGCGTTTTTCCGAGACCGGCCTGCCGCTGCACACCCCCGTCTTCATCGTCGGCCAGGCCCGCGAGCGCGACGACCTGGTCGCACCGGAAATCGCCGCGAGCAGGGAGGCGGCGATGTTTCTCATCTCCACGCGCAGCGAGGAGCGGGTCGAGGCGGGCTTCGCCGGCTGGTCGTGGTTTTGGTGGGCCGCCGGACTGCTCCTCGCCGGCGCACCCCTCCTCCTGGTGCTGGCCGCCCCAAACAACCGTGACCAGGCGCCGGTCGCACTGCTCGCCGCCCCACCCTTCGTCTATCTGTTGCTCTGGGCGGTCGGGTGGGTCGGGATGGCCTTCAACAGCCTCGTTGGCCTGCGCAACCGCTCCCGGCAGGGCTGGTCGCTCATCGAGGTGCAGCTCAAGCGCCGGCACGACTTCATCCCCAATCTGGTTGCGGCGGTGTCCGGCCTGACCGCGCACGAGGCGTCCACGCAAACTGCGCTCGCCGCGCTCCGCGCCCAGGCGCAGGCCACGGCGCCAGGCGTGAGCGGCCCCGACTATGGCGGCCTGGCGGGGGTGCTGCGGGCGGTGGTCGAAAAATATCCCCAGCTGACCGCCCAGGAAAGTTTCGCCCGTCTGCACCACGCCCTGATCGAGACGGAGCAGCGCATCGCGCTGGCCCGAACCTATTACAACGACATCGCCACCCACTACAACACCCGGCTCGAACAGGTGCCGGACGGCTGGATCGCGCGCCTGGGGGGCATGCGCCCTGATCCGCTGCTCGCGGCCGCGGATTTTGAGCGCGCGCCGGTGACCGTGACGTTTGTGAAGTGAGTGGGACGCGAAGCACACGAGATAACACGAAAGGACGGGGGCATCCTGATTTTAACAGGAGGAAACGGAGGGAACGGAGAGCAGCAGGAGACGGAGGGCGGACCAGCCTTCGCCCGCCGGGCATCGGCGCGGCAGGGGGGGGGGGTTGGCTTGCGTCTTGCCGGATGGCGGGTAACGGAAGGGGGATGGCAAATGGCAGCATCTCCATGGCGGGCGCGCAAACGAAGCGGTTCATGCCGTGGCTCGTGGCGGTCGCGCTGTTCATGGAAAACCTCGACTCGACCATCGTGAACACGGCGGTGCCGACCATGGCCCGCAATCTTGCGGTGCAGCCGCTCTCCCTCAAGGCGGTGCTCACCAGCTACACGATCTGCCTGGCGGTCTTCATCCCCATCAGCGGCTGGATGGCCGACCGCTTTGGCACCAAACGGGTGTTCACCTGGGCGGTCGGCCTGTTCACGATCGGCTCGCTGTTCTGCGGCCTGGCCCAGAACATCCCGATGCTGGTCGCCGCCCGGGTGGTGCAGGGCATCGGCGGCGCGATGATGACCCCCGTGGGCCGGCTCGCGCTGGTGCGCACGTTTCCCCGGTCCGAGATGCTCAACGCGATGAACTTCGTCGTCATCCCCGCGCTCATCGGCCCGCTGCTGGGGCCGTTTGTCGGGGGGCTCATCATCCGGTTCCTGGTGTGGCGCATGATTTTCTTCGTCAACCTCCCGATCGGGCTCCTCGGCCTGTGGCTGATCAAGCACCACATGCCCGACTACCGCGACGATGCCGTGAAACCGCTGGACTGGATCGGCTTTCTGCTCTTCGGCGCCGGGATCGCGCTGCTGGCCCATGTGCTCGAGGTCTTTGGCGAGCACAAGATGGGGACCGTGGCCATGCTGGAGATGCTCGGCGTCTCGGCCATCCTGCTGGCCGCCTACTATTGGCACGGCCGCCATGTCCCCAACCCGGTCATGCGGCTGGCCCTGTTCGATGTGCGCACCTTCAAGGTGTCGGTGCTCGGCGGCATCATCACCCGCCTGGGCATCGGCGGGATGCCCTTTTTGCTGCCACTCCTCTACCAGATCGGGATGGGGTTCGCCCCCTGGCAGGCGGGCCTCCTCACCATGCCCCAGGCGATCGCGGCCATCATGATGAAGATGCTCAGCCGGTCCATCCTGGCCCGGTTCGGCCACCGGCAGGTGCTGGTCGCCAACACCATCCTCCTGGGCGCCAGCATGCTGACCTTCTCCCGCATCGGGCCCGGCACCCCGATCTTGGGCATCCTGCTCCTGAGCTTCTCCCAGGGGTTTTTCTCCGCCCTCCAGTTCACGAGCCTGAACACCCTGGTCTATGCGGACATCAACGACCAGGACGCCAGCATGGCCAACAGCATCGCCAGCACGGCGCAAATGATGGCACTGAGCTTTGGCGTGGCCTTCGCCTCGCTGGTGGCGGCTTGGTTCATCGGCGGCACGGCCCAGGCCGCGACCCCCACCTTCATCAACGCGCTCCATCATTCCTACCTGGCCCTGGGAACGGTGACGATCATCTCCGCCCTGATGTTCTGGCGGCTCCAGCCCAACGACGGCAACAACGTAAGCAACCGCCCCAGCCCGCCCGAGGAGGAACGCGTGGAGGCGGCGTGAGGCCCGCCCCTCCCACCGCCTACGGCGGGTTGGGGACGACCTCGACGGCGGTCTGGGCGGCGCTGGCACCCCCGGTGGTGATGGCCCGGATGCGGTAGATGTAGCTGCCCGAGACCGTCAGCGTCTCGCTGAAGAAGTTGGTCGTGGACTGGCCAACGACCACGAAATTGTTCGGCGTCACCGAGGACGCGCGTTCGATCACATAGGCCCCCGCCGGGATGAGGTTGCCGGGGCCGGAGAAGGGATCCTGGATCGTCGGCAGCGCGCCGGTCCAGGAAAGATCCGACTTCTCGGTGGTGATGTCAAAAACCGCCTGGAAGCTGCCGGGGGCCGCCGGCGCCGCCGCCAGCGGCCGGATGTTGAGCCGCATAAAGCGACTGCCGGAGGTCGGGGCCGGCACGCTGTCGCGCACCGTCACCCGGGCGAGGTAGTCCTGGGCGACGCTGGTGCTGTTGCCGGTCACCGAAAGCACAAACGGGTTGTCCAGCAGGCCGCCGACCCCGGTCAGGCTTTGCGCGCCGGCCGTGCCGAAATACGGCGGGCTCAACGTGACCAGGGTGCTCCAGGTGACCAGGTCGGGCGAGGACTGGACATCAATGGCGATGTCGTTGGCGCGGACGTTGAAATCAAAGGTCTGGGTCAGGTATTTGCCCGTCAGCCCGGGCGGGATGGTGAGTGAGGGGTAGCCGTTTTGATTCGTCGTCTGGAACAGCGTCTGGGGCGAACCGGTCAGCGACTGGCCGGTCGCGTAGGCGGTGATCAGGGAGGTGAACTGGCCGTCGGCCGAGGCCGGGGAGGCGGCCGCATTGTAGCTCGTGCCACTGAGGGCGGCGGACTCGGTGCTCACATAGGAGCCAAAGGCCGCCTGCCCGAAGTACTGGCCGACGTTCAGCTCGGTCGGAACCGAAGTCAGGGTGAAGGGATTGAAGAAGGTCCAGACATTGGCGGTGCTGGATTGCACGATGGCGTTGGTCGGATCCACCACCACCGACCAGTAAAACTGGTAGCCACTGAGGGCGGCGGCATTGGCATACACCGGCCCGCTGTCTTCCGGCGTGCCCTTGGGGATGATGCCGAGCGCGACCAACGTGTCGCGGATGGTCGGCAGATTGAGGTAGTTGGTGATGGGCGTGGTGCCGCCATTGGGGAATTCGCCGCTCACCTGCGGCAGGAAGACGCTGAGGTTCACCGGCGTGTAGGCCTTGATCACCGTGCCATTGTTGGTGGACGGGAAAGTGCCGGCCGCCACGGCCATGAGACTGACCTGCACCTCAAAGGGCATGGAGGGAGTCACATCCGCCAGGCCGATGTTGCCGAGGTTGAAGGTGAGATAAACGCCATCCTGGGGGTGGTAGGGATAGTTGGACGCGAGTCCGGAGAAATTGGTGATCACGAGGCGGGGCGCGCGGGTGATGTTGAAGCCGGGGCCGACCACGGCGGTGTTGTTGGCCAGGGTGAACTCGGACTGGCTGGAGGAGCCGCCGTACTCCACCAGCAGGTAATAGTTGCCGGCGGGAACGTTGAAGGGCAGGTCAATGTCGCCCTGAAACACCACCTGGTCGCCCTCGTTCACCGTGTCCAGATTGGCGAAGCTGCCCAGATCAATGTCGTCGGAGTTGCCAAAGACCGTGTCGGTGGAAAGGTGGATCTCGAGATCGGCCGCATCCCAGGACGGGACCGCCGAGAAGTCTGAGCCGACGTTGGTCACGGTGATGCTGACCGGGAGGACGCCCGTGCCGGCGGCATCATCGAGCAGGTAGGTGCCGGTGGCGGCGGTCACGTTGGTGACGGCCAGGTCAATGTTCGAGGGCGGCACCGCCCCGTATTGCACCGCGTTGGTGCCGGAGTTGGGGGTGTTCGTGGCCGGAATGGGCGACAGCACCTGGAGCCCAGCCACAAAACCGGCCGAGGTGGAGGTCTGACTGTTCTGCGAATAGACCCACTTGAGCGTGTGGGTGCCCGGTCCCACCAGAAAGGCGACATTCGCCCATGCGGTGTTGCCCGAAATCGTGGCCGGAGACGCGGCGGCGAAGAAAGTGGTCGTCGGCAGCGAGGCCAGCTGGCCGTCAATGAAGAAGCTAAGCGTGTCCTGGGAGGCCACGCTGGCCGTGCGCCACCAGAAGCTGGCCAGGGCCGGGCCCGAGATGCCGACCTGCAGGGCGGCCTGCTGGCCAGACTGCAGGGTGGGCGACTGGGCATAGGTGTTGTTGACCGGCGAGGTCGGATCAGAAACCCCGAACCAGGAGCCGTCCCCACTGGCGATGAAGCTGGGGAGCTGGAGGTTGAGCCGGGCGTAGGCGGTGGTCGTCGCGCTGTTCTGGGTGTAGGTCCAGACAATGACGTGGTTACCGGCGGGCACTGCGACGACCGACGGCTGATAAGGCGGAATAAAGCCCGTGAGCGTGCTCACCGGCTGCACGCTGCTGCCATGGGTCCAGACCGCCGGAGTGGTGCCGGTGGCCACAAACGTGACCCCGGTGGCATTCGAGGCCGCCCCCACGTTGGTGAAACTGTCGCCCGCCGTGTAATTCGTGATCTGGTACTGCTCCCCGATCGTCAGGGTGCCCGAGGTCAGCGCCGCCGGGGGCGATCCGTCCACCGTGTACCCAACCGTGTCCGTCCCGCCGCCCACGATCAGCCAGGGCGCGTTCACGGTCGTGGGACCGGTGACATTGAGGGTGATGGTCGCCGACTGGCCCTGGGCCAGCACCGGGCTCTGGAAGGCCTGGCCGGTCGAGGTGCGGGTGTCGGTCACCGAGAACCACTGGCCCGCCCCGCCGAAGCTGAACGTGCCGTAGCCGAGCGCGAGACCCGGGGCGTTGGTCTTCTGCAGGAAGACCTGGCGGGTGCCGGTGGCGACCACGGAGCTGCTCTCGTTGACATTGCGGTCGCGGTTGGCCACGAAAATGAGATAATAACTGCCGCCCACCGTGCCGGCGGGGACCGGAATGTTAAAGGCCGGGATGTTGGCGGCCGAAACCCCGCTCAAACCGCCGACATAAGAGGTCGAGTAAAGCAGCGTCTGGTTGCTGGGATTGAGCGTGGGGGTGGTCGCGAGATAAACCTCAAGCAGGACGGCGGTGCCGGCCGGGACCGCGCCCAGCGAAGTGTCGCCCAGGGTGAACGTGACCCCGGAGAACTGCGGGCTGGGCAGATTGAGGTTGATGGTGTTGGCCACCGCGATGTTGGAGATCTGCATCGAAGGCCGCTGCAAGGTGACCGGCGTGGCGGCCACGTTGCCCGCCGGGTTCAGGTCAATGAGACCGGGGGGCAGGACAATCTGGGAGACGAGGTTGAACGGCCCCTGGCCGGCGTCGGGCACGGTGATGCCCGTAAACGTGACCGAGCGTCCCGTACCGCCGGGGATCTGCGAGGAAATGGTCTGGGAGCCGAGCAACGGATTGCCGAGGTTCACCGTGGTGTTGGGCGAGAGATAGAGGTTGACCACGGTGCCGGGCGGGATGGAGAAGCCGCCGAGATTGTTCACGGTCACGCTGGTGCTGGGCAGGATCGTGTTGACCCCCAAGTTTAAATTCGCGAGGGCGGGAGCGGTCACACTGGCGTTGATCGCACCCACCGCGACCTGCTGGGCGGTGACGCTCACCGGCGCGCCCGCGACCGCCCCGTCGTTGTTGACGACAAACAGCATCTGATACACCCCGTTGGCGATGTTGGCCGGCAGATTGATGCCATGCGCCGGGCTGGGCAGAAGCACGCTGCCGCCCGCACCGAGGCCGCCCGTATAGACATACTGGTCGAGCAGAACGTCGGCGGCGGCACTGAAGGTCGTGGTCGTCGACAGATAAACTTGAATGGTGATATTGTGATTGGCGGGCACCGCGCCCGCGCCCGTGTCGGTCAGGGTGTAGGTCACGTTGCCGAAACTGCCACCGGCACCGATGCTGGTGGTGTTCGGGAAGTTAAAGCCACCCACCGTGAAGGCCGGGGCGACCACGGTGATGGGGGTGGCGGCGACGTTGTTGGCCGGATTGCCGTCCGTCTGACCGGCGGCGAGCACCACCTGGCTCAGCAGGAAATAGCCGCCCGGCGCGACATTGGGGATCGAGACGTTGGACCAGTTGAACGCCGCGCTGCCGAGCGCCGCAAGGGACCCGGCCTGCGGGCTGCTCTGCAACAGGATGGCCGTGCCGTCCAGCGTGGCGGAGGCCGACAGATAGAGGTTGAGCGTGTAGCCGGCGGAGTAAGGCAGGGTGCCGATGTTCTCCACAAAGGTCGAGACGGTGCCGACCGTGCCATTGACCCCGACGCTGGTGGTGGCGGTCGTCGGCACGGTCACGGCGAGGTCCACGGCCCCGATGGTAACCGGCACCGCCAGGACATTGCTGATGGTGCCGGTCCCGAGCGCACTCTGCGCCACCGCATTGTTGCCGTTGACCACAAAGAACAGGTTGTAGGCGCCACCCGCCGTGCCCGCGGGAACCGTGATCGTCCGCGGCGCGGTCGGCAGCGCGACCGTCGCCGGCCCGGCCGCGATCCCGCCGGAATAGGTGTAGCTGTCCAGCAGGATGCTGGTGGTAGCGTTAAAGGTCGAGGCAGTGGAGAGGAAGGTCTGCACCAACAACGGCGTACCCGCCGGAATCACCCCGGCGTTCAGGTTGTTCAGCTGGTAGGTCACGCCGGTGAAGCTCCCGCCGGGGTTGGTGGTGGTGCCGCCGGCCAGCACCGGGTTGCTCAGCGTGAGGTCCGAACCCACCACCGTGACGGCCGTCGAAGCCACGTTGTTGGCCGGATTGCCATCGGTCTGGCCGGCGGCGGGCACGATCTGGCTCAGCAGGAAATAACTGCCCGGCGCGACATTGGGTACCGTCACATTGGTCCAAGTGAACGACGCGCTCGAGTTCGGCGCCAGCGACCCCGCAGGGGTGGCGGTTTGCAGCAGCGTCGCCGTGCCGTCCAAGGTGGAGGATGCCGACAAATAGAGGTTCAGCGTATAGCCTGCGGAATAGGTCGACGCGCCCACGTTCTCCGCAAAGGTCGTGACACTGGCCAGTTTCGAGCTGACGCCGAGACTGGTGGCTGAAGTCGCCGGAGCCGTGATCGCAAGGTCCACCGAGCTGATCGTCACCGGCACCGTCAGCACATTGTTGATCGTGCCCGCCCCCAGGGCGCTCTCCGCCACCGCATTGTTGGCGTTGACCACAAAGAACAGGTTGTAGGCCCCGCCGGGGGTGCCCGCCGGCACGCCGATCGTCCGCGGGGCGGTCGGCAGCGCAACCGACGCCGGCCCGGCGGCGATCCCGCCCGAATAGGTGTAGCTGTCCACCAGCGTGCTGGTCGCAAGGTTGAAGGTCGCCGCCGTCGACAGATAGGTCTGCACCAGCAGCGGCCTGCCCGCCGGGATCACCCCGGCGTTGAGATTGTTCAGCTGGTAACTCACCCCGGTGAAACTTCCGCCCGGGAGCGCGAGGTTGCCCCCGGCCATGACCGGGTTGGTGAGGGTGAGGTCGGAGCCCACGATCGTGACCGGCGTGCTGGCGACGTTGTTCGCCGAGTTGCCGTCCACCTGGCCGCCGACGAGCACCACCTGGCTCAGCAGGAAGTAACTGCCCGGCGCGACATTTGGGACCGTCACGTTGGTCCAACTGATCGCCGTGCTGAAATTGGGAGCCAGCGACCCGGCCTGCACACTGCTCTGCAGCAGGGTCGCCGTGCCGTCCAGCGTGGCGGAAGCTGACAGATAGAGGTTCAGCGTGTAGCCACCCGAGTAGGTCACGGACCTGACGTTTTGCGCAAAGGTTGAGACACTGGCCAAGGTCGCGTTGACCCCGAGGCTGGTGGTCGCCGTGGCTGGCGCCGACACCGCCAGATCCGGGGCGCTGATGTCCACCGGCACCGTCAGCACATTGTTGATCGTGCCCGCCCCGAGGGCGCTCTCCGCCACCGCATTGTTGGCGTTGACCACCAAGAACAGGTTGTAGGCCCCGCCAGGGGTGCCCGCCGGCACCGTAATCGTCCGCGGGGCGGTCGGCAGCGTGACCGACGCCGGCCCGGCCGCGATCCCGCCGGAATAGGTGTAGCTGTCGACCAGCGTGCTCGTCGCGAGGTTGAAGGTCGCCGCCGTGGACAGATACGTCTGCACCAGCAGCGGCGTGCCCGCCGGGATCACCCCGGCGTTCAGGTTGTTCAACTGGTAGGTCACCCCGGTGAAGCTGCCGCCGGGCCCCGTCGTGTTGCCCCCGGTCAGGACCGGGTTGGTCAGCGTCAAATCCGAACCGACGATCGTGACCGGCGTGCTGGCGACGTTGTTGGCCGAGTTGCCGTCCACCTGGCCGCCGGCAAGCACGACCTGGCTCAATAGGAAGTAGCCGCCCGGCGCGACATTGGGCACCGTCACATTGGTCCAACTGAACGCCGCGCTGGAGCTGGGGGCCAGCGCCCCGGCCTGCACGCTGCTCTGCAGCAGGGTCGCAGTGCCGTCCAGAACGGAGGAGGCCGACAGGTACAGATTGAGCGTGTAGCCGCCCGAGTAGGTCGCCGACTTGACGTTTTGGGCGAAGGTCGAGACCGAGGCCAGCGTCGCATTGATCCCAAGGCTGGTGGTCGCCGTGGTCGGCGATGTCACCGCGAGGTCCGGGGCGCTGATCGTCACCGGCACCGCCAGCACATTATTGATCGTACCCGCCCCGAGGGCGCTCTCCGCCACCGCGCTGTTCCCGTTGACCACAAAGAACAGATTGTAGGCCCCGACCGGCGTGCCCGCCGGCACACCGATGGTCCGCGGCGCGGTCGGCAACGCGACCAAAGCCGGCGCGGCCGCGATTCCGCCCGAATAGGTGTAGCTGTCCACCAACGTGCTCGTCGCGGCGTTGAAGGTCGCCGCCGTCGACAGGAAGGTCTGCACCAGCAGGCCGGTGCCCGCCGGGATCACCCCGAGGTTCAGGTTGTTCAACTGGTACGTCACCCCGGTAAAGCTGCCGCCGGGTCCCGTCGTGCTGCCGCCGGCCAGCACCGGGTTGGTCAGCGTCAGGTCCGAAGCCACAATGGTGACCGGCGCACTGGCGACATTGTTCGCCAGGTTGCCATCCACCTGGCCGGAGGCGAGCACCACCTGGCCCAGCAGGAAGTAGCTGCCCGGCGCGACATTCGGCACCGTCACATTGGTCCAGCTGAACGCCGCGCTCGAATTGGGGGCCAGCGCCCCAGCCTGCACGCTGCTCTGCTGCAGCAGCGTCGCCGTGCCGTCCAGAACGGAGGAGGTCGACAGGTACAGATTGAGCGTGTAGCCGCCCGCGTAGGCCACGGACTTCACGTTTGCCGCCAAGCTCGAGACCGAGGCCAGCGTCGCGTTGATGCCGAGGCTGGTGGTCGAAGTGGTCGGCGCGGACACCGAGAGGTCGGCGGTGCTGATCGTCACCGGCACGGTGAGCACATGGTTGATCGTGCCCGCCCCCAGGGCGCTCTCCGCCACCGCATTGTTGGCGTTGACCACGAAGAACAGATTGTAGGCCCCACCCGGCGTGCCCACCGGCACGCCGATGGTCCGCGGCGCGGTCGGCAGCGCGACCGACGCCGGCCCGGCCGCGATCCCGCCCGAGTAGGTGTAGCTGTCCAGCAGCGTGCTCGTCGCGAGGTTGAAAGTCGCCGCCGTCGACAGGTAGGTCTGCACCAACAGGCCGGTGCCCGCCGGGATCACCCCGAGGTTCAGGTTGTTCAACTGGTACGTCACCCCGGTGAAACTGCCGCCCGGTCCCGTCGTGTTGCCCCCGGTCAGCACCGGGTTGGTCAGAGTCAGATCCGAACCCACGATCGTGATCGGGGCCGCGGCGACGTTGTTCGCGGAGTTGCCGTCCACCTGGCCGCCAGCCAGCACCACCTGGCTCAGCAGGAAATAGCTGCCCGGCGCGACATTCGGTACCGTCACATTGGTCCAGCTGAACGCCGCACTTGAGCTCGGTGCGAGCGCCCCGGCCTGCACGCTGCTCTGCTGCAGCAGCGTCGCCGTGCCGTCCAGCGTGGACGAAGCCGACAGGTACAGATTGAGCGTGTAGCCGCCCGAGTAGGTCACGGACCTGACGTTTTGCGCAAAGGTCGAGACACTGGCCAGCGTCGCGCTGACCCCGAGGCTGGTGCTCGACGTGGCCGGCGCCGTCACCGCCAGATCCGGTGCGCTGATCGTTACCGGCACCGTGAGCACATTGTTGATCGTGCCCGCCGCGAGGGCACTCTCCGCCACCGCGCTGTTCCCGTTGACCACGAAGAACAGATTGTAGGCCCCACCCGGCGTGCCCGCCGGCACCCCGATCGTCCGCGGGGCCGTCGGCAGTGCGACCGAAGCCGGACCGGCGGCGATCCCGCCGGAATAGGTGTAGCTGTCCAGCAGCGTGCTCGTCGCGAGGTTGAAGGTCGCCGCCGTCGACAGATACGTCTGCACCAGCAGCGGCGTGCCCGCCGGGATCACCCCGGCGTTGAGATTGTTCAGCTGATAGGTCACCCCGGTGAAGCTGCCGCCGGCTCCCGTCGTGTTGCCCCCGGCCAGGACCGGGTTGGTCAGCGTCAAATCCGAACCGACGATCGTGATCGGCGTGCTCGCCACGTTGTTCGCGGAGTTGCCATCGGTCTGGCCGGCGGCGAGCACCACCTGGCTCAGGAGGAAGTAGCCACCCGGCGTGACATTGGGCACCGTCACATTGGTCCAACTAAACGCCGCACTGGAGCTGGGCGCCAGCGACCCGGCCTGCACACTGCTCTGCTGCAACAGCGTCGCGGTGCCGTCCAGGGTGGAGGATGCTGACAGATACAGATTGAGCGTGTAACCGCCCGAATAGGTCACCGCCGCCACGTTTTGCGCGAAGCTCGAGACGCTGGCCAGCGAGGCGTTGACTCCCAGGGTGCTGGTCGACGTGGTTGGCGCGGTCACCGCCAGGTCCGCGGCCGTGATCGTCACCGGCACCGCCAGCACATTATTGATCGTGCCCGCCCCCAGGGCGCTCTCGGCCACCGCATTGTTGCTGTTGACCACGAAGAACAGGTTGTAGGAACCACCGGCCGTGCCTGCGGGAACGGTGATCGACCGCGGCGCGGTGGGGAGCACAACTGTCGCGGGCACGGCGCCGATCCCGCCGGAATAGGTGTAACTGTCCAGCAGAGTGCTCGTCGCCGCGTTGAAGGTCGCCGCGGTGGACAAATACGTCTGCACCAGCAACGCCGTGCCCGCCGGAATCACCCCAAGGTTCAGGTTGTTCAGCCGGTAAGTCACGCCGGTGAAGCTGGCGCCGGAGACCACGGTGGTGCCGCCGGCCAGGACCGGGTTGGTCAGCGTCAAGTCCGAGCCCACCACCGTGACGGGGGACGCGGCGACATTGTTCCCAAGGTTGGCGTCCACCTGGCCGGTGGCGAGCACCACCTGGCTCAGCAGGAAATAGCTGCCCGGCGCGACATTGGGCACCGTCACGTTGGTCCAACTGAACGCCGTGCTGGAGCTGGGCGCCAGCGAGCCGGCCGGCACACTGGTCTTAAGCAGGGTGGCCGTGCCGTCCAGGGTGGAGGACGCCGACAGATACAGATTAAGCGTGTAGCCGCCCGAGTAGGTCGCGGACTGAAGGTTGGCCACGAAGGTCGAAACCGTGCTCAGCGTGGCGTTAATGCCGAGACTGGTGGTGGCGGTCGTCGGCGAAGTCACGGCAAGATCGGCGGTGCTGATCGTCACCGGCACAGCCAGGACATTGCTGATGGTGCCGGTCCCGAGCGCGCTCTCCGCCACCGCATTGTTGCCGTTGACCACAAAAAACAGGTTGTAGGCCCCGCCCGGCGTGCCCACCGGCACGTTGATGGTGCGAGGGGCCGTCGGCAACGCGACCGAAGCCGGCGCGGCCGCGATTCCGCCGGAATAGGTGTAGCTGTCCAGCAGCGTGCTCGTCGCCGTGTTGAAGGTCGCCGCCGTCGACAGGAAGGTCTGCACCAGCAAACCGGTGCCCGCCGGGATCACGCCCAGGTTCAGGTTGTTCAACTGATAGGTCACCCCGGTGAAGCTGCCCCCGGAACCCGTGGTGGTCCCGCCGGTCAGGACCGGGTTGGTCAGCGTCAGATCCGAACCCACGATCGTGACCGGGGTGCTGCCGACGTTGTTCGCGGCGCTGCCGTCCACCAGGCCGCCGGCGAGCACCACCTGGCTCAACAGGAAATAGCTGCCCGGCGCGACATTGGGCACCGTCACGTTGGTCCAGCTGAACGCCGCGCTGGAGCTGGGCGCCAGCGACCCGGCCTGCACGCTGCTCTGTTGCAGCAGCGTCGCCGTGCCGTCCAGGGTGGAGGAGGCCGACAGGTACAGATTGAGCGTGTAGCCGCCCGAGTAGGTCAGCGCCGTCACATTTTGCGCGAAGGTCGAGATCGTGGCCAGCGTCGCATTGACGCCGAGGCTGGTGGTCGACGTGGTCGGGGCCGTCACCGCGAGGTCCGGGGCGCTGATCGTCACCGGCACGGCGAGCACATTGTTGATGACACCGACCCCCAAGGCGCTCTCCGCCACCGCATTGTTGCCGTTGACCACAAAGAACAGATTGTAGGCCCCGCCCGGCGTGCCCGCCGGCACGCTGATCGTCCGCGGTGCGGTCGGCAGCGCGACCGAAGCCGGCCCGGCTGCGATCCCGCCCGTGTAGGTGTAGCTGTCCACCAGCGTGCTGGTCGCAAGGTTGAAGGTCGCCGCGGTCGACAGGTAGGTCTGCACCAACAGGCCGGTGCCCGCGGGGATCACCCCGGCGTTCAGGTTGTTCAACTGGTAGGTGGCCCCGGTGAAGCTGCCGCCGGGGGCCGTGGTCGTGCCTCCGGTCAGGACCGGGTTGGTCAGCGTCAGGTCCGTGCCGACAATCGTGACCGGCGTGCTGGCGACGTTGTTCGCGGCGTTGCCGTCCACCAAGCCGCCGGCGAGCACCACCTGGCTCAGCAGGAAATAACTGCCCGGCGCAACATTGGGCACCGTCACATTGGTCCAACTAAACGCCGCGCTGGAGCTGGGCGCCAGCGATCCGGCCTGCACGCTGCTCTGCTGCAGCAGGGTCGCCGTACCGTCCAGGGTCGAGGAGGCTGACAGGTAGAGATTGAGCGTGTAGCCGCCCGAGTAGGTCAACGCCACGACATTTTGCGCGAAGGTCGAGACACTGGCCACCTTGGCATTAACCCCCAGGCTGGTGGTGGCGGTGGTCGGCGCCGTCACCGCGAGGTCCGCGGCGCTGATGGTCACCGGCACGGTGAGCACATTGTTGATGACACCGGCCCCCAGCGCGCTCTCCGCCACCGCATTGTTGCCGTTGACCACAAAGAACAGGTTGTAGGCCCCGCCCGGCGTGCCCGCCGGCACGCTGATCGTCCGCGGTGCGGTCGGCAGCGCGACCGAAGCCGGCCCGGCCGCGATCCCGCCCGAGTAAGTGTAGCTGTCCAACAGCGTGCTCGTCGAAGTGTTGAAACTCGCCGCCGTCGACAAATAAGTCTGCACCAGCAGCCCGGTGCCCGCGGGAACCACCCCGGCGTTCAGGTTGTTCAACTGGTAGCTGGCCCCGGTGAAACTGCCGCCGGGAGCCGTCGTGGTGCCGCCGGTCAGCACCGGGTTGGTCAGCGTCAGGTCCGTGCCGACGATCGTGACCGGCGTGGCGGCGACGTTGTTCGTGGGGTTGCCATCGGTCTGGCCGGCCGCCTGCACCACCTGGCTCAGCAGGAAGTAGCTGCCCGGCGTGACATTGGGCACGGTCACATTGGTCCAGCTGAACGCCGCGCTCGAGTTCGGCGCCAAGGCGCCCGCCTGCACACTGCTCTGCTGCAGCAGCGTCGCCGTGCCGTCCAGCGTCGAGGACGCCGACAAATACAGGTTGAGCGTATAGCCGCTGGAGTAGGTCGCCGACTTGACGTTTTGCGCAAAGGTCGAGACGTTCGCCAGCGTCGCGTTGACCCCGAGGCTGGTGGTGGTGGTCGTCGGCGCGGTCACCGCCAGGTCCACGGTGCTGATGAACACGGTGGTCGACGCGAAATCAGGCAGGAGGCCGGTCTCAGCCACGGCATTGTCGTCGTTGACAGTGTAAAACAACTGGTAGGCGCCGCCGACCACCGACAAAGGGACGGTGAAACTCTGCGCCGGCAGAACCACCGAAGAACTGGCCGCAAGGCCGCCGCTATAGGTGAACGAGCCGATTTTCAGATCGGCGGCGGTGTGGCTGGACTGGGTGCCCAGCCAGACATTGATCACCAACGGCGTGCCCCCGGCGGAAACCGCCGGCAGGACCCCCAGGTTGCCATTGCTCAGTGTGGCGGTCACGCCGGTGAAGGTTCCACCGCCGGCGACGGTGGTCGAACCCCCCACCGTCAGATTCTGCAAAGTCAGATCCGGCCCGACCAACGTGACGGCCGTCGGTGCACCCGCCACCGGGTTGCCGCCCACCGGGGTGACCTGGGAGATCAACTGATAGGCCCCCGGGGGCACCCCGGGAATCGCCAGATTGGGCGCCGAGAAGGTGACCGTGGTCGAACCCAGGCCGGCCAGCGGCGTGCTCTGGGTGGACGAGGCGAGCAGCAGGGAGCCGGAGTCCAGCGACCCATCGCTGGAAAGATAGACACTCACCACATAGCTGGCTGTCTCCGTCGCCGAACCGCTGTTTTGCACAGTGACCGTGACGGGCTGCGCGATGGCATTGACGCCGAGCGTGACGGACGGCACCGCCGGGGCGCCGGCCGCAAGACTAACCCCGCTGACCAAGGCCAGGCCAAACGCCGGCGTAAAATTGAGGGTGGAGCTGATGGCGCCATTGCCGAGCTCGCCAAAAGTGTTGTCGCCGACCGCGTAGACCCCGCCGGCGGCGTTGCGGGCGACGGTAAAATAATTTCCTCCCGTGATGGCCGCCCATGGCGCCAGCCCGGCCTCCAGGCCCGTGGCCTGGGGCGTCGTGAAGACATTTGCCGTCTGCTGGGACACGGGCAGATCCAACTCGCCGTTGATGTTCAACCCCCAGCTCCAGAGCGCGCCGGTCGAATCAACCGCCAGGCTGTGATACTGGCCCGCCCCGATGGCAGCCCAAGTCTGGCCGGAGGCAATCTGCGTCGGGGACATCACACTTTGCCCCGAGACACCATTGCCCACCTGGCCCTCGTTGTTGAAGCCCCAGACCCAAAGCTTCGAGCCCTGCAAGGCGAGCACATGGCCATAGCCGCCCTTGACCTGAGTCCATCCGACCGCCGTGCCCACCTGGATCGGGGTGGTGTAGGTGAAGGAGAAAGAAGGGGCGCCAAAGGCGATGCCCTGGCCAATTTCACCGAAGCCATTGTCACCCCAGGCCCACAGGGAGCCATCGGTGGCGATGGCGACCACCGCAAAGGCGGTGGCCGTGACCGCCGTGAAGCGGCGGCTACCGGTGTTCACGAACACGGGCGTGCTGGACGAGGAAGAGTTGCCCTGGCCAAGCTGACCGGAGGTGCCGCTGCCCCAAGCATAGATGCGCCCATGGTCCGTCCCAATATTCACCAAGGCCACGCTGAAGGCCTGGCCGGCCGCCACCGCCTGGACAAGTGAGCCAACGGGCAGGGCAACCTTGACCGGGGAGGAAGAAGCTGTCGTCCCGCCAATGCCCAGCTGGCCGGAGGCGTTGCTGCCCCAGGCCCACAAGTTGGGAGTGGAGGCGGTGGAGGTGTCAATCGCGAGCGTGAAATCCTGCCCCATGGCCACCGAACTCCAATGGTGGGAACCGGCCACAGGTGCCGGCTGCGACACCGAAGTCGTGGTCGCCGTGCCCTGGCCAAGCTGGCCCAGCGCATTGTCACCCCAGGTGCGCAGGACGCCGGTGGAATCAATCGAGCCGGCGAAGTCATACCCCGCCGCGAGCGTATCACCCATCGCCATCGGAGCGAGCAAGACAACGCCCGCGACGAGGCCGAGGCCACGGAGAATCGTGGTGAGCGTGGTTTTCATTGGGACCGGAGGATACGAAGCACAGTCAGAAACGCAATCAATTAGCGATTAGTGCGAATGAACCGCGCCGGAGGAATTTTTGGAGGTGGTGGGAGCCGTCGCGGCCACCGGCGGAACCACGGGCTTGGGCAGCGGCACGAAGGGATCGGTGCCGTCGCGGTAGCCGGGCAGATCCTCGCGCTTGATCTCCATCGCGCGCACGTCGTCGGAGTTGAAAACCTGCTCGATCGGCGCGCCCTCGGCGCTGAGCGTTTTCGCGGTGATAAAGATCAGCAAGTCGGTGGTCAGGGCCGTCGTCCCCTCCGACTTGAACAAATTGCCCAGCACCGGGATGTCGCCGAGGAGCGGGACCTTGGTCGTGCTTTTGTTGCTGTTTTTGCTCATCAACCCGCCAATGCCCATCGTGTAGCCGTCCTTGAGGGAGACATTGGTGACGGCCTTCCGGGTGCCGATGATGGGAATGTCCGTCCCGCTGAAAGAAATCGACCCGTTCTTCTGGCTGACCTCGGGAGCGAGGGTGAGATGAATGAAGCCGCGCGCGTTGACCTGCGGCGTGACCTTGAGAATGACGCCGATGGGCTTAAAGTCAAAACCGCTGACCACATAGGCGCCGGTCTGCTGGTTGTAGGTGTATTGGGGGATCGGATCCTCCTCGCCCACGTTGATGATCGCCTCCTGGTTGTTCAGGGTCACGACGGTCGGGTTGGACACGATCTTGGTGCTGTTGAGCGACTGGAGTGCGCTCAGGACCACGTTGAACTGGGCGGCCGAGAAGACCGCGGTGGTCACCCGCGACACCGCCAGGTTGTCGGTGATCGAGGCGAGGTTGCCCAAGACCTGCGACACGGTGCCGGTGGTGAGGGTGCCGCTGGTGGTGGTCGTGGTGGAGGTGTTGCCGCTCGTCAGCGTGTTCGTCGGGGGCCCGCTGCCGGCGCTGAAGGCCGAGGACGAGTTGCTGGTGTTGGTCGTGTTGTTGCCGCTGGTGGGACTGGTGTTGGTGCCGTTGGTGCCCGTGTTGGTGGTGCCGTTGCTGCCGGTGGTCCCGCTCGTCCGGCTGTAGTTGATGCCGGCCGGGCCGGCCGAGAGTCCGTATCCGCTCAGTGAAGACCAGTTGACCCCGAGGTTCCTGACGTTGTTGCCGTCCACCTCGATGAACTTGGACTCGATCATCACCTGGTCCGTGGCCTTGTCGAGCTGGTCGATGAGGCCGCCGATCTTCTTCATCTCCGAGGTGTGGGCGGTGACAACCAGTGAGTTGGTGCGGGCGTCGATGATCGGCTTGGGGTCCTTGGCATCCAGCAACTGGCTGACCGTCGGCAGGAGCACCTTCGCCTCGGCGTAGTTGAGCACAAAGATCTGCGTGGTCAGCGGCTCCTGCGCGAGCGTGTCCTGGCTCACGATCTTGATGATGTTGCCGTCCTCCACAAACGTGTAGCCGACCGGGGAGAGCACGACCTGGAAAATCTGCCGCCAGGTGACATCGCTCAGCTTGATGGACGCCTTGCCCTGAAGGGTGTCGGGAATGACAATGTTGAGCTCGAAGAGATCGGCGACGTTGCGGAGGATGGTGCGGATGTCCTCGTCGGCCCAGTCCACCTTGAGGGTGTCCTTGTCCTTGGTGGCGGGCGTGGCCGGGGCGGCGTCGGGCGCGATGACCACATCGGGCTTCGGCGCGGCGGGCGCGGGGACCGGAGTGACGGCGGCCGCCGGGGCGGGCGCGGTGGACGCCGGCGTGACGGCGGTTGGGGCCGGCTGGGCGAGCAGCGGGCCGGCGGCGAGGAGAAGGAAGGGCAGAAGGCGCGTGCTCATGGCTTGCTTGGATTTGAGGGTCCGGCTTTGATGGTCCGGGTGATTTCCTCGGCCCGAAGGCGGAGGGTGAAAGTGCCGTCCTGGATGGCGGTGATCGTCAGCTCATAGGGCTTGTCCTTGTAGATGATCGGGAGGGTGTCCCCCACCTTGAGCCTTTTCGAGCCAAAGAGCAGCAGGGTCTGGCCCCCGAACACGGCGGTGCCGCTGGGCGTGATCAGTGGCGCAATGGCCTCGAGGTACTGCCGGTCCAGCGGCTCGGGCGGCGGCGGCGGGGCCGGCGGCGGCGCCGCCGGGTCGGGCTGGTCGGGGGCGGCCTGGTCCGGCGCCATGGTCGCCGGCAGGGCGAAGGGATCCCGGAGCACCGCCCCCAGCGGCGGCGCGACCTTGGGCTGGAGCAGCTGTTGGGCGAGGCTCACAAACGCATCCCGTTGCTTGATCGGCTCGAGATCCGACGTCGCGGCCCGCGCCACGCCTCCGGCCAGGAGGGCCAGCAGCAGCAGGAGGAGGCTGGGGGCGCGTTTCATGGGGCGGGGAGGGCGAGAAGCTCGAGGTTGAGGACGAGGGTGAGCTTGGTCGAGGTCCTATCCTCCTTGCTGGCGGGCGCGATCACCGCGCTGAGCTCGCGGCTGAAATGCGCCCCCTGCTCAATGTGGCGCAACAGGTCTACCAGCTGCCGGAAGTCCCCCTGAACCGTGATCGCGTAGGCATCCGGCAGATAGACCGTCTTGGGCGCCCCCTTGGCCAGGGGCTTGACCACCCCGCCATGATGCAGCCCACCCTGATCCTTCACGCCGGTCTCGGATTCAATCCGGTAAAAATACTGGAGATTGAGCGAGAGCTCGCGCGGACGCACGGCCCGGACCTGCGCCTCCTTGTTGGCGGCCTGGAGCGCCAGCAGCTGCGCCGGGAGCTTGCTGGCGTACTCGACATTCTTCCGCAGGCGCTCGTCCTCGTCCTTTTTGTCAGTGTGGGCCTGCGTTTGCTGGTCGAGCGCGTCCGAGCGCAGATACAGCACCGCCCCCAGCGCGAGGCTGATGCCCACACAGACCACCAGCACCGGCTGCTTCTTGATAAAACTGACGACGTGTCGGGTCTCCAGGCTCATTTCGGGGCGGCCTCCTTGTCTTTTTCCTTGTCCTTGTCCCCCTTGGGTGCGGGCGGCTTGAAGTTCATCACGATCTCAAAGGTGTACCGGCCGGTGGCCACCTCCGGGTTCTCGTTGTTGGCCTCCACCGTTTCGAACAGCGGCCCGTAGGCCTGGTCGTCACGCAACTGCTGCACATAGGCGTCCACCAGCCCGGCCCCCTCGTCGGGGGTGGCGAGCACGGCGCCGTTCAGGATGACCCCGGTGGCGCGGGCATCGAAATGCGTCAGGGCGATCTTCGGCGGCAGGGTGGCGCTGAGATGGAGCAGGTAATCGGAGACCACCAGTTTGCCGCCCCCCAGGCCGCCGGCCTGAAACTGGTCGAGCTCGCGCAGCGTTTTCTCCTCCGCCTGAAATTTCTTGAACTGCGCGACGGCGGCGGTGCTGGCGGCCTTCGCCTTCTCAATGCTGGCCGCGTAGCCGGCGGTGTCGTTCGCCAGGTTGCGCAGCTCATACTCCCCGTACACCGTGTAGAGCAGCAGGCCGAGCGTGATGGTGACGGCCGCGCCGTTGATGAAAAACGACGTGCGGACCGTCTTCGTGTCGGGCAGCCGCTCGAAGTTCCGAAAATTCGGATGCCAGGCCGGCGCGAGCGCCGCGGCGGCGGCCTTGGCCTTGGACCTTTTAGGGAGCAGTGGCATGGCGGGGATACTGGGCCATCAGCCCGAACAAGCCCAGGCGGCGCGCGTCCTGCGCGGCGGCGGGCACGGTTTCGGCCAGCGTGATCTGGCGCGATTGCAGCCAGGCCGGCAGGTCGGGTTTCAGCACGGGCACCCCCAGCTGGCCGGCGACCGCCTCCTCGAGCCACAACAGCTTCGGGGACAGCGCCGGGCACATCACCTGCCCGATCGACTGGCCCGTCTGCACCTCGTAAAAACCAATCGAGGATTGGAGCTCCTTCAGGAGTTTCCGGACCAGCAGGGGTGCCAGCCCGGTGAAATCAAACGCATTGGAGTAAAACAGCTTTCGCGCCGACTCCTCGTCCTTGAGGTTCAGCTCTTTCTGCACCACCGGGATCATGCCCTCGAGCCCCTGCGGGATCACCCGTGTAGCCTCCAGCCCCGCCCCCGAGACAATGAACGATTGGGTGGAGTCGCCCGCGATCTCCAGCACCAGCGTCGGCGTTTTGTTTTTGGCAAAGTTCAGGTAATCCGCCAGCCCGCCGATCACGGCCAGCGTGACCAGCTCCAGGCGGTCGGGATAAAGGCCCGACTTCAGCAGCCGGTCCTGCAGGGTGATGACGTCCTCCGACGGCAGGCCGCAGATGATCACGTCTTTCTGTGTCGCCGACCCAGCGTCATATTCCGTCCCGTCCGTGGGGTGCAGCAACATGAGGATGTGCTGGTCGGGTTCGATCCGCAGTTGTTGCGCGGCAACCTCGTTCAGGTAACCCGGCTCCTTCACCCGCTTCAGTTCCAGCGTGACGCGACGCACCACCCGCCGCGGCGGGCAGACGCCGCAGACCGCCTGCAGATAGCCCCCGGTTTTTTTCGGCTGGAGCACCTTGAGCAACTCCACCAGCGCGGCCTCGTCGTCGATGGCGCACTCCTGAATCTCCTCGATCACCAACGGCGGCACCGCCGCCGACGTACGCGCCAGCAGCAGCGTGTGTTCGGTGCAGTCGAGGAAGAAACTCTTGGATTTCGGCGCAAGAAACATTCGGGCGTCAGCAGGCGGCGGGAAGGTGGGTGGATGGGAGGTGGACTGACATCGGCGCAGACTGTGGCGAAGCCTCAGTGCAACCTGCTGGCAAGACAAGCCTTAATCAGCGGCTGCGCCACCCGCGGCCGGCCCGGCCGCCCGCCCCCCTGGCTGCACCATGGGTGCGCGTCACTTCTGCCACGTACGCTTTTTGTGGCGGTTCGCCTTGAGGCGCTTCCGCCGCTTGTGCTTGTTCATTTGCAGACGGCGCTTCTTTTTGAGGTTTCCCATGGGTTTGTTGAATGCTGAGTGGTTCGCCCCTTGCAAACAGGGGCGGACGCGTGCTGTCCAGCCCTATTTATGTCACCTGTGCCCTGGCCGGCACCGCCGTGAACACCACTTCGACCCGAACTGCCGCCTCGGGCAGCCCGGTCAGCCTCGCCGCGGCGCGTCGGTAAAGGCCGAGCTGCCCCGCGTGCGGTGCCACCGCCGTGGCCGGTCCGGTCTTGAAATCAAACACCGTGGCCCGCCCCGGCGACCGCCCGACGACCACACGGTCAAACACCCCCGACACCCAAGCCCCGTCGAGCACCACCTCAAAGGCCCGCTCGCGCCACACCTCCGCCCAGCCGGTGGGGCGGGACCACACCTCCGCCAGCTCCGACGCCCGCAGGCAGGCCAGGGCCGCCTTGGCCGCCTCGGGTCCGACGCCGCGCTTCGCCCACGCCGCCGCCAGCTTCTCGGCGTCGCCCGGGGCGGTCCACTCCACCTCCGCGAGCAGCTCGTGCACCTCCCTCCCGAACTCCGCCGGCGTCGCGCCCCGCCCCGGTGAGCCCGGACGCGATGGGGGCCGCAGGGCAAACCAGGCCGCCCCGGCCACCATGCCCCGCCGCTCCGCTGACGGCCGGCGCGCCGCGAACCGCGCCACCCCGGTCGCGCCCGCGAGCGGCTCCAGTCCGCGGGCGTCGGCCAGCGACGCCCCTGCAACGGAGCTTGTGCCCAAGGCCTCATACCAGCGCGCGTCGCCCTCGCTCCAGGTCTCCCCAAGGGTCTCGCGGAGCAGCAGCGGATAGTTGTGCGACGTTGACCCCGCTTTCGTCGGCACCGTGATGACATATAACGCGCGTTTCGCACGCGTCATCGCCACATACAGCTTGCACATGGCCTCGTAGGCCGCCTCAGCCTCGGCGGCCGCGATCTGCGCCGCGAGCACCGGGTCGCCCTCCGCAAAGGGCGCGGACGGCAGGTCAAGAATCCACTCGACCGACCGGTCCGGCGCCTTGTGCACCGCCAGACCCTTGCGCCGGCGCGCCAGGGACAGCCCTTCCAGGTCGGGGAGGATCACCAGGTCAAAACCCAGCCCTTTCGCCTTGTGGATGGTCATCACCCGCACGACGCCGGCCGCTTCGGTGTCGCGCGCCGTGTGCGTCGCCGCCAGGTCCAGGAACTCCGCCACGTCGCGCCCGCCGCCTTCGTCAAACTCCTGCGCCAGGGCCACCAGTTGCCGCCCGCGGGTGCGGCTGAACTCATCGTCCGCCCGCAGCGTGGGTTCGAGCCGGCTGAGCCAGCGCGTCAGGGTGCCGGCCAATCCGTCCGCGTGCAGCCCGGCCAGGACGTGGCTCGTCAGCGCGTCCGGCTCCGCCAGTCCCTCCGCCCCCAGCAGCCCGCCCAGCGGCGTCATCCGCAGATGCTCGCGCGCGAAAGTGTCGCCGGGATGGGCCGCGGCCCGCAGCAGCGCGAGCAGCGCGCAGGTGAGCGGGTTGTCCACCGCCACCTCGCGATCGCTCTCCGCCACGGCCGCCAGCCCGCCCTCGCGCCGCAGATAATCCGCCAGCCGCGCCGCCGTGTCGTTCTGCTGCACCAGCACGGCCGCCGCCAGCCCCCGGGCTTGCGCCCCGGTCTCGTGCAGGATTTTCAGGGTCTCCGCAAACCGGCCCTCCTCGTCCGCGGCGTGGCGCAGCTCCGCGTAACCGCCCAGGTGCGCGCGCGCGCTGGTGTGGGGGCGCCACTCCCGCGCCCAGCGCGCCGCCACGGCCGCGGGCAGCACCGCCCGCGCGGCCGCCTCGTCGCCCAGCACCCGGTTGACCATCGCGATCACCGGCGGCCCCGACCGCCACGATTCGGTCAGGTGCCGCTCCTCGATCGCGCCGGGGGCGGCGGCGTTGTAATGGTCAAAAATCTCGCGAAACAGCCGCGCGTCCCCCTCGCGCCAGGCGAAGATCGCCTGCTTCACGTCCCCCACGTAGAAAAAGCTGCGCCGCCGCTCCGCGTCCTGCACCGCCTCGTCGATCAGGTTGCGCAGCACACTCCATTGCGCGAAGCTGGTGTCCTGGAACTCGTCGAGCAGCCAGTGGTCGAGCTGGGCGTCGAGCCGCCAGTCGATCAGCAGCCGGCCCTCCGCGTCCGCGACGCGGGTGAGGGTGGCGGGCTGGAGCAGCCGGGTGATGTCCGCAAAGGTCAGCCGTCCGCCGCGCCGCACCATCGCGTGATAGACCGCGTCGTAACCCTGCAGCACCGCGAAGATCCCGCGGGTCATCTCCAGCCGCCGCCCCAGCTCTGCGCCGGCGAGGCCGGCCACCACCGCCAGCAGCGCCGCGGCGGCCGGCGGCCCGAGCGGGACTTTCTTCCGCTCCAGAGTCAGCTCCGCGCGGCCCGCGCGCAGCCCGGCCCACACCTTGAACGCGTTGCGGACCAGATAGTCCACCGGCTTGGGCAGTGGCGCGCCCGGTGACCACTCCGGCAGCGCCGCGAAAAAGTCCTCCAGCCGCTGCCGCTGCTGGTCATTGAGCGTCGCCCAGGGCAGCGCGGTGTGCAGCTCCCGCACCGCAGCCTCGCGCCGCCCCGCCGCCGCCAGCCAGGGGCAGCCTTCCGGCCAGATGCGCGCCGCCCCGCCCCAGCATTCGGCCTCCGGCGCGTCGAGATAGGTCTCCACGTGCTCGTCGAGAAACCGGTCGAGCTTCGCCGCCAGCCGCTTCTCCTCCGTGCCGAACGTCGCCCGTTTGAACGCCTCGATGAACTCCCGCTGGGCCGCCGTCGGGCCGCCGTCGGCGGCCATGAACAGCCGGGCCAGCGCACGCCGACGCTCCCGCCGTTCCGCCGCGCCCTCCAGCAGCGCGAACTCCCCGCCCAGCCCCAGCTCCAGCGGAAAGCTCCGCACCACCCGCGTGAAAAAACTGTCCAGCGTGCCAAGGCTGAGCCGCGGGGTCGCGTCCACCACCGCGCGCAGCAGCCGCAGAAAATCGGCCGCGGCCAGCCCCGGGGCCTCCAGTTCCCGCGCCAGCTGCTCCGCCGCGGCGGCGTCCTCCGCCGCGTACGCCAGCTTTTTCAGAATCTCGTCAAAAAACTCCCCGGCCGCCTTGCGGGTGAAGGTCAGCGCCACGATCCGCTCCGGCGCCGCGCCGGCCGCCAGCAGCGCGATGTAGCGGTTCGTGAGCGCGTAGGTCTTCCCCGACCCCGCCGACGCCAGGATCATCACATGCCCGGGCGTTTTCATGCGGCTCCTCCCGCGGGAGCGCGCCCCGCCCCGCGCTCGTCCTCCGGACCCTGACCTCTGACCTCTGGCTTCCGACCTCTGTTTCCCTCCCACTCCACGCTCGCGGCCGTCCCGTGATGGAACAGCCCCGTCCAGTCCGCGTCGTCACGCGCGTCGCGCTCCGCCGGCGGCCAGAACTCCCCCGCCGCGATCGCCGCCGCCGTCTGCTCCGCGCAGTGCTCCGCCGCCGCCTGCAGCTCGGGCGTCAGGCCGTCCCAGAGGCTCAGCGCGGTGTCGCCCGCCGCCTTTGGCAGGTTGAAATAGCCGCACGCCACCTCCACGCCAAACTCGGCGGCCACCGCCCGCCGGTACAAGGGCAGCTGCAGATCCTCCCAGACGCGCTCCCGGCCACCGACGGTCACGCCCGCCCACACCGGCCGCTGCGCCGTCCGGCCCGCCGGCCCGAGGTGGGACTGCTCCGGAGACAACGCCGTGTCACTCGTCTTGTAATCGAGCACGCGCACCGCGCCGGTCCCGGCATGGCGGTCGATGCGGTCGATCTTGCCGCGCACCGCCAGCCCGCCGGCCGCGAGCTCAAATTTCCACTCCACCCGCTCGATCCGCCAGCCCGCCGCCCGTTCGCGCGCCTGCACCCGGGCCGCCGCGCCCAGCCGCTGCCGCGCCGACTCCAGCTGCACGAGCAGCGGCAGCGTGAGGGCGCCGCCTAGCTGCGCCCGCGCCCGCCGCTCCAACGCCGCCAGCAGCCCGTCGCGCAGGATGGCCTCGTCTTCGCAGTCGCGCAGGCCCTCGTCCTCGCCCAGCACCTGCAAAGCCGCATGCACCAGCGTGCCGAAATCGAACGCATCCAGCTCCGTCTTGTCCGGGTCCACCCGCTCCATGCGGAGCCCATGCTGGAAATAAAACCGCAGCGGACAGGCCAGCCAGGCGCGCAGCGCGGTGACCGAAATTGTCCCCGGCGACGGCACGATCCGCGGGCGCAGCCGCCACGCCCGCGCCCACGGCAGGCTCGTCTGCGCCGCCACCACCTCGCGGAAGAGGAATTTCACCCGGCGGGGCAGCTCCGGGTCGGCGCACCGCAGCAGCAGCCGCGACGGACGCAGGGGATCGCCCGCCGCCGACACCTTGCCGAACAGGATGTCGAGACGGCCACCAGACCGGAGCGGCGGGCCCGCCCCACCCTCCTCCTCCGCTGAAGCTTCGGAGGACCGGTCGGAGGCCGGCTGGAGGCCGGCGCTGCTTTCCCCCCGCCAGGTCGCCAGCGCCGCCAGCAGATAGGCATCGCGCGCAAACCGCACGGCGTTCGTCTTCAGCCCCAGCGGTCCGCGCAGGCTCTCCGGCAGGAACGCGTCGCCCGTCACCGCGTCGGGCACGCTGCCGTCGTTGAGGCCCGCGACCACCAGATGGGGCGCGTCCTCCCACAGCAGCTCCAGCCACCCGTTCAGCTCCAGCGCGCCCGCCGGCTTCTCCTCCGCCCGCCTCGCCGCGGCAAACGCCTCCAGCGCCAGCTCCCAGCCCTCCGCCGGCGACGCGCCGGGGAATTTTTCCAACGCCGCCCCGGCCTCGGCCAGCGTGTCGCCCCACGCCCCGGCCGAGTCCGCCAGCGGTGAATCCGTCGCCAGCTCCCGCGCGGCGAAAATCTCCATGAGGGCGGCGGCCGCGCCGGCGGGAAATCCCCCCCGGGCCAGGGTCGCACGCAGCTCCGTCAGTTCCCCGAGCGCGCGGGCGGCGGCGGGGAATTTGGCCGTGTGCCCCCGTGCGGCCACCAGCGTCGGGGGCAGATGGCGCGCGTGCAGTTGGTCGAGCTCCTCCAGGAGCCGGGCCGGGGAGAACGCGGCCCCGCCCGCCCGCGGGCCCAGCCATCCGAGCACATCCGGACAACGCAGCAGCGCCGCCGCAGCGCCGAAGCTGTCCTCCCGCGCAAACTCCGCGAGCGCCGCGAGCAGCGCATGCAACGCGTCGCGTCGCCGGGCGCGGCCCGCCGGGTTGAAGGCCGGCACGCCCGCGCGGGCCAGCCCGCCCTCCAGCGGCGCAAGCACCTCCGGGTCACCCACCCCGACGGCCAGCCGGCCTTCGGGCGCGGGGTAAGCCTGGGCCAGCGCGACCAGGCGGGCCGCCTGGTCGGTGGGGTCGGCGCACAAGTGGACGTGGCGCTCAAATTCCGGCCAGTCCAGCTCCCGCCGCCCCCACGTGTCCGGCAACGGCCGCCCCCAGTCGTCAAACAGCTCCAGGCCCGGCCCGAACACCACCACCTCGACCGGCCCGCGCGCGGCGTGCCGCTCGAGGACCTTCCCCGCAAGCGGGAGCGGATCAGGCGTGGCGAGGACGATGATTTTTTCCACGCCGGCGGGCCAGGTGGCGCCGTTTTCCACCCAGGCGAGCTTCGCCGCCTGCGGGTCGCGGAGACCGCGCCGCGCGAGCGCCGCGTCATAGAGCCGCTCCAGCCCGCCGAGCTGCCGCCAGCGCTCGGTTTCGGGGCAGTCGCGGCCGGCCCGCGCCGGCACGCCGCCCATCCGCAGCGCGCCCTCGGCCAGGGTTGCCTGCAACCGCAGCAATTGTTCCGCCAACCGTCGCGCCCAGGCAAAATCGCGGGCCGGCGGATCCAGCGGAAACACCGCGCGAAAATCCTCCAACCTCACGCCGCGCAGCACGCCGGCCCAGGCGAGCTGCGCTTCCAGTCGCGTGGCGATCCCCCCGGCCGGGGCATCCAGGGCGGTAAGCGCCTCCGGCGCCACGACCCGGGGCGGAAACACGGCCTGCCCCTTTTGGTCCGCATGGGCCGCCAGTGCCTCGCGCAGCCGACGGCCCGCCTGCTGGGTGGGCACGACGATCAGCCAGGCCGACAAATCCAGCGGCCCGTCGCCACGCCAGCCCGCCGCGAGCCACGCCACCGCCTGCGGCAGCAACGGGCGGGCCCACCGGAGCAGATGACGGCTGAGGGGCATGGGGGGATTGAGTTACCACGGATGACACGGATCAACACGGATAAAACAAGTCGGACAAATCAAGGGGCCGGACAAACGGAGCTTAAACACTGACTGGCCCTGATGAGCACTCAGGCGGACCGCCGGGTCGGATCAGTGAAAATAGGCGCGCGTCAGTGGTTCAAGGGTTTGATTCGCCTCCCCCTCCCTGCGGGTGGGGCGCCCGCGCTTCCAGAAAAACAAAAAAGCCCCGCGCTCGGTGAGCACAAGGCGAAGGAGCAACGGTGGGACTCCACCAACAATCGCGGCTTACTTCGCGAAGACGAACTTGGCGACGTGGGACTTGGCGCGGCTGGCGGCGTTCTTGTGGACGACGCCGGACTTGGTGGCCTTGTCCATGGCGGACGCATAGGCGGAGCCGGCGGCCTTGGCGGCGGCGGGATCACCGGCCTTGGCGGCGGCGTCAAACTTCTTGTGCAGCGACTTCAGGCGGGTTTTGACCGCCTTGTTGCGGGTGGTGAGGCGGACCGCCTTGCGGGCGGCTTTGATTGCGGATTTGGTGTTGGCCATGAGGGACGGGAGTTTTGTAGCCGGACAGAAGCCCAAACCCCCGCGCCCGAGTCAAGGGTGAATTCCGCCTCCGTTTCTTTCACTTTCCGCTTTATCTTTCGCTTTCGCCAGGTGCTTGCCTCCGTCCCCTCTTTCTGTCTGGCTGATTTGAGCAACGCCCCGCCTCGCCTTTACCCACCCCGACCGGCCATGAAAACCCTGTCCGCCTTGCTCCGGATCATCTCCGGCTCCGCCCTCCTGTTCGTCTCATGGTGGGTCTACTCAAACAATTCCGAAGCCATGGCCGGAAACGGCTACCTCCATTTGTTCGGGCACGCGACGACACTGACCCCTGGTCAGCTGAAGCTGCTCCTCCTGATGACCTCCCTGATTGGCCTGCTCTTTACCGCCCTCGGCGTGATGACGTTGGGGAGGAAGCCGAAATAGGCGGAGACGCCATCGTGGTGGTGAATGAACTTGGTTTTGGGGCCGGTAAGCCGGATTCTGTTCCACGCCTTGCGGCGCTTCGGTCGTCATTTCTCTAGGTCGCTTGCGCGGCCTGTCGGACGCCTGGCCGGTTGCCCGGCCAAACCTCCAACTGCGGCATACCCGCGGCTATGGGGCGGGCCACCCAGCCGCCTATTTTGCCTTGCACCGGACGGGGTTTTTCGTGCCGCCGACGTTGCCGTCGGCGCGGTGGGCTCTTACCCCACCTTTTCACCCTTGCCCCACATCACCGGCTTTCGCCGGGCGATGTGGGGCGGTATATTTTCTGTGACACTGTCCGTCGCCGCGCCTTGAAACGCGGCGCCCGCACTTGCGGTGAAGCTCGTGCGGCATCCTGCCCTGCGGTGTCCGGACTTTCCTCTCCAGCGGTTCGACGGGCGCGGCGTTACCCGCGCCTTGGGATCAAAGAACGCTGGAGCGACGACCAGGCCCCAAAACCAAGACCACCGCCGAAGGCGGTGGAAGGGCCAAGGTCCAATGAACCATGACCAATGACAAGCCCCGTTTGCAGGTGGGGCGCGTTGACCCCAACGCGCCGTCCGAAAAATCTGCCATAAACCAGGATGCCCCGAAGCCCCTCAATCGGTCCCGTCGGCCAGCTCGCCGAGCTGGCCCCGCAGTTCCCCGCGGCTTTGCCTCTTCGCTGCCCTGGCGCTTTCTCCGGCTTCAGCCTTCAGTTATTCAGCCTTTTCCAGAAGGGCTTGCCACGGCGTGCCCGACCCGCCAACAGTGGTCGGATATGGCAAAACCGCTCGTAGGAATCATCATGGGCAGCGCCTCCGACTGGGAGACGATGTCGCACACCGCGCAGACGCTCGACGCGCTCGGCGTGGCATATGAGAAACGCGTGATCAGCGCGCACCGCACGCCGCAACTGGCATTTGCGTGGTGCGGCGGCGCCGAGGCGCGGGGACTCAAGGTCGTCATCGCCGCCGCTGGCGGCGCGGCGCACCTGGCGGGCGTGGCGGCCGCGCTCACGCCGCTGCCGGTGCTCGGGGTGCCGATGGAGTCGGCGTCGCTCAAGGGCCTCGACTCGCTGCTCTCGATGGCCCAGATGCCCGGCGGGGTGCCCGTGGGAACCTTTGCCATCGGCAAGCCCGGCGCGATCAACTCGGCCCTCTTCGCCGCCGCCATCCTGGCTCTAGGCGACAAGAAAATCAAAAAGGCCCTCGACGCCTGGCGCGCCGCCCAGACGAAAAAAGTCGAGGAAACCAAGCTGCCCTGAGGGGATTCCGCCCACCCCGGATGCCTGGGTGGAAACGAAATTGCCCCCCGGACACGCCGGGTGCGGGCGCAAGCGCTACGCCTTGCGCCACTGATCGGGCTTGCCGCTGGCGGTGCGGCGAACCCGCTCGACCCGGGGCGCGGCCCCGGGGTTCAACTTCTTCGCCTTCGCAATCGCCTTCTTTTGAGTGGGAACCACGACACTGGCCCGCTTCGAACCAGCTTTTCTAACGGCGAAATCGCCCGTCGCGGCCCGCTGCTCAACATACATTTTTTTGGTGGTCATAAGCAACAGCCTCGCGCCAGCCGCGGATGCGGGCAAAGGAATACCGGTGGGATGAACACCCCACATCGGTGGGAACGCCGCACCACGTCACCGGTGCGTTTGGCCTTCGTCGCGGCAATGCAGCAGTGATATATACCCCATGCGAGCAGCATTCAGCATGTAGGTCGGCAATCTGGCCCTCAATTTGCTTTACTGAGGGGGGATTCGCGCTTGCCTCCGGGCTGGGCCCCATTCAGGCCTCAGCCCGCAACTACTTCCTCCCGCTCTCACTCTCCTCCCAGACCATGATTTCACCCTTAAACTTCCGCCACAAATTCTCGCTCTGCGTTGCCCTCGCGCTGGCGTTCGCCACGGCAGGCTTCGGACAGTTCACGGGGGAATTTTCCCTGCCCACCATCAGCACGACTTTTAACAACAACCAGTCGAACCTGACCGAGGGTGGTTGGCTGTTGAACCTCACGGCCAACAACGGCGGCAGCATCGACACGACGGGAGGGCCGGCCTCCCTGTTCCTGAGCGCCACCGGGGCCGGCGGCAACAATGGGTTTGGCGCCGGCACCTCAACGTTGACCCTGTCGCACGTCGCGGCGTCGACCAGCACCGTCAGCTTCGACCTGTCGGCCGCCGGAGCCGTGTTCGTCACGGTTGACGGCAGCCCGGTGAGCGCTGTCTCCGGCACAACTTTTGCCTTCAACCTGGCGTCGGGCTCCACCTTGGCCCTTGGGGTCACCGCCACGGGTTTCGCGGGAACGTTTGGCGTCCCGGGTCCCGGGGGGCCCGGGGGTCCCCCCATCGGAGGCACCCCGGGCTCCCCCAGCACCGGCTCGCTGACCATCAGTAATTTCGCCGACGTGGCCGCCATCCCCGAGCCGCAAACGTGGACAGCGGTGGTTGGGATGTGCGGTCTCGGCTTCGCCGCCTGGCGGCGTCGTGGACCGAAACGGGCCTGAAATTGCGGCAATTCCCCGGTCGTGGTCCTTGACTTGGGGCCGCCGGGCTCCCTGTGGCCCTGACCGGGCTGTCCCGGCAGACCGGTTCAGATTTTAAGCGTACCCCGGAAACCCCGGCCGCTGTAATAAGATTCCGCGCCGTTGTGACCCACAAAGACCCGGCCATAACGGCGATCACCATAGATCGCACCGCCGAGTTCTCTGATTTCAGCGGGCGTTTTCAGCCAGCTCGACCTCTTGGTGTCGAACTCGCCCAGTTTCTGCAGCCCAAAGTATTCTGCTTCCGTCAACAGCTCGATGCCCATGGCCCTCGCCAGATCCATGGCGCTGTTTTTCGACTTGAACTCCTTCCGCGAATCCAACGCCTCGCGGTCGTAGCAAAGGCTGGTGCGGCCGGCGGGAGTTTCCGCGGAACAATCGAAGAAGATAAATTCGCCCGTCTTTTTGTCCTGACCAACCACATCCGGTTCGCCCCCGGTGCATTCCATTTCATGGAGTGACCACAGCTTTTCCGGATCGGCCTCCAGCCGGGTCTGCACCTCGGCCCAATCCAGACCTTTGTGCCGCTTCAAGTTCTTCTGAAACCGGGATTGCAGGGCAATGAGCAGTTCCACGCGTTGTGGGGGGGACAACCGCCTGTGGGTGCCAGAGCTGGGTTTCATAAGTCGGAGTGCCGCCAAGATCTGAATCGGTTGAGGCAGGAGGTGACCTTCGAGTGCAATTGAAGAGGCCAGGGTTTCGCGGTTCAATAATCGAATCGTCACTCCTTCCAGGCCGCCAGGTCCTCCGGCGTGTCCAGATCCACCGCCAGCTCCGGCAGGTCCACTGCGGCCGTCCCGGCGGCGTGGTCGGCGAGATACTGCCGCGCGCCGCCTTCGCCGGTCAGCGCGGCCAGGGCCGCAAAATGTGTCCGGTCAAACAGCGCCGGCACGGCCAGCCGCCCGGCGTAGCGTGCGGCCGCGATCCCTCGCCCGGTTGCGCGATGCGCCTCCACCAGCCGGGCGATCACCTTGGCCGAAAAGGCCGGCTGGTCCGCAACGGCGACCAGTGCGCCATCGAGCGTGCGCGAAAAGGCCTGGAGCGTTGCCACCCCCGTCCGCAGCGACGAGGCCATGCCTTCGGTCCACGCGGGGTTGTCCGCGACGAGCACGGGATGCCGTGCGAGCACGGGGCGGATGGCTTCCGCGTGGGCCCCCACCACGACCACCACCGGCCAGGCCACCGACGCCAGTGCCGCCTCCACCGCCCGCACGACCAGCGGCCGGCCCCCGACTTCAATCAATTGTTTAGGTCGACCCATCCGCGTTGAGGCTCCCGCCGCCAGCAACACGAGCCCGATGCGGAACGGCGGCGGCTCGCCCGCCGCCGGCTGCCGGTGTTCGGTTTCTGCCCACTGGCCTCCGGCCTCCGGCTTCCGGCTTCCCCCCGTCTCGCCGCCCACCCTCGCTGGGTTCATCGCCCACCCCCTTTCCCGTCGACCCGATATTTGTAACGTAATACGTTACAGGCGGCGGAGTCGCCCGGAGAAAGTGTCACGTAATAAGTGACACTTGGCTTGGCGCGCACGATGGTGAAGGGGTCAGTCATGAATGGGACGGGTGCGATGACGCAACGGCCGTGCGTCGCGGCCGGCCAGCACGGCCTGCACCTCGGCAAGGATCGCCAGGGCGACCGCCTCCGGTGTCCGCGCCCCGAGATCGAGCCCCACCGGCGCGTGCAGCCGGTCACGCATCGCGGGCGTGAGCTCCAGTCCGCCGGCGGCAAGATCGGCAAGAATTTTATCCGCCCGTTGCCTCGGACCGAGCAACCCGAGGTAGGCCGGTGGTTGCGCCAGCAGCCAGCGCAGGAACGGCCCATCGTGGAGGTAGTGGTGGGTCATGACGATGGCCGCAGCCCGCCCGTCCGGCGGCCCGAGTGCGGCCAAGGCGTCCGGCGTCGCCACCAGAACGATGGTGGCAGCGGGGAATCGTTCCTTCGTCGCATAGGCCGGACGCGGGTCAACCACGGTCACGGCGAAGCCCAGCTCCGCCGCCATCCGGCAAAGCGGCTGCGCATCGTCCCCCGCCCCCAGGATCAGCAGCGGCACGGGGCGCGGCGCATATTCGAAGAAAATCCAGGGTCGCCCGGCCAAGGTTTCCAACCGCGCCACATGGGAGGTCTGGTTCGCCAACGCCTCGCGCAATCCAGCCGTCAACGCCACGCGGTCGGCACCGGTTGCCACCCATTCGTGGCCGTCACCCGTGAGGGTCGCACGGGTGCCCAGCGTGGCGGCCGAATCCGCCTGGAACGCAACCGCCAGCGCCGTGTCCTGCTTCCGCGCAAACGCCCCGCGCACGCAGCTGGCCCATCCGTGATCGCCCTCCGCCAGCGGCTCGATGACCAGGTCAACCACCCCGTGGCAGCCAAGCCCGACGCCCCATACGAGGTCGTTCTCCTCGGTGGTGTCATAGGTCACCGCCTGCGCCGGACCGCCCGCCGCGACTGCGCGCGCCCGCAGGACCACATCGTCCTCCAGGCAGCCGCCGCTGATGGAGCCTGTGCGGGTGCCATCGCCGCCGAGCAGCAGCCGCGCGCCCGGCCGCCGGTAGGAGGAGCCGTGGACCCGGCACAGCGTGGCGAGCGCCACCGGCCGGGCTGCGGGTCGTTCGAGGGCGGCAAGGATGGAGCAGAGCTCTTTCATGGGGGAGGGCGGAGGTCGGCGCGACTCAATTTCTTTAGAGCCATGAGTGTCCCGACCCGCCACCCTGTTGGCAAGCGCAGCCCAGGCCAATCTCCTTCCTCCTTTCGTTGCCTTCGGTTCAAATCCACTCCGGCATCCGCGCCAATCCGTGTGATCCGCGGTGAAAGTTTCCGCCTCGCCGGGCGGCAGAACCGTGTTGCGCAACCCCGTAAAATGGCGGTGAATTGAATCCGATTCACGCCCTCCATGTCGTTTCTCAAAAAACTTGAACGCTTTCTCGGGCGTTTCGCCATCCATCATCTCGCCCTCTATCTGATCATCGGGCAGGCGGGCGCGTTTGCCCTGATTTACTCGGGCAAACGGGCGATGGGCGATTTCGCGCTCCTGCCCTATCTGGTGCGGGAGGGCCAGCCGTGGCGGCTGGTGACATTCCTGTTTATGCCGCCCAGCGACAGCATCATCTGGGTCGGATTTTCCTGGTATCTGTTCTACCTCATGGGCAATGCGCTGGAGGGCCACTGGGGGACCTTTCGCTTCAACCTGTTTCTGCTGGTGGGCTACCTGCTGACGGTCGGGGCGGCCTTGCTGCATCCGTATGTGGTGGCGACCGATGTGTTTCTCGCCGGCTCGGTTTTCCTGGCGTTTGCCCATCTCTTTCCCGACTTCGAACTGGCCATCTTCTTCATCCTGCCGGTGAAGATCAAGTGGCTGGCCCTGGTGACCTGGGTCTGGTACGGTTACCAAATGGTGGTGGGGGCCCCGGCCGAACGGCTGGCCATTCTGGCGGCCACGGGCAACTTCTTCCTGTTCTTCAGCCAGGACCTCTGGCTGACGGCCCGGATGCACTCGCGCAAGATGCAGACGCAGGCGGAGCGTTTTGCGCAGGCCGGCGCGGCCCGGCACCGCTGCCGCGTGTGCGGCAAAACCGAACTCACCGACCCCGACCTGGATTTTCGCTACTGCTCGAAATGCACGGGGGCCGAATGTTACTGCCCCGAGCACATTTCCCAGCACGAGCATGTGCTGACCGACGATGGCGAAGCCCGGAAACCTTGACCGGGCATTGGACGCCGGCGGCGTCCGCCCGCCCACCCTTGGCGGCTGGCTGGCGCTCGCCGAAAAACTTTATGCCCGCGCCGGCCTCGCGCTTGGGCAGATCACGGCGTCGGCCCATGATGAGGCGCTCTATCTGCTGCTCCACACCCTCGACCTGCCGCCCGAGTGCGACGCGCGCGTGCTCGACCTCCGGCTCACCGCCGGCCAGCAGGACGCCGTCGCGGCCGTCCTGCGCCGCCGGATCCTTGACCATGTGCCGGCGGCGTATCTGACCCGCGAGGCCTGGCTGGGCGGGCAAAAGTTTTATGTGGATGAGCGCGTGCTCATCCCGCGCAGCTATTTTGTCGAGATCATCCCCACGCTCGACGCCCTGCTGCCGGAAGGGGTCAAGGTGCTCCGGGCGGCGGATGTCTGCACCGGTTCCGGCTGTCTGGCCATCCTGCTGGCGCAACATTTCCAAGGAGCGACCGTGGACGCGATCGATCTCTCCCCCGCCGCACTGGCAGTGGCGGCGATCAACGTGCGGACGCACCGGCTGGCGCGGCGGGTGCGGCTGCGGCAGGGGGATGTATTCGACGGCGTTCCTCCCGCGCGCCACGACCTCATCATCAGCAACCCGCCCTACGAACCGGCCGCGCGCTGCGACCGGCTGCCGGCCGAGTTCAAGCAGGAACCGCGGCTGGCGCTGGACGGCGGCAGGGACGGCCTGGACATCATCCGCCGGCTGCTGCAACAGGCCGGCACCCGGCTCGCACCGCACGGGCTGCTGCTGATCGAGGTCGGTGGCCTGCGCCGCGCGATGACCCGCGAGTTCAAGTCCCTCGACCTGCAATGGCTCCCCACCGCCGACGGCAGCGACTGCGTGTGCCTGGTCCGCGCGGGGCGGCTGCAATCGCCGTAGCCCGTTCCTGCGAGGTGGAGCGATTGACCCCAGGGCGCTGCCGGATGGCCTTGGCCAGACGGACAATCCGCGGCCCAGCGGGTTGAGGTCAACCCCGGTGAGGGCTGCCCTCCCCGCGCGACCGGTGCGCCGCCCTTGACCCCGCCGCTGCCATCCGAGACATTGGTCGGTGACATCAGCCTCGTTTGCCGGTTTCCCCACCCCAACCCCTGTCCCCATGTTGTTCCTCGCCAAGCTTGCCGGCTCCATGGCCATCCTCTGCGCCCTTGCTCGGCCCGCCGGGGGAGCCGAGCTGAAGACCATCGTCTTCGACCAGCCTGTTTCAACCCAGCAGTGGACGCTCAAGGAGCTTAACCCGGACCTGCCGACGGATTGGACCGGCTATAATTTTCTCGTGCTCGAGTTCCGGGCCTCCTCCAGCCAGCGGTTTGAACTGGGGCTGCAAACCTCCGACCAGCTCATCTCCAAGCGCATCCATCCCTTTCCCGGCGTCTGGGTGCGGGCCTCGATCCCGCTGCGCTTTTACCGCCAGGGTTTGGGCAACGCCTCCGACCTCGCGGCCACCGTCAACCAGCCGCGCAATTCCTATTGGATCAACATCGAGGGCGGCGGCAACGGTCCGACGACCGACGTGCGCGGCCTGAGCTTCGTCATGCGGTTTCCCACGGGCGCCCCGAAACTGGAAATCCGCTCCGTCACCCTCGCCCGCACCGACCCCGGCGACGATATCCTCGAGGGCAAACCGTTGCTCGATTCCTTCGGCCAGTACACCCACCTCGAATGGAACGGCAAGCCCCACACCGAGACGGAGCTGAAGGCGGCCTGGACGGCCGAGGCCGACGCGCTCGGACACGCCAGCAGCTTGCCGGATCGCGACCAGTTCGGCGGCTTCGCCTCCACCCAGGCCAAGGCAACCGGCTTTTTCCGCGTGGAACAGATCAACGGCGTCTGGTGGTTCGTGGACCCGGAGGGCCATTGGTTTTATTCGACCGGGGTCAACGGCATCGGCACCGGCATCGGCACGCGCGTGACCGGGCGCGAGGATTACTTTGCCAGCCTGCCGGCCCCGGTGGCCCCGCGCGCCGGCGCGCCGGCCAACGCCGGCCGCCAGGTTTCATTTTACACCGCCAATTTGCAGCGCCGCTATGGCGCCGATTTCATGGCGCCATGGGCGGCCCTGACCTCCGAACGGATGGGCGCCTGGGGGCTCAACACCAGCTATGGCAACACCGTCAATAACGCGGTCGGGGCCGCCGGGAAGAAGCGGGCCTATGTCATGAGCCTGCGCGGCTGGCAGAGCGGAACGCAGGTGATGGGCATGCCAGACGTGTATTCAGACGCGTTTGACCAGCTGGTGGACCGCTCGATCGCGAGCCAGGTCACGCCGCTCAAGGACGACCCGTGGCTGCTCGGCTACTTCATCGGCAACGAGCCGCCCTGGCCCGGGCGGGAGAGCCAGTTTGTGGACTTGGTCCTGCAAGGACCGGCCAGCGCGATGCAGTCGCGCTTCCAGGCCGGCCTGGCGCAGGGCGACACACCGGAGAAGCGGCGTGACCTGGTCCTGGGTGCGTTCGAGCGCTATCTCGCGGTGATCAACACCGCCTTGAAGAAGCATGACCCCAACCATCTCAATCTCGGCATCCGCTTCGGCGGCACGCCGCCGGACTACGTCATCCGGCTCGCGCGGAACTTCGATGTGTATACGCTGAACAAATACCGCTACGAGCCGCCGCCGGAGCAGATCAGCAACGTCCACCAGCTGACCGGGCGGCCGGTGCTCATCGGCGAGTTTCACATCGGCGTGCCCGACCGCGGCATGGCCCCGGGGCTGGTCCAGGCCATGAGCCAGGAGGAGCGCGGGCTCGCCTACAGTTATTATGTGGAGCATGCGGCGGCGCACCCCGAGGTCATCGGGACCCATTGGTTTGAATGGATCGACGAGCCCGTCTCGGGCCGCAACGACGGGGAAAATTACAACATCGGCTGGATCGACGTGACCGACCAGCCCTACGCCGAGCTCATCAAGGCGGCCGAAACGACCCATGCCCGCCTGCTCGACATCCACTCGGGCAAGGTGCCGCCCACCGGCCGCCGGGCCAAGACCTCGGACATCGGCAACGCCACCGAGGCCAACCAACTGGGCCTGCCCGCCATCCAATAGTCCGCCCGACCCACGGCCGGTCCCGCCTCGTCCTACTCCCCCCTCCTGACTCCTTCCAGAAATCTTTTGCCACCGGAGCCGAAATCAAAATACGGTGAATTTACCCCTCATGAACGCATTGGAAGAAAAAGGCCGGAACGGCCGCCGGATCCCGCGAGCCGCCAGGCTCGGTGTTTCCGCCCTCCTGATCGGCACCCTCCTGGGCGCGTGCGAGCTGACCTCACGCACCGGTGCCACCGCCCCGACGACCCTGGCGGCCCGGGCCGCGCCCGTCACCACCCCCGGACCGGCGGCCCCGCCCAGGGAGAATCCGGGCCTGGCGGAATTTCACCGACAGATTGAGCCGATTTTGAAGTCGAACTGCTATGATTGCCACGGCGACGGCCGGCACGAGGCCGGCATCGCCTTTGACCAACTGAAGGCCGACCAAATCCTGAGGAATCCCGAGCTGTGGCTCAAGGTGCTGAGAAACACCCGGGCCGGCATCATGCCCGCCAATGGCAATCCGCGGCTCACCACCCAGGACCAGAGCACCCTGGACCAGTGGATAAAATTCACGGCGTTTGGCGTGGATCCGGAGCACCTGGACCCGGGTCGCGTGACCGCCCACCGGCTCAACCGCCTCGAATATCGCAACACCATCCGCGACTTGTTGGGCGTGAGTTTCGACACGGAAAAGGAGTTCCCCTCCGACGACATCGGCTATGGCTTCGACAACATTGCCGACGTGCTCAACGTCTCGCCCCTGCTGATGGAGAAATATCTCGCCGCCGCGCAAAGCGTGGTGGATCAGGCCGTCCCCTCCACCTCCCGCGTGATGGCGACCCAGGCGGCGACGGGACGGCAGTTCCTGGGCGCAACCGCGGGCAAGACCGGCGCCAGCATGAGCTATTTCACCCCGGCAAAAGTCAGCCACACCTTTTCCATCAAGGAGGAGGGGGATTACGATGTGGCGATGGAGGAGGGGCTCGGCAGCGACATCACCTTCACCACCGCGAGCTGCACCGTCACCGTCAGCCTGGATGACCAGGAGGCCGGCCAGAAAGTCTATCCCTGGCACGGCACCAATTACGGCTCGGAGATCTACCCCTCGTGGTTTGAGACGTTTCATGTGCACTGGAAGCCGGGCGACCACCAGGTCACGGTAAGCCTCGCGCCCCGGAACGCGGCCGGGGCCACCAAAAGCGTGGTCGCCTACCAGATCCGCAAGGTCGCCATCGAAGGCCCGACCAACCCGGCCCAATGGCAGCATCCCGCCAATTACGCTCATTTCTTCCCGCGCGAGGACGCCCCCGCAGACTCGGCGGCCCGCGGCGACTACGCGCGCGAACTGCTGGGTGCCTTTGCCACCAAGGCGTTCCGCCGCCCGGTTCCGCCGGCAAGCCTGGACCATCTGGTGGACATCGCGGAAAAGATCTACCGGGCGCCCGGCAAGACCTTTGAACAGGGTGTGGCGCAGGCGATGGTGGCCGTACTGGCGTCGCCACGATTTCTCTTCCGCATTGAACAACCGGCGGACGCCGCGAACCCGGCAGCGTTTGGACTGGTCGACGAGTATGCCCTGGCCTCGCGGCTTTCCTATTTCCTCTGGTCCACGATGCCGGATGAAACCCTGATGAAACTGGCCGCGGCCGGGCAGTTGCGCAAAAATCTGACGGCGCAGGTGCAAAGAATGGTGGCGGATCCGCGGGCCGACGCCTTGGTCCAAAATTTCTCGGGCCAATGGCTGCAATCGCGGGCGGTGCTGACGGTGCCCCTGAACGCGCACGACATCCTCCTGCGCGAAGACATCAACGCCACGGCCGACGACGAGGTGACCCCGGCGCAACGCGCTGCGCTCAACGACGAGACGGCGGCGTATTTTGGCTATGTGATGCGCCACGACCGCAGCCTCGATGATTTCATTGAGAGCAACTACACGTTTCTCAACCCGGTTCTGGCCGGTTACTATGGCCTGCCCGCGACCCAGGCCGGCGGGGCCGAGATGCACCGGGTGGACCTGCCCCCCGGCGACTGGCGCGGCGGGGTTCTGACGATGGGCAGCACCCTGATGGTCACGTCGAATCCCACGCGCACCTCCCCGGTCAAGCGCGGCAAATGGGTGTTGGAAAACATCCTGGGCGCCCCGCCGCCCCCCCCGCCGCCCGACATCCCGCCCCTGGAGGACGCGGGCAAGAAGACCGCGGCCCGCACCCCCACGATGCGCGAGACCCTCGCCACGCACCGGGCCAATCCCCTGTGCGCCTCCTGCCATGACCGGATGGATCCGCTCGGGCTTGCCATGGAAAACTTTGACGCCTTCGGCACGGTGCGCACGAAAGACCTGGGCCAGCCCATTGACGCGACAGGCCGCCTGGCCACCGGGGAATCCTTCAAGGATGTGCGCGATTTGAAGCACATCCTGGTGACGAATCACCGCGAGGAATTCTACCGCTGCCTGACCGAGAAGCTGCTCACCTACGCCCTCGGCCGGGGGACCGAGTATTACGACGTGCCCGCGATTGACAAAATCGTCGAAAGTCTCGACAAGAACGACGGGCATTTCTCGTCGCTGTTGAGCGGGGTCATCAACTCCGCCGCCTTTCAGGAGGCCCGCAACCTGTCCGACGGGGTGCCCGCCCCGGCCCCGATTTTATCCTTCAACCCCGCCCGCCCATGAAGACGCCCCGCCCTACCCGTCAGGTTGCCACCGAACGCCACCACCGCCTGGACCGGCGCCAGTTCCTGCGCGGGCTGGGGGTCTGCCTGGCGCTGCCGGCGCTGGAGTCGTTGCTGCCCCGCCGCCTGCTGGCCGACACGGTTCCCGCGATCCCGGGGATGCCGGGTTTGGGGGCAACCACGGCCACGGGTGCGCCGTTGCGCATGGCTTTCCTCTCCTTTCCCAACGGGGCCATTCCGGCGAAATGGTGGCCGACCGGCGAAGGCCGGGATTTTGCGCTCAACGACACGATGAAGGCGCTCGCCAAGGTGAAGGACCGGCTGCAGATCATCGGCGGGCTCAGCGACCACTCCGCTGATGCCGGACCCGACGGCGGCGGCGACCACGCCCGCTCGGGGGGCACCTTTCTCACCGCCGTGCGGTGCAAGAAAACGCTCGGCGCCGACTTCCATGCGGGCATTTCCGTCGACCAGGTGGCGGCCCAGCGGGTGGGCCATCTGACGCCGTTTCCGTCGCTGCAGATTTCCTGTGACACGGTGCAGAACGCCGGCGCCTGCGACACGGGCTATGTCTGCACCTACCAGCACAACCTGTCCTGGAGCTCGCCGACGACGCCCCTGTCGCCGGAAACCAACCCGCGCCTCCTGTTCGAACGCCTCTTTGGGGCGGGCGGCACAGCCGCCGAGCGCCGGCAAAGCCTGGCCATCCGGCAGACGCAGCAGAGCTCCGTGCTCGACTTCGTGACGAGCGAGACCCGCAGCCTGGGGCGGCAGCTTTCCGCGCGGGACCACCAGAAGTTCGATGAATTTCTGACCAGTGTGCGCGAGATCGAGCAGCGCATCCAGCGGGCCGAGGCCGCCAAGGGCCAGCACCCCGATCCCGGCATGGACACGCCCGCCGGCGTCCCCGCCAGCTTCACGGAATACGTCAGGCTCAACCTGGACATGATGTATCTGGCGTTCCTGACCGACAACACGCGGGTGGCCTCCTTCATCTTCAAGGGCGATGGCAACAAC
The DNA here is from genome assembly GCA_903929355.1 of uncultured Opitutaceae bacterium. Taxonomy (GTDB): domain Bacteria; phylum Verrucomicrobiota; class Verrucomicrobiia; order Opitutales; family Opitutaceae; genus CAIYUN01. The sequence continues at coordinate 80,863 of CAIYUN010000053.1, forward strand.
AGTGATTTCACGGAAATCGGGGTGAACGAGGGCCATCATTTCTGCACCCACCACCGGAATGACCCGGCCCTGATCGCCAAGACCTGCGTCATCGACAAATTCTACGCGGACCAGTTCGCCTACTTCCTGGAGAAAATGGAGGCGGCCAAGGATGGGGACGGCCAGTCACTGCTGCACAATTCGATGATCATGTACGGGGGCGGCATTGCGGACGGCAACCGGCACACCCACGTCGACCTCCCCATCATCCTCGCCGGCGCCGGCGGCGGCACGCTCACCCCCGGACGATACCTCAAGGGGGGCGACGACGTCCCAATCGCCAACCTGTATCTGAGCATGCTCGACCGCATGGGAGTCCCCCACGTCGACCGTTTCGGCGATTCCACCGGGCGTCTGACCGGAATCTAAGCCGCCCGGCCCTCAGGCGTAACGGTCCGGGGAGAGCAGGCGCAGATCAAAGGACGGCTGCTCCCCGCTGATGATCTCGCTGACCAGCCGGCCCGTGACCGGGCTTAAACTCACGCCCAGCATCGCATGGCCGGTGGCGATGGTCAGGTTGGCATATTTTCCCGTGCGGCCGAGATACGGCAGACCGTCGGGCGAGCAAGGCCGCAAGCCGCACCACGGCCGGACGCCCGCGAAATCCTCCGGCGTAAACTTCGGAAAATACCTCGGCACGGCGTTGATCAGGCTGCGCACCCGCCGGGCGTTGATGTCCTGGTTGAGCCCGGCCAGCTCCATCATGCCCCCGAACCGCAACGCCCCACCCATCGGGGTGACGGCCATGCGCGCCTCGGCGAGGATGGAGCAAAGCTGCGGCAGTTCGCGCGGATGAGCGAGGGTCAGGCTGTGGCCCTTGCCGGCCTGGAGGGGGATGCCCAAGCCGAGCCCCCGTGCGATGCCCGACGACCACGCGCCGCCGCATAACACAACCTCCCCGGCGGCCAACTCCCCCCGCAGGGTGCGGACGGCCGCGATCCGGTTCCCCCGCACCACCAGCCCGTCCACCCCGGTTTCCCACTCGAATTTCACCCCGGCCTGCCCGCACCGCCGTTGCAGCGTGGCCAAGTATTTTTCCGGCGACAGGTGGCAATCCTTGGGAAAATAGACCGCGCCCGCCACGTCCATCGTCACGCCGGGATCGAGCTGCGCGACCTGTCTGGCGTCGAGCACCTCGGCGGGAACGCCGAGCGAGCGGGCCTGCACCGCGATCCTCCCCTCCTCGTCCAAGCCGTGCGGCGTCTGGCACAGGATCAACAGGCCGCGGGTCACCAGGCCGATCTCATTGCCGGTCTGCCCGGCGAGCTCCTCCAAGAGCGCGCGGCTGGCGAAACTGAGATCCCGCAACAACGGCGCACTGCGCCGGACGTGCCCGGCGTTGGCCGCGCGCCAGAATTTTATCCCCCAATCCACCAGCCCGGCGTCGAGCCGCGGCTTGATGTAAAAGGGCGACTCCGGGTTCAGCATCCATTTCAGGCCCAGCGCGACCATGCCGGGCGCGGCGAGCGGGGTGAAGTGGCTCGGCACGATCATGCCGGCGTTGCCAAAGGAGCAGCCGTCGCGCTGCGCGCCCTGGCGCTCAAGCACGGTAACGCGATGGCCCCGGCGGGCGCAGTGCTCGGCGGCCGACAGTCCGATGACCCCCGCGCCAATGATGAGCACGTCCTGGCTCATGCCCCCGGGAGGCCCCAGCAAAATGGATCGGCCTCGTCCAGTCGCAACGTGGCCTCGGCCGTGATGTGCGCGGAGCCGGTGATGAGGGGCGCGACCTCGCCACGCCCGCGGTCCAGCCAGCGGAAACTGCCGGTGAACTTGCTGCCGAGCATGCCCTCCTGCACCCAGGTTTCACCCTCGGCCAGTTTGCCGTCCGCCGCCAGGCACGCGAGCTTCGCGCTCGTGCCGGTGCCGCACGGCGAGCGGTCATAGGCCCGCCCGGGACACAGCACAAAGTTACGCGAGTCGCCGCCCGCCGTGGGCGGCCCGAACAACTCCACATGGTCCACCTCGGGAAACCCCTGGGCGTTCACGGCCTGCCGGATGCGCCAGGTGAGATCGGTCAGCGCCACGACGTGAGCAGGCGTGAGTTCGCGGCCGGGTGCACCCGTGAGAAAAAACCAGTTCCCACCCCAGGCGATATCGCCGGTTATTTTTTCCCCGCCGGGCAGGTCCACGGTCACGGCCCGGGCCTTCCGATAGCTGGGCACGTTGGCCACCGACACCCGGCCGTCGGCGTGCAGGGTGGCCGTGACCACGCCGATGGGGGTCTCAATGCGGTGGTCGCCCGGTTGGATCCGCCCGAGATGCGCGAGCGTGACGACGAGCCCGATGGTGCCGTGGCCGCACATGGCGAGGCAGCCCACATTGTTGAAAAAGATCACCCCGGCCGCGCACGCCGGATCCTGCGGCGGGACGAGCAGCGCGCCCACCAGCACGTCCGAGCCCCGCGGCTCGTTGACCACGGCGGACCGAAACCGGTCGTGCCGCGCGCGGAAAACCTCCAACTGGGCCGCGACCGACCCGCCGCCGAGATCCGGTCCGCCGGCGAGGACCACGCGGGTCGGTTCACCGCCGGTGTGGGAGTCAATGACCGTGACCGTTTTCATCGCCGCCGCGGAAGTTTGGGGCGGTTCGTGAGCCCCGTGTGGATGACCTGCAAAATGCGCTGGCGCTCCGCGCCCATGAGCGGGCGCCGCGGTGCGCGGACGAACTCCCGGCCCAGGCCGGCCTCCTGCACCGCGAGCTTGATGTATTGCACAAACTTTGGACTGACATCCAGGTGCAGCAAAGGGGTGAACCAGCGATAGATCTCGCGCGCCCGGTCCCATTCGCCGCGCCGCGTGAGCTCCCAGAAATACTGGTTCTCCGCCGGAAACGCGATGCCGCTGCCCGCCACCCAGCCGTCGATGCCCAGCACCGAGGCCTCGAGTGCGAGGTTGTCCACGCCGGTGAACAGCGCGTAGCGATCACCCACGGTGTTGTGCAGGTCGGTGATGCGGCGCACGTCGCCGGAGCTCTCCTTGAGCGCGACAAATTTCTTCTCATCGGCCAGCCGGGCGAACATCTCGGGGGTGAGATCGTTCCCGTAGCTGACGGGGTTGTTGTAAATCATGATGGGCAGGCCGCTGGCCCGGGCCACGGTGCGGAAGTGCGCCATCGTCTCGCGCGGATCCCCCTTGTAGAGCATCGCGGGCATGAGCATCACGCCGTCGACCCCGAGTTTCTCGACGTCGCGGGTGTAACGGGCGGCCTCGGCGGTGCTGCTCTCGGCGACGCCGCTCAAAACCTTCACGCGGCCGTTCACCGCCTTGACCATGGCCTCGATCACCCGCCGTTTTTCCGCCGGGAGCAGCGGTTGGTTTTCTCCCAGGGATCCGAGAAAAACCAGCCCACTCACCCCGGAGCGGATTAAAACCTCGGCATGCCGCGCGGTGGCCTCCAAGTCGGGCAACTCGCCCTTCGTGAGCTGCGTGGTGATGGCGGGAAAAACACCGCTCCAGAATGGCTGGCTCATGGGTGGGGGGATGGTGGCGATGCCGGACCGGCCGGCAAGCAGCAACGACCGCCGCTTGAGCCGGTCCCACCCGTATCGTCCCGAACCGCGGGGTGGAGGCACCCCGCCCACATCCAAACTCACAGCCCGACCAACCCGCCATGACGCTTGAGCCAGCGCTCGGCTTCGCGCCAGCCGGGACACGTCTCCGCGACCCGGGCCCAGAAGCGGTCGGAGTGGTTCATCTCCCGCAGGTGCGCCAGCTCATGGTGGATGATGTAGTCGCGCACCTCGTCGGGGGTCTGCACCAGGCGCCAGTTCAACGACACGGTGCCGCGCGCCGAGCACGAGCCCCAGCGCGAGCGCTGGTTGCGCACCGTGACCTGTTTCAGGTCCGCGCCGGTGGCCGCCGCCAGCTCCCAGGCGCGCCCGGGCAACTCCCGTTTCGCCCGCCGGGCAAAGTGCGCCTCCAGCGCCCCCCGCAGATCCCCGTCCAGCGAGCGCAGGGGAAACACATCCGCGGCCAGACAGACCGCGCGGGCCTCGCCTTCGGCCGCCACACGGATTTCCGTCAGCTCCCCGCGCCAGAGCACCGTCGTGCCCGGGGTCCACACCGCGGCGGCACGCGGCCGCCGGAGCTGGCGCGCCCGGGCCCGAGCCAGCCAGTCCGCATGCGCCGCGACAAACCGCTCCGCCTCGTGCAGCGAGCCGTGCGCCGGCACGATGGCGACGGCGGCACCGTCGCGCCGCAGGGTGAGCCGGTAGCGCCGCGCCCGCGCGCTGCGCTCATAGACAACCGTCGTCGCGAGGGCGGCCGGGCCGGGCGGTGGCGGTGAGGGCTCCAGGTTCACGTTGGGCACCGGAGTTAGGATAGTTTTGGCGCCATCGCCAGCATGGAGTCGTACAGATTGTGCGCACGCGCATCTCAGCAGTTCTTGTCCCGGGATGATTGGAACCCGCTTGGTCACCGACCACAACTGCTGACATTATACTGTTTCCGGCAGCCAAATTTGGTTCAACCTATAATGTCTACTATTAGTAGACATTGTGTGTCGCCGACCTCCGGTTTTGGGTCAAACCCGGACCTGGCTCCAACGCAGGGGCTGGCCGGTTACGACCTCCAGCCAGGCGTAACTGGCCGCCCCACCCCGCGGGCGGGTGAGACTGCCGGGGTTCAGCCAACGTACGCCCGCGATGACCTCATGGCGTGGCACATGGGTGTGCCCGTGCAGCACCGCATGGATGCCTTTCGGCGCGTGGGGCGGTGAAATGTGGGTGAGATAAAAACGCAGCCCGGCCCGTTCCAGCTCCAACGCGGACGGCCATGCGGGATGGTCGTCACAGTTGCCCCGCACGACATGGACCGGCCGGCCGAGCTGTTCGATCTCCCAGAGGGTCTCAGGCGCGCACACATCGCCAAGGTGCCAGATCTCGTCGGCCTCGCGCCAGTGTTCCACCAGCCCGGACGGGCAACGATCGTGCGTGTCGGCAAGGACGGCAATGCGCATGGGAGAGGTGGTGATGGCCGGGGCAAAAGTGAAAATCAAACTCAGATTCGGAGTTTTTAACCGCTAATCTGCGCTCATTTCGGAATTTCCTGGAAAGTCGGCTTTACCCTTGTTCGGGCGGTGAAAGCCAAGTATGGCTGGGGTTGTCGCCATGCGTCTTCCGGTCATCAAGGGTATCATCCGACGTCGGCTGCTCGTCAATTTCCGGGCCGACCCGGCGGCCGTGCAACGCCTGCTGCCGGCGCCGTTTCAGCCCAAGCTGCACCGCGGATTTGCGCTCGTGGGGGTCTGCCTCATCCGACTGGAGCGCATCCGGCCCGCCGGGCTGCCGGTCTGGCTTGGGGTTTCGAGTGAAAATGCCGCCCACCGGATCGCGATTGAATGGACGGACCCCGCCGGCGCGGGGCACGAAGGCGTGTTCATCCCGCGCCGCGACTCCGGCTCGGTGCTCAACCGGCTGGTGGGCGGACGGCTGTTTCCGGGTGAGCACCATCCGGCGCGGTTTGCGGTGACGGACGATGGCAGCCACATCGAGCTGACGATGCATTCGCACGACGGGGTGGCGGCGGTGCGGGTGGTGGGAGAGGACTCCGACGCGCTGCCGCCGACGTCATGTTTTGGCTCGGTGGCGGAGGCGTCGGCGTTCTTCGAGGGCGGCAGCCTCGGCTTCTCGGTCACGCGCGACGGCGACCGGCTGGACGCGTTGCGGCTGGAGACACCAGAATGGCGGCTCCGCGCGCTGGCGGTGACGGAGGCCGGCTCCAGCTACTTCGCGGACGAACAGCGGTTTCCCCCGGGCACGGTGGAGTTTGACCACGCGCTGATCATGCGCGACCTGGCGCACGCCTGGTACCCGGAGGAGGCCAGGCTGGTCGCGCCGGCAGGAGTGGTGGCGTGACGGTCGTTTCGGACTACCGCACGGTCACTTCACCAGCGCGGCCTCGGCGGCGGCGCGCATGGTGCCGACGGGGACCGTGGCGCCGGTCCAGAGCTCGAGCGCGCGCGCACCCTGGTGGACGAGCATCGCGAGGCCGTTGGCATGCGGCACACCGAGCACGCCCGCTTCCCGCAGCAGTGGCGTGACGGGGGGGTTGTAAATCATGTCGAACACCGCAGCCGGGCGAGGCAGCCGGGCCAGCGCGACGGGGGGGGCGTCGGCGGCACGGAGGCCGGCACTGGTGGCATTGATGATGAGGGCGTGCGCGGGCAGATCGGACGGCGGATGCGCGGGATCAAACGCGTGGATCGGTATCTTCGCCGCCAGCGCCAGCGGGGTGAGCGCGACCAGCAGTGCATCGAGGTGGGTGCGGGTGCGGTTGGCGATCCAGAGCCCCGCACAACGGCGCTGGAGACATTCGACGGCGGCACCGCGCGCCGCCCCGCCCGCGCCCAGGAGGATGACGGGGGCACCGGCCAGGTCGCGGCGCAGCTCCTCGTGGATCGCCATGGCCAGACCGTGCCCGTCGGTGTTGTAGCCATGCCAGCCGGCGGCGGTGCGCAGGAGTGTGTTCACCGCTCCAACCGGTCGCGCGGCGGGCTCGACCTCGGTCATCCGGGCGAAAGCGAGGACTTTGTGCGGCACCGTGAGGTTGAGGCCGTGAAAGTTCTTCGCGTGAAGCAGCCGGAGCGCCCGCGGCAGGTCTTCGGGTGTCACATCAAAACGGAAATAGCGCCAATGGGCAAAACGGGGGTCGCGCATGGCGAGACGGTCGAGCGCGGCCTGATGCATCGGCGGGCTGAGCGAGTGCGCCACCGGATGGCCGAGGACGGCGAGGGCGGTGCCAGGGTAGGACCACTTGGCCAAGTCGGAGAGTGTGTGAACCGCTTCGAGCATGGGTATGAATGGATTCCGGCGCGGGGCGGGGGATTTGTCAATGGGCGGGGCGGGCGGGCTGTCCGGTCATCGTTCTCAGCTGCGTTCTCGTCCTCAAAACGTGGTTTTCGAAACGGATCGAGAACGAGTGGGGGTAAGAGAACGAGAACGACGGGTTCAAACCTCCCGGTCGCCGAAGAGGGCGGTGCCGACGCGCACGAGGGTGCTGCCGGCGGCGATGGCGGCCTCGAGGTCGCCGCTCATGCCCATCGAGAGCTCGGACAACGGGACCTGAAACTGCACGGCCAGCCCGTCACGCAGGTCGCGGAGGTTGCCAAAAGTGCGCGCAGCGTGCGCCGCCGTCTCGGCAGGCGTGGCGCCAAGCGGAGCCATGGTCATCAGGCCCTCGACGCGGAGATGCGGCAGGGCAAGCGCGAGTTCGAGGAGACGAGGGGCGTCGGCCAGGTCGGCGCCAAACTTGGCGGGGTCGGCCCCGGCGTTGACCTGGAGGAGAACGGGGAGAACCTTCCCCAGCTCCGCGGCCGCCCGGTCGAGCTGGCGGAGAAGTTTTTCGCCATCCACGCTCTGAATCCGGTTGAAATGCGCGGCCGCGAGCGCGGCCTTGTTGGACTGGAGGTGACCGATGAGTTCCCAGGCGAGCGCGGGCGCGGCGCAGGCGGCGCGCTTGGCGACGCCCTCCTGCACCCGGTTTTCCCCCACGGCCCGCAGGCCCGCCCGGGCGGCGGCCTCGGCGGCGGCGGGCGGGTGCCCCTTCGTCACGGCGAGCAGTTCGACCGTCGCGGGATCGCGCCCGGCGGCGCGGGCCGCGGCGGCGAGACGGGCGCGCACCGCAGCGAGGCGGACGGGGAAAGCGATGGCGGCGGGCGGCATGGAATTGGGTTGGCGGGACGCGGGGTGGTGATTTAGTCTCCACCCAACCATTACCCGCGCCATGCAAATCGAAAACCTAAAAATCTTCGCCGACCTCGTGGAGACCAAGAGCTTCTCCAAGGCCGCCCGCCTGAACGGCATCACCCAGTCCGCCGTGAGCCAGCAGGCGCGGATGATGGAGCGGAGCTTCAAGGCGCTCCTGATCGACCGCAGCCAGAAGCAGTTTCACCTGACCCGCGAGGGCACGCGGGTCTATGAGTCGGCCAAGGAGATCCTGCACAACTACGAGACCCTGCTGAGCGGGTTGCAGGAGATGCGGAAGGTCGTGAGCGGCTCGATCCGCATCTCCACCATCTACTCCATCGGCCTGCACGAGCTTCCGGGCTACATCAAACGCTTCCTCCAGGAGTACCCGTCGGTCAATGTCCGCGTGGAATACCGCCGCTCCAACCTCGTGTATGAGGACATCCTGCACAACGCGGTGGATTTCGGCCTGGTGGCGTTTCCGGTGAAGGCGCGCCAGCTCGAGGTCATTCCCTTCCGCGATGACCGGCTGGTGCTGATCACCCACCCGAAACACCCCTTGGCAGGCCGGGGCGAAGTCGCGATCTCGGATCTGGTGGGGCAAAAGTTCATCAGCTTCGACCCCGACATCCCGACGCGAAAGGCGGTGGACCAGATCCTCCGCGAGCACAAGCTGGAGGTCGAGCCGGTGATGGAGTTCGACAACATTGAGACGGTGAAGCGCGCGGTCGAGGTGGACCACGGCATCGCGATCGTGCCTCAGGCGACGGTGCGACACGAGGCGCGGCAGGGCACGCTGGCGGTGCTGCCCTTCAAAGGGGCCGGGCTGACCCGCCCGCTCGCGATCCTCCACCGCAAGGGCCGGGTGCTCACCCCCGCGATGAAAAAATTTGTCGAGACGCTCGGCCGGGACCTGCCCGAGGAGGCCAACGCCTGAGCCGTTCAGACCTTCCGCGGAGGGCGCGGATCGACGCGGATCCTCCTGCGCCAAGGCTACGGAGGACACGGTGAACCCGGGCAATATGATTCGTGTCCCTTCGCGGTTCAAAAACTCCGGGGCTGGCCCGGCTCGGATTAGTCTGAAGTGTGGCTCCAACTTCCGGCTTTCAACCCCGGGGAATCCGGCGCAGGCTCCGGCGCATGAAGAGTGCCTACGACCTCGCCATGGAACGCCTCGCCAAATCCGACCCCGCCGCCGGTCGCGCACTCACCGGCGCGCAGAAGGCGCGGCTCGCCGAGGTGGACAAAATCTACCAGGGCAAAATCGCCGAACGGGAGATCTTCCTGCGCCAGCGGCTCAACGCGGCGCTGGCCGCCCGGGAGGCCGACGAGGTCGCCAAAATCCGCCCGCAACTGGCCGCCGAGCGGGTCCGCCTCGAGGAGGAACGCGACGCGGAGAAGGAAAAAGTCCGCCGCGAAAAATAGCGTGGGGCGCTCAGCGCCGGACAGGCGGATTGATCACTCCCAGCACCTCAAACGAGCCGGCGGGCGACTCCGAGGACGGCGGGCGCGGGGCCGCGGGCGTCATCGCCTGAGCAGTGGACGCCTGGCCGCCACCCGCGGCGGTGATCAACCCCGGACCGCCCTCGCTGCCCGGGCCGTTGTGCCGGAAAATGAAGCGGTTCAATTGGTCAAAAGACGTGGTCCGCTGGAGATCGGGCTGGATTTTGAGGTTGGCCGTGTTGGCATCCGTCAGGCGCTGCTGGAATTTGTCGGCCACCGCAGTGCTGCCACGAAAAGGGTTCACCCCGGGCTGGAGCCTGCCGGGTGCCGACTGGCCGTTCAGACTGCTGTCCTGGTTCGCCAGCGGGGTGGTGGAAATCGCGGCCTCCTTGGGGGTGATGATGGTCTTGGGGCGGGTCTCCGTCACATCAATGTTCGCCGCGCGGCTGCCAATCGACGCCTTGGGCTCCTCGATGACCCCGGGCAGTGTGGCGCGGCTGCCCTGCAGGGTGTCGTCGTGCTTGATCTCGACCTGGTTGACGGACTTGGTCGTTTCGGGTGACGGGTTGAGGGCGTTGACCTGCTGCGACGGGTCCACCTTGGCGGGATCCTCCGCCCGCGCGCCGGGAAGGACGCACGCGGCGGCAAGGGCCAGCAGCAGGGTTGGGGCAAGACGCATGAAGAAAATTCTGTGCAGAAGCACTCCAAGGACAAGCCAATTCCCGCACCGCATGCCGGCTTCGCCCCTCCGGCTGCAGGAGACGGAGCATGCAGGAACTCGGGAATCTGATTCTGCCGAGGTCCTTACCGGGTGCAATAGGTCACATCGTTCGGCCTGACCCGTCCGACTGACCGGGCCGAAAAGGCTCCATCCCACACCACATCCGGGCTGTTCACCACTGTGGAAACCGCCTAATAACCGTGGGCAACCGCATGCACGCATCCCCTGATCCCGCCGCTGCCGGCTTCGCCAAGATGAATCTGACGGACGCCCGGCGGCACGTTTTTCTCTGCGTCGGGCCCGATTGCTGCGCGACGGCGGACGGTCTGGCCACTTGGGAGATGCTCAAGGCGCGGTTGCACGCACTCGGGGTGCCCGCACTGCGCACCAAAGCGGCCTGCCTGCGGGTCTGCACCGGCGGTCCGTGGCTGGTGGTCTATCCGGAAGGCATCTGGTATGGCGGGGTGACGCCGGCGCGCTGCGAGCGGATCGTGTGTGAGCACCTGGTGGAGGGCCGGCCGGTGGCGGAGTGGGTCGCGCGGGTGCATCCGCTGTTGTAAGGCGAACCTAGGGGTGGGATCATTTTGGAAAAAATCCGGACGGCGCGCCCTGCCTCGATGACGATCATTTGCCCTTGCCCTGCCGCGCCGCGCCGCCTTCGCTGGCCCCACCCCTCCACCCCCAGATGAAATCCACGTCCCGTTTCTTCACGGCGAGCTGCATCGCCCTCATCACCACCGCCATGAGCTTCGCCATCCGCGGCGGTGCCATGGGAGCCTGGGCCGCCGAGTTCCACCTCACCAACACCCAGATCGGCTGGATTGATGGCACGGCCTTCTGGGGCTTCACCCTCGCCATGATGTTCGGCGGCCCGCTGTGCGACACGCTCGGCCTCGGCCGCATCGTCACCCTCGCGTTCTTCGGTCACCTCGTCGGCATCCTGCTCACGATTTTCGCCTGGAATTACTGGAGCCTCTACGCCGGCACGCTCATCTTTGGCATCGCCAATGGTTCGGTCGAGGCCGCCTGCAACCCGCTCATCGCCACGCTGTTTCCCGACAACAAAACGACCAAGCTGAACAACTTCCATGTCTGGTTTCCCGGCGGCATTGTGATCGGCGGCCTGACGGCCTTTGCGCTCGGCGCAGCCGGGCTCGGCTGGAAAGTCCAGTTCGCCACCATGCTGGTGCCGACGGCCGTTTATGGGGCGATGTTTTTCGGCCGGCAGTTTCCGCGCACCGAGCGCGTGCAGCAGGGGGTGTCCACGGGCGCGATGTTCGCCGCGTGCGTGCAGCCGCTGTTCCTCCTCATGGTCGCCTGCATGTTGCTGACCGCAGCAACGGAGCTCGGGCCGGGCCAGTGGATCCCCACCATCCTGACCAACGCCGGGGTGAATGGCATCCTGGTGCTGGTGTGGATCAACGGCCTGATGGCGGTGGGCCGCCAGTTTGCGGGGGTGTTTGTCCACAAGTTCTCCCCCAACGGGATGCTGGTGGGCAGCGCGCTCCTGAGCGCGCTCGGCCTCGTCGCGATGAGCCACGCGGGCGGCGCGATGCTCTTTGGCGCGGCGACGGTGTTCGCCCTGGGCGTGTGCTTTTTCTGGCCGACGATGCTCGGTTATGTGAACGAGAATTTTCCGAAGACCGGCGCGCTGGGACTCGCGATCATGGGCGGCGCGGGGATGCTGAGCGTCAGCTTCGTGCTGCCGGTGATCGGCAAATTCTACGACCAGGGCATTGGCGCCCGTCTCAACACCACGGACCCCGACCTGATCGCCAAGGCCTCCGCCAGCATCCAGGCTGCGGCCGGACTGGAGACCCTCGGCAAGGTTGCGGTGCTGCCCGCGATCCTGTTCGTGGTTTTCCTGCTGCTGCTGCTGGCGCGGCGGGCGAAGCGCCCGGCCACCGCCTGAGCCGGGCTGGTTTAAAACCTGCGGCGGGGTCGCCCTCCGTCGCTGAAGCGAGGGAGGACTCGAGGCCGCAGCTCCAGCCGGGAGCGGAACGGACGTCCGCCTTCGCCAAGGCTCCGGCGCGACAAGGCGGTCGCGCCCTACCCCTCAACCGGCGGGGTCGCGGCGGCTAGATACTTTGCCATGTCCGGCACCCTTTTGACACGCCGACCGGCGGCATCGCGGACGAGATAGGGGTCCTCCGCCGGGGCGGCGGTGACCTCATCCTCGTCCTCGGCCTCCTCCTGCTCGTCAATTTCCCCGCCATCGCCGTCGGTGAAGACCCATTCCTCTCCCTCATCAAACAGGTGGGACAGCCGCCGGGCCTGCGGCTCGAGCACGAGCGCGGGATTGGCCACGCGGCCGGCCTTCACGGGCTCGAACAGGCAGGGGTAAAACTGCTTGGCGAAGTGCGCGCGAAACTCGCTGAGCCATTTATTGGCCACGCCCTCGCGGCGGTTGAGCAGCACGATGTCGGCGAAATGCACGCACGTCTCGAACCACGCCAGCAGCGGCGGGTGGGCCTCGGCCAGCCGGCAGTGGACGACGCAGAGCACACGCGCGAGCACGCCGCCCTGCGCGGCGAGCCAGGGCTTGAACGCCTCGATCTGGTCCACCGGGCTGGCCCGGCCGTCGGTCACAAAAAAAACCCGCGCCGCCCCGGCCGGCAGGCTGGCCGCGAGGTGGGTGTCGTGCCAGGTCCAGCGGGTGAGCCCGGGCAGGCGGGCGTCAAACTCGTCCGGTAGCTCGGCGGCGGAGAGCAGCACGGCGGCGCTCTCGCCGTCGGGCAGGCCGCCGTCAATGAGATCGGCCAGCACCTCGCGCCGGCCGGACCCGGCCGCGCCCAGGATGAGGTAGACAAGAGGTGGGTCGGCGGAAGCACTCATGGAGGAAAACAATGCGCGGGAGCCGACAAAGGGCGAACGGGAATTCAGACGTGCCGCGCCTGGCTCCGTTTAGAAATCAAAGGTCCCGCACTGCGCGCGCTGGCGCATCCAGTGGTCCACCAGCACGAGCGCGGCCATGGCCTCGACGATGACGACGGCGCGCGGGAGGACACAGGGGTCGTGCCGGCCGCGCGCGGCCAGCTCGGTCGCGGCCCCGTGCAGATCCACCGTCTGCTGCCGCTGCATGATGGTGGCGGTGGGTTTGAAGGCGACGTTGAAGACAATCTCCTCGCCGTTGCTGATGCCGCCCTGGACGCCGCCGGAGCGGTTCGTCACCGTCCGCACGCCGCCGCCCTCGCGCGGGGCAAAGGCGTCGTTGTGCTCGGAGCCCTTGAGCAGGGTGCCGGCGAAACCGCTGCCGATCTCGAACCCCTTCGTGGCCGGGAGCGAGAGCATGGCCCTGGCGAGGTCGGCCTCCAGCCGGTCGAACACCGGCTCGCCCAGACCCGGCGGCACGCCGCGCACCCGGCACTGGATGATGCCGCCCACGGAATCGCCGGCGGCGCGCACCTCCTTGATGCGGCGGATCATGGCGGCGGCGGTCGCGGGATGCGGGCAGCGCACCGGCGAGGCCTCGACCTCGGCCAGGGTGGGGAAATCGACGAGTGCCGCCGCCGGCACGGCCAGATCATGGACGCGGGTGACGAACGCGCGCACCTCCACCCCGCCGGCCAGCGCGAGAATCTTCCGCGCGATCGCACCGGCCGCCACGCGACCGACTGTCTCGCGCGCCGAGCTGCGACCGCCGCCCCGGTGGTCGCGGAGACCGTATTTCGCCTGATAAGTGTAGTCCGCGTGGGAGGGACGGAACTTTTCGCGCATCTCGTCGTAGGCCCCGGGCCGCTGGTCGGAGTTGCGCACGAGCAGTGAAAGCGGGACGCCGGTGGTCCGGCCCTCGAAAAGTCCGGCCATGATTTCAACCTGGTCCGCCTCCTGGCGGGGGGTGACCAGGTCGCTCTGGCCCGGACGGCGACGGTCGAGATCCCCTTGAATGTCGGCGGCGGCGAGCGGCAGACGCGGCGGGCAGCCATCAATGACCACGCCCACGGCCGGCCCATGGCTCTCGCCCCAGGTGGTGACACGGAAGAGGTGGCCGAAAGTATTGGGCATCGCAGCCGACCAACGTTGACGGGGGGGGCGCAGCCTGCAAGTTTCAAAATCTTGCAACCGCCGGAAACGGCACCCCGGCCTCCGCCGTCATCTACCCCATACCGCAATTTTCGACCCCCTCCACTTATCGCTTGTTCTCCGCGCGTCCCGCGCCCAAGTTCAAACCCCCTTCCTATGCGTCTACCTCGCCTGCTCCCGTGCCTTGCCCTCGTGCTCATTCCCGCGCTGCTGCGCGCCCAGCCCGCCCCGGCCGCCGCCATCCCGCCTGACACCGGCCCGCCGGCCACTGTGACCAAGCTGGTGCTGCGGGACGCCCCGCTGGATCTGGTGCTGGCCGAGCTGGAGACCTGGACCGGCAAAATCGTGCTCCGGCCGCAGGCCCTGCCCGCCGCCATCATCACGCTCAATATTTCCCACACGGTGAGCCGCGACGAGGCGGTGCATGCGCTGGAGAGCGTGCTGGAGCTGAACGGCATCGGCATCGTCTACATGGGTGACAAATACATCAAGGTCGTCGATCTCGCGACCAAGGTCAGAATCGAGGCCACCCAGCTGATCCTGGGCCGGGCCAACGACGAGCCGACGAGCAACATGATCGCCACCAAGATTTTTGTGCTCAACTACCTGCGGCCCCAGGATATCGTCCAGCAGCTCAATATCTTCCTGAATCCCCAGACCGGCGGGGCCATCGCCTTTGCGAACAGTCCTTATTTTTCGGTCACGGACACCGTGGCCAACCTCCAGCGCGTTGAAGCCTTGGTGGACAAGCTGGACAAACCAACCACGCCGACGGTCAAGACGAAGTTCTTCCCCTTGGTCAACGGCCAGGCGGCGACCGTGGCCCAGACCATCAACGCCTTGGTGGCGGGCCCCCTCCAAGCCCTGGTCGGTGCCGCCAACATCACCCTCTCTGCGGATCCCCGCACCAACCAACTCATCGTCGTCGGCGCCGAGGAGCAGTTTCCCCTCTTTGACGAGCTGGTCAAGGAGCTGGACAAGCCGGCCTCCCTCGCCACCGACAACAAGGTCATCCGGCTCAAGAATGCCACCGCCTCGATCGTGGTGCAGGAGTTGCACAATATCATCGCCGGCCAGCAGCAGGCGCTGAGCGCGACCAACCCGACGACCACCGGGGCCACCACTGGCGTCCGCGCCGGGGGTGCCGCCGCCACGACCACCGGCGCCCGCGCCGGGGGTGCCGCCACCACCGCCGCGACCGCCGCTCCTGCGGCCCGCGGCGCCGCCGCAGCACCGCAGGCTGCGGTCACGGGAGTCAGTTCCGGCGCCGCCGGGAGCAATGGCTCCGGCAACTCCACCACCGACTTCAGCAGCTACCTCTCCTTCACCAACGACGACCGCACGAATTCCATCGTCGCCACCGGCACCAAGAAGGACTTGGAGATTCTGGGTAACATGATCGACGGCCTCGACTTCATCCTCCAGCAGGTGCGCATCGAGGTGCTGATCGTGGACGTGACGCTCACCGACGAGTTCGACACCGGCATCAGCGCGCTCGGCCTGCAGCTCAACGGCGGCAAGCTGACCGGCATCAGCGGTACCACGGCCGGGATGAATCTGACTGGCAGCGGCGCACAGGCGGCCAGCTCGACCACCGTGGGTCTTTTGGCCAACCCGACCACCTTGGCCCATGTGGTGGATCGCACCGGCCTGACCGGCCTGATCAGCCTCACCACCACCCCGGGTAAAAATAAATCCATCATCCTGTCCAATCCGACCATTTCGACCGCCCACAACACCACCGGCACGATTTTTGTCGGGGAATCGATCCCAACCATCAACGGTACGGTCACGGTGGGCGGCACCGGCGGCGTGACCAGCACCATCACCCCCCAGCAAATCGGTGTCCAGCTGTCGGTGACGCCCCTGATCGGCGCGGACGGCACGGTGCAGATGAACATCTCCCAGAGCGTCAGCGATACCTCGGCGTCGGTCACGATCGACGGCAATTCGCAGCCCATCATCAGCAACCGCTCGACCAGCTCCTACGTCTCCTGCAAGAGCGGCGACATCCTGGTGCTGGGCGGCATGCGCCGGAACGCGGACAAGCTGAGCACCAGCATCTTTGGCGGCATCCCCGTGCTGGGGTCGCTGCTGGGATCGAGCTCCCACCAGAAAGAGACGGACGAACTGATTTTCTTCCTGCGCCCCGTGGTGCTGACCAACACTCCGGCCGACAATGTTGAGACCTTGAAAAATGTCGAGGACTTGGATAAAGGTGGCCAGATCAAGAACCTGATCCAGGGACCCGCGGGCACCATCAAGGAAATGCTCAAGGTCCCGGCGGACCCCGCCCCGGCCGGCAGCACCGCCCACCCCACGCCTGCCCAAAACAACCTCCAGCGCCCGCCGCGCTGATTTCCGCCCATGCCCGCCATCTTGGATTCCGTGCTGCCCGACGAACTCGCCGGCCGGCTCGACGCAGAAAAACTTCAGGCCATCAACGAGGCCCCGCGCGGTCGCCGCCTGGCGGAGCTGGCCGCCGCCCTCGGTCAGGACGAGGGCACGGTGCTCAAGCGCCTCGCGGAGCTGAAAGGCCTGCCCATCGCCCACAACCTTCAGGCCGACCAGGCCTCGTTGCGCCTTTTTCCGTCCCGTCTCGTGCACGATTACCAGATGGTGGCGATCCTGAGCCCGGAGGCCATCGCGGCCGAAGCCGCGGCGGCGGACAGCGGCAAGAAGGACTCCAAGAAGAAAGAGGAGGAGGCCCCACCGCCGCCGCCCGACGGCCCGCTCCTCCTGGCGACCGCCTGGCCGCCCGATGCCATGATGGTCGAGTGGATCTGCACGTTCACCACCCGGCCGCTCGTCTGGCACCTGGGGGTGCCGGACAAGGTGCACCAGCTCATCGTGGATCACTTCGGCGTCGGTTCCGGGAGCCTCGATGACGACGATTCCTTCGGGGTGCCCGAGGTGGTCGAGACGACGGAGAGCGACGTGGACGAGGAGGCGGCGGTGGTCCGCTTCGTCACCGATGTCATCACCCAGGCGGTGGACGACGACGCCACCGACATCCATTTCGAACCACAGGAAAAGCAGCTCCGCATCCGCTACCGCGTGGACGGGTTGCTCGTCCATGTGCCGGTGCCGGACAATCTGCTCCGCTTCCAGGACGCCATCATCTCGCGCGTCAAGATCATGTCGAAGCTGAACATTTCGGAGAAGCGCCTGCCCCAGGACGGCCGCATCAATTTCCGCGCCGGCGGCGCCGTGCTCGACATCCGGGTCTCCACCCTGCCGACCATCTACGCCGAGTCCATCTCGCTCCGCCTCCTCAACAAGAAGAAGGACTCCTACAACACGATGGACAAGCTCGGCATGAGCGCCGAGGAGCAGGGCCAGATCAACGAGGTGCTCGAGTACCCGCACGGCATCATCCTGGTCACCGGGCCCACCGGCTCGGGCAAATCCACCACGCTCAACGCCTTCCTGCGCAAGATCAACTCGGTGGACCTGCGCATCATCACGGTCGAGGACCCCATCGAGTACGAGGTGCCCGGCGTGAATCAGACCCACGTCAAGCCCGAGATCGGTCTCACCTTTGCCAGCGCCCTGCGCAGCATTCTCCGCCAGGATCCCGACGTCATCATGGTCGGTGAAATCCGTGACCGCGACACCGCCGACATCGCCATCCGCGCGGCGCTCACCGGTCACCTCGTCTTCTCCACCCTGCACACCAACGACGCCCCCGGCGCCATCACCCGCCTCGTGGACATGGGCATCGAGCCCTTCCTGGTCACGTCCGCGATCGAGCTGGTGCTCGCCCAGCGGCTCGTGCGCCGGCTCTGCGCCGACTGCTCCCGCATGGAGGCGATCAGCCCGGTGAAGCTCCGCGAGCATCTCGCCGTGCTCCATGTGGATCCCGTCGAGGCCGCGAACGTCACCGCCCTCCGCCGTCCGGTCGGCTGCGACCGCTGCCGCAACACCGGCTATCGCGGCCGGGTGGGCGTGTTCGAAATCTTCCGCCTCCACAATGATGAGATCCACGATCTCATCCTCAAGCGCGAGAGCACGCAGGCGCTCGCCGAGTGCGCCCGCCGCCACGGCATGAAAGCCCTGGAGCACAGTGCCTGGGACAAGGTCCAGGCCGGTCTCACCACCCTCGACGAGGTGCTCCGCGTCATCACGGTCACGGATACCTGAGCCGCCGCGCCATGCCGACCTTCGCCTATTCCGCCCGCGACGCCGCCGGCCAGACTGTGTCCGCCGCGCTCGAAGCCCCCAGCCGTCGCGACGCGCTGCGCCTGCTCACCTCCCGCGGCCTCACCCCGGTCAATCTCAGCGAGCAAACCGCCGCCGCCAAAAATGCGGCTGGCAAGCCCGGTGGCGCCAAGGCGGCCACCGCCCTGGCCCTCGCCAGGAAGGAAGCCCCGGCCAGGCCGGTCCGCATCACGCGCAGCCAGCGGCTGCCGTTTCTGAACGCACTGCACGAGCTGACCAGCGGCGGCCTCTCCGCCGGCGAGGCCGTGCGCCTGCTGGCCTTGCGCGTCAAGGATCCGGGGCTCAAGGCCCTGAGCGCCGGCATGTGGGAGCGGATCAGCGAGGGGGCCACCATCTCCAAGGCCCTGGCGGCGTATCCCGACGTTTTTGACCACAACACCATCAACCTCGTCGCCTCCGGCGAGGCAACCGGCAACATCACGGAGGTGCTGATCCGCATCATCGACCACCTCAACGAGCAGCGCGAAATGCAGCGCCAGCTGGTGGCCGCGATGGCGTACCCGGTTTTTCTCAGCGTGGTCGCCGGCGGGGTCGTCCTGTTCTTCCTGTTTTTCCTCCTGCCGCGCCTGAAGGTGCTGTTCGACGCCCTGCACGGCGAGCTGCCCCTGGCCACCCGCTTTCTCATCGGCCTCTCCGGGTTCACGCTGCATTGGGGCTGGCTGGCGCTGCTGCTGTTCGTGTTTGGGGTGGCCAGCCTGTGGAAATGGCGCAACAGTCCGGAGGGTCGCAAGGTCACCGACGGCTGGCTGCTCCACCTGCCGGTCGCCGGCCAGTTCTTTGTCGCGCAAACCGTCCACAGTTTCAGCCAGACGCTTTCGGTCCTGCTCGAAAACGGCATCACCACGGCCGAGGCCCTGCGCATGACCGAGCGTCAGGTGGACAACGTCATTCATCGCGAGGCTTTCGCGGTCGCCACCGACCGCGTGCTGGAGGGCGAGGCCCTGGCGAAGGCGCTCGGCCGCACCGGCTGCTTTCCCGACCTGGTGCTCGATCAGCTGGCCGTCGGTGAAAACACCGGCAATCTGGTGCCCAGCCTCCGCCGGATCGCCGTCAGCCACCAGAAGCTGATCTCCGCCCAGCTCAAGTTTTTCACGAGCGTGATCGGCAGCGTCGTGCTCTGCACCGTCTTTCTCTTCGTCGGCTTTATCGCCTACGCCATCGTCAGCGCCGTGTTCCAGCTCAGCCAGGCGGTCGGCCGCGGTTGACCTGACTGTTTTCGCGGCGACCGGCACGCAAGTCCGCAAAACGCAGAATTCGGATTAAACGCCAAGACGCCAAGGGGCAAAGCCGCAGAGGGGCGGCCTCGAATCTTGGTTGGGTACTTCGCGCCACGGAAGATACCGCATACAATAGAGGGAAGCCAGGAAACCCGGAATAATCCCTGCCAAAATAGGCCAACCTCATTTCCTGGCTTCAACCTAGATTCAGCAATTAGTCACAGAGGCCACAGAGGGAAGACCTGAGGTCACAGAGAAATACATCGGAAGGGGTGAGAAAGTTTTGATGTCACTCACCGGGTGCGATGCTTGCCGTCACTCTGGATTATTTAAGTGGTTTGCTCCGTGAACCCTATGGCTGGGCTCTGTGTTCTCTGCGCAACCCTTCTGCGCTTTTAGGCTCATGGTTTCCCCTCAAACCATTCGGGCGCATTGCAGTTGCTGGGTTGTGCCTGCGGCACGCGGGCCGGGATTTCGGCCTTGCGCCGCACACCTCGCGGCGGCGATGCTGATGCTCCCATGAGCACACCCGCCGCCCAACCCGCCCCCGCCGAAGCCGCCGTCATCAGCACCAGCTATGGCGATCTGACCATCGCCTTCTGGCCCGACGTCGCGCCCAAGACGGTGGAGAACTTCAAGAAGCTGGCCCGCGAGGGTTTTTATGACGGCACGGCTTTTCATCGCATCATCAAGGGCTTCATGATCCAGGGCGGCTGCCCCAACACCAAGGCCGGCGCGAGCGGCATGCCCGGCACCGGTGACCCTGGTTACAAGCTCAAGGCGGAGTTCAACGCCAAGTCCCACGTGCGCGGCGTCATCTCCATGGCGCGGTCGTCGCACCCCGACTCGGCCGGCTGCCAGTTCTTCATCTGCCACGGCGACGCCAAGTTTCTCGACAAGCAATACACCGCGTTCGGCCAGTTGAGCGCGGGCGACGATGTACTGGAGCGCATCGCGAACGTGCCCACGAAATCCGGCGGCGGCGGCGAGAAAAGCACCCCCATCGAGCGCATCGAGGTAAAGGGCATCAAGATCGTGCCGGTGGCCTGAGGCTGAATTCTGTCGGCGGGGTGCCCTCTTCGTCCGCCCTGGCTTTAGCTACGGCGCAACTCCGCGACCGCTGCGGGCCATGACGCCCAGTACGTTTATTTTCCCGCCGCTGCCGCTGCCGGCGGCGTCAGCCCCGCCATGGCATCGGCGCCCGGGACCAGCGCCCAATAGACCAGCAGTGTGCCAAGGGTGCCGAGCAGCAGGACCAAAACCCCAAGCTGCCGGCGCTTCGGCAGCGCCAGCCAGAGCACGAAGCCCGTCACACAGGACAGGACGATCAGGAACGCCGCCAGGTCGATCACCCAGCGCCAGCCTTCCCCCGCATAACGGCCGCGGTGGAGGTTGTTGATCAGCGCGATGAAATTGTATGACTCGGTGTGGACACGAGTCGCCCCGCCCGGTTTGGCGACCTCAATTTCCCACAACTGCCCCGGATCCTTGAAGCTGATGGAAAACTTGTCGTCGAGTTCCTCGAAATCCGTCATCGCACCGTGAATTTTAAAGGTTTGCCGCAAGTACTCGACAATGTGCAGCCCGTCCTTTTTGGCGACCAGATCGGCGGGGGTCTGGCCGGTGGTTTCGGTCACGGTCGGGTTGGTTGCTTTGAACCAGTCCTCATGATCAATGGTGAAGCCGGTGATGCCGAAGAGCAGCATCACGAACACCCCCAGCATCGTCAGATAGACGTGGATGGTGCGGCAAAAATGGAGAATTCTGCGGTTGATGGGATGCATGGGGAGTAAAGGGACCGGAGGTCAGGCCAGCCTTGGGGTGGAGCGCATTGACCTCAATGCGCTTCTGGCCGGCCCAAGGAACCGTCGCGCGATGGCAGGGCGTCCCGCCTGATCATCGCGGCGGAAACCTGCGAGTTTTCACGCTGGAGGTAAGACGGCCCGGCCAACTCGCAGCGCTCACGGGGCCGGCTCAGGCTTGGGGCCATAGCTGATCGTCGAGGCGTCGGACTCGACGCTGGCCGCAAGGTCTGCCGTGTGCGGCTTGTCATCGCAGGGGAGGATGGCGCTGACAGTGGCATGGCGGCCATGCTCGCGGTTGAGCTCGACCTTGATCGTATAAATACCCTTAGGCACGGGTTTCCCGTGGTCGTCGAGACCGTCCCACACGACCGAGTAAAGACCGTTGGGACGGGAGGCACGGGTAACGGAGCGGGACTGCGGGCTGGGGCGGCCGGCAATCTGGACCCAAGTAGTCAGATCGCCCAAATACTTGTCCTTGGAACCCAGCACGGAAACAGTACGGACCAGCTTGTGATCGGCGTCCTCAACCCAGATGGCGACGTAGGCGCGGGTGCCGCCGCGACCGCCACGGCCACCAAATGGGGCACCGTTACCACCCGGGACACCGATACCGCCCGGCACTCCCGCACCGCCCGGTATGTTGGGGCCTCCGGGCCGAGCGGCCGGATTGCTGCCCACGCCGATGGCGACATTGACGGTGGCTTGGAAGCCCTTCGGCCAGGCGGTCGCTGCCGCAGGCGCGGCGGCGGTGGAAGCGGTGACGGGTGTCGAGGCTGGCGGCGCAGCAGTCGGGGAAGTGGGGGGGGGCGCCGCGGATGAATCCGGCAAAGTGGCGGCGGTGGCAAAGATTCCGCCGCGGTTGAGGCTGCCCGCGCGGTCCACCATCAGATGGCCCAACGCGCGGCCGAGGTCGGCCAAACCGTCCGCGCCCGGCGGGCCCAGCACACTCAGGGCCGCCGCGAGCGCGTTGGCCGTCACACAGTCGGTCGCGACGACCGTGGCGCTGCGCACGTCCGCCACCGGCTGGAGCGTGCGCGGGTCAATCAGGTGCGAGTAGCTCCGGTCGGCAATGACCAGTGGCCGCGCATAGTCGCCGCTGGTGGCGACGGCGGCGTCCCGCAGCGGGAAGGTGGCGAGCAGGGGCGCGTTCTCCGC
>CAIYUN010000054.1 GCA_903929355.1 uncultured Opitutaceae bacterium
GCGGAGAACGCGCCCCTGCTCGCCACCTTCCCGCTGCGGGACGCCGCCGTCGCCACCAGCGGCGACTATGCGCGGCCACTGGTCATTGCCGACCGGAGCTACTCGCACCTGATTGACCCGCGCACGCTCCAGCCGGTGGCGCAGGTGAGCAGCGCCACGGTGGTGGCGGCCGACTGCCTGACGGCCAACGCGCTCGCGGCCGCCCTGAGTGTGCTGGGTCCGCCGGGCGCGGCCTCGCTGGCCGACCTCGGTCGCGCGCTGGGCCACCTGGTGGTGGACCGGGTTGGCGGGATTTCGCATGGGGGTATTTTTGCCACTGTGGCTGACGCCACCGCGCCGACCGCGCCGCCTCCGGTTTCAAATTCCACCAGCCCGGCGCCACCGGCTCCGTCTCCAGTTGCAACCTCGCCAGTCACTCCCCCCGTCCCGGCCAAACCTGCCGCCCTGGCCCCCTGGCCCAAGGGTTTCCAGGTCAGTATCAACCTGATCATCGGGGGCTCGGCGGGCCATGGCTACCGACCTTATGTGGCCTTTTGGGTGGAAAACGCCGACCATCAGATGGTCAGGACCTTGTGTGTCCTGGGCGATGACACCCGGTTCATCAACCACCTCACCGGCTGGCACAACGTCAGTCGTGATGCCTATTACGTCGGCGTGACCCGCGCGACCCGCCCCACTGGACTTTACACGGTCGTCTGGGACGGTCGCGACGACGACGACCAGCCGGTGCCCCAGGGCACCTATCACGTCTGGGTCGAGCTCGTCCGCGAGGAGGGCCGGCACACCACCACCACCGCAACGGTGGTCTGCGACGACCAGCCGCACACGGTTGACCTTGCCGCCACCGTCGAATCCGGTGCCTCAAAGGTCGAATTTGGCCCCAAGCCGGTCGCGCCCGCCAATCCGCCCGCCCCCGTGGACGTCCCGAAGATTATCAACCCACCGTGAACCCGGATACTCCCCAAGCTCCCATCACCCTGCAACGCCGTGGCACGGTTTTTCCGGCCGGGCGGGGCCGAGCATTGTAACCACCCGCTGCTTTTTGTCGTCAGAATCACGTTCCCTCGCCTCTCCCCCTATAATCATGGCCCACCCCTCCCCGAACCCGCGCCCCTACCTGATTCGCACCGCCGCCGCCGGCCTGACCATTTTGACAGCCGGCCGTCCGGTTCTGTTCGCCCTGGGGGGCCCGGCGCTGCCGCCGGCCGGGAGCGCGGAGCAGCAGCGGCTGGCCTTGGAGGACTACACCTTCGCTCATGATGACATCTTGGGCACATCGTTGGACCTGATCGTGTGCGCGGCGCGGCCCGGGGACGCGGTGCGCTGCCAGGAGGAGGTCCTGGGCGAAATCGAACGGCTGCGGGCAATCCTGAGCACCTACGATCCGACGAGCGAAATCAGCCGGGTGTCGCAGGGCCTGCAACCGGCGACCGCGCCGGAACTGCGGCGGTTGCTGGCCGCCTATGACGACTGGTCGGCTCGGACCGGCGGTTTGGTGGACCCGCGCCTAAACCAGGTCGTGCGACTTTGGCGGGAGGCCGCGCGGACCGGCCAGGTGCCCGCCGCAGCGGAACTCCGCGCCGCGCTGAACGCCCCGGGCGCTTTGAATGTGGATGCGCTCGGCAAAGCCTACATCATTGACCAAGCCGTGGCCCTCGCCCGCCGGCTTGTGCCCGCCGGTTTGGTCAACATTGGCGGGGACCTCCGCGCGTGGGGCGACCGAACCTGGCAGATTGGCGTGGCCGACCCGCTCAGCCCGGCGGAGAACGCGCCCCTGCTCGCCACCTTCCCGCTGCGGGAC
>CAIYUN010000055.1 GCA_903929355.1 uncultured Opitutaceae bacterium
ACATCGGAAGGAGGGAAGCTTTGGATGTCACCCTGCGGGTGCGGGTATTGCAGCCCCCATTGAATCTTTAAGTGGTTTGCTCTGTGAACTCTGTGTCTGCACTCTGTGTTCTCTGTGTAATCCTTCCGCGCATTTTAGGATTAATCGCCCTTCCCCCTCAACGCCGACCGCAGCCAGAGCACCACGATCACCACCAACACCACTTTCCAGAGCATGACCAGTGCAACCCCGCCGATCTCCATGAAGGCGAAAAACCGGCCCAGCGCCATTCCCCGGCCAAGGCCCAACTCCAGCACTGCGAGGAACAGCAGCAGGAGCAGAATCAGACTGGCACGGCGGCCGAAGGAGCGCATGGGTGGCGGGGGGAGTGGCAGATGTCAGAGATCAGATGTCAGAAGTCAGATGTCAGAGGACGGAGGTCGAAAGGAGAACGAGTAAGAGAACGAGAGCGATTCGGGTTACAGCCTGACGGCGCGGACCGGGGTCGGCGACCCCGGCTACAACCGGATCGAGACTCCACCCATGGGTGCTCATTCGCCAGACACCCTACCCGGCCCGGGCGGCTTTCCAGACAGCGAGGCATTCGGCCACGAGCGCGGGCAGGTTGGCCAGCGGGATCTGGCTCTGAGGGTCGCTGATGGCCTTGGCCGGGTTGGGATGGGTCTCGAGGAAAAGGCCCTCGGCGCCGGCGGCGAGGGCGGCCTTGGCGAGGGGGGCGACAAACTCGCGCTGCCCACCGCTCGACCCGCCCGCCGCACCAGGAAGCTGGACGCTGTGGGTCGCGTCGAAGACCGTCGGGCAGCGGTTGGCGTGCATGATGGAGAAGGAGCGCATGTCCACCACGAGGTTTTGGTAGCCGAAGGTCGTGCCCCGCTCGGTCTGCCAAATTTCCGCGGCGCCGCCCTCCCGGAGCTTGGCGACGACAAACGGCATCTCCTGCGGCGAAAGAAACTGGCCCTTTTTAACATTGACCGTCCGGCCGCTCGCGGCGGCGGCGAGGAGGAGATCGGTCTGGCGGCAGAGGAAGGCGGGGATTTGCAATACGTCGCACACCGCGGCGACGGCGGGGACCTGCGCGGTCTCATGGACGTCGGTGAGGATGGGGAAACCGTAGTCGCGCCGGACCATCGCCAGCAGCTTGAGCCCGGCATCGAGGCCGGTGCCGCGCGCACCGCCGCGCGAAGTGCGGTTGGCCTTGTCGTAGGAACCCTTGAAAACGATGCGCAACTGGCGGTGCCGGCGGCCAAGCACGACAAGTTTTTCCGCGACGGCGCGGCAGACGCGCTCGCTTTCCAGGGAGCACGGGCCGGCAATGAGGAGAAGTTTCCCGGGGACAAAAATCATCTAGGGGGGAAGTTCACCAAGAAACCGGGCAAAGACACGCAAGAAATGGACCGGGGCTGGCGCCCTCATTCTCGGGCCCTTGAGCTTGCGTCAGGAATTTGATTCCCGGAGAAGAACGAGGTGGGAGGGCAGAGCTTACGGGCGGCCTTTCTTGGCATGGGCCTGGTGATGTTTGACCGCGGCGGCGATAAATGCGGCGAAAAGCGGGTGCGGGCAGTCGGGTTTGGACTGGAACTCGGGATGAAACTGCACCCCAAGAAACCACGGGTGGCCCTTTAGCTCGACGATCTCGACGAGGTGGCGCTGGGGGTTGATGCCGCTCACGAGGAGCCCCGCGCGCTGGAGCGCGCCGACATAGGCGTTGTTGACCTCGAAGCGATGGCGGTGTCGCTCACGCACGGCGGTCGCCCGGTAGGCGCGCGCGGCGAGTGTGCCGGGCGTGAGGGCGCAGTCATAGCTGCCCAGGCGCATGGTGGCGCCCTTGTCGGTGACTTGCTTCTGCTCGGCCATCAGATTGATGACGGGGTGCGTCGAGCGCGGGTCAAACTCGGTCGAGTTGGCGCCTTTGAGCCCGAGCACATTGCGGGCAAACTCGATCACGGCGATCTGAAGTCCGAGGCAGAGGCCGTAATACGGCACCCTGTTTTCGCGGGCGAATTTCGCGGCGGCGATCTTCCCCTCGGTCCCGCGGTTGCCGAACCCACCGGGGACCAAGATGCCGTCGAGGCCCCTGAGCCGGGTGAGGCCGCGTCGCTTCTCCAGGTCCTCGGCATCGATGCGGCGGATGTTGACCCTGCAGTTGTTGGCGATGCCGGCGTGGGTCACCGACTCATAGACGGACTTGTAGGCGTCCTGCAGCTCGATGTATTTGCCCACCACCCCGATGGTGACGGTGTGGCGCGGGTTGCGGATGCGGCGGACGATGGCGCGCCAGACGTTGGTCTTCGGCGGCGGGCGCTTGAGGCCGAGGAGACCGAGCACCAAGTCGTCCATCCCCTCGCGCTGGAGGGCCAGGGGCAGCTCGTAGATCGAGGCCACATCCTGGCACGCAATGACGGCGCGCACCGGGACGTTGCAGAACATCGAGATTTTCTCGCGCAGGGCGCGGTCGAGCTTGTGGTCGCAACGGCACACGACGATGTCGGGCTGGATGCCGATCTCGCGGAGCTTGGCGACGGACTGCTGCGTGGGCTTGGTCTTGAGCTCGCCGGCCGCGGCGAGGTAGGGCACGAGCGTGACGTGGATGAAAATCACGTCGCGCGCCCCGGCCTCGAGCGCGAACTGTCGCATGGCCTCGAGAAACGGCAGCCCCTCGATGTCGCCCGTCGTGCCGCCGATCTCGGTGATGAGCACGTCGGCGTTTTTGCCGCCCTGGCTGATGCGCGCCTTGATCTCATTGGTGACATGCGGAATCACCTGCACGGTCGAGCCGAGATACTCGCCGCGCCGCTCCTTCTGGATGACCCGCTCGTAGATCTGGCCGGAGGAAAGGCTGTTGAGGCGGGAGAGCTTGCCGCTGGTGAAGCGCTCGTAGTGGCCGAGGTCGAGGTCGGTCTCCGCCCCGTCCTCGAGCACATAGACCTCGCCGTGCTGGAACGGGCTCATGGTGCCCGGGTCCACATTGAGGTAGGGGTCGAACTTCTGGATGCGGACGCGCAGCCCGCGCAGCTCAAGCAACGCGCCCAGCGCCGCCGCCGTGAGACCCTTGCCCAAGGAGGAAACGACCCCGCCCGTCACGAAAATATATTTCATCGCACACCATTATGGGTCGCCGGGAAACGTGACAAGTAAAAGCGCGCCGCCGCCGCGCCAATTCCCCGCTTGCGCCGGCCGCCGGCCCCCGCGCACCATCCCGGCCATGCAGTCCAAACCACAGGTCCTCACCTGGCTCACCTGCGACGCCGTCCACATCGACCCGTCCACGGGCAAGCACACCATCCTCGGCGTGTTCTCCAACATCCGCGCGCGGCAGTTTCCGGTCACGCACCCGCACATGGTCTGGTTCCTGACCCTGAGCGACGTGCCGGCCGGCGAGCATAAAATCCGCATCAGCATGGGGCTGGATCCGGCCAACACCCAGATGCTCATCGACCGGCCGTTCCAGTCACAGAGCCCCCTCCAGCGCATCAACCTCATCAATGAGATCCGCAACCTCACCTTCCCCGAGGCCGGCGACTACGCGATCATCATCGAGGTGGACGACGAGCCACTCCTCGCCACCAGCATCGGGGTGGGAGGCTGAGGGAGGAAGAATTTCTTATCGCTTATTGGTTATCGCTCATTGGATTATTGATGCGATCCGTGCGCAACCCGAATGCCCTCGTCAGCGATCGCAAACTGCCAATCCCGTCCCACTGTCCGACCGGGTGCCACACCATCGGAGGGTCAGCCACCTCGAATTTTCACCCGATCTGCTGCCTGATCCCTTGAATTGGTGCCATGGCGAGACCGGCGAGGCTTGAAATGACCCAATAAGCGATAACCAATAACCCCCAGCCATTTTTCCCATGCCGCCTCCCGCCTATCCCCGTAAAGCCCGCCCCTGTCTGGTCATCGGCTCCATCGCCATCGACCGCGTCGCAACGCCCTTCGCCCAGGCCGAAAACCAACTCGGGGGTGCGGCGAGCTACGCCGCCATCGCCGCCAGCTATTTCGCGCCGACCCGGCTGACCGGCGTGGTGGGGGCGGATTTTCCGCCTGCGTTCCGGCGGGTCTACCAGAAGCACCACCTCGATCTGGCCGGCCTGCAAACCGAACCGATGGGGAAAACCTTCCGCTGGTCGGGCCGGTACCACGAGCATTTCGCCGGGCGGGACACGCTCGAAATCCAGCTGAATGTCTTCGAGCGGTTCACCCCCGTGCTGCCCCCGGCCTGGCGCGACACGCCATTCGTGATGCTGGGCGCGATCCAGCCGGCGCTGCAGCACCAGGTCATGGACCAGCTCACGGGCGGACGGAAAAGGCCCTTTGTGCTCGCCGACACCTTCGACCTCTGGATCCACACGACCAAGGCCGAACTGCTGCGCCTGCTCCGGCGCATCGACCTGTTCGTGATCAACGAGGACGAGTCGCTGCTCCTCACCGGGGAGCGCAACCTCGTGCTCGCAGGCCGCGCGCTCCGCCAACTGGGGCCGCGCATCGTCGTCATCAAGAAAGGCGCGCACGGCTCGCTGTTGTTTCACCCGGCGGGATACTTCTCCATCTCGGCCTACCCGGTGGTGAAGTTCGTCGACCCGACGGGCGCGGGCGACAGCTATGCGGGGGCGCTCATCGGCTGCCTGGCTGCGGCCAACCGCACCGACTTCCCCACCCTGAAACGGGCCGTCGCCTATGCGACCGCCGTCGCAAGCCTCACCGTCGAGAGTTTCAGCCTGAGCCGCCTCAGCGCCGCCGGTCGCGCGACGATTGACCGACGTTACCGCGAGCTGGCGGCCATGACCCGGTTTTGACGCCGCCCCATGGCCGGGTCCGTAAACATGGTTGCCAAACCGGATATGCCCGTCAGATTGCCGCCATGGTGAAATTTGCCACGAACCATCCCGCCGCGCGCGAACCGGCGGCGGCCTGGTCGGCCAGCCGGTCGTTGATGATGCCGCCCGAGTCCCCCTTTGCCCGCTTCATCAAAAAACCAACCTGGAGCCGGGCCCGGTCCATCGCGATGATCGGGATCCTCCTCGTGGTGCTCGGATGCCTGGATTGGATCACGGGCCCGTATATCGCACTCCGGTTGCTTTATGACATACCGGTGGCCATGGCGGTGATCTGGATTGGCCGGCCCGCCGGGGTCGTGACCTCAGGAATCATCGTGCTGGTCTGGTTGGCCGCAGCCAGCGCGAGCAACGCAATCTATGTCCAGTGGCCGCAAATCCTTTGGAATGTGCCGGTCTATTATGCCGCCTACCTGGTGTTTGTCTGGCTGCTCGAGGAGTTTCTGCAGCTGCACTGCCAACTGGAGCTAAGGGTGCGCCAGCGCACCGCGGCGCTGGAGCGGGAGGTCTCGACCCGGCTGCAGTTGCAGCGGGAGGTGCTGCTGACCGGTGACCGCGAACGCAGCGCCATCGGGCAGGACCTGCATGACGGCCTCTGCCAGCATCTGGTCGGGACGGCTCTCTCCGCCCAGGTGCTCGCCCAGCGCCTGGCAGAGCGTAACGCCCCTTGCACCGACGACGCGCGCAGCCTGGTGCGGCTGGTCGAGGAAGGCATCGCCCAAACCCGCCAGCTGGCCCGCGGGCTGCTCCTGGCCTCGATCAAGCCGGAGCAATTGCCGGCCGAACTGGAGGAGCTCGCCTCCTCCATGAGCCGGCAAAGCGGCGTGCCCTGCCGGTTCGTGCAGCAGGGTGAGTGCGATGCGCAGGACGAGCAGACCGCCTCCCACCTTTTTCTCATCGCGCAGGAGGCGGTGCGCAATTCCCTGCGCCACGCCCGGCCCCGCAGTCTTGAGATCATGCTGTGCGCCCATGACGGCCGACTCACCCTGGTCGTTTCCGACGATGGCACCGGCCTGCCGTCCAAGCGCGCCGGCCGCGGCATGGGCCTGCGCATCATGGAGCACCGGGCCAAAATCATCGGCGGCGACTTCACGGTCGAACGCGGGCCGGCAGGCGGCACGTCCATCCACTGCTGCGTGCCAGCGGGCGGCGGTACGGACTGAGCATCCCATGGCGACAAAACCGGCCCGCATCTTCATCGTCGACGACCACCCGCTGGTGCGGGAATGGCTGGCGACCTTGCTGCGGCAGCAGCCCGATCTGGTCGTGAGCGGCCAGGCGGAGGACATCGGCGAAGCCCTCGCCGCGATCGCCAAGGATCCACCCGATGTCGCCATTGTGGACCTTTCCCTCAAGACCGGCTCCGGGCTGGACCTGATCAAGGATCTGCGCGAGCGGCACCCGAAGATCGCCATCATCGTGCTCTCCATGCATGAGGAGACCTATTATGCGGAGCGGGCCCTGCGGGCGGGGGCGCGTGGCTACATCATGAAACGGGAGTCCACCTCCCAGATCATCGAGGCCATCCGGCAGGTGCGCGCCGGCCGCATCTATGCCAACAGCGAGACCATGGCCCGGCTCGCGGAGCGCCTCGTCGGACGCAAGCCCTCGGCCCGCGACCCGGTGGAGACGTTGAGCGACCGCGAGCAGGAGGTTTTCCGCCGACTCGGTCAGGGCCAGCCCACCCGGCAGATCGCCTCGGAGCTGAGCGTAAGCATCAAAACGGTGCAGGCCTATTGTGCGCGCATCAAGGACAAGCTCGGCCTGCCCAGCGGCGCCCAGTTGGTCAGGGAGGCCGTGCGCTGGGTGGAGCTGGAGGGGCGGAGCGAGCACCCTGCGTCGGGCCAGACCTGACACCGGATTGCGCATGCGCCCGGCAGACGCCCCGGTCACGCCGGCTTAGAGTGGGGGGGTGCAATCCCGGCTTCCCTAACCGTCACGGCCCCCGTCTACGCCAGCACGGCGGGCTCCACGCGTGCCGGGACCGCGGGTCGCCAGCCCACCCTCCCCCGGCAGCCGGGGGCGGAAACGCGCGGCCGCGCGAGCCTGCTGGTGCTCATGTTTCACCGGGCGCAGCCGGGCCCGCTGGGAAATTCACCTGAAATGCTGGACGCCCATTTCGCCCATCTGGCCGAGCACCATCCCTGTGTCCTGCCGGGTGAACCCCTCCAGCCCGGACTTAATGTCTGCCTGAGCTTCGATGATGGGTATTATGATTTCCACCGCACGGTTTTTCCACTGCTGGAAAAACACCATTTGCGGGCGCTCCTGGCCATCCCGCCCGGCCTGATCCTGGATCAAACCAGCATGCACCCGTTCGCCCGACTGCGACTGCCCAACCAGAGCCCGAACCCCCACGAGATTTCCAGCGGACTGTGCACCTGGGACGAACTGCGCGAGCTGGCCGCCAGCGGCCGGGTCGCCTTCGCCGCCCATGGCATGACCCATGCCCGGCTCGACGAACCCCAGGCCGATCTGGCCCGGGAAATCTGCGATCCCGGGCTGCTGCTCTCGGTCAAGCTGATGATCGAGGTGGAAAGCTTCGTCTTCCCCTTCGGGCGCCATGACCCACGCTCGCTCAAGACGGCGCAAACCCACTATCGCCATGTGTTCCGGATCGGACAGGCGCTCAACTCCGGCTGGCAGGCGCCGGTGCTGTATCGGGTGAGCGGTGACAACATGGAGACCCCCGCCGCGCTCCTCGCGCCCGCCCGGCTCCGGCGCTACCGCGCGCGGGCCTGGTGGAACCGCCTGCGCCGCCGCTGACCGCATCCGTCCCTTCCACCCATGCCCCTGCAGACCTCCGACCACCCCGGCTGCGCCACTTGTCCGCCCCCCCCCGACCGGAAGGGCTTTTCCAACCCGCGCGCATCGTCCCGGCGGGCGACGCCGGTGCTGATCATCAACCTCGACCGCTCACCGCACCGTCTCGCCCGGATCGAGGCCCAGCTCACCGCGCTCGATCTCCCGTTTCACCGGCTCGCCGCCACCGACGGGCACACCCTGCCCGAGACCGAGCGCGCCCGCCATTACGACGTGGCGCTCAACCGGCGCAGCTACCACAAACCGCTGGTCGCCGGCGAAATTGGCTGCTACATCAGCCATCTGCGCGCGTGGCAGTGGCTGCTTGACTGCGGTGAGGAGCACGCTGTCATCCTTGAGGACGATGTCGTGCTCGGCGATAATTTCCGGGCCGCCCTCGACCTGCTGCCCGGGTTGCCACCGACATGGGACCTCGTCAAGCTCGGCTCCTGGAGCCGCAAGCCCGTCCTCTCCTCCCGGTCTTGCGGTGAATTCGCCCTCTGCCGCTATGGCAAAACCCCCATTTCCGCCTTTGCCCAGGCAGTCAGCCGGCGCGGCGCGGAGAAATTGCTCCGGGCCCGCGTGCCGTTCGCCCGGCCCGTGGACGTTGATCTGCAACATGTCTGGGAGACCGATCTCGAGGTTTGCGGCCTCGAACCCTACCCCGTGGACGTGGCCGCCGGCGTGGCCAGCGACATTGGCGTGGCCGAACCACGCCACACCGTCCGCGCCAACCGCCTCGCCTTTTTCCGTCAACGCCTGCAGTTCGCCGCCCAGCAATGGCGGCACAACCTGCGCCGGCATGGGTTGCGGCCCGTGATGCGCACGATGTTGTGAGCCCGCCCGGCGACCGGGAGGCCGGCCAGTCATTTTCGCTTTGCGCCGAGGGCGCTTTGGGTGAGATTGGATGTCGCCATGGCCGCCGACCTCACCCAACTCGTCACCCTGCTCGCCCGCCGCGCCCGCGCCGCCGCGCTGGTACTCGCGACTGCACCCACGCGGCAGAAGAATGCCGCGCTCGAGTTTCTGGCCAGGGCGATTGAAAGCTCGGGCCCGGCGATTCTCGTCGCCAACGCGACCGATCTCGCCGCCGCGGATGCCCATGGCCTGACGGCGGCGGAAACCGACCGCCTCACCCTCACCCCCGCCCGGCTCTCCCACCTCGCGGCGTCGGTTCGCCAGGTCGCCTCCCTCCCCGACCCGGTCGGCGAGATTCTCGCCGACTGGACGCGGCCCAACGGCCTCCACCTCCGGCAGATTCGTGTGCCCATCGGGGTCATCGCCATCATCTACGAGGCCCGCCCCAACGTGACGATCGACTGCGCAGCCCTCTGTTTGAAAAGCGGCAATGCCGCCATCCTCCGCGGCGGGCGGGAGATCTTCCACACCAACACCGCCCTCGCGGGGCTGCTCGCGGACGCGCTCGAGTCCGCCGGCCTGCCCGCCGCCGCCGCCCAGCTCATCCCCACCACCGACCGGGCCGCGCTCACGGAACTCCTGAAACTCGACACCCTCATCCACTGCGTCATCCCCCGCGGCGGCGAGGGCCTGATCCGTTTCGTGGCGGAAAACTCCACCATCCCGGTCATCAAGCACTACACCGGGGTGTGTTTCGTCTATGCGGACCGCGACGCCGACCCGGAGATTGCGGAGAAAATCCTGGTCAACGCCAAGGTCTCCCGCCCGGGCGTCTGCAACGCGGCCGAGCAGCTCCTCCTCCATGCCGAGGCGGCCGGGACGCTGCTCCCGCGGCTCGCGGCCGCGTTGATCGCGCAAGGGGTGGAGTTGCGCTGTGATCCGGCGGCAGCTGCCATCCTCGCGCATGCCGGACTCGCGCACACCCCCGCGCAGCCCGCCGATTTCACCGCCGAGTTTCTCGGCCTCATCCTCGCCGTGCGGGTCGTGGACTCACTGGAGACCGCCATCGCCACGATCAACCGCGACGGCTCCGCACACACCGACGCCATTGTGACGCGCGACCCCGCCGCCGCCGCCCGTTTCCAGGCCGCGGTCGACAGCGCCGTGGTGCTCTGGAACGCGAGCACCCGCTTCAACGACGGGTTTGAGTTCGGCTTCGGGGCGGAGATCGGCATCTCGACCGACCGCCTCCATGCCCGCGGCCCGATGGGCCTGCGCGAGCTGTGCAGCTACAAGTACCTGGTGGACGGGACGGGCCAGGTGCGGGGGTAGGTTGAACACGAACTCATCGAAGGGGACCTAC
Organism: uncultured Opitutaceae bacterium; assembly: GCA_903929355.1. Classification (GTDB taxonomy): domain Bacteria; phylum Verrucomicrobiota; class Verrucomicrobiia; order Opitutales; family Opitutaceae; genus CAIYUN01. The sequence continues at coordinate 9,856 of CAIYUN010000055.1, forward strand.
GACCTGAGATTTTAAGGGGGAAGCCAGGAAACCATGAATTCTGATATCCACCTTCTGAGCCTGCTGGGAGAATTTAGATTTTGGAATTTCGATTTTGGATTAAATATCAACGCCAACGTCACTTCGAGCCAGCGCATGGAGGTCCCGGCCAGCGCGTAAGGCTCCGGCGGGGTCGACGGCGGCGCTTTGACGTGGCCCACGCCCCGTGGCGCATGCGCCGGCTTGACTGGGTGCGCTGCGAAGCCGGACTTTTGGTGCAGAGCTTCCCATGGTTCGCGTCCGCGGAATTCGTCTGCGCCCACACGACGTCCGGTGCCCATGATGTGCAAATGGGCTTTCCTCACGCGGCCGGACGCGCCCCTTGGCCACCTTGGCATCTTCGCGCTTAACCTTCCGTGCTTGCCGCCGTCTCACACCCGGTGTCCGCTCGCTTCATGCGCACCGCCGCCAGCCTGCTCCACCGCCTCGCCTGGGCTGATCTTGACCCCGCGTATCTGCGGCGATTGGTGGCGATGGCGCGCGACGAGGACCTGGCGGGGCTGGGCCTGCGCGTGAAACCCCGCCGGACCGGCGACTGCTCCACCGCCGTGCTGCCCATGCCCAAACGCGGGGCCCGGGCCGTCCTGATCGCCCGGAAGCCCATGGTGGCCTGCGGCCTGCCGCTGATCCCTTTGATCCTCGCCGCGTATGGGGGCCGGGCTACCATCAAGGTCCGCCACCGCGACGGGCGCGCCGTGGCCGCGGGCGGAGTGCTCGCGACGCTCAGCGGCGACCCACGCACCCTGCTCGCCGCCGAGCGGGTGATCCTGAATTTTGTCCAACGCCTCTCGGGCATCGCCACCCACACCCGCCATCTGACTGACGCGCTGGGCCGCGGTCACACCCGCGTGCTTGACACCCGCAAGACCACGCCCGGCCACCGGATGCTGGAGAAATATGCCGTGGGATGCGGCGGGGGCTGGAATCACCGCCTGGGGCTGTTCGACCGGGTCATGCTCAAGGACAACCATCTGGCCGTGCTCGGCTTCATCTCGCCGGAAAGCTCAAAGCTCAAACCCCAAACCTCAAACGACACCGGCCGCTCCGCCCACCGCCCACCGCCCTCCGCCCTGGCCGCAGCGGTGGCGGCCGCGCGCCGCGCGGCACCCGACCTGCCCGTCGAAGTCGAGGTGGATGCCCTGGCGCAAATCCCGCCGGTCCTCGTGGCCGGAGCCGACGTGATTCTCCTGGACAACTTCACCCCCGCGCAGATCAGGCGCGCCGTCGCGCTCATCGCCGGCCGCGCCCGGACAGAGGCGAGCGGGGGCATCACGGAACGCACGATCGGACGTTACGCCGGGCTCGGGCTGGACTTTGTCTCCACCGGCGCGGCCGTCCACCATAGCGTCTGGGCCGACATCGGCCTCGACTGGCGGTCATGAAAACGCCCGCCCGCGCCAGTCCCGAAGTCCTCATCCTGGAAGCGCTGCTCGCCGCCGGCGGAAGCCCGGTCTCGGGGGTGGCGCTCGCACGGCAGCTCGGTGTGAGCCGGGTCGCGGTCTGGCAGCAGATGGAGAAACTCCGCGCGCAGGGGTTCGCCTTCTCCGCCGTGCGCGCACGCGGTTACCGGCTGGCCAAGCTCCCCGCCGCCCCGCACCCGGCGCTCATCGCCGCCCATCTGCGGGGGCTCGGGCACGCCTGCCCGGTCACGCTGTTGGAGGAGACAGACAGCACCAACGACGAGGCCGCACGCCAGCTGGCGGCCGGCCGCCCCGCGCCATTTGCCGTCCTCGCCCGCCGCCAGACGAACGGCCGCGGCCGTCTCGGCCGGGCGTGGCACAGCGCCGACAACGGCAACCTTTACGCCAGCTTCGCCTTCCGCCCCCGCCTCGCGCCGGCCCGCATGCAGACCTTCACGCTGTGGATGGGGGTCAATCTCTGTGAGCTGGTCGCCAACTTCTGCGGCGCCACCCCGGGGCTGAAATGGCCCAACGACCTGCTGTTCGCGGGCCGCAAGGCCGGCGGGATGCTGACGGAGGCGCGCATGGACGCCGACCAGATCCGCGATCTGGTCTTTGGCCTCGGCCTCAACGTCAACAGCCCCGCCGGCGGGTGGCCGCCCGAACTGGCCGGACGGGCCATCTCGCTGGCCGAGCACACCGGGGCGCCCCTTGACCTGAACCGTTTTGCCGCCGCGCTGCTCGGCCGGGTGCTCCTGGCCTACGACCGCTTTCTGGACGGCACCTTCACCACCGGGTTCGCCGAGCTTTGGCACCGTTACGACGTGCTCCGCGGCCGGCCCGTAACGGTGCTGCAGGGCGCCCACCGCGTGGCGGGCGTGGCCCTGGGGATCGACGACGAGGGCGCCCTGATCCTCCGCACCGCCAATGGCCGCACCGAGCGATTCCGCGCCGGCGAGGTCACGCTGGAGAAAAATCCTTGAGCATCGCGTCTCGGCTTGCCCCTTGGGCCATGGTCATTGGACAGTGGACCTGCTCCATGCGCCTCCTCTGTCTCGATCTCGGCAACACGCACACGCATTTTGGCGTGGTGGGTCCGGCGGGCGCGGACGTGATGGGCGAGGTGCCGACGGCAGCCATCGATGAGCCGGCCACAGGTTTCGGCAGGCGGCTCACCCGCCTGGTCGCCGACCAACCGGCGCCTGTCGGCGTCGCGTTTTGTTCGGTCGTGCCGGCCGCGACCCCGCGTCTGCGCCAGGTGCTCGCCACCGCCCTGCCCGGCTTGCCGGTGTTCCAGCTCACCGCTGCGTGCGAACTCGGGGTGCCCATCACCTATCCCCGACCGACTGAAATCGGCCAGGACCGTCTCGCCAATGCGGCGGGCGCCCGGAGTCTCGCGACCGGCGCGGCCGTCGTGATCGACCTCGGCACCGCCGTCACGTTCGACATCATCACGGGGCACGGTGGCTACGAGGGCGGCATCATCGCCCCGGGCCTCGCGGTCATGCGCGCCTATCTGCACGAGCGCACCGCGCAGCTGCCGCTCCTCGACGACTCGCTGGCACTCGACGGGGCCATCGGCCGGTCCACCGTCGAGGCGATGCGGATCGGCATGGTGGTCGGATTCCACGGCATGATTCAGGCGCTGCTGGACGCGGTGCTGGCCGAGCTCGCCGCCCGGGGCGGGCCCATGCCCGCCGTGTTCGCCACGGGCGGCGATGCGGGGCGGTTGCTGGGCCGGCTGCGTCCGCCAGCGCAAATCGTGCCCGACCTCACCCTGCGCGGCCTGGCCGTGGCGTGGCGGTTGAATTTTTCCCCATCGAAATAAACCTTTTGCGTTAGTTGCTGTCATGGTTGGATGCTCCTCACCTGTACCCATGTCTGATCCCACCCCTGCCATCGAAGTCCGCGACCTGGTGAAAACCTACGCCGGGGTCACCGCCGTCAACGAGGTGAGCTTCACCGTGGCGCGGGGCGAGGTGCTGGGTTTCCTCGGGCCCAATGGGGCGGGCAAGAGCACCACCATGCGCATCCTCACGGGGTGCATGCCCGCCACCTCGGGCCACGCGGCCATCTGCGGCCGGTCGGTTGCCGCGCACGCGGACGAGGTGCGCCGGCTGATCGGCTACATGCCGGAAAACAACCCGCTGCCGGAGGACATGCGCGTCTCCGAGTATCTGCACTACCGGGGGCGGCTGAAGGAGATCCCCCGCCGAGCGCTGGGTCCCCGGCTGGACGAGGTGCTCGAGCTGTGCGATCTCAAACGGGTGCGCCACCGGATCATCGGCACGCTGTCGAAAGGCTACCGCCAGCGCGTCGGCCTGGCCGAGTGCGTCCTCGCGGAACCTCCCGTCATCATCATGGATGAGCCGACCATCGGCCTCGACCCGCACCAGATCCTGATTGTCCGCGACCTGATCGCCAGCCTGCGCGGCCGCATGGCCATGATCATTTCGTCGCACATCCTGCCCGAGATCGAGGTGACCTGCGATCGTGTGCTCATCATCAACCAAGGCCGGGTTGTCGCCCAGGGCGCACCCGCCCAACTCCGCCGCGAGGTGCTGGGCGCGGCCCGGTATGAACTCGAGCTCGCGGCCGGGGCCGCCGGCCTCGCCGCCCTCCCGGCTCTCCTGGCCACCGTGGAGCCCACCCTCCAAATCGTCGCCACCGGCGCGCCGGCCGAGGACGGATTCGGGCAGTTCCGGCTCGCCGCCACCAACCCCGTGGAACTGGGCGAACCCCTCCTGCGGGCGCTCGCGGCAGACGGCCGCTTCCGCGTCCGTGCCCTCAACCGCCTTCAGCCCTCGCTGGAGGAGGTGTTCCTCGCCGCGACCAAGCGGAGCTGGGACACGGTGGATCGGAAGATTGCTTAATGGTTATCGCTGATCTCTCATTGAGTCATTTCCGATCCTTGACCCTGCGACCAGGAGCGTCGGTCTGACTTCCGTCGCCCCAGCGGTAGGAAGATTGTAACAGGTCAGATCACCAACCATAACAGACCGAAGCCCCATCAAGCCGCCAACAACTTATCCCCTCCCCTGTGCGCCACTTCCTCACCATTCTGAGCCATGAAATCCGCATGCTGCTCGTCAGCCCGAGCACCTATGTCGCGGCGGTGCTGTTCATGACGTTGATGGGCTTCATTTTCACCACCGTGCTCGAGACTTACACCAAAGAGGCCCAGGATCTGCCCCCCGCCGCGATGTTTTTCCAGCTCTTCTGGCTGCCGGTGTTTTTCATGGTGCCCCTGCTCACCATGAAATGTCTGGCTGAGGAGCGGCGCCTCGGCACGTTGGAAACGCTCCTCACCGCGCCGGTCAACGCCGCCGAAGTCGTGCTCGGAAAATTCGGGGCCACCTACCTGCTCTACCTCGGTCTCTGGGGTGCCACCGGGGGGTTTTTTGTGATTCTCCACCACTTCGACCGGGATCCGCGGCTGCTCGAACCCGGGCCGCTGCTCGGAGGCTACCTGTTCATTGCGGTGTCGGGTCTGATGTTCGTCGCCCTCGGGGTGCTGGCCAGCTCGCTCACCCGCAACCAGGCGGTCGCCGCGATCATCACCGTGGTGCTGACCCTGCTGCTGGTCTGGGGTCCGCGGATCGCCCTCAATCATCTCGCCGTGCTCGACCTCCCCGGCCTCCAGCCGGTCCGCGCCGTCCTCGACTACATGCTCGTCTTCCGGCACCTGGACGACTTCTCCCGGGGCGTGGCCGACACCCGGGAACTGCTTTATTACCTGAGCGGGACCGCCCTCGCGCTGGTGTTCAGCGTGTTCAGCGTTGAGGCGAAACATCTCCACAGCTGACCATGCGCCGCGACCCAAGCTTCCGCACGGTGCGCTGGATCCGCACCCTCAACCTCCTTGCGCAGGCCGTGCTCCTGCTGACCCTGTGCGGTGGGCTCAACTACCTCGCGCTGCATTACGGCTGGCGCTTCGACCTGACCGCCACCCACCGGCATTCGCTCTCGCCGGAGACCATCTCCTATCTCCGCGGCCTCAAGGAACCCGTGCGCATTGTCGTCACCATCGCCGACGACGCGGACAACCAACCGGAGCTCCGCAAGGCCCGCCGCGACCTCGGCGACCTGCTCGACGACTATGCCCACGCCACCGAGCGCCAGGACACCGGCCGCGTCACCACCGAGTTTCTGGACGTCTTCCAGAACCGCCGCGAAGCCGCGCGGCTCGGGATCAACCAGGCCAACAGCCTCCTCGTGCTCTGCGGCGACCGGCGCCGCGTGGTCAGCCTGGCCGAGCTCTATCGCATTGAGAACAAGGAGATCAAATCCTTCCAGGGCGAGCAGGCGGTCACTGCGGCGATCGTGGCGGTGACCAACCCGGTGAAGAAAAAAATCTTTTTCCTGAAGGGCGACGGTGAAATGGCCCCCGACGACGTCAGCACCGACCGGGGTCTGTCGGCCGTCGCCGATGAGCTGCGCCAGCGAAATTTCGCCGTGGACACGCTCGACCTCACCACCGCACCCGCCGTGCCGGCCGACACCGACCTGTTGGTAATCGCCGGCCCGCAGGGGAAATTGCTGCCCACGACCGTGGAACAACTCCGCCAGTATATGAGAGCCCACGCCGGCCGGATGCTGGTCCTGCTGGCCCCCGACAGTCCGCACGGGTTGGACGACCTGCTCGACGACTGGGGCGTGCTGGCCGACGACGACGTCATCAACGACAGCAGCCCCGCCGGTCGCAACGACACGGGCGACCTGATCCTCACGGCCGCCGCGGCCAACGACCACCAGGTCATCCACACGCTGGTGGAATTTGCGCTGCCGGTCCGCTTTGGCGTCGCCCGTTCCGTCCGTCCCGACCCGGGTCGCAGCACGCTGGACACCAGCCTGGTCGTCACCTCGCTGATCGGCACCTCGGCGACCACCGCCTGGGGGCAGCGCAATTACCGGGAGCAGGGCGTGCCGGCCTACCGGGCCGGGATCGACCTGCCTCCTCCCCTCACGGTGGTGACCGCAGCTGAACGGGTCACCACCGGCGGAGGCCTTAGTTTCAACGTGCCAGGCGGCCGCTTGGTCGCGTTTGGCGGCACCGACTGGATTGCCAATAGCCGCGAGACCACCCCGGGCAACCTCGCCCTGTTTCTCGACGCCGTGAACTGGGCCGTGGGGCGCGACCCGCGATTCAACATCCCCGCCCGCCCGGTGGAACGTCTCCAACTGGCGCTCACCCAGCAGCAGTTGCAGCATCTCCGCGTCAGCCTCATTTTCGTTGGCCCGGCCGCCCTCGCCCTGCTCGGCATGCTCGTCTGGTGGGCCCGGCGCCGGTAGCCGCCCGGGGAACCCCAGCCGAGAACAACCGCCTCACTCCTGCCGCGCCGACCCTCGCCATCCGTCCTGCCGCCCTTCTCCATCATGCGCACCAAAGTCACCCTCGTTCTGGTCCTCCTCAACGTCGCGCTCTTCTTTTTCATCGTCCACGCCCGCCACCGCTGGTCCCTTGAGGAGGCGGCCGCGGCGGCGAACCATCATGTGTTCCCGCCCGAGGCGGCCAACATCCAGTCGCTCACTTTCACCGTCCCCGGGGGCAGCTCCCCCATCAAGCTTGTGCTTCACGGCAAAAATTGGAGCCTCGCCTCACCCCTCGACTGGCCCGCGAACCCGAACGCGGTCGACCGCATTCTCTACGAGCTCCAGAATTTGGAATACAAACACCCCCCCTTTGCCGTCGCGGACCTCAGCAAAAGCGGCCAGTCCCTCGTTGACTACGGCCTCGATCACCCGGCGTTGACGTTGACCTTTACGGCCGGCACCGGCAACCCGCCCACGACCTTTTCACTCCGGCTCGGCACGACCACCGCGTTGGACAACCAGCTCTATATCCTCTCACCCGACGGCACGCAGGTTGAGGTGGTCGAACGCAGCCTCCTCAACGCCCTTCAGCTCGGTTTGGACCAGCTCTGCTCCAGCGCGATTTTCAACATCCCGCCGTTTGAAGCCCGGGAACTCAGCCTGCAGGGGCTCAGTCAGCCCGAGACGACCGCTGCACGCATCCGCCTCCACCGCGACGGTGCCCGATGGTCGTTTGAATCCCCCATTGTCACCCGGGCTGACAAAGCCGCCACCGACCTTGCCATCGGCAGCCTCACGTCCCTCAACGTGGTCCGTTTCCTCAACCAGCTGGACGCGCCGCCCGAGCGCACCGGCCTGCCGGCCAGCCCGGTGCTCCGCGTCAACCTGCTGGGCAACAACCGCCAGGAGACCCTCCTCCTCGGCCGGGCTGTCACCGAGAGCCCGACGACCGCCGGTCAACCCGGTCCCCGCCCACCCGGCGCCCACACCCTGCGATTTGCCAAACTCGAGGAGCGGGACCCCCTCTTCGTGGTTGATTTTCCCGACCAGTTGCTCACCGACCTTGACCGGGCGCAGGAGACCCTGCGCGACCACCGCGTGCTCGCGTTTGACCCGACCACCGTCACCGCCATCACCCTGACGGCCCCCGGCCAGCCCAATCTCCTGCTCCAGCGGCTCGAGTCACCCGCCGGCAGCGCAGCCGCCTGGCAAATTGCCCGTCCAGGAGGCACGCCACCCCTCCTGGCCGACCATGATTTGGTGCAGTTTCTCCTCGACCGGCTGTCGCTCCTCTCCGCCACCCGCTTTGTGAGCGACGCCCCCACCCCGGCGGAGTTGGAGACCTGGGGGTTTAACCGCCCTGAACGCGTGGTCACCCTCGCCCTGGCGCCGACGGCCAGTCCGCCGCCTCCGGCGGGGCCCGCCGCCACCACCTCCCTCTCCCTGGAGATCGCCCACACCAACGCTTCCGACTCCGCCCGCGTCACCGGCGAGACCTTCATCTACTCGGTCCCGGCAAACACCCTTTACGACCTCCCGGTGGCCGCCCGGGTTTACCGCAACCGCACCGTGCGCGAATTGCCCGCCGGCGCCCAAATCACCGGTCTCACCCTCACGGCGATCGGCGAGGCCGTCCCCCTTTACGACCACCAACTGGCAGCCGGGGAGGACTGGGCGGCCCTCAAGGGCGAGGAGCCAGGGCGCCAGCGCGCGCTGACCGCCATGCTGGTGGGTGGGACCGGAACGGACGCCGCCAAGCCGGGGCTGCTGCGCAAACTCCGCGCGAAGCAGTTTGTGGGCGACGAATACAGTGACACGGTCATGACCAACGGACAGGTCGGAGCCTGGAAATACCGCCTCGATCTCAAGATCGCACTCACCGGGGGTGCGGCCGGCGCCCAAACGATCACCAGCACGCTCATGCTGGCCGAGCGCTCGGGAGGCGGCACCCAAATGGCCGCCTCGCCGAAGAGCGAGTCCGATGTCGTTTTCGAACTCGACCAGCCGCTCGTCGACGCCCTCTTCACCCTCACCAATGGCACCCGCGATCCCGGCCCCCCGGCACCCGCCCCGACCGCCACCCCGCCGGTTCCCGCCCAGAAATGAGCGCAGCGGTGAAAGGCTGAGGGCCGGACACCGGTCCCGAAAAATTTCGCGCGATGCCACTGCTCCGCAACCTCTGGCTGAACTTCGTCCGCGTGGTCCGCTCGCTCGGCCGGATTTCCCTGCTGCTGCTCTGGGCGCTCCTTCTGGCCGGGCTTTATGTCCAAATTCAAGTCGCGACCCTCGACGGGCTCACCCTGCCCGATCCCGCCAAACGCGCGCTCCTGGATCATCTGGCCGCACTTGGCCTGCAGGCGGACTTTGCCCGCGCCCGTTTCGACCCCACGGGACGCATTCTGATCGAGGATGTCCGCCTGGGCGACCCCAAAATCCCCGGCGCCCTCATCACCGCGCGCAGTCTCTCGACACGGGTGAATCCCTGGCTGCTGCTGGTGGGGGAGTTTGATTGCCACGAGCTGCAGGTGAACGGGGCCAGTTTGTTCAGGCCGGTCGAAAATCAACCGGATCCGTTTTCCTCCAGCCCACGATCGCCCTTTACCACCGTGGCCAAGGTGGCGCAGGACTTTGCATTCACGCTGCTTCTCACCCATCATGATTTGGTGGTGACACAACTGACCGGACGGGTGGGCGCGTTTGCGGTCAGCGCCAACGGGGCTTTGCGCCTGCCGCCCGCAACACCGTCGTCACCGGACTTAAGGGCCGCACTGGCCGCCTATCAATCGCTGGCCATTGAACTCTCCTCTTGGGATGACGGGGCCCATCTGCTGGCCCCGCGCGTCGACCTCCACCTCACACCAGTGGACAACCAAATTGCCATCGCGGATGTCGTGGTGGACGCCAACGGCTATCCGGACAAAACTCCTTCGGTCGCGAACGGGGCTGGATTGATGGAATGCGGCCCGATGCACCTGACCGCTCGAGTGCCCTTGCTCGCGCCTGAGTCCGATCCGGTGGAAATTACGGGTGACATCGAGCACGCGACCCTGCCCAAATTGGGCGATGCGACGGCCGGCCGCCTCCATTTCATTCTGCGCGGCGATTTGCGACGCCCAGCCCCCCCCGCGGTTTCTTTTCCGGGACCCTACCCCACTTGGTGGCGCCTGGAGGCAACGCTCAATGCCGTCACCAGCCGGGCCCGTAATTTTTCAACCGGCCCGGTTGCCGCCACCCTCGCCCTCGACCTGGGGAAAATTTCCGTCGACGCCAGTGTGCAGGTGGCTGGCGCCCCCTGGGGCGTGCACGCACGGGCCGACTCCCTTGATCACCCGGTTCAAGTCTCCCTCGCCGGACCGGTGGACCACGCACTCCTCGCGCTCGCCGGTGAGCTGACCGGTCACGACCTCGGCACCATCGTCCAACTCGCCGGGCCCGCGCAGCTGGATGCCACGGTCACGATCACCCCGGACGGAAAGCTGTCGGCTGCCGGGGGCCGGCTCGACGCCGGTGCCGTCCGCGTCGCCGGAGTGCCGCTCGACGCGGCAGCCGGGTCCTTCACGTTCGATGGCATCCACCTGCTTTGTCAGGACGTTTCGCTTAAAACCGGCGCAAACGTCGCGCGGGGCAGCTATGAGATGAACACCGCCACGCTCGATTACCGCTTCCTGCTCGCCGGTCACGCCCAGCCCGCCGCGCTGGCAGGGTGGTTTGGCAGCTGGTGGCCGGCGCTCTGGCATAACGCCGCCTTCCCCACCCCGCCGGAAGCCGATGTGGATGTCCAAGGCCGCTGGGATGCGCCGGAACTCACTTCAGTGTTTGTCTCCGCTGCCGCCGACGGAGCCTCGATCGGTGGAATCGCGTTTGACGAAGCCCGCGCCCGGGCATTCATCCGGCCCGGCTGGGAAGACGTGCTCAGTTTTTCCGCCACGCAGGGAGCACGGGGTGTACGCGGCTCCGGAACCCTGGCTTGGGCGGCGGAGGGCACACTGCTCCGCTCCGTCGGGTTCGACCTCACGACCAACCTTGACCCCGACCAGCTCGCCCCCCTGCTCGGCCCGGAAGGCGTGACATGGGTCGCACCCTACCGTTTCGCGCAGCCACCCGACATAATGTTGCATGGCCGGCTCGAGGGTGAGACGGCTGCGGGATGGGCCCAGGTCACGGTTGACCTCGGCCTGCAGTCAACGGGCGACCTGACCTATTACGGATTCCCGCTCCGGGACCTCGCGGCGCAGCTGCGGGTGCGCGACCACACTCTGGAACTGCCCTCCGTGACTTTCGGCTTTGCCGGCGGTCAGCTCCAGGGCAACGCCAAAGTGTCGGCTGAAAACGGCCCGGTTCACCATCTCTCCCTCAACGCGCACCTGACCGGTGCGAATCTCGGGGAAACCATCCGGACTCTGGAGGATTACAGTGCCGCCCGGCAGGGCCTGCCCGCGCCCGCCACCAGCAAATTCCAGCAACGCCTCGCCACGGGACGGCTTGATCTAACGCTCACCGCCGAGGGTGACCCCACCCTCCCTCCCCAACTGCACGGCCAAGGCCATGCTGACATCACCGGAGCCGACTTCGGTCAGATCCAAATATTCGGACTGCTATCCACCCTGCTCAACCACACCTTGTTGAATTTCAGCAGCATGAGTCTCGATACGCTGCACACCGACTTCGCGCTCGACGGGGAGAAGGTTTCCTTTCCCGGCGGGCTGACCCTCAGCGGTCCCCGCGCCAAAATCGGGGCCACAGGAGATTACCAGCTCGACTCGAACAAGTTGAATTTCAAGGTCAAAATCCAACCCTTTGAGGAAAGCCGCACGCTGCTGGGCGACGTGGTCAAGGTGGTGATCAAACCGATCGAAACGGCCATGGAGGTCAATCTCCAAGGGACCCTGGAAAAGCCCGACTGGGTTTTCATCCTTGGGCCCACCAGTTTACTGCGCAAAATCACCGGGGCGCTCGACCAAACTCCATCCGATAAAAAATAAGCTGGGGTCGTAACAGGAAATCCCATTGCACGACGCCCCGTGAATCGCATAGGGTAAACAACCTAGATGGCGTCACTGCCCACCCTTCCCAAAAAATCGTGGCCGTACCGGACCACAATCGTCCTCGCCTGCGCGGCGCTGGGGGTGGCTGGTGCCTTGTTTTTTGACCTGATCGATCTGCCCCTCGTGGGTCGGACGGAAGGGCCACCCTGGCATTTTGTCCTGGCCGCCGGCGGCGCCGTCGTGGCGGCCGTGGTTCTGATCACCCAGCTGACTGGCTGGACGCAGGGGACGTGGTTCGCGCTGATCGCCGCCGGCTTTGGCGGCACCGAGCTGGTCGGCCTCCTGCTCGGCAAAGAGTCCCTGCTGGATGCGTGGTTCGCCCTGATGGTGCTCGAGGCCCCCCCGGCCGGCGGGAACGCCATGCCGCCCGTCGCCGCGCTCGCGCTTCTGCTCGCCGGTCTCGGCGTGGCCTGGTTCGCGGTGCCCTTTGGTCGCACCACCCGGGTCCCACTGCTCGCGCTGGTCGCCTCATTGCTCGCCGCCGTGGGCGGCGCCACCCTCGCTGCCCACGCATTTAACATGCCTGCAGCCACCCGGTGGGGCGCAGACACCAGCCTGACACCGGGCGCGGGGCTGCTGGTGCTGACGCTGGGCCTCATGCTCCTCGCGCTCGCCACGCGCGAGCAATCCCGCGGGCCGGGCGGGCCGCCCGGGTGGCTGCCGCTGCCATTTCTCGCCGGCTCGGCCGCACTCACGTTTGTCTTCTGGGCCGGATTACGCGAGCGCGAGCTCGAGTACCTCGGAGCCAACGCCCAGATCGGCGCCAGCAACCTCGCGAACGCCATCCACCTTGAGTTTCAACGCCAGGCCTCCCTGCTCGAACGTCTGGCCCAGCGCTGGACCGCCGGCCTCGTGCCCGAACCCGTCACCCGCGAGTCGGACGCCAAGATCCAGCTGGCCGACGCGCCCGGGGCCCAATCTCTCGCCTGGGTCACGTCGGACCTGAACACCGCCTGGTATTATCCACGGGAAGGCAACGAGGCGCTGATCAGCTTTAATCAGGGAAAGGACGACGAACGCCGGATCGCGCTCAACGCCGCCAGCCGCAGCGGCTACCCGGCCATTTCCGGCACCGTCCGGCTGGCCACGGTCGGTCCCGGCTTCGTCATCTTCGCGCCCGTAATGCGCGCCGGCGAGCTGGAAGGCTGGATTGCGATGGAGTTTGCGTACGACCGTTTTTTCTCCGCCCTGGACCAACGCGTCGGGGCCAGCCTCCACTACCGCTGCAGCATTTATGTGGGCACCCAGTCCGTCTATGAGTCTTCGCCCGCGAACGGCCCGACCGATGAAAACCAGGCCATCAGGCAGGAATTCGAAATCCAGCAGCGCCGCATTCAAATCGTCCTCGCGCCCACCCGCGAATACCTCGAGCGCAACCGCAACAGCCTGCCCGACCTGGTCCTCGTCACCGGCCTGGGCATCACCCTTCTGCTCGGGCTCACGGTCCATCTCGCGCGCGCCGCCAGCGCCGGCCTGCGCACCACCCGGGATTCCAACCTCCGGCTCGTCTCAGAAAATGAGGAGCGCCGGGTGATTGAGGGCCGCCTCAAGACCTCCGACGAACGCCTCAACCTCGCCCTCGACTTGACCGCCATCGGTATTTTCGAATGGAATGTCGTGGCGGGTGACATCCACGGCAACCCGGGCTTGTGGTCGCTGCTGGGCCTCCCCCCCAATGTCCATTCCAACATCCCCGCCCTCTGGGAATCTCGGGTCCACCCCGCCGACCTGGACGCGTACCGCGCCACCCGGGCCGCGCAGCTCGGCGGCGCCAAGGATTTCACCGACGCCGAGTACCGCATGCGCAACCCGGGCGGCGAATGGCGCTGGCTGTCCGTCCGCTCCAAGACGGTCGCCGCCGCCACCGGCACCCCGGCCCGGATCGTTGGCACGGTCCAGGACATCAGCGCCCGGAAGAGGGCGGAAGCCGCCCTGGGGGAGAGCCAGACCGCCGCCCGCAAGCTGTCCCTCGTCGCCAGCAAGACCGACAATCTGGTGATCATTGCCAAGCCCAACGGGACCATTGAGTGGGTCAATGAATCGTTCGTCCGCGTGATGGAGTACGCGCTCGACGAGGTGATCGGCCGCAATCCCGCGCATTTCATGATCGGCCCGGAAACCAGCCCCCGCGCCATCCGGCGGATCCGCCTCGCGTTCGCCCAGGGTCAGGGCATCAGCACGGAGATCGTCAACTACGCCAAATCCGGCCGCCGCTTTCATCTCCAGCTCGAGATCCAACCCGTCCGCGATGCCCACGGGGTGCTGGAGAATTTCATCGCCATCCAGGCGGACATCACCGCGCGCGTCGAGGCCGAGACCGCGTTGCGCCGGGCCAAGCTCGAGGCCGACGCCGCCTCCCGCGCCAAGAGCGAGTTCCTCGCCTCGCTCTCCCACAAGATCCGCACGCCCATGAACGGGGTGATTGGGATGACCAGCCTCCTCCTCGACACCACGCTCAACCCCGACCAGCGCGATTTTGTGGGCACCATCCGCTCCAGCGGCGAGGCCCTGCTCGGCATCATCAACGACATCCTGGACTTTTCCAAGATCGAGTCCGGCAAGTTCGAGATCGACCACCAGCCGTTTGAGCTCGCCGCCTGTCTCGAGGACACCCTCGACCTGTTCAGCGGCCAGGCCGCCGCCCGCAAGCTTGAGCTCTCCCACTCGATTGCGGCCGATGTGCCCGCGGTGATTCTCGGCGACGCCGCCCGGCTCCGCCAGGTTATCTCCAACCTCGTCAACAACGCCATCAAGTTCACTCCGGCCGGCCGGGTCACGGTGGAGGCACGCCTGCTCCCGTCCGAGAGCCGCAGCCCTTTCAGCCCCGGCAAGGTGGCCGGCCGGGCCCGGCTGGAGGTGGTGGTGCGCGACAGCGGCATCGGAATCCCGCCCGACCGGCTCAACCGCCTGTTCAAACCGTTCTCGCAGGTGGATTCCTCCACCACGCGGAAATACGGCGGCACCGGCCTTGGCCTCGCCATCTGCCACCGCCTCTGTGCGCTCATGGGCGGCGGGATCCGGGTCGAGAGCATTGCCGGCCAGGGCTCCGCGTTCATCGCGACCATCGCCGTCGAGCTGCCCCCGAAAGGTCGGCTACCGGCCCCCTCCGCGCTCCCACCCCAGCTTCCCCCGGGCAGTCGCGTGCTCTGTTTTGACGACAATCCGGTGACGCTCCGCTGGCTCACAATCTTTTTTGAACGCTCGGGTCTGGCGGTCCTCCCGGTCACCACCCCCGCCGCCGCGCTGAGCGCCCTCCGCGCCATCGACGCCCCCGTCCTGGCGATCCTGGACCTTGACCCCGCCGCCGAAACCGCGTCCTTCCACGCGGTGCTCGCGACCCTGCCCGTGCGCGTCCTTGGTCTGCTGCCTGCCGGCGCCCCGGCCCTTCCGTTGTCCGCTCGTTTTGCCGGATTCACCAAACCGCTCCGCACCCTGGCTTTTGTCCGCGCCCTGCAGGCCCTCTTCCAAAGCGAAGCCGGCGCGGCCCGTGCCTCGCCCGCCGCGCCCGTGCGCCTGCTCGCCGAGGAGATCCCGCTGGCCGTGCTCCTCGTCGAGGACAACCCGGTGAATCAAAAGGTCGGCGTGCGCTTTCTCGAGCGTCTCGGCTACCGGGCCGATGTCGCCGCCAACGGCCGCGAGGCGCTGGCCGCCTTCGCCGTCCGTCATTACGATTTTGTCCTGATGGACATCCAGATGCCGGAGATGGACGGTTATGAAACCACGCGGGAAATCCGCCGCCGGCAGGATCCCAAACGCGCCCCCGGATTGTCGCATTGACCGCCAATGCGATGCAAAGCGACCGTGATCAGAGCACCATCGTGGGGATGGATGGTTTTATCACGAAACCGGTGAAGTTGCAGGAGATCACCGATGCAATCCGCCGGCTCTTTCCCCCCGTCGTGCGCTGAAGGAGCCGGACTGGCCGGTTGGATCACCGGAGTCCCGCCGACTCCAGCAGCGCGGCCATCTCGCTTTTCCGTGCCGGATTCCGGGCCAGATTCGCCTCCTCCCCTGGATCCTGTTCCAAATCAAAAAACAGCCACGGCGAACCACCCTCGCCCGGTTCGGCCGAAGGACCGGCCGACAACACCAGCTTCCGGGTTCTCGTGCGCACGCCCCGCCAGACCCGATCGCATTGGAGCGGCAACCGCACCAGGCTCGGCATGGAAATGTTTGCCACGGTGGGGTGCGTGGCCCCGACCGTGGCGGCTCCATCCGCCCACGCCCTTGTCATGGCGGGCAGATCCAACAAGGAAATCGCGTCGTCGCACCTGGCCCCCGGGGGCTCCGCCTTTCGGCTGCCACCCGCCGACCCGGATGCGGCGGCCTTGTCACCCTGACGCGGGGCCCCGCCCTCCGTCGGCAACCGCACCAGCAGCGGCACGCGCACCGACTCCTCATGGGGCCAGCCCTTGCGAAATCGTCCATGGGCCCCATGCATGTCGCCGTGCACGGAGGTGAAGACGACCAGGTTCGGACGGTGGCCTGGACCACCTGCCCGGGGCAGGGCTTCGGTCAATCTGCCCACCGCCCGGTCGGTGGCCTCGATATGCGCATAGTAGCCCGCCAGCTCCCGGCGGGCGCGAATCTCCACCGCGCCGCCGCGCGGCACGTTGGCCGGCAGGCTGAGGTCTCCCGGGTCACGTGCCGGGACGCCCGCCGCCGGAGCGTCGTAGGGAGGATGCGGGGCCTCCAAACTCACCAGGCAAAACCACGGCGGTCCGGCTGGTTCATCGGACCATGGTCCCAGGTCATTGTGCATGGTGCCACGCCCGATCCACTCGGCCGCCCGACCGCATAGGACGTCGCTCTGATATCCGTGGAACTGGGTCGGCGCCAGGAAACGCGTGCCATGGAGCCAGGGGTCGTTCAGCAAAAATCCACCGTCAAAACCCTCCCAGAACCCGAAGCCGCCGCGTCCCTCCGGGGGCACCACGGTGGTCGCGGCCGCCCGCCCCACCAGCGGGATGGCCGGATCGCGCCGGCCCAGATGCCATTTGCCAAAAAACGCGGTCGCATAACCACGCGCACCCAGATCGTGCGCCAGGGTCCGGGCGCCCTCGGGCAGACCGTCAAAGTAATCGCGCACCCCGTTGGCCGGCGAGGGCACTCCGGTGAGCAGGGCGGCCCGGGCGAACGGCCCGAAGGGATGGGGCGTCACCGCCTGGGTGAAGTTTACGCTCTCCGCCGCCAGCCGGTCGAGCCAGGGCGTGCGGGCATTGACATCACCCGCGCTGCCGAGCGCCTGGGCCCGCCATTGCGTCGTCACGATCCAGAGGATGTTGGGCCGCGCCATGGGAGTGACTGTCCCGGACCACTCGCCGCGTGGGCGGCTATTTTTTCCGCCGACCGGTGGAGAGTCCCGCGATGGCCGCACGCAGCAGTTCCCCCACGCTCACCTTTTTCTTTTTGGCGGTCTTGAGGAGAAAGCGTCGCACGTCCGGGGGCAGCCGCACCGAGATTTGCCGGCGTTCGGGCTCAGCCGACTCGTAGCTCCCAAAATCAAACTCGCGCAACGCCTGGCGCACGACCTCGCTCGTCGATCCCAGCCCGGCCTGTTTGCGGCGCGACCCAATTTTGGTGAGCAGCTCAAGCGGCAGGTCGAACGTCAGCGGAGCTGACGCCGGAGAGGATTTTAAGGCCATGAGAGAGGAAGGGGAACCGGCCGCAGCATGACGGCCCGTGCATCAAAGTCGTCCCAAGCCCGCCGGGGCAACAAAAATTTTCCCGCACGTCCACCCGCCGCCTCCGCCGTCGTCGGTGGCGCCGGGGACGATTGGTCCAATCCCACCGGCCGGGAAGACCGCCCGCCGCCCCTTTGGCATTTATTATTCATCCGGCATCATTCCTTACTCCTCCTTCGCGCTTCCCCTCCGCCGCCTTTCCCCCATCGTTCACCGCGATGGTCCGGATTACCCTCGAAAACATCTCCAAAACCTACCCCGGCCGGCATGGGGGCACCCCCGCCGTGCGCGGCCTCACTCTGACCGTGGCCGAAGGCGAGTTCATGGTGTTGGTCGGCCCTTCCGGCTGCGGCAAGTCCACTTTGCTCCGTCTGGTCGCCGGTCTCGAGACTCCCGACACCGGCACGATTTCGATCGGCGGCCGGGTGGTCAATGCCGTGCCCCCCAAGGATCGCGACCTCGCGATGGTTTTCCAAAACTACGCGCTCTACCCGCACCTCACGGTCTTCGACAACCTCGCGTTCGGTCTGAAACTGCGCAACACCCCCCGCCCCGAGATTGCGGCCCGCGTCCGCGCCGCCGCCGACCAGCTTGGGCTGGGTGACGTCCTCGACCGGCTGCCCAAGGCGCTCTCCGGCGGCCAGCGCCAGCGCGTGGCAGTCGGCCGCGCCCTCGTCCGGCAACCGAAGCTTTTCCTTTTCGATGAGCCGCTTTCCAACCTCGACTCCCAGCTGCGCACGGCCACCCGCACCGAAATCGCCCGGCTCCATCTTCGCCTCGGTGCGACCATGCTTTACGTCACCCACGACCAGGTGGAGGCGATGACCCTGGGGGACCGCATCTGTGTGCTGAAGGACGGATGCATCATGCAGGTCGCCGCCCCGCTGGAGCTCTACCACCGGCCGGCGAATCTGTTCGTCGCCGGCTTCATGGGCAGCCCGCCGATGAATTTTATTCAAGGCACGCTGCAACCTTCCGCCGCGGGGGTGGTTTTTTCCGCTGCGCCGACGGCGGGCGCAACTCCCAGCCTCCTCCCGGATGCAAACCACCAACCCGACCGCCAGCCGTTCCGCGTGCCGCTCCCCGACGTCCTGGCCGCGCGTGCCGCCCCCCAGCTCGGCCGACCGGTCATGCTGGGCTTGCGCCCGGAACATCTGCTCGACGCCCGCACCTTGCCCGGGGCCAACCCCGGGCCAATGCTCCCGGGCACGATCGAAGTCTGTGAGCCAATGGGCGCGGAGACCCATCTCCACCTGCAAACTGCCGCCGGCCCGATGGTCGCCCGCGTGCCGCCCGGCCCCCGTTATACGGTCGGCGAAACCATCCCCCTTGCCCTCACGCTGGCCCAGGCCCACCTCTTCGACCTAGCATCCGGACAGGCTCTCCGCTGATCCAGGCGATGTGCCCCGGGGGGTGTGGTTGTTCCTCGACGTAAAAATATCCAGCGGGTGCCGGAGGTTATACCAAACGCCCTTAGCTTCTACACCGATGCCCGGGGGAATCGAGCCTGCGGCGAGGCCGATACGCAGCTCCAGCCCAGAGCGGCGCGCCCATCCGCCTTCGCCAAGCCTTCGTCGCGACAAGGCGGTCACGCCCTACCCTCAGAAGCTGGTCTAAAGTCTATTAGCTAAGGGCGATTGGTATTATCCCTGCCCAACCGTGGAATCCGTGGTTTCAACTGCGGTTTTAGCCTGAAAAGCTCGCCGGTTGACAGCGGGTGAGCGGAGCCTTGACTCTCCGCCTCGTGATCCCCGCGAACGACGCCGAAAATCAAGCCAACGCGCCGGAGAACCAAGCCGGGCGACAGGGTTTCGGCCGTCCCACTTCCGCTGCTGGAGACACGGGGCTGAAACGTGGGGGACTACGGGGGTCTGCCGCCGTTTTTCTCCGTCACCCTCCCCTGAAGCCCCCCCGGAAAATCCATTTTCCTCTCAGAAAAAAGACCGGGACTGAACTCTACTCCAGGACCCACCATGCCTAAACTCGTCGTCCGCAGTTTCACCCTCTCTTTGGACGGCTTCAGTGCCGCCCCCGGGCAGAGCCAGGAGGCCCCCTTCGGCAAGGATGGCCTCCGCCTGATGAACTGGGTCTTCGCCACCAGGCATTTCAACGCGATGTACGGCCGGCCTGGCGGCGTCGAAGGCGTCGACCACGACTTCATGGCCAAGTCGGATGAGAACATCGGTGCGAGCATCATGGGCCGCCACATGTTCGGCCCGCCGCCCGACACCAAGGACAAGGCCGCGTGGAAGGGTTGGTGGGGCGAGAACCCGCCTTACCACCACCCCGTCTTCGTGCTGACGCATGAGAAGAAAGCCTCCATCGCCATGGAAGGCGGCACCCGCTTCACTTTCGTCAATGACGGCATCGAGTCAGCCTTGAAGCAGGCCTTCACCGCCGCCCACGGCAAGGACGTCCGGCTGGCCGGCGGCGCGGACACGGTGCGTCAGTACTTGAAGGCAGGCCTGATCGACGAGCTGCACCTGGTGCAGGTGCCCCTCTTGCTGGGCCAGGGCGAGCGCATCTTCGAGGGCTTGGGCGGCGTGGAGGATCTTTATGAGTGCGTTGAGTTCACGCCTTCGCAGGCGGTGTCCCATTTGCGCCTGGTCAAAAAAAAGCCCTAGGTTTGGTCGCGTCGAATCTCGAAGTCGGCGGCCGACATCTGGCCTCTGGACTGGGAGTCTGCTTCCACAATTGCCGTCGAACCTTTCATCCGTCTGCGAGGTAGTTGCAGACAGAGGCAGAAAGCGCCTCCCTCCCTCCCCCCTCCTTGCCCTCCGCATCCTCGTCTTAAACCTCTGCCGTCAGTCTCCTGTCTCCTGGCTCCTGAATCCCCTCTCCCCGCCCCTCCGTGCCCTCCGCATCCTCCGTCTTAAACCCCCGCCGTTCTGCTGACTCCTGGCTCCTGACTCCCTCCATTCTGGTCCTTGCCCTCTCCAGCCTGCTGCCGCTCTTCTGCGCGGGCCAGACCACGGACCAGGGCGGGGAACGGTGGTGGCCGGTGCAGACCGTGCCCCAATACTTGGTGCGAACCACCAATCAGCAACAGTTCCCGGAACCCCGCGTCGCGCTGCAGATGATGGTGTAATCGGTCGCGGGGCTCGCCGCCAAGGCGGTCAACGCGGGTCGGGGCGACGAGCTGGTGTGGGTGGACAACGCGAACCAGGATGACGAGCGCTGGTATGCACGTCTGCTCGCGCAGCATCCGGGCCTGGCCTCCCTGGGCACCTTCGCTCCATGGGACCTGGTGGATCGCTATGCCGGGCGGGGACTCATCAAGGGGTATATCCTTTACCGCCGCGACCGGTCGGTGGGGGACGACCACCCGGGCAGGCTGAACGGCTCGGTGAATGTGGCCACCAGTCTCGCCGGCATCCTGGATGCGATCATCGTGGACGAGGACCTGGAGCCTGCGGCCAGGACCCACGGCCTGAAGCTGCTGCTCGACGCCCGTGACAAGACCCCACAATGGTGCTTTGACACCTACAGATCCCAGTTCAACCGCCGGATGCTTTGCACCCAGGATCCGCGGAAGCCCCATGTCCGCGACCTCGCCATCGCCCACCAGGTGTTCACGCTTTACGGGCCGGCCGAGCCCCTGGCCGCCGCGATGGCGTGGCTCGAACCGCTCTCGCCCATCCTCGGCTGGAACGGCGGCGACGAGTATGACAACACCGACCTCGCCACCCGTTTCGGGCACTTCCAAACCGCCACCGACTGGTGCATGAACCTGCCCGTCCTGATGGCCGGGAGCGAACAACTCCCCCTCCCGAAGGCCGGAAATCTTGATCCGCGCACGATCGACTGGCACGACTCACGCAGCGCCGTCAGCTTCATCGACACCGACGGGGACAACGTCCAATGGTGGCAGGGCAGCTTCTTCAGCGGCACCGACAGCTACTGGGGCAGCCCCGCCCGGGGCACGCTGCCCTTTGGCTGGTCCGCCTGTTTCGCCCAGCTCGCGCAGCTCTGTCCGCAGGCGATTGATCATGCCTTCGCCACCCGGACGCCCAACGACTCGCTCATTGAATGGGGTGGAGGCTATTACTACCCGGACCGCTTCGGCCTGCAGCGCGCCAACCGCTGGGACCTGGTGGCCGGGCAGGCCCGGCGCACGCTGGCGCTGATGGCCAAAACCAATTCCCGAATCATCGGCTTCAATTTCTCCCAATGGGATTCGCCCGACGCCCGCCGGGCCTGTGCGTTGTTTGCCGGCCAGACCGATCGCCTGCTGGCGATCCTGGCCTTCCAATACTCGGGCTACGAGGCGGGCGCGGGAAAGGTGTTCTGGGTGCAGGACCGCAACGGGAACGACGTGCCGGTCATCAGCGCCCGCTATGACATTTGGGAACACGCCAACGACCGCGAGCGGGTCGGCACCCCCGCCAAGGTCGCCCGGGCCATCCAGCAGACGGTGGCGCAGGCGCCGCCGGGCCAGCCCCGCTATGATTGGGTGATCGCCCATGTCTGGTCATATTTCCGGCGCGTGCCCGGAACCGACGAGGACGCCGAGAACATGCCCCAGAACAACGCTGCGGCCCATGGGGGCGTCCGTGGTTACCTCCCGGTGACCTGGTGCGCCGAACGCCTGCCCGCGAACATCCGGGCGGTCAGTCCCGAGGAGTTGGTCTGGCGCATCCGCATGCAACACGATCCGGTTCAGACGCAGAAGCTGATCGGGCAGTTGCGGTGAAGTCATGAGGGCTTGGTTCTTGGTGAAGGGGTGCAGAGGCTGGCAATTGTGCAACTTCTACGGGAGGCTGGCCGAAGAGGGCAACGTTGAGCAAGTCGGCCTCAGTGGCGTATAGGAGCGAGGCCTGCGACTTGGTGACGGCGGGCGGCAGCAGCGTCTCGCGGATGGCATCGGTGTGGATGCGGTAATTGATCTTGGCGAGGGTGCGCTGGAGATTCCAGCCGAGCTTGAGCCGGTCGTTTTCCTCGTCCTTGAGGCGCTGAAATTCCTTGATGAGGTAGAGTTTGAACTCCGGGCTGAGCCATGAGCCAAACTCGAAGGCGATGTCCGGTGGGCGTAGGTGCCGCCGTAGCGACCCGCGCTGGCGATCAGGCCGGTGGCATGGGTGAGGGCGATCCATTTTTTGGCCGAGAGGAAAAAACTATTCCGGCCCGCCTCATTTCTAATTCCCTCGAATTCGATGGAATTAAAACCGGGGTTGTTGATCCGCTCCCAGACGCCAAGAAACAGGACGGTGTCCTTGTTCTTGAGCCACTGCTCAATCAGGGCGCCGGCGCCGTCAAAATTACGCACCATGTCAGTGAGCGAAATAAAGTCACCGGCTGGCTGCGAAAGGACGCTGATGGATGTGCCTTGAACCGCGATGGTGCTTTTTTGACCTTGGGCATGGAAAATTTGCGGGGGACGACGGTCGAGGGTGGAGCGAACAAGATCGGGGGCAAGACGGAAGCGCAGCGAGTCATCGTCGTGCCAGGCGCGCGGATGTTTCAGGACCGGATAATCCGCGATCATGACCTCCGCCACATTCCGTATCCGTGCAGACTGCGTCCTACGAAGCCTCGGCGAAGTAGGATCCGTGTAATCCGAGGTAAAATCCGAGCGCCGATTTTTTGGGGAAAGGACTTGGCGTCGCGACGGCCCCGGGTAGGTTCCGCACTCCCTCCATGCTGGCCTGCCGCAACTTCAACGTCCGCCCCCGCGCGGGTGCGCCCGCGCTCGTGCAGGGCGCGACAGCGCGCTTCGCCGCCGGGGGGCTGCACGCCCTCATCGGCCCGTCGGGCTGCGGCAAGACCACCCTCCTCAAGGGCATCCTCGGCATCCTCCCCTCTGAGGGTGAGATTCTGCTGCGCGGCCAGCGCGTGACCGATCACGAGCAGCTGCTGCGCGAGGTGGCGTTTGCCCCGCAGTTCAGCATCGCGCACGGCAAGCTCACCGTGGGCGAGTCGCTCGCCTGCGCGCTCCGGCTCTACCAGGGGCTGGGCGGGACGGCGGTGCAGACCCGCATCAGCGAGGTCCTCGCGCTGGTGGGACTGCAGGAGCGGCGCCACACCCTGGTCGAAAAGCTGAGCGGCGGCCAGCTCCGTCGTCTCGGGCTGGCGCTCGAGCTCTCCACCGACCCCGCCTGCCTGCTCTGCGACGAGGTCACCAGCGGACTCGATCCGCGCTCCGAGGACCAGATCCTCGCGGTGCTGCGCACCCTGGTGACGGAGCGGGGCAAGACGGTGGTGTGCGTCATCCACAATCTCGCCAAGCTCGTGCAGTTCGACACCGTGACGGTGGTTTACGAGGGCGTGGTGGTTTTTCAGGGGGCGCTCACCGCCATGCTCGCGCACTTCGACATCGCCGACGCGCTGACACTCTACGACCGCCTGAGCGAGCAGCCCCGCGAGGCCTGGCAACGCCAATGGGGCGTGGCCGCGCGGACGCTGAAGTCGGCCGAGACCAACGAGGCCCGCCCGCCCGCCCGTCCGCCCCGCGAACCCCCACCGGCGCTGGCGCAGATCTGGACCCTGCTCACGCGGCGCTGGCGACTGATGGTGCGCGACCGCGGTTACCTCTGGCTCACGCTGGCGATCACCTTTGGCTTCCCCTGCCTGGTGGTGATCTTCGCGCTGCGCGGGCTGCCCCAGCCCCATGTGATGCCGATCGACCAGCTTGGCGTGGGCACGATGGAGAAAGGGCGGGAGATGGCCGACTTTTACCTGGGCAAGGCCAAGGACGGCACGATGGTCATGGGGCTGATCATCTTCCAAGTCATCCTACTCTGTCTGACCGGCAGCAACAACGGTGCGCGGGAGATCGCCGGCGAGCGGGCGCTCTACGAAAAGGAGCGGATGTCGGGCCTGCGACCAGTCGCCTACTCGCTGTCCAAGCTGATCTTTGCGGCCTCGGTCGGCGCCGCCCAGGGCGTGTGGATGACGGTATTTGTGAAGGTGCTCTGCAAATTCCCCGGGCCCTGGTCCGACCAACTGATGGTGCTGGCCGCGACCTGCGCGGCGATGAGTGTGGTGTGCCTGGGGATCTCGGCGCAGCTCACCTCGCCCGACAAGGCGTCGCTGCTCTCGATTTACCTGGTGGGCTTCCAACTGCCGCTGTCGGGCGTGGTGCTGGCGCTGCCGGCGGGGATTGTGTGGCTGGTGCGACCGCTGATCGCGACCTACTGGGGCTGGATGGGATACCTGAAAGCGATGGGAGACACGGGCAACACCGGGCTCTACGATGCGGTCGTGGGGATGGACAAAGGCTGGTGGTTCACCGATCCAAGCATCTGCCTCGCGGTGCTTGGGGCGCATTTCCTCGTCGGCGCGGTGCTGGTGTTTTGGGGTTGCCAGCGAAAACATTGGCCCTAAGCGTGGGCCCACCAACATGCCCTCGCCCAAATTTCTCCCCGCCATGCGCTTGCCCGCGTTGGTGCTGCTGTTATTTGTTGCCTTGGCGGCCGGTGGCTGCAGCCACGGCGAGCCCTTTCCCGTCGCCGACTATCTCAAGGCCCCCGGTGACCTGCAGGGCAACCACTATGTCCTCGACGGCGAGGTGGACGCACAACTCCAAGGCAAGGAGGGGGTGGGCCGGCTCATCGCCGTGCATCCGCTTAAGGAAAAAACCCGACTGGCCGTCTTCATCTCGGACAGCCTCAGCGCCAACCTCCTTGTCGCCCAGCGCTACCGCTTCACCATTTTGGTCCGCAAGGGTGGTTTGCTCTACGTGACCAAGTTGGACAAAATCTAATCCTATGAAAACGCGCCCTGCCCCGCTCCGTTTCATGACCCTGGTGGTCATTGCCGTGTTGTCTGTCGCCCAGGTCATGGCCCAACAAGGGAACGCCGCCGGACGCCGCGGTCGCAACAACGCTGGTAACACCAACCCGACGGGAACCGGGAATCCCACCGGCACTGGCACCACCCCGGGCACGGGTTCTGGCAGCGGGACCGGCCCGGCCGCCCCCGGCGCAGGTGGCGATGATGGCAGTGGTGCCGGCGGGATTGGCGGCGCGGTGACCTCGGCCGCAGGCGCCCTGAGCCAGCTGGCTGGCGGCGGCACCGGTGCGACGAGCAGCTCCAGCACCCAGAGCAACAGCATTGAGAGCGGCACGCTCCTCCAGGTCATCAACAAGGCTTTCAACACCGACTCCGACATCGTCAACCCCGAGAACAACACGATCACCTACAAGGGGCAGACGATGGACCCCACCCAGACGCGCGAATTTCGCTCCCGCTTTGAGCGCTATCTGGCGCTTGCGCCCACCACCGACATGCAGGCCTACCAGACGGTGCTCGACCAGGTCACCACCCTGCTCTCGACCCAAAACGCGGGCAACGTCGAGGACCGGATGCGTCAGGCCTGGACGCTCCTTTACCAGGCGGGCGAATTTCAAGCCGACGGCGGGGTCAGCCTGGGCGTGGCCAACCAGGTGTTCAATACCTGGCGGATCCGCGACGAAAGCACGGCGCAACAGGTCGCCTACTCGGAGCTCCAGCGCCTCAAAACCCTCCGACAACGCGATGTCGCCTATGGCACTGACACCATGGCCCGCGAAGCGACCGGCGCTGCCAACACCGCGCTCAACACGCAGGCGAACAATCTGTCCACCGTCGCCTTGAACAACCCGCTCAGCATGGCCAGCAGCGCCACCAATTCCAGCACGACCAGCACCACCAGCACGACCAGCAACACCCCGAACACGCCCGCCGCCCCGGCCAACCAACGCGGCGCGGGGGCTGGGGGCGGCAACTCCACCCCACCCTCCTCGAGCAGCACGGGCACGGTCGGGGTCGGCCACCAGCTGCTGGCGGGCGAATTGCTCGGGGAGACGATCTCCAAGATGGGCCTCCTTCAGGCCAACAACCTGCTCACCGTCCAGCAGGCCAAGCTCCAGTTTCAGCTGCAGATCATCACCCTGTTTGTCGGACGCCGGTTCCAGCACGCCCTGATCGCCGCCAGCTTCTACCGCTTTATCTTCAAGGGCGACCAACAGGGCGTGGACCCCAAGTTCAAAAAGGATCTGGGCTCAATTTTCGGCGCCAACAACCCCACCTCGTCGAGCC
The DNA here is from genome assembly GCA_903929355.1 of uncultured Opitutaceae bacterium. Lineage (GTDB taxonomy): Bacteria > Verrucomicrobiota > Verrucomicrobiia > Opitutales > Opitutaceae > CAIYUN01. Next base: position 36,355 of record CAIYUN010000055.1, read on the forward strand.
TCGGCGACCTGCCCTTCACGGTTGACTCCCTCGAGTATCTGTCCCGGGCCGCCATCACGGATGTGCAGTCCGGCATGGAGGCCGTGCGCTCCAATTTCGAGTCCCACCAGAACATCGCCGCGCTCGAACGGCTTGAGGAGACATTTTTCTCCGGCGAATATCTGCCCGCGGTCACCCAGTTCGAGCGGGACAAGCGCCAGAAGCTCTACGCGCTGTACAAAAAGTGTGATGAGGCGCGCAAACTCGCCGACCTGAAGGACTACGAGGCCGTGGTCCGGCTCAGCACCGAGATCAGCGACCTGACCGGTGACTTCCGCGCCTCCGAGGTCGCGGCGGCCGTCCGTGGCCAGGAGCAGATGAGCTCGCTCGCCTACAGCGGCGCCCAGCAGGCCCAGGCCCTGGGCGATTTCGACCGCGCCGCCACCTACACCGAGAAAGCCGTGGCACTGTGGCCGCTCAATCCGGTGATCACCGGCGGCATCAGCACCTCGACCACCATGACCAGCATCAGCGGCAAGGCCAATCTGCTCTTCGACGACGCGTTCCAACACAAGGACTGGCGCCGCATCTACGAGCACAAGGAGGAACTCGCGGTCGGGCTGATGAACGACAAGACGCGGGGTCCGGAGTTCCAGGACGTGATCGAGAAGATGTCGAAGATCGACCTGTGCCTGGCGCAGGCGCAGGAGATGGTTGCGCAAAACAACTCGTTCGCCGCCTGGGAGGCCCTCGCCGCCGCCGCCCAGATCAGCCCCAATGATGTGGAGGTAAACCAGCGCAAGGCCGAGCTCGCCCCCCGGGTCGCGGAATACGTCGGCAAAACGGACGCCGCCAAACGCGCGGAGGATGCCGGCGACACTGCGGCCAGCCTCACCTATTATCTCGCCGTGCAGGACATGTATCCCGCCAGCCAGCTCGCGCGTCTGGGTATTGACCGGGTGTCGGGCCAGCTGCTCACCAGCCTCGCCGCCGAGGCTGCGGCCAATGTCACGGCCGGCCCCAACGGCACCGGGGACAAGGCCGCACCCGCGGCCAAATGAACCTAAAATGCGCAGTAGGATTACACAGGGCACAGAGCACTGACACAGAGTTCACAGAGCAAACCACTTAAAAAGTCCAAAGCGGCTCCAACTATCCCACCCAGAGGATGATACCAAGACCTTCCTCCGTCCGATGCATTTCTCTGTGACCTCGGGTTTTACCTCTGTGGTCTCCGTGACCAACTGCTGAATCCGGGATGAACCGGGCTTGTCTTCCGCCACCGCGCCACCCAACGTTGCCGACATCATGCTGCCCGCCCTGCTCCTTGTGCTGATCGGCACGGCCTGCCGCCTGCTGTCGGCCGCCCATCCCGTTCTGGCCAATTTCTCGCCACTCATGGCGATGGCCTTCTGTGGGGCGGTATATTTCCGGCGCGGCGGCCTCTGGTTCGTGCCGTTTGTGGCCCTGAGCCTGTCCGATGTGTGGCTCAACCATCATTATGCCGCGGAGGGTTATGGCTGGACCCTGGGGGCGGCGCTGGTCCGCACGGGCTGCTTTGCCGCCGCCCTGGGCCTCGGCGCGCTCGTGGCGCGGCACCGGACCTGGGCCAACCTGTTCAGCGGGGCGCTTGGCGGCGCGCTGTTGTTCTACCTTGTCACCAACACCGGCGCGTGGTGGGACGACGTTTTCTACGCCAAGACCGCCGCCGGTTGGTGGCAGGCGATGACGGTGGGGCATCCCGAATGGGCCCCCACCCTGTACTTCTTCCGCAACACCCTCGTGAGCGACCTGCTCTTCACCGGGCTGTTTGCGCTGGCCATGGAGACGACCGCGCAACGTCGGGGCGAGCCCAGCCTGCTGGCCCGCCGCGTCGCGGACGCATCCTCTTTATCGCAAGACAGCACCGGAGCCTGAATTCAGCGGTTGGTCACGGAGGACACAGAGAGATAACCCGAGGTCACAGAGCATCGACCGGACCGGTAATTTTGGTGGCAGCCACCAGGCGGAAAAACATCTGCTCGTATCCTGATAGGAGTTTTTCTCTGTGCCCTCTGGGTCCGCCCTCTGTGCTCTTGTGTCACCTTGCGGAGATTTTGGGCTGAGTTCACGGAGGGATCCAGCGGCGCGCCCATCCTCCTTCGCCAAGCCTTCCACCTTCGCTAAAGCTACGGCGGACAAGCCGGCGCGACAAGGCGGTCGCGCCCTACCCCGATCCAGCCCCCTCACAACAGGTCGGCGGCGAGCTCGGCGAGCTTGGATCGCTCACCCTTCATCAGATGCACATGCGCGGAAAGGGCGTGGCCTTTCATCCGGTTGTGGGCATAGACGAGGCCGTTGCTCCGGGAGTCCACATAGGGGTTGTCGATCTGCGCGGGGTCGCCGATGAGAACGATCTTGGAGCCCTCGGCAATGCGCGTGATGACGGTCTTCACCTCGTGCGGGGTGAGCTGCTGCGCCTCATCGAGAATGAAAAAACGCCGCGCAATCGAACGCCCGCGGATGAAGCACAGCGCCTCCACGTCCACCAACCCGCTGCGGATGAGCCGCTCGTAGGGTTTGAGGATCGGACCGCCTGCGCCTCCCCCGGGGGCCGGCGCGGTGGCCGGCGCATAGGCGGGTTCGTTGTGGGAGCGGTGTTTTTTCTTGGAAACCTTCTTGGCGGCAAACTGCGGCTCCTTGGGCGGCTTGGACGGCATGAGCACCTCCAGCGCGTCGAAGTAGGGCTGGAGCCAGGGCTTCATCTTCTCCTCCAGCGTGCCGGGGAGAAACCCGATGTCCTTGCCCAGCGCGATCACCGGTCGGGAAACCGACACCCCGTCATAACGGGAATGGTCGTCGTGCGTCTGGTGCAGCGCACAGGCGATGGAGAGGAGGGTCTTGCCCGTCCCGGCCTTGCCGAAGCAGGTCACCAACGCCAGGCTGTCATCCAGCAGGGCGTCCATGAAAAACTGCTGCTCAAGGTTGCGCGCCCGGACGGGGATGCCGCCGGGGGCCTTGACGAAATCCGGCAGGCGGAGGCGCCGGACCTCACCGTCGCCATAGTAGCGCGCCGGCATGGTCTTGCCCTCGTCGGACCGGAGCAGGACATACTCGTTGAGAAAGAGTCCGCGCGACAGCGATGCGCTGAGCTTAAAGCCGCCCTCCGAGCAAAAACGCTGGATGTCATAAACCGAGAGCGGGAGCTCCTGATAGGCCTTTTCCTCCTCCTCGCCGTCCGGAACCTTGTCGTTGAGGTAATCCTGCGCCTCCAGACCGACGGCTCGCGCCTTGAGGGCGACGTTCACATCCTTGGTGACCAGAATGGCGGGCGGGGGGTAGTTCTCCTTGACGTAAAGCGCCGCGGCGATGATGCGGTTGTCCTTCTTGGCGAGATCGGGCAGGATGGCGCGAAAGCGCTGCATCGCGGCGGATTCGGCCCGGCCGCCGGTCCCGAGCCCGGGGTTGATGATGATCGAAAGCGTGCCCCCGGTCTCGAGCCGGACGCCCTCGTGCATCGAGCGCGTGTCCGGCAGCAGCTCGGACAGAATGCGGTGAACCCGGCGGGCGTTGCGGCCTCGCTCGGTGGACTGCTCCGACTTGATGTTGTCGAGCTCCTCGAGCACTTCCACCGGGATGGCCAGGTTGTTGTCGGCGAATTTGAAGATCGACTGCGGATCGTGCAGAAGAACGTTGGTGTCCAGGACGTAGGTTTTAACCTTCGCGGACACTTTGAGCTGCGGTTTGGAGGCGTGAACCCCGCTCAGTGTTTCCATCGTGGTAGGTGTGGAGATAACGTGTGAACGGAATGTGAATAACCCTTCACCGGTTGTCGAGAAAAAACGCCATAAAGTTGCGAAAAAACTCCCTCCGCTTCCGGGGCGCCGGGCAATGGCTCAGTTTGCCTTGTTTGGGGAGGGACGTCACTCCGTGGCGTCCGCGGACAGCGCGGAGAGCGGTCCCTACCCCGGTCACCGCTTCAGCCGCACCCGGTAGGAGGGAAGGCTGTTCTCAATCTCATTGAAGCCCTTGATCAACAGATTCCGGTAGGCCACCTGGTCCGGCACGCTGGTCGCCCAATCCAGGTTGGTGTGAAAGTAGTCGTAGTAGTCGGCGTTGGCGAAACCCTTCTCCCCCTCAGCGGCGTAGGCGAGCACCGACCGGATAAAATCACCCGCCAGTTCGTCCGGTGTGCCGGCGGTGCGGGACTCAAAGCGCTCAATCAGGGAGCGCAGGCGCGGGTTTTGCCCGGCGGCGGGCAAATTGCCCTGATAGGCATTCCACAGGGCGATGGAAGTGGCCCGAAAATCGTCCACCTGATTGGCCTGGCTCCGCCATTTGGCGGGGTCGATGGACTCCCATTTCGCCACGGAATCGATCCGGTAGCCAAACCACCGGGTCTCGGTCTTGACCCCGGGGTTGGTCTGGGAGGCGGCATCGGCGGGATTGCTGTTTAGGTCCACCGTCATGAGGTGGGTGAAAGCCGCCACGCCGACCACCTCTTGGCTGTTCAAATCGAAAATGGGGCTGCCGCTGTTGCCAGGATGGAAGGCTGCGTCCACCTCGACCCGGTCGGGACCGATACCCTTGACCTGTCCGGTGATCTGGGTGGCAACGCCGCCTCCGAGCTGGTCGCCCACCACCACCACATGGTCCCCGATTTTGGCCGATTGCAGCACATTGTCCGCCGTAACCAAGGAGGAGGGTTTCGTCAGCGGTTTGGTCAGGCGCAGCAGGGCGATGTCGGCCCCGACCGCGCCGATGATGCCGTGAACTTCCAGCACCGCACCGGTCAGGTCCTTGACCGTGATCTTCTCATTGTCCAAAAGCACATGCAGGTTGGTGACGACGCAGTCGGTGTCATGAACCCGGGTGATGAAGCCCGTGGCCACCCCCTTGTCGCCCTCGATGAGCACGATCTCGGCCATCTGCGGCTCCGAGAGGGTTTTCGGCGCCGGGGTGGATGCGGCCGGAACGGAGACGCCGGACGCGTTATCCACCAGTACCATATAGCTTAGCTTTTGCTCGCCATTCAAGGTGAGACTGTGGGCCGCACCCCGATAGGTGTATTCGATGACCAGGTTTTTCCAACTACCCTTCGGCATCGGCACCGCAAGGTTGGTTGGAGTGACGACGATTTCGCCAGCCTCCGGCCGGACCAATTCAGCGACTCGTAAGGTGACATCAACACTGCGACGCAGAAAATTCCAAGTGGCCGAAACAATCGTGATGTCGTCAGGGGAGGAACTCACCACCGCGACCGGTCCCGCCGAACCCGGCATCACTGCAACTCCAACCGCAGCCAGAAAACAGAGCAAGCATGCGAACTGTAAAGGACGGCGAGATGTCATGGAAATCAAGGGACAAGACGGACGCCCCACCAAAGGGTTACGGACGGCGCAGGGCAAGCGGAAAGCCCATGCCATCGATCTGAGATGGAAAACGACGGACTGCGGCGGGGTCGCCGCAGCTCCATTTCCGAGCAGTGACCATCCTCGCCCGTGAGAAGGAGACCGGCGGGCGGCTAAATCCCCGCGAGGCGGGTGTCGGCGTCGCCGAAGCGGGGGAGCTGCACGCCCATGCGGTCCATGATCGAGAGGTAGAGACTGCAGAGCTTGCGCTCGTCGTCGCTTTTGACGCCGTAGTCGAGGGTGCGGCCGGTCGCCAGCGTGCCGCCGAGGCCGCCGAGCGTGAGGATGGGCAGCTTGGTGTTGTCGTGGCGGGAGCCGGAGAACATGCTCGAGAGATAGAGCAGGCAGGTGTGGTCGAGCACGGTGCCATCGCCCTCGGGCATCGCGTCGAGGCGCGTCGCCAGATACGCGAGCTGCGTGACGTAGTAGCGGGAGATCGCCTCGTAGCCGTCGGAGAGGTCGTCGTGCGAGGCCCCGTGGTGCGCGGCGCGGACGCCCAGAAACGGGTAGTACAGCCCCGAAAAATCGCGGCAGAGCACGAGCGAGGCGAGGCGGCTCTTGTCGGTCTGGAACGCGAGCGCGACGATGTCGCACATGAGCCGCATGTGCTCGCGGATGTCCTCCGGCAGGCCGTTGTCGGGGCGCGCCATCGTGATGAGCGGCTGGCTGGCTCCCCGGGCGTTTTCCGCCGCCCGGTTCTGGTCGGCGCGCATCCGGTCCACGCGCTGCTCAACCTCGCGGACGCTCGCGAGATACTCGCCCAGCTTTTGGTTGTCCTCGGAGCTGAGCTTGCGGCTGAGGCTGGAGGCGTCGTCCTTGACGCGGTCGATGACGCTCTGCATCCGTTTGCTGCCGCGGTTCTCAAAGAGCGAGTCGAACGCGAGCGAGGGATAGACCTCCATCGGCACGAGGGAGTCGGGGCTCTGCCACGAGATGTGCGAGCTGTAGGCCATCGAGAAATTCGTCTCGTGGTAGCCGCTCATCGGCTGCTCGCAGCCGAGCACGAGGCTGGGCTGCACGGTCTCCTGGCCGATGCGGTTGGCGAGCACCTGGTCCAGGCTGATGCCGCCGTGCAGCACGGCCCCCTTCATCAGCGGCATGCCGGAGAGGATGTTGCCGGTCTGGCCGGGGTGGATGCCCACGCCGACGGCGGGGCGGTTGAACAGGCCGTCGATGACGTTGAGCTTTTTCTTCAGCGGCGCGAGGGGCTGGAGGGTCTTGCTCAGCTCCATGGCGTCGCCCTGGCCCTTCGCCCACCAGTGGTCGGGGTTGATGCCGCAGCCCATGAAGATGGCGGCGAAACGCTGCGGGTAAGGCGACGGCGGCATGGCCGGGGTGGCCGGCCCCGGCGCGGCGGCCGGCGCGGCGGCGAACGAGGGCAGCGAGTCGAAGAACGGCAGCGCCATCAGCACGCCCGTGCCGTGCAGGAAGCGGCGACGCGTGACCACGCCCAGGTTTTTCGGCTGAACGTAGCGGCGCAGGCGGCGGTTGAGGCCGAGGCCAAGTTCGTCGGGGGTGTGGTCGGAGTCGTGGTCGTGGGGCATGGTGGGAAAGAAAAGGATGAAGAGGGAGTTACGATTTACGAGTTACGATTTACGGGTTACGAATGAGGCAGAACCGGTTAGCGGGCTCCCGGGCTGGGCGAGAGTGCGGGCCATGGGATCAGTTGTCGCCTGCAACGCGGGCGCGGGCGCGACGGCGGGGGCGGTGGCGGTGGCGGTGGCACGCTTGGTGAGGAACTGCGGGCTGGTCACGATCGTCGTGACCAGTGAGTCAAACCGGCCGCCGCTGGCGGCGAGTTTCGCCTTCATCTCATCCAACAGCGGGCCGTCGGTCAGCAGCAGCGTGCGGCCGAGGCCGTAGGCGAGAAACTTGGCGGCGAGGTTGTCGACGAACTGGCCCTCGCGGTGGGCGTGCAGCTCGGCGCGCAGGCCGTCGAGTCCGCTGCCCGTGCCCCCGCCGGGAAAGTCGGCGGCGGTTTGCACCGGGTGGCCGGCGAAATCCTTGTCGCGCCGCTCGCCGATGGCGCCGTAGCCCTCAAACACGAGGCCGAAGGCGTCAAACTTCGCGTGGCAGCCCGCGCAGACGGGGTTGGCGCGGTGCTTGGCCAGCGTCTCCCGCAGCGTGAGGTCGCCGAGATTTTTCTCGTCCGCGGGCAGGACCGGCACGTTGGGCGGGGGCGGCGGGATCCGCTCGCCGAGCAGCCGGCGCACGACCCAGTAGCCGCGTTTCACCGGACTGGTGCGGAGGCCGGGCGAGTTGGCGGTGAGGAAGACCGCCATCGGCGGCAGCCCGCCGCGCCCGAACCGGTCGGCGTGATCCACCCGCACCCAGGTGTCGTTGTCCGCCGGGGCGGCGTCCGTCATGCCGTAGTGTTTCGCCAGGGCTGCGTTGACGAACGTGTAGTCGCCATAAAGAAAATCCTGCACGGGCCGCCCGGTCTGCACCAGGTTGACGAAGAAGCGCAGCGGTTCCTGAAACATCGCCTCGCGAAGGTTGCTGTCAAACGATGGGTAACGCTCCCGGTCGACGGCGTTGTGCCCCTCAAACTGGCGGAAATCGAGCCAGTTGCCCGCAAACTCCGTGGCGAGGCCGAGGACGCGCGCGTCCTGCAGCATCCGTCGCGCCTCCGCGGCGAGCACCTCGGGGCGGTGCAGGTCGCCGGCGGCGGCGTGGGCCAGCAGTCCGGCGTCCGGCAGGCTCGACCAGACAAAATAGCTGAGGCGGCTCGCCAGCGCGTAGTCCGAGAGCGGCAGCGCGGGGAGATCGGACGGAGCCGCCGGGCTCGCCGCGGGGGCGGGGGACGAACCCGCCCGGGCCAGGGACACGGAATGAGCGAAGCCCTGCGGCACCTTCGTGGTGGCGTGATCCGCGGTCGGGGCACTCCCGCCCGCCGCCTCGACCAGGTCGATGCGATAGCAGAAGTTGGGCGACATCAGCACGCGCACGATGCAGTCCCGGATCGCGTCCTCGTGGCCAAGGCCGTTGGCCTCGCGCGACTCATGGTAAAACGCGAGCAGGCCGTCGCGTTCCACCGCCGAAAGCGGCCGGCGCCACGCGCGCGAGGCAAATTCCAGGAGGGACTTGAGATGGGTCGGCTCCGCCGCCGCGCGCGTCTGCTCGAGCCACAGGTTGTCGGCCGCCGTGCGCGCGAGGTGCTCCTTGAGCTGCACGGTCACGTTGCCGCCCTGCGCGTAGATGAGATCGGTGAGTTTCTTGATCATCGCCTGCGACGTGGCGTCGTGGTTCTCCGGCCGGAACGCCTCGAAGCCGGCCCCATGCGGCGCGCCGCCCTCGGTGGTGAGATAAGCGAGGTGCATCCGCGGGGCGATCTCGGCATTGTAATTGAAGGTGTCCCAGAGCTGGTCGAGCGTGTGCCGCTCCGTGTCGTCGAGGATCAGATCCTGCAGCGGGCCGTCGTCGCGAAAGTACCCCGTCTGCGCGTGCAGTCCGGCGCTGAGCAGGCGGCCTTCGAGCGAGAGCTCCGTCTCCGCGTCGTTCAGCACCCGGGCGCGCTCGCTGATGAAAAAAGCGTCGGGGAAAATGCCGGCGAAGCGGGCGAACGCGGCCTCGTAGGGCGCACGCGCGACGGGATCGGCGGGGACAATGAGGTCGGGGTCGGCCTGGTTGCCCCGCTTTTTGGCGCGGGCCAGTTGCGCCGTGACCGAGGAGGCGGTGGTGACGACCTGCGCGTCCAGAAACACGCCGCCATACTTGACGATGTCCGGCGTCTTGGGCAGCGGCCCGCCCGCCCGGCGCTCCGGCTGCGCGGCGAGGGCGAGGTCGGCGATTTCCAGGGCGGAGAGTTGCCGGCCGTCGGCCGCCTTGCTCGCCACGGGCGCGGCGGGCGTGCCGAGCCCGGCGGCGAGACGTTCGCCAACCTTGGGCGTGGGGTTGATGTGGGCCACCAGGGTGGCCTCACCCTCGATCGCCGCCTTGGCCTTGTTGGCCGAAGCCACGGCGAGCAAGGTGAGGCCGGCATCGGGCAGGTTGGGCGCGACGGTGGGGGTGCCGGGCTTCAGCCTGACCGGGTCGTAGGTGCGGCGGTTGGCGGCCATCTGGCGGTCCATCCAGAGCACCGCCGGCTGCGCGCCGACCCCGCGCGGCGCGGCCACCACGGGCACGAGCTGGTCGCGGAGGTTGAGCACCCAGTCGCGCATCTGGCCGGCGCGGGCGCGCAGCGCGGCCGGATTGGTGTCCGCCGGGGCGGGCAGCGCGTGCCAGAGGATTTGGAGCTTGGCGATGGGACCGACTTTTTCGTTGGGGTCGTTCAACGCGGCCCAGACGGTGGCCAGATACTTGGGGCTGACCTTGCCCTCCGCCGCGACCTCAGCCAGCGTGGCCGGTCCGCGGCCCAGCTCGGCGCGATGCTGGTAGCTCCAGGCGGCGAGGAAATACTCCGCGTAGTCCGTGGGCTGGCGGAGGTAAAAATCGACAATGCGCAGGATGGAATACTTGTCGCGGTCGTTGTCATCGAGCATCGGATGGGGCGCAAAGACGAAGCCCACCGGCTGCAGCACGACATTGTCGGCCACCGCCCGGGCCGCGAGGTAGTATTTTTTCCACAGGGCGGGGGACATGGCGAGCGACTCGGCGGAGTTGGCGAAGCCGGCCTCGTTGGCGGGGTCGAGCGGAAACTCCTTCGTCGGGCGCAGGTCCACCCCGGTCAGGTCGCGGATGCTGTAATCATATTCGGCGTTGCTGAGGCGGCGGGCGGGGACCGGGCCGGGGTCGCCGGCATGGCGCAGGGTTTCCGCCGCGACCACGGCGTTGATCCAGTCGATCACCGGCTTCCGCTGGGCCGCCGTCGGGTGCAGCCGGGCCTCGTCCGGCGGCATGTCCCCGGCGGTGAGCCGGTCGAGCACGAGTTTCCAGCGGGCGAGATCGTTGGTGACCGCGCCCATGCTCCCGTAGGCACCCAGGTCCAGGTCGGCCTTGGGTTTGTCGCCTCCGTGACAGGTGACACAGTAGGTCTGGAGAAAAGGCCGGGCGGTGGCGCCAAAATTCCGCGCCAACGCCGCATCATTCGATGGGGTCAGGCCCGCGCCCAGCGCGAGTGGAGCAAGGGCAAGGACAAAGACGGTGGACAGGAATCGCATGGGATGGGCCGGGTGGGGTTAGGTGCGCCACCAAGAGGGCAAGGGCACACGGCTGAAAACCTAGGATTAAATCGCATCCGGCTCAAGCCCTTTTGCACGACCAATCTTTGCCGGCTTTGCCCGCGTGAGACCAGATTACACCCCATCGCACCCGCCCGCTATGTGGCCTATGCTACAGACATGAAGATCCATCGACGGGCAAGCGGGCGGACCAACTCCACCTGCTCCATTCCGCCATCGGCCTTCGCCAAAAACATGCGCACAAAACTCTCGCTCGTCGCTGGCGCCATCGCGCTCGCTTTGCTGGTAGCCTGCGTGGCGCCGGGTCCTTATGTCCGGCGTCCGCCCCCGCCGCCCCCGCCACCCCGGGTGGTATATTATCAGCCGGCGCCGGTCGCACCGCCACCCGAGGTCGTGTTCGAGCAGTCGCCTCCGCCCCTGCCTCCGCCGCTGCAGCAACTGGTCATCGTCAGGCCGGGTTCCAGTTATATCTGGATTGAAGGCTACTGGTCGTGGCAGAGCCGGTCCCGCCGCTACGTCTGGATGGGGGGCCGCTGGGAAAACCCGCCCCGGCAGGGTGCGCAGTGGGCCAACGCCCATTGGGAACGACGGAGTGGCGGCAGCGTCTTCATTGAGGGCACCTGGCGCTGACCTAGACCGTTGCAGATTCGAATTTAATTTGGAAATCAGGAAATCAGGAACGGAGGGGTGGAGTTTTTAACCACGGATTGCACGGATTCACACGGATGGGATGGTGTCGGAGCAGAAGTTGTAACACGGAGGACGCGGAGCACACGGAGGAGAGAGAGAGAGGACCAAGGCCCAGAGACTGGTTTGGCCTGAG
>CAIYUN010000056.1 GCA_903929355.1 uncultured Opitutaceae bacterium
ATCAGCGGTGGGTCTGCGCTACCTTCCCGCATCAGAACTTGCCTTTCGCGGCGTCTAAGAGACCAAATACCATTTGGAAGCTCGGGGTGAAAACTTTCAGAACGATCGAGTTTGAACCACTGATGGACACTGATGAACACTGATTCCGAGGATCGGATAAGTGCAGATTAGTGTGCATAAGTGGTTAAAGGTTTTTGTTTGGCGAGGTCAAAGGCGAACACCAAGCCCTTGTGGCCTCTAAATACTTCCCTTCGTGAATCAGCGGTGGGTCTGCGCTACCTTCCCGCATCAGAACTTGCCTTTCGCGGCGTCCACCGGAAAATGCGCGCACTTACGACGACGCTCCCATGACAATTTTTCCCCGCCCCCTTTCCCTCTTGCTGGGCGCCCTGGCCGGGCTGGCCCTCACCGGCTGCAACAGCTCCACGGCGTTTCCCAGGGATTTCAAGCCCGTGATTGTCCAGTTTAACCTGGAGACGCCGAATGCCGAAGTCGGCACGGCGGCACCGCTGCCCCTGAGCCGCCAGCGGATCGCCTTCGACCCGACGCCGGTGTTGAACGAGACTGAAATCATCGGGGTCAAGATTGAGCAGACGCAGATGGGGAGCTGCACGATCTTCACGCTCACGCCCGAAGCCGGCCGCGGGCTCTACCGCATCAGCGCCACCCATCAGGGCTATCGACTGGTGGTCACCATCAACGGCGCCCCGACCGGGGTGATCAAGCTCGGTCAGGCGATCTCCACCGGCACGCTGCCGGTGTATTTGGAGATCCCGGACACCGACCTGCCCGAATTGGTCAAGGGCATGAACGCCACCTGTGTGGAGATTCAAAAGCGGCTGCGCTGACCGGGCAATGGGACGTTCAATCTGCCAGCGCCTCTGCCTCGCCGCCCTGGGCTGTCTCGGCTTCGGGCGGGCGGCCCTGCTCGCCACGGGTCCCCGCCTCGAGATGGACTGGCCCACCCCGAACCCGGCCTGGGTCGAGGGCCGGCCGCGCGCCGACTTCCTGCAGGCCACCGTCTCCGGTGAACCGGAATCTGGCGGCTTTGGCTGCGTGCGCAGCAGCGGCGCGCAGTTTCACGAGGGCATTGACCTCAAGCCCGTCGCCCACGACGCCAAGGGCGAGCCGGCCGACAAGGTCTTCGCCTTCCTGCCCGGGGTGGTGCGCTTCATCAACGACCGGCCCGGCACCAGCAACTACGGCCGCTACCTCGTGCTGGAGCACCCCGGCGTGGAGCCGGCCATCTATACCCTCTATGCGCACCTGCACTCCGTCGCGCCCGTCCTCGCGCCCGGCTCGAACGTGAACCGCGGGCAGTTTATCGCGATGATGGGCCGCACCGAGGGCGCGACCACGATCCCCAAGGACCGCGCCCACCTGCATTTCGAGATGGGCCTGCGGGTGAGCGACTCGTTCCAGCCGTGGTATGACCGGCAGAAATTTGGCAGCCCCAACGAGCACGGCCTTTGGAATGGCATGAACCTGATGGGCTTCGACCCCCTCGATTTCCTCGACAAATTCCGTGCCCACCAGGTGGACAACTTTACGGACTACTTCGCGCAGCTCAAGCCGGTCGTCCGCGTGCGGGTGGCCGTACGCTCGACCCCCGATTTTGCCCGGCGGTATCCGGCGCTCGTCGCGCCGGCCCCGGAGGGGTCTCGGTTTATGGCCGCTTCGTCGGCGGGCTGGGAGGTCGCGTGCAATGGGACCGCCCTGCCGATCAAGCTGACTCCGCTCTCCGCCACCGATGTGGCCGGTTACAAGACCAACGAGGTGCGCATCGTCGAGACCGACGACGCCGTGCTCGCGGCGTGCCATTGCAAGTCGCTCGTCGTCACCCGGGCGGGCGGCAGGCGGCCCGGCAAGGATCTGGAGGAGATGCTGCAGCAGCTCTTTGGGCTGTAGTTTGCCTGGTGGGGCGCGCCCCGTCCTGGGTCTCCCGAACTTTTCCCTGTTGCGAGTTTGTCCCCGCCGCCTTCCCTTAAACCCTTCAACCTTCTTGTCGCGCCATAGCCTGGCGACGGCGGATCAACCTTTAAACCTTCCTCCTCCCCATGGCCGGCCTCGGTAAACTTCTCAAACAGACCCAGAAAATGCAGCGCGGTATTGAGGCGCTCCAAGCCCAGCTCGAGGCCAAGGAAATCGAGATCACCAGCGGCGGCGGCGCCGTGCGCGTGAAAGTCAACGGCGGGGGCAAGTTCCTCGCGCTCACGCTTGACCCCGAGTTTCTGAAGGAGGACACCAAGCTCGTGGCCGACACCCTCCTCGCCGCGATCCAGGACGCCGCCGCCCAGGCCAAGGCCTACCACGACACCGAGATGCAGAAAATCACCAGCCAGTTCCAGATGCCGGGCATGTTCTGAATTGCGGAATGCGGAGTGCGGAGTGCGGAATTCAGACCACCCCTAGTTCTTCGCCCCCTTGGTAATTTGCCCGACCCACTCCGCAGTCCGCAGTCCGCACTCCGCATTTCCCATCCGTCCGTTCCGTCCATTCCGCACTCCGCAATCCGCACTCCGCATTTCCCATCCGTCCATTCCGCACTCCGCACTCCGCATTCCGCAATCCGCATTTCCCATCCGTCCATTCCGCACTCCGCACTCCGCATTCCGCAATCCAATATCCGCATTTCCCATGAGTGCCTTCGAGCAGCTCCAGCAACAACTCAAGCAACTGCCCGGCCTTGGGTTCCGCTCGGCGGAACGGCTGGCGCTGCACCTGTTGGTGGAGCAGCCCGAGTCGCTCGTCGCGCTCATGGCGGCGTTGCAGGCGGCGGCGGCCAGCGTCCGGCGCTGCTCGCGTTGCGGTCATCTGGCCGAGGGTGACCTGTGCCCCATCTGTGCCAACCCGAAGCGGGACGCGGGGGTGGTCTGCGTGGTCGAGCACGTGCCCGACCTGGTCGCGCTGGAGCGTGCGGGCACCTATCACGGGGTCTATCACGTCCTGCACGGGAAGCTCTCGCCGATGCACGGGGTCGGCCCGGAGCACCTGAACCTGGCGACGCTTTTCACCCGGGTGACAGAGGGTGGGGTGCGCGAGCTGATCCTCGCGCTGGCCAACGATGTCGAGGGCGAGGCGACCTGCCACTACGTGACGCAGCACCTGCCGGCGGGCAGCGGGGTGAAGGTGACGCGCATCGGCTTCGGCCTGCCGAGCGGCGGCGGTGTGCTCTACGCGGATCCCGTGACGCTGAAAAGCGCCCTGGACGGCCGCCGCGACTACGTGTGAGTCAGGCTTGGTTTTTCGCCCCTGGAGCTGTGGCGACCCCGCCGCAGGGTTTGGAAGTCCCGCATTTTCAGTGTTGCCGCCGTGCCCGCGACCCCTTTGATCGGCCCGGCTGCCCTTGCGGGTGTAGTATAACGGCTATCACGTGAGCTTCCCAAGCTTGAAACCGGGGTTCGACTCCCCGCACCCGCACCAGTTTTTACCTCTGAAGAGCCGAAAAACCAGATCAGGTACCCGACTGTACACCGGCATGCCGTCCCGATGATACGGGGTGTCCACCGTATTGGAGCGGGTAGCGGGTGAAGGCCCCATGGGGCGGAGGTCCGGCGTCCGCTATGCTGACGTGATGACCTCTACTTCTGCCAGTGCCTTCGGTACTGCGGCGAACCGAAATACCGACCTGATCCTGCCCCTGAACGCCGTCGTAGTCTACGGTGACGTGCCGGCTGGGAAGCACGCGGTCGGCGTGTTGCAGCAAATGGGCGCGCACCTGCAGGATGAATTCAAACTGGTCCTTTGGCGGTTGAACCTGATGGCGGTTCCCCGCTGGCGGGCCATCGCGACCGACGACGTCGCCGCCGCCGGGCTCATCGTGGTTGCCACGAGCGAGGGCGGCCAGTTGCGGGATTTCATCAATGATTGGATGCAGGAATGCATGGCCCGGTCACAGGGCAAGCTGGTGGCGATGCTGACGCCCGTCGGGCCACACGAAGCGTGGGTCACCTGGCTGCGTGATCTGCGGCAAATCTACACGATACGCCCGGGCGGGTCCGCCGGGCTGGTGCTGGCGCCGAGCCGATTCAGGTCCAACACCTTCGCCTGAGAGGACTCAGGCGGTCGAGGCGGGAAGGTTGGGAGCAGCGGCGCCTTGACAGGAATCGCGGTCCCTCGTCCGTTCATCCCCCGTCCCACCTGTTGGCTTTCCCCCTGTGGCCAAAATTCTCCTGATCGACGACGATGAGTCCATTCGTAAGTTGCTCCGCACGGTGCTGCGGTCGATGGGCCATGCCGTGATCGAAGCCTCCAACGGCCGGGACGGGTTGAAGCTGTGTTCCGAGGTCGATCTGGTGATCCTGGACATTTTCATGCGGAAGATGAACGGGATCGAGGTCTTGCTGGATCTCCGTCGCCGGCACTCGTTGGTCAAAGTTATCGTTATCTCGGGGGCAGTGGGTCCGGGGGCGGGGGGCGATCTGAATACCGCCGCGCTCCTCGGTGCGGTGAAGACGCTCCAGAAACCGTTCATCCTCCAGGAGCTTATGGCCGCGGTCAACGAGGTGCTGCCGGTAGATGACGAACGTCTGCCCGCCGCTACACCCGGCGTCAATTAGTACGGGAGACTGAGTTTCTTTCCGTTGCGGCGCTTCACTTTGTCCAACTTTGCGCCGATGGAGAAGGTTTCTCCCCGGCCCATGGCGACCATCCACGAACTCGATACCACCGTCATCGACCTGTCCATCGATCGCGCCGTCCAGACAGTATTCAGGACCATGGTCGGTAAACCGGCCCGGCTCGTCCCCCATGCGATGGACTCGAGCAATTGGACGGTCACGCTCAACTCGGTTCATGTGGTCGGCACCGTCGGGGTCGAGGGCCAGATCAATGGTCAGATCCACCTTCACTTCAGCCTGCCGCTGGCCGAGCTGAGTGCGTCCCGGGTGCTAAGCCGGCCTCTCCAGTCGATCAACAACGCGGGCGAGAAGCTGGTCAACGATGTGGTGGCGGAGCTGACCAACATGACCTGCGGTGTCTTCAAGAACCAGCTAGTCGAGCTGGGCCTCCCGTGCCGGCTGACGCTGCCGACAGTCCGCCGGGGAAAAGAATTTGCGTACGACCCGGTGCCCGATGCGCTCCGTCGCCTCTATTCCTTTGACGTTGCGGGCCACCGGTTGATCGCCGACGTGATCCTAGGGGCCGGGGCCTGAATTGGGAGCTCATCATCTTATGCCCAACCCGACCGTCACCTCCCGCGCCATTCTTGTCATTGACGACAATGAAGGCCTGCTCGAAATCCTGAACGCGAAGCTGACGGCCGACGGTTATCGGGTCACGACCGCCGCCAACGGCCAGGACGCGGCCGAGGAACTGGTCCGGGAAAGATTCGATTTTGTGCTCACCGATTGGTTCATGCCCGGCAAAGACGGCCTTGAGCTGTTGCGTGAAATCTACAAGTCATACCCCACACTGCCCGTCGTGGTCATGTCCGGGGGTGGATCAAAAGTGAGCGCCGCCCAAAGCATGGGGGCCGCCCGGCTCTTGGGCGCGGTTGCGGTCCTGGTAAAGCCGTTCTCGGACGAACAGCTGCGTCTGGCCATCGCCAGCGCGCTCCCTCAACTGCCGTCCTGACGCGGGGCGGCCAGCTCACGGACCGTAGGTGACGGTCCTGGCCCCGGCGACGCCGGCGGCGCTGACGCCCTGAGCTGAATTTGACCGACGCCGGTGGGAAGGGAAAGGCCCCATGGCCGCAGTTATGGAAGAAGGCCATATTGGCCCATGAGTAGGTCGGATTTCACCGAGGTCTTCTGCGCACGTCACTCAGTACCGCGGGCGAATTTTGAGCGGTCGGTGCTGCGCCGGGCATTGTATCCGCATGCGCGGCTGCTCGCCCCCCTGTGCCATCTTTTCAAAAGGAATTATTTCGCGGCTGACCTCGACTTCATCCGTGCCGTTGTCGGCTATCACCCAGGGCACAACTTCTCGACCGACGCCATGGATTTCAGCGACCACCCGTCCAACCAGGGATTCTGGCGGCGGACGTTGCGCGTGCGGGTGTCCGCACGGCGATTGTTCAAGTTGGTCCGCAAGACCATGCCGTTGCCACTGGAGGCTCATCTCATTGCGCCGGAATCATACGGGGAAATTTGAGCGATGGCCGCCTGAGCCGATGACGCGGGGCGGGGCGAGCCTCCATGTGTTCCGGCAGAATTTTCAGGTGGCGGCGCTTCCGGTTGCCGCGTACATCCCTGCCATGCCCGACGCGACCGCCCCCTCGCCAAGCGACGACATGCTGGCCGCCCTGCTCGCCGCGCCGGTCCCGCGCAAAGTGCCGGCTGAATTGCTACGTACAGCAAACCGACAACCCTTGATGCTGATCCTGGTGATTCTCGGGCTCGGTCCCACCTTCCTGGGACTCCTGGCGGTCTGGCTGTTTTTCCCATGGGGCTATCAGCACGACCAGCAATTGAACCTCGGACCCACCCAGCACGGATCCGGCCGCGTCACGGCCCAGACCCAAACCAATCTGTCCGAAGGCAGCTCCCGCAGCACCGAGGTCCCGGTTTACGCCTACGAGTTTGTCTTTTCCCCACGCGGAGGGGCCGAGAGCAAGGGCATTTGTTACACCACGGGTCAGAAATGGGCTTCGGGTTCGCCGGTGGACGTCGAGTATCTCGCCGCCGATCCCACGGTCGCCCGAATTACCGGGAGCCGCACCAGTGAGGTGAGCATGGACATACTTGTATTTCTCCCGCCGCTGTTCTTGGCGACAGGGCTGACGCTGGTCATTACTGGTCTGGGCCTGCGGAGGCGTAGGCGCTGGCTGCTCAAGAATGGCGTCGTTGGCGAGGGGCGAGTCCAGTCCGTCGGGCCATTGACCGGCCGCGTCAACCGCCAGCCGTCTCCCGTGCCGATTTTTCGGATCACGCTGCTGCAGACCAATCCCACGGTCGCCCAACTTCATAAGGTGTGGGCGCTCCCTCTGATTCAACGCCAAGAGATTGAGTTCTTCCAGGCCCGGCTCGCCTCGCAGCAGCCGGTCTTCATGCTCTACGATCCGGCCCGGCCGAAGCGCGTGATTTTCCCGGAAACCCTGCTGCTGAAGTGAGCTGGCCAGATTTTGCCCATCATCCCATGAAAACCACGCTGCGGCTGACCTGTGCCTTGCTGCTCGCCGCCTCGGCGTTGCCGGGCCAGCAGTCAGGTGGGCCGACTGCGTCTCCTCCACCAGCCACCGGACCGGTCGTGCGGGCGACAGGAGTGCCAACCATCACGCTGCCCGCACGGCCACCTCCAACGGCAGAGGAGATCGCTCAGATCAAGCAGCACATTGCGAACCTCGCGCTCATTGACACCCCCGACATGGGCCTGTCCTCCACCTATGGCGGGTCAGCCTTCGCGCCGGTCCCGCAATCGGCCCAGGTCGGCGCCTTGATCTTCGGTGCGACCAGCCACAAGACTCCGGACGACTTCCTTCAGCTCGTAAAACTTGGCCCGAAAGCGTTGCCCTACCTGCTGGCGGCCTTGGATGACCAAACCCCGACCAAGCTCGTGCTCGGTGCGCCCATCCCAGGGAGCAACGGCTTCCGTATGGGCGGCGTCTACGAAGCCAATGAGATTGTGGGCAATCCTGCCAACCCCGCCGAGGAGGCCGCCCTTGGCCCACGCCCGGCGAAGGACCCGGCTCATTTCGATTTGGGTAAAGGCATTGACCAACACACCGTCACCGTGGGAGACGTGTGCTTTGTCATCATCGGTCAGATTACCGGGCGTCCCTCGTATCACGCCTCACGCTACCAGATGACTGCTATCACCATCATCACGAGTCCGACGGACGACCCGGCGTTGGTGAAGCAAGTCCGGGCGGTCTGGACGGCCGCCGACCCGGCCCAACACCTGCTCGATTCATTGCTGATTGATTTCTTCACCACAGTTGAGTCCACGTCCAAGACGCCGATTGCTATGCTGGGCGATGTCTCCGCGGCCATGGGGTACCCCGACCTGGCCGCGATGCGGCTCCTCTATTATTTTCCGTCGGAGACGTCCGGGCTGATCATGAAGCGCCTGGCTGAACGCCCCGGGGATCAGCGGCTGCTGCAGGCGATCGCATGGAGCGACCAGCCGGATGTCCGGCAGTATCTCCTGAAGCTTTTCCGCGAGACCACCGATCCGGCGGTGTTCCTCACCTGTCTTCCACAGGTGGAGGCGAAGGATGACGACTTGGTGCTTCGGCGGATATTTGCGCTTCTGGACTCCTATGAACCGCTGGACGGCGGCGGCCCTTACGACGACGGCGCGCACCTGGTCTTCGTGGCAGGCCGGCGGTTCGGCGCTGCCTCAAAGCCGGTTTATGTCCACTACTTGGAAAAACCGACGGTCAACCGGGTCGTCGCAATCTGCGACGCCGTCAGCTTGCATCCTGAGTGGACGGTGGAACTCCTCGCCCCGTATCTGGAGGACCAGCGGATGACAAAGCTCTGGTATGGTCGACAGAACGACCGGATAGCCTTCCGCCTCTGCGACTGGGTCGCCCAGGCCATCAGCAAGTACCGGCCCGACCTGCCCTTTGTCGCGGAGGGCACTTATGATGATCTGGACCGCCAGATCACCGCGATGAAGGAGCTGATCGCCAAGGGCTCGTTGGCTGCACCGGTGCCAGCGGCAAAATGACAGCCCGGCATGAAGATTTGCCACAGTACTTCGCCTTGACCTGTCCGGCGAGGGGGCGAAGGTCGGGACCGATGTTTGGGCAACTCACCTTTTCCGATCTGGCCCCAGATGCGGTCGACATGGCGCTGGAGCTGGCGGGGCTTTGGCTGCTGTGGCGGCTCGTCCTCAGCCCGGCGGCGCGCGCCAAGGGGGCGCCATCGCGGTTGGCGGAGTGGCCGATCGGTTGGATCGGTTTCGGCGTATTCGTCGGGGGCGCCATCTTGGTGGGCGTGATTGTGATTTTTGTGCTGGGCTGGTTCCTACCCAGAAGTGACGAGGGGGAATACTTGGTGTTGCTGGCATCCTATCTGGCGATGGTCGCGTGGTGCCTGGGTTTCCGGGAGCTGGTGCGGGAGGGGAGGGGCTTTGCGCCGACGATCCGCCCGCAGACGGCGCTGGTCGGGGGCGCAGCCACGTTCCTGATCGCGTTTGCCACGATCCAGGCGGTGTTCACGGTCTGGACAGCCGTCATGCAGTTGGTGGGGCTGCAGCCCGAAGCCCAGGACGTGGTGGAGATATTCAAGGCGATTCAGTCACCGGTGGCGCGGGTCCTTTTCGTCCTGTTCGCGTCTGTGGGTGCGCCGGTGGTGGAGGAACTGGTATTCCGGGGTGGCCTTTACCCTTTCGCCCTGGCCCGGCTACCACGATGGGGGGCGCTGCTGGTGTCGGCGTGCCTTTTCGCGGCGGCGCACGGCAGTCTCACCACCTACGCGCCGCTGGTGGCGGCAGGTGTGATATTGTCGCTGGCCTACGAGCGCACGGGCAACCTGGCGGTCCCGATAGTAGCGCATTGCTTGATCAACCTGCACGCGGTGGCATGGGACTGGTTTTTCGGGTGAATCCATAGGCGCAACATATCAATGCCTCGCGGTAGGGACGAAGCACGTGACGGGTTCCCTCAAACCGTGAGTGCGGTGCGATCGGGGAATTTCGCGGCGATTCTGCCGATGCTGGCCTTGGACGACTTGTCTCCCGGTTCTTGCCTGATCGTCCAAACGGTCGGATTGAAGCCGCTGACTCGTAAGCTCGCACTGGTGTGGAACCCTCGCGTAGCCCATGTCCGTCATGGGGCGAGCAAGCTGATCCAGCAACTGAGAACTGAACTTAAAACTTCAACCGCCCTCAGCTAGTTGATGATGGCGTGTGAAAGAGTCGCAGCTCTTCCCCGGCTGCGGCGCAATGACGTCGACGCACCGCACTACCGAGAGGATTACAGCTTGCTTTGACTACTGCCACGAGGGCTCTAATCCGCTTGCCCTGGAAGCGGCACGGCCCGACGATTCCGCTAAACCATCCCCACCCACCTTGAAAGGATCTTTTCTGTCTCTCCTTCGCGGTCTTGCGTTGGCCGTCCTTGCCTTGGCGATCTCATTTTTATTTGGCCTGCTTGTGCTCTCCTTGCCGGGGTTGGGACCGGCGACACATGCTTTGTTCGCACTCGATAACCGGCCGCAAACTCCGGACTTCGCCGAGGGCCTGACGGTGGCACTGGCACTTGCGACTTTAGCTGCGGCGATGCTTTTCGCGGGACGAAGGCGGTTTTGCTCTTGGCGTTGGCTCGGCGGTGCTCTCGCCTTGATCGTGTTCGGGTTCAGCCTCCTGATTTTGACCCGGCCCGCGATGGCCGCGACGGCGGCCTCCATCATGGGGGCAAGGATTATCCCACGGATTTGGCCGAGCTTTAGCGCCGGGGCGGTCGCCGTGTTGCTGGCGTTGATCCTTCCCTCCCTCTTGTATGCCGCGTGGCGGTTTCGACGATGCCCGTGGTGGGGGATTGGCTCCGGCTATTTGTTGGTCGCACTGACTTTCACCTACCTCGCCAGCGATGACCCGGCGCTCCGCCGCCCGCTAACCATTGAAGAAATCGCCCCGGCCTTTCCTGGAGACGAAGCCAGTTTTGCGGTGCTGATGCGCTACGGGCAAACGGAGCCGCTCAATCAAAATCTCAAAGTGCCGGTTCAGTTGGGCCAATCCCCCAACTTCACCCAAACCGCCGCCACGCGGGCGTGGCTCACCGCCAACCGGGAAAAGATCACCACCAATTGGGCGGCGCTCGCACCGGTGCGGGCTTGGTGGGCGGAACTCAACGCCTTCAGCCGCATTGGCGACCTCACTCCGTTGCGGGCGGATGCTCAGATGTTCGGGTTTCACACCCTGCGCGAGATTTCACTGCAATCCTCGGAAACTGCGGGCCTTCAGGCGCTCGACGGCCAGGGTGACGCCGCCATGGCCACGCTGCTGCCGTTGGTTGAGGTCGCCGGCAAACTTGAAGCCTCGGGGCGCACCTCGGCGCGCCTGTTCATGGCGCGCACGGTGCGACGCCTCGCCCTCGACAGCGCCGGGTTTGTGCTCGATCTCACTCCCGTCTCGCCGGTGGCACGAGCCCGGTTCGCGGCCGCCCTCGCGGGCGGCGTTGGCGGGGAGGCCGGAGTGCGCCGGATTTTTGATTTGGATTACGTTTGGGGTCTGAGCTGCGTGCTCAACCGGCCGCTTGGCGACATGGTGGCGTTTTATGATCCGGTTCCCCTGTGGTTCCGTGGACCACTGAATCTTGCGGGCGCGGTGGTCTATAATCCCCGGCATACGGCCAATCTGCAGGGCGAGATTCTCGCGGAAATGCGGGAAATGGCGGCGCACCGTCAATTGGACCAATTATATGCCTGCGATGAGTCCTTTCCCGATCAGCAGGGTCGCCCCCACTTTAAAAATCTGGTCGGTTCGCTGCTACTATTGGAAGCTCATCCCACCGCTGTCGTCGTGGTGCGCAGCTTTTGGAAAGAGGAGGATCAGCGCGCCGCACTCCTCGCCCGTCTGGTCCAACCCTGATAGCGTGTGATTGATCTTGGCTTGCGGCTCTGTCGCTCGCCTAAACTATACCCTGGATCATAAACTCGGTGAGATGGGCCGGGCGCCCTTGCCCTTATTTTCCAACCACTGGAAAAGCTCTGCGCCCAATGACAATATTATCCGCCGTAAGGTCGTCCGGATTGATCTGTTCCACCAACCTCCGCAGCGCCGCCGCCTGGCGCGCCGGGATTGTCATCCACCGCATTTGCGCCATCAGGTTTGGCTCCCCCCACGTTTCCTTCCGCGTCGAGACCGCTATTGGGCCCGCATCTGACTTCACTTCCAATGGCACCCGTTTGGATCTGGATCTTGCCGTGAAGGCTCGCGTCGCGCGGGGATTTCCTTTTCATCTCGCCAGGCCCGTCTTCGCCGGTGTTGCATTCGGAAAACAGTCACCCGTTGGTGGTCGCCAATCCCAAATCCCCATGAAAACACAGTTCTACGTCTCCGCCGCGGTCCTCTCAATTGGTCTCAGCCTGGCCTCGGCCCAGACCGCCGTCGCTCCGCCCCCGGCGGCGGCTCCCGCTCCTGCCACGACGGCGACTCCGGCCCCGGCCCGCGCCGGGGGGGCGGCACGTCCGGCGATACCATTGCGCGACCCGCTCGCCGCCGGCTACGTCAAGGCCACCGAAATGCCCGACGGCCAGGTGCCACCGATGGAGGCCGATGGCAATTTCATCATCGGGCGGACCCACCCCCAGGCGCCGGAAATGAGCCCCGTCGCGGCCGGCCAGCCCAAGGGCAAAGTCCTCAAATTCACGCTCAATTCCACCGAGAGCAAATTTTACCCGGGCATCGCTCCGGGCGGACCCCAGCCTTACAAGCGCTCCGTTTCAGTTTATGTGCCAGCGCAATATGTGCCCGGCACCGTTGCGCCGGTCATGATCACCTCCGACGGCGACGGCCGGGCCTTCAATGTGCTCGACCATCTGATCCCGTTGAAGCAGCTGCCGGTGATGATCGTGGTCGCCATTCCCCCCGGCGGCCCCGACGGGCGCGGCGGCGAGCGCAATCTGGAATACGACACCATGTCCGGCAAATACAGCGACTTCGTCGAGACCGAGGTCCTGCCGATGGCCGAGAAAGTTGCCAACGTGAAGCTGACGAAAGATCCGGACGGGCGCGCCGTGATGGGTACCAGTTCCGGCGCGGCGGCGGGCATGATCATGGCGTGGTTTCACCCGGAGCGCTACCATCGCGTGCTCACGTTCTCCGGCACGTTCACCAACAATCAATACCCGACCGATCCGGCCTACCCGCACGGCGCCTGGGGACTCCACGAAACGCTGATCCCGAACAGCCCCGTCCAACCGCTCCGCATCTACTTCGAGTGCGGCGACCACGACAACTTCGGCGGGGCAACGCGCGATTGGGTGGAGGCCAACGAAAACATGGCGAAGGTGCTGACCGCAAAAGGTTATCACTATAAATTCGTCTTCGCCCGCAACGCCGGCCACACCGACCGGCCGACGATCTCCGAGCTCTATCCCACCGCGCTGCAGTGGATCTGGCAGGGCTATCCGATCGAGGGAAAATAGCCGGGGCTGGCGCCCTGAGCTGAATTTGACCGGCGCCGGTGGGAAGGGAAAGGCCCCATGGCCGCTGTTATGGAAGAAGGCCATATTGGCCCATGAGCAAGTCGGATTTCACCGAGGTCTTCTGCGCACGTCACTCAGTGCCGCGGGCGAATTTTGAGCGGTCGGTGCTGCGCCGGGCATTGTATCCGCATGCGCGGCTGCTCGCCCCCCTGTGCCATCTTTTCAAGAGCAATTATTTTGCGGCGGACCTCGACTTCATCCGTGCCGTTGCCGGCTTTCGCCCGGGGCACAACTTCTCGACCGACGCCATGGATTTCAGCGACCACCCGTCCAACCAGGGATTCTGGCGGCGGACGTTGCGCGTGCGGGTGTCCGCACGGCGGTTGTTCAAGTTGGTCCGCAAGACCATGCCGTTGCCACTGGAGGCTCATCTCATTGCGCCGGAATCATACGGGGAAATTTGAGCGATGGCCGCCTGAGCCGATGACGCGGGGCGGGTCTGGTTTCCGGTGCCCGGCGGAATTTTCAGGTGGTGGCGCATCCGTCGGCCCCCTCCATCCCTGCCCTGCCCGATGCGATTGCCCCGCCTCCGGACCCAAAGGGTTGAAATGAGCCTCTTGTCCTGCAGGCTGACGGCGCCCGAACACCCCAGGCGAAAAATCCCGTTCATGCTGCTGGCCGCGCTGCAACCGTTGTTGGCCGACCCGCTCCCGGCGGTGGTGCGGTCCGAGTTCATCTACGATACCGGTGGACCATGAAAGCGGGCTGCGATGCAGTTGAACCATTTGGTTTCGGCACCGCCGAATGAATCTCGCTTTCAACTGCATGCGACCGGCTGGGAGGCGCGTGCGCCCGACCTTTGGGCAGCGCCGATTCATGTGGGGAGACAAGACAATGATTATCAGAGACCAAATACCATTGGGAAACTCGGGGTGAAAACTTTCAGAACGATCGAGTTTGAACCACTGATGAACACTGATTCTGAGGATCGGATAAGTGCTGATTAGTGTGCATAAGTGGTTGAAGGTTTTTGTTTGGCGAGGTCAAAGGCGAACACCAAGCCCTTGTGTCCTCTATCTTCTTCCCTTCGTGAATCAGCGGTGACCTTCGGGCGCTTTGCGGATTGCAGCCTTGCAATAAAACTTCACGTTTTCGCCATGGCGCACGATCTCGGAATCAGGCGACGCATCCATGGACCTGGGTTCGGCAATGGTCGCGTCGTCGTGGCGGCAAATGCCGGCCGTTTGGTGGGCGGCGTGGCCGCGAGGCTTTCCCGGCTGGCGTGGCTGCTGACGGCAGGGCTGGGCCTGTTTGGCCCGGGGCGGGGGTGGGCCGTGGAGCCGATGCGGTACATTTACGACGCCCCTGAATCCGCCACGGACCAGCGCTACCTGTATCAATGGACCATCTTGAAAACCGCCTTGGACAAGACCGTCCCCCAGCACGGGCCTTTTGCACTGCAACCGTCCGAGCCCATGACCGAGAAACGCCAGAAGTCCGAGCTCATGGATGCCACGGGGAAGCTCACCGTCATGTATCTGGGCACAACCCCCGATATGGAAAAGGGGCTGATCCCCATCCGGATTCCCGTGGACAAGAACCTGGGCGGCTACTGCGTCCTCCTGATCCGTCAGGAGAATCAAAAGCGGTTTGACGCCGTGAGCTCGCTGGAGGATCTGCGCCAGTTTAAATACGGGCTGGGGCAGGGGTGGATCGACGTGGACATCCTCCACGCCAACCAGTTTCAGGTCGTCACCGCCTCCTGCTACGACTGCCTGTTTGAGATGATGGAGAACCGGCGGTCCGACGCGGCCCTGCGCGCGGCGGTTGAAGTGATTGACGAATTCGAACTGCGCAAGGCGGCGATGCCCGACATCAGCATCGAGACCGGCCTCATCGTGTATTACCCCATGCCCATGTATTTCTGGTTTTCCAAAAGCGACGAGGGCCGGCGGCTGGCGGCGCGGGCGGAGGCGGGCATGCGGCTGATGATCGCCGACGGAACCTACGACAAGATCTTCACCCAGTTCCAGGACGCGAAAATTCAACGGCTCAGGCTGAAGGAAAGGAGGATCTTCCGCCTCAACAATCCGCTCCTGGGGCCCGAGACCCCGTTGGCGGACAAGCAACTCTGGTTTGACCCGGCCACTTACCGGGCGAGCCCATGAATGCGCTCCCCCGTAAAACCTCCATCGCGGTGACCGTGGGTCTCGCCTTGGTGACGGTTACGACCTTGGTGCTGGTCACCCTGGGCGTGGTCAGCTACCGTCACACCAGCGATCAGGAGTTGGAAAAACTGCGGGTGGCGCTGGCGCTCGACGCCGACCAGCTCGCCCCCAACCTGGACCTGCCGGTCTGGAATTTCGACCATCCTGAAATCGACAAGGTGGTCGAGAGCATGATGGTGGATCCCGTGCTGCAGAGCATCGTGGTCAGTGCGACGGACGGCCAGAAGGTGCTCTGCGCGCGTGAACGCGACGCGCAGGGCAACATCCGACCACTGCAGGCCGCCTCGCCCGCCAGCGGGTTCCTGGTGGAAAAGAGGTCGATCATCTTCGCCGGCGAAACCTTGGCGACGGTGACCCTGGTGGGCACAACCAAATCCATTGAGGGAAGGCAGAAAAACCTCCTTGCCTGGGTCTTCTACAACATCTTGTGGGTTGATTCGGCCTTGTTCCTCGGCGTCTTTCTGCTGCTCCACCGCTGGGTGTTTAAACCGCTGCAGGAAATCGAGGCCTACGCCGCCGCTGTCAGTGTCGGCGGCAGCGCGCGGCTGGTGCGGACGTTCCAGGGGGAGTTGGAAGGCCTCCGCGCCTCCATTGAGAAGATGTTTCGCCTGCTGAGCGCCCGCTACCTGGAGCTGCAGGAAAGCGGCGAGAAATTCTCCAAGGCCTTCCAGGCCAATCCGAGCGGCTTGGCCATCACCGAGCTGGAAACCGGGTGCTATCTGGAGGTGAATGAGAGTTTTTACCGGATGTACGGCTATTCGCGCGAGGAAATGATCGGGCGTACCTCCATGGAATTGGGGGTGTGGAAAGACGCGGAACACCGCGACTGGTTCATCCGGCAATTGCGCATCGTCGGCACGGTGCGCGATTATGAGATGGAATCCCGGACCCGTGGGGGTGATACAAAGACCCTGTTGGTCAACGCGGAACGGATCGAACTCCGTGGCCGCCTTTGCGTCGTGTCCCTGCTGCAGGACATCACCGAGCGCAAACGGGCGGTGGTGGCCCTCATCCAGTCGGAGGAGCGATTCTCCCGGATCTTCCGGAGCAACCCGATGCCGATCACCCTCACCCGGTTGGCCGACGGTTTGTTCCTCGATGTGAATGAAGGTTTTCTGCGCTTCTCGGGCTACACCCGCGATGAGGTGGTCGGCCGGACGGTTCTGGAGCTGAAGCTTTACGAGCACGATACCCAGCGGGCGCTGGTCCTCGGGCAGCTGCAGCAGCACGGGCATCTGCACGATCATGAACAGCTCTTCCGGACCAAGTCCGGGCAGTTTCGCAACCAACTGCTGTGGTTTGAGCTGCTCACATTCAGCGGCGAACAGTGCATCCTTACGATCACCTGGGACATCACCGAACGCAAGCAGGCGGCCGCCCGCGAGCGCCAGGCGAAGGATGCTTTCACCCAAAAACTGATCGCCTCACAGGAGGCGGAGCGCAGCCGGATCGCTAGCGAACTGCACGACAGTCTCGGGCAAAACCTGATCCTGATCAAACACCGGGCCCAGATCGGGCTCGATCTGGCCGAAGCGTCGCCGACGGTGCGCGACCAGTTTCAGGGCCTGCAGGACATGGCCGCCCGGGCGATCGCCGAGGTCCGGCACATTTCCCACGATCTGCGGCCCTACCAGCTGGACCGGCTGGGTCTCGTCCGGGCCCTGGCCACCATGATCGACGGGGCGGCGGAGAACAGCCGGCTCCCCATCGCCCACAAATTGGACCCGGTGGACGATCTTTTTTCGGCCGAGGCCGCCACGCATTTGTATCGCATTGCGCAGGAAAGCATCAGCAACATCCTCAAGCATGCGCAGGCCCGGAGCGCCAAGGTCGGGCTGGAGCGGGACGTGCACGACGTACGGTTGTGGATCGAGGATGACGGCCGGGGTTTTCCCATGGCCACCGGCCAATCCGGATTGCCGGGCGGGGGCCTTGGCCTGAGCAGCATGGCCGAGCGCGTCCAGATGCTCGGCGGCACCCTGCGAATTGAGTCCCGGCCCGGGCAGGGCACCCGGATTGAGGTGACCATCCCGCATGCGGGAGGAACCTGAGGCCGGGTCGGCTGTGTCTGTCGGTCCGCGACCATGGGGGATTGGTTCGCGCTGGTTTTACCCTCGCCAATTTGGCGCCCCCGGTCTTCCTTGCCGGGCGTGATCAAGGTCCTGATCGTCGACGACCACCCCCTCTTCCGCCAGGGGTTGCGCCAGTTGGTGGAATCCGACTCCCGCTTCGAACTGGTGGGGGAGGCCGGCGACGGTCCCGCGGGGATGGCGTTGATCGGTCAGATCAAGCCGGATGTCGCCGTCCTCGATGTCGATCTGCCGGGCCTGTCCGGCCTGGAGGTGGCGCGCAAATTGCAGAGCCGGCGACACTCCACCCGTATTGTCATCCTCACCATGCACAATGATGAGCAGACGTTCAACCGGGCCATGGATTTCGGGGTGCGCGGCTTTGTGCTGAAGGACAACGCGGTGCAGGACATCACGGACTGCCTGGCCGCGGTCGCCCGGGGTGAACATTATCTGAGCCCGTCCATTTCCAGCTTTCTGGTCCACCGCCGCAACCGGGCCGAGGCGCTCGCGGCCCGCCAGCCCGGGCTCGAGGACCTGACCAAGGCGGAACTGCGGGTGCTGAAGCTGATTGCGGAGAAAAAAACCAGCCGGGAGATCGCGGCCGAACTCTTCGTGAGCCCCCGCACCATTGAGGCGCATCGCGCCAACATCTCGGCGAAGCTGGGTTTGCACGGGAGTCACAGCCTCCTGCAGTTTGCCCTCGAGAACCGTTCCTCGATCTGACGGGGTGGCCGGGCCGCGCGGCTGGCGGCGGGATACTGAGAAAAATAGCGGGAACTACCTAGGCCATTCTACGCGGTCCTGCGAATGGACGGTCGTCCGGGCATTCGGTAAAGTCATGCCCTCACCACCGCGCCATGATCAACACCCTGACCGCCCCCCTGTCCTCATTCACCGACCGTCGCACCAGCCCGCGTGCGACGTCCGACCTGCCGGCCCTGCGCCACACGTCCGAACGGTACCGGCTGCTGCTGGAGAATTCCGTGGACTTGATTGTCGAGACCACCCGCCAGGGGGAAATCCTCTATGTCAGCCCCAATGTCGCCAACGTCCTGGGCTACTCGGCCGGTGAACTGCTCCACCAAAATATCTTCGCCCAGGTTCATCCCGAGGATTTGGACCAGACCGCGGCGCTGTTTGCGCTGCCCGAAGGCCGCGGCACCTGCCGCTACCGCCACAAAAACGGCGGCTGGCGCTGGCTCGAGACCACCGGCCGCGAATTCCTGGCCGCGCCGGACCAGGTGCGGAGCGTGCTCGTGGTGCGCGACATCACCGAACGCAAGGAGGCCGAGGCGGCCCGGCGTCACCTGATGGAAGAGCTCGAGAAGAAGGCCAAGCTCAGCGCCCTGGGCATGCTGGCGGGCGGCATCGCCCATGACTTCAACAACATGCTCACCGTCATTGGTCTTTACCTCGGCATGGCCCGGGCGGACTGCCAGGATCCCGATGTTCAGCCGTCGCTCGTCCAAATCGCCGAGGCGGTCACCCGGGCTAAGGGCATGGCCCAACAGATCCTGACATTCAGCCGGCATCAGGACCACGCCCACCGGCTGGTCCGGTTGCCGGATGTCATTGAGGAGGTGCTGCAATTCCTGCGGCCGAGCTGGCCGGCCGGCGTGCATATCGTCACCGACCTGCCGGCGGACGCGGGTTGGATCATGGCGAACCCCGGCCAAATCCACCAGGTGTTGTCCAATCTTTTTCTCAACGCCACCCAGGCCATGGAACCGTCCCCGGGCCGGCTCGAAGTGCGCGTGCGCTCGTTCGAGACCGACCGGCCGTTCAGCGAACCTCATCCCCATTTGGGGGTTGGCCGCTATGTCTGGCTGACCGTCAGCGACACCGGTCACGGCATGGACGCCGCCACCCAGCGCCAGATCTTCGAGCCGTTTTTCACGACCAAGCGCACCGGCCAGGGAACCGGTCTCGGCCTGGCGATTGTGCACCGCATCATCAAGGACCATGGGGCCTGCATCCGCGTCTCGAGTGAGCCCGGCCGGGGCACCACGTTTCAGCTCTTCTTTACCGCCCAGCCCGCTCCGGCCTTGGCGGAGAGGGAAGACCCGGACCGCGACACTCCGGTGGTCACGCCGGAAGCTCAATTGGCCTGCCGGTGAACAATTTTCCGCCACCTCCCATGTCCACTTTTCCTCCGGTTGAGGCCAGCCCGACGCCCGTCAAAACCCGGCCGGTTCGGATCGTGGTCGTCGATGACCATCAGATGCTGCGCGACGGCCTGCGGTCGCTTTTGGCTCGCGAGGCGCCCGGCCTCGAGCTCGTGGGCGAGGCTGGCAGCGCCTACGCCGGCCATGCTTTGGTCTCCCGCCTGCGACCGGACTTGGTGGTGCTTGATCTTAATTTGCCCGATCAAAACGGGGCCAATTTGGCCACGGCCATCAGCACGACCTGGCCGGAGACCAAGGTCCTCGTCCTGTCCGGGAGCTGCACTCCCCCCGAAATTCGGAATGTGATGCGGTCCGGCGCCCATGGCTTTGTCCACAAGGAGGACGCGGCATCCGAACTCCTGCGCGCGATCCCTCTCGTCATGGCCGGGCAGCCCTGTTTCTCGCCCGGGGCCGCCAGCGCCATCGCCCAGGCGCTGTGGCGGGAATCCGAGCCCAAGCCCAGGTCGGAGACTCCGCCGCTGTCTGGCCGCGAACGGGAGTTTCTGCGCAGTCTCGCGGGCGGTCTCGGTTACAAGGAAATTGCTGATCAGATGTCGGTCAGCGTGCGGACCGTGGAGACCTATCGGGCGCGCCTCGTGCGCAAGCTTGGCTGTGCCACCCGGGCCGGGCTGATCCGCTATGCCGTGCGCAATGGCATGGCTGACACCCAGATATAATCCACCTTCACCCTCGGTGTCAGCGAAATCACGGACCTGCCGGTCCGCGAATTCCCGGAGTGAACTGCGGATTTCCGGATTTTAGCGGGCCCGCTGGGAGCCGTTCCTGAAAGCCAGCCACCAGATCCAACCTCCGCTCTGAACCAACCCATCCAACCAGTCCGGCCGGCCAGTGCGGTCCCGGCACCGTACCGTCCCCCCGAAATAGCAATCCATGAAAAAGCATCCGACCACCCTCACCACCAAGCTGATCAGCGGCTTTCTCACCGTCTCCGTCCTCACCGCCCTGGTGGGTGCCGGCGGCTATTATGGCCTCAGCCAGGCCTTGACTGATGCCGGATCCATCATCCAGCAGACCCGGGATCGCGGCCAGTTTGTCACCAGCTCGGTGGACCTGGCTCGGTCGGCCCAGGTTAACTTCAAGAAGCAGGTTCAGGACTTCAAGGATGTCCTGTTGCGGGGCAAGAACGCGGATGACTACGCCAAATATTTCAAGGGTTTCG
This sequence comes from uncultured Opitutaceae bacterium, assembly GCA_903929355.1. GTDB lineage: Bacteria > Verrucomicrobiota > Verrucomicrobiia > Opitutales > Opitutaceae > CAIYUN01. The sequence goes on from CAIYUN010000056.1 coordinate 20,683, forward strand.
AGACGGACGAGGCGGCGACCCGGCAGAACCTCACCACCCTCAAGGCTCAGCTGGAACAGGCGGGCATTGATTCAGCTCTCGTCGCCAAGACGTCCGCGGACCATGCCGACTTGAGTGGGAAATACCGGCAGGCGCTGAAGAGTTTCGATCCGACCCTGCCCAACCCTTCGGAGGTTGTGGACCGGCAGGTGCGCGGGATAGATCGCGCCACCACCGACGAGATCGACGGCATCGTTGATCAAGTGGTGCATTTCGACCAGGCGACGACCAAGACCTTGGAGGCGGCCTTCGCGCTGCGCATCCAGCGGATCAAGCAGCTCACTCTGGCCGGCATGGTCTTCGGCATCGCCGCGGCCGCCGGGCTGGGCCTCTATCTCAGCTGGTCGCTTTCCCGGCAGCTTCGCCGCCTGGCGTCGGCGCTCGCCTTGAACAGCGACGAGGTGGCCTCGGCGTCCGAACAGATCGCCTCGACCAGCCAGCAGCTGGCCGAGGGCGCCAGTGAACAGGCCGCGGCCCTCGAGGAAACGGGTGCCTCCCTGGAGGAGATGTCGGCCATGACCCGGGCCAATGCCGAGCATGCCCAGACCGCCAAGGATCTCGCCACCCAGACCCGGGCCGCCGCAGAGGCGGGCGCGGCCGACATGGGGGCCATGTCCGAGGCCATGGACGCCATCAAGGCCTCCGGCGACAACATCGCGAAGATCATCAAGACGATCGACGAGATCGCCTTTCAAACCAACATTCTCGCGCTCAACGCCGCCGTCGAGGCCGCCCGGGCCGGTGAGGCCGGGGCCGGCTTTGCGGTCGTCGCCGACGAGGTCCGGAACCTGGCCCAACGCAGCGCCCAGGCCGCCCACGAAACGGCCGAAAAGATCGAGGACTCCATTCACAAGAGCCAGCGGGGGGTGACCCTCAGCGGCCAGGTGGCGGTCCGGCTGCAGGAGATGGTGGAGAAGGTCCGCCAGATGGACCAACTGGTGGTGAACATCGCCAACGCCTCGAACGAGCAGAGCACCGGCATCGGCCAGATCACGACTGCGGTCAGCCAGATGGACAAGGTGACGCAGCAGAATGCCGCTGGGGCCGAGGAAAGCGCCAGCGCCTCCCAGGAACTCAACGGCCAGACCATCATTCTGCGGAACTCGGTGCAGGAGCTGATGGCGCTGGCTGGCGGCAAAAGCGCCTCCTCCGTGCAGGTGGGGACCCGGCCGCAGCCGACGGCCCCGGTCACGGCCGGACCGAAATCCTCCTTCAAACCATCCTCCTCCGCCCCGATCACCCCGAAGCTGCCCGGCCGGAAGTCTGCCTTCACCGCCCCTTCCCGCAGCCATGGTGAAATCGCATCCGTGAACGGCAATGGCCACGGCCCCGACGCCGCCGACGAATTCTTCAACTAAGGCCACTTCATGAGCACCGCCACACCCATTCCATCCAGTCACCCCGGCAAATACCTGACCGTGGTCGTCGGACACGAGGCCTTCGGCATCGGGGTCCTCCAGGTCCGGGAGATCATCCGCCTGCAGAATATCACCCCCGTCCCGCAGACGCCTGAATTCGTCAAGGGCGTGATCAACCTGCGCGGCCGCGTGATCCCCATCATCGACCTGCGGGTGAAATTCGGCCTCCCGGCCGAACTGGCCAGCCGAACCTGCATCGTGGTCGTCCAGGTTGGCCAGGCGGGGGAGCCGCCCATCCCCATGGGCCTGATCGTGGACAGCGTCGAGGAGGTGGTGAACCTGGGTCCGGACCAGATCGAGCCCGCGCCCGACTTCGGGGCGCGCATCGACACCGCCTATATTCTGGGCATGGCCAAGGTCGACGGCAAGGTGAAGACTTTGCTGGACATCGACCGCGTGGTGGCGTCCGGAGTCGTGCAGGCCATCGCGGAACAGCACGCCTCACCATGAAAGACAGCGAATTTGAGTTCATTCGCACACTGGTCTATGAGCGCAGCCGGATCCTGCTCGACGACCGGAAGCGGGAGTTGGTGACCGCGCGGCTCGGCAAACGCATGCGCGTGAACCAGGTGGACTCCATGGGTGACTACTGCCACCTGCTCCGCTCCCCGGAGCAGGAGGAGGAGCGGGTCCAGTTGATCGACGCCATCTCCACCAACCACACGTTCTTCTTCCGCGAACTCGCCCATTTCGACCTGGTGCGCGACCACATCATCCCCGAGATGGCGGCGCGGGCGTCAGCCGAGGGCTGGACCCGCTTTGACGCCTGGAGCGCCGCCTGTTCGTCCGGCGAGGAGGCCTATTCGCTCGCGATGACCCTGGCCAGCCGGCTGGACGGCGGAGGTTGGCCCTGGCAGGTTGAGGCGACCGACATCTCGCACCGCGTGCTGGCGGCGGCCCAACGGGCGATCTACAAAGAGGGGGCCGTCACCCCGCACACGCCGGAATGGGCCATGACCGGCTTCCAGCGTGGTTTTGGACCGCAGCTGGGCCACTACCGGGTGAAGACCGCCATGCGCGACCGGGTGAATTTCCGCCAGTTGAACCTGCTCGAGGCCTCGCCGCCTTTTTCCTCCCCGTTGCAGCTCATTTTCTGCCGCAATGTCATGATCTACTTTGACCGGCAGACCCAGGAGGAACTCATTGCCAGACTCACCAGCCACCTCGTCCCGGGAGGGTACCTGATTGTGGGGCATTCCGAAGGGCTCAGTGGCGTGCGCCATCAACTGCAGCTGGTCCAGCCATCCGTCTACCGGCTGCCCCCCGCCCGATGAGCCTGTCCCCCAAAATCCGGGTCCTCGTGGTGGACGACTCCGCTGTGGTCCGCCGGCTGGCCTGCGAACTGCTGGGCGCCGACCGGGAGATCGAGGTCGTCGGCACCGCCGCCGATCCGTACGAAGCCCGCGACCAGATCGCGCGGCTGGCCCCCGACGTGCTGACTCTGGACCTGGAGATGCCGCGGATGGATGGTCTCACGTTTCTGAGTCTGCTCATGGAGCGCCGGCCCCTCCCGGTGGTCATCATGAGCACGCTCACCGCGCGCGGATCGGAGTTTGCCCTGGAAGCGCTGCGCTTGGGCGCCGTTGACGTCATCGGCAAACCGGTCGGCGGCCGGCGGCTGGACGACATCGGCGCGCAGCTGGTGGCCAAGGTCAAGGCCGCGGCCGGCGCACGCGTCCGGTCGGTGCCGCGCACGGCGGCGACGGCGGCGGTTGGCCCGACCGCCAGCGGCGGAGCCCCCCGGCGGCCGGATCCCCGGGCGACGATCCTGCTCGGTGCATCCACCGGGGGGGTCGAGGCCTTGCGCGAGGTGCTCACGGCGCTGCCGGCGGATCTTCCTGGCATCGCGATCGTGCAGCATATCCCGGCGCTGTTCTCGAAAACCTTTGCCGCCCGCCTCGACTCGCTCAGCGCGCTGGAGGTGCGCGAGGCGGCCGATGGTGACCACCTGCTTCCCGGCACGGCGCTGGTGGCACCCGGCAATTTCCATCTGCTGCTGCACTGGACCGGGCGGCACCATCAGGTGCGCCTGGCCGGCGGCCCGGCCGTCTGGCACCAGCGGCCGGCCGTGGACCTGCTGTTCAAATCCGCCTCCGACGCGGGTCACGCCCGCCACTGCGTCGCCGGCGTGCTCACCGGCATGGGGCGGGATGGGGCGGAGGGGCTGCTGCGCCTGCGCGAACTCGGAGCGGCGACGTTCGCCCAGGACGAGGCGTCCAGCGTCGTTTACGGCATGCCCCGGGCCGCCCAGGAAATCGGTGCGGCCCAGACGGTGCTGCCGCTGACCGGCGTCTCCGCCTGGCTCAACCACCACCCGGTCTGCAATCCGCCGCCGGCCACGCCGGCCCTCCACCCATGAACGGCACCTGGTTTACCCAACGCGTCGTCGTCGGGGTCGGCGAGTTGGCCGTTTCCAACACGGCGCAGGCCATTCTGAGCACCTATGCGCTGGGCTCCTGCGTCGGCGTCGCCGCCTATGATGCGGCCCTGAAGGTTGGCGGCATCCTGCACTTCATGCTGCCGGACTCGCGGCTCTCCCCGGCCAAGGCGTCGGTCCAGCCGGCCATGTTTGCCGACACCGGCCTGCGGGAGTTCTTCGCCCAGCTCCGTGGCTTCGGGGCCCGGCCGGCCGGCCTGCAGCTGTTTGTGGCGGGCGGCGCCCGCGTGATCAGCGGGGAGGATCCATTTCGCATCGGGGCCCGCAATGCGGACGCCACGCTCGAGCTGCTCGTCGGCCACGGCTACACCGTCGATCCCGGTGAGCTCGGGGGCAATTTCAACCGCACCCTCCACCTCGCGCTCGACAGCGGCCAACTGACCCTGAAGACGCCGCACGCCGAGCACCAGGTTGATCTTTCTCCCCGGTCCCACCCGGGCTTGTCCGCCCTCTTCCGCCCGGCGCCCCCCCTCGCCGTCGGGTAGCCACCCCATCGCCATCCCCTGACCGAACTCATTCTCCCATGCCCACCACCACCGCTCCCACCGCCGCTCCCATTGCGGAAACCTTCGTCCGCGAGAACATCATCCGCGCCATCGGCGACGTCTTCCAGACCATGCTGGGCTATGGCGTGCAGCCGGCCGCCGCCGCCCCCCCGGACAGCGCCGTCGGCAGTTCGAGCCGTCCGTCCGTGCCCGCCATCCCGGCGCCATTGGTTGTCGGCACCGTTGGTTTCATCGGGAAGCTAAATGGCCTGATCTACCTGTACTTTGATGAATCCTTGGCGCTCCGCTGCACCGGCGACATGCTCTGCATGGGCGAACTGGAGCTGGCCGAGACCGGAGCCGAATCGGTCAATGATGCCATCGGGGAGCTCACCAACATGGTCGTGGGCAGCTTCAAGAACTGCCTCTGCGATGCCGGCTATCCGTGCAAATTGACCATCCCGTCGATTCTCCGGGGGAGCAATTTCTGCGTGGAACCCATCAGCCACGCCCAGCGCCACGTCTATTATTTTCAATGCCACGGCCACCAGATGGTCGCGGACATCCACCTGAAATCCGGGGAATGAAACCAGCCCACCGACCTGACCATGCACTATAAAATCCTAACCGTGGACGATTCCAAGGTCGTCCGTATCATCGTCCGCAAGACTTTCCGCTCCTTCGATTGTGAAATATTCGAAGCGGTGAATGGGGTCGAGGGGCTCGCCCTGGCGGCCAAAACCGTGCCCGATCTGATCCTGCTCGACATCACCATGCCGGTCATGGACGGGGTGGAAATGCTCACCCGGATCAAGGCGGACCCGCAGCTCAAGGGCATCCCGGTGATGATGCTCACCGCCGAGGGCGGGCGGGATAATGTGCTGAAGATCGCAAAACTCGGGGTGCGCGACTACATCGTCAAGCCGTTCACCGAGGCCACGCTGGTCGAAAAAGCCAACCGCATCATCGACCTGAAGCCGGTGACCGAAAGCGTGGATCGGAAGAAGTCCACCCTGGATCGGGCCGACATCCTCGTCGTCGAGGACAAACCGGCGATCATTCAGCAGCTCACGGAGGGCCTGCGCCACACCCCTTGGAAAATACAAGGCGTGGCGAACCAGGCGGAGGCGATGGAGCAATGCTCCCGGCTCACGCCCGACCTGATCATGATCAATCTGACGCTGCCGGATGAATCGGCCTTCACCTTGTTCCGCTATCTGCGGACCAACCCGCGGACGATGTTCACCCCGGTGTTCGGATTGGTGGTCAAGACCGACACTGCGGTGCAAAATCACGCCCAGCAGATCGGCTTCAGTTCCATTGTGACCAAGCCGATCGATGTCGTGGAGCTCGAGGCCCGGATGGCCAAGGCCATGAATCTCGACACTTCCATGCGCTACTTCCGGTTGGAGGCCGGGCACCTGATAATCAGTCTCCCGGAAATCTGCACCCCAGCGGTGCTGGGGGAGGTCGGGCAGTACCTTCAGCCGAAGCTGACCGAGGCGGTCAATGCGGGGTTGAACCGGGTGGTCATTGACATCCATGCGGTCCGATGCCTGGAAATGAACACATTCAAGCTGCTGTTTCCGATGATGCAGGCCTGCCGGGACCTCGGAATGAATTATTCCCTGGTGGGCAATCCGCAGGTGATCACCGAATGCCGGGGGGTGGAGGAAACCAAAACCTGGGTGTTCCACGCCACGCTCGACGAGGCCAAGGCCCATCTCGCCGGGGAGGGCGCCGCCACCGCGTTGCCCGAGCTGGTCGAGACCTGAATCCCTGCTCCCCCCGCACCTCGGCCACCCTCACCCCACCCGCCCTTCCCATGCCCATTCCCGAAAACCTGCAAGGCACCGTCGATGTCGTGCTCAACCGCCTCGCCGGAGAATCGGTGCTGGCCGCACCGGGTCGTGACGACGGCCTGGTCCCGGCCTACAGCCTGCTTGGCCAACTGGCCGGGCATTGCGCGGACGCACCGGAGTTGCTCGAACCGGTCCGTGAAGTCGCCGGACAGATCGAACGCCTGCTCGATGCGGCCCGGCCGTTTGACGAGATCTCCCTCGGTGCGCTGCGGAAGCTGGTCGAATGGCTCCCGGATGCGATTGCCGCCCTCGGCGGTGGCGGGACATTGCCGCCCTGGAATTCACCCCCGCCGGCCACTCCGCCCATCGCGGACGGATTGCCCTCACCGGCAACTTCCGGGTCGGCCTCGGCGGACGTGCTGTTGCAGTTTGAACTCGGCGAGAACCAGGAGATGCTGAAGGAATTCCACGGCGAGGCCGTCGAGCACCTGCAGTTGATCGAGGCCGCGCTCCTGTCCTTGGAGCAACGGCCCGATGATCCGGAGGCCTTGAACTCCATTTTCCGTTCGTTTCACACGATCAAGGGCAACGCCGGATTCCTCGGCCTGATCCCGATGCAGCGGCTCGCCCACGAGGTGGAGACCCTGCTCGACCTCGTTCGGGCCGGCCGGTTGCGGGTCAACGGCAACATCATCACGGGTGTCCTGCGCAGTCGCGACGCCCTGCTGGCCCTCAACCAGCAGGTGGCGGCCGCCCTCGAGCACGGTTGCGCGCCGGACCGGATCGTCCCCGTCATGGACCTGATCGAGGCGGTCCGGCGTCTGGCCATGGGCCCTGAAGCTTCCGGCGTCACCTTGATGGCGGCGCCTCCTCCGGCGGCCGTCGTGGTGGCCGACCCCGGTCCGGCGTCGCCGGTCCAGGCGGCGAACCAGACGGTGCGGGTCAACATCGACAAGTTGGATTCACTGATGGATGTGGTGGGTGAGTTGGTGATCGTGCAGAGCCAGCTGAATGAAACCGCGCGCCGGTTCGGCGCCGTTGCGCCCACCTTGCCGGGCCATGTGGCCCTCCTCAGCCGCCTCACCAAGGAGCTGCAGCACAACGCCATGTCCCTGCGGATGATCCCCATCCAGCCCACCTTTCAAAAGATGGAGCGATTGGCGCGCGATCTGGCCAGGGGTTGTGGCAAGAAGGCGGTCTTCACCACCACCGGTGGCGAAACGGAGCTCGATCGGACCATGGTCGAGGAGATTGCCGATCCGCTGGTCCACATGGTCCGCAACGCGCTCGATCATGGCCTGGAGTCGGTCGAGGAGCGCCTCGCCCTGGGCAAGCCGGAAACCGGCACCGTTTCGCTCCGGGCTTTCCATCAGGGCGGCAAGGTGGTGATTGAACTGCGTGACGACGGGCGGGGTTTGAATCGGGAAAAGATCCTCGCCAAGGCCCGGCAGCAGGGCCTGGTCCCCCCCGAGGCGCAGCCGGCCCCCGATGAAATTCTCCAGATGATTTTCCTGCCGGGGTTCTCCACGGCGGACAAGGTGACCGCCGTCTCCGGTCGCGGTGTCGGCATGGATGTGGTCCGGCGCAATCTCGACCGCCTGCGGGGCGAGGTGGCCATTGCCACGGAAGCCGGACGCGGCACCGTCTTCACCATCCGGCTGCCTCTGACCATGGCCATCATCGACGGCCTGGTGGTGCGGGTCGGGGAACATCGGTTTGTCCTGCCGAGCACCTCCGTCCAGCGGGCGGTCAAGCCGGCCCCGGAGAACATTGTCACCATCCAGGGGTGCGGTGAAGTGTTGGACTTGCGCGGGCGGCTGATCCCCCTGCGCCGCCTGGAGCGGCTCTATGGCATCACCCCGGTAGTGGGCCGGCCCGGGGACGGCATCGTGGTCATCGTCGAGTCATCGGGCAAGTCTTGCGCCCTGGTGGTGGATGAAATGGTGGGGAAGCAGGAGGTGGTGATCAAGAACCTCGGCGCCTATCTTCAGGGGCATTGTCACATGGCCGGAGCCGCGATCCTCGGGGACGGCACCATCGCCCTGATTCTCGATCCGGGAGCACTGTTGCAGGCGGCCTAGTCAACCCATGATCTCCAACCTTGTGCCTCCACCCGACCTCGCCGAGGTCTGCCGCCGGGCCCTAAAGCTGCCGGCCTCGCCCGCCATTCTGCCCCAACTCATGGCGGCGCTCCACGAGGCGGAGGGCACCGCCGACGAGATCGGGCGCATCGTCCGTTTGGACAGCGCCCTTGCTGCGGCGACGCTCCGGCTCGCCAATTCAGCCGGCTTTGGCGCCCGTGAACCGGTGGACTCCATTGAGCAGGCCATCGTCATGCTGGGCCATCGTGAGATCTACCGGCTGGCTTCGCAATGCGTGGTCAGCCGATGGGAACAGGTGCATTATGCCCGGCTGCCCTGGGAACCAGGCGAGTGCTTTCGCCACTCGCTTTGCACGGCGCTGGCGGCCGAGATCCTCGCGGAGGCCAGCGGTGGCTGCGACCCGCAGGTCGCCTACATGGCCGGGTTGGTCTGTGACTTGGGCAAGCTGGCGCTGGCCTACACCTGCGCCGAACATTATCCGCAGGTTTCCGCCTGGGCGGCGCGCCACGGCGGCACCTGGTCCGACGCCGAAACGGCGGTGTTTGGTTTTCACCAGACGGAGGTCGGCGCCCGGCTGCTCCGGGCCTGGCGCTTTTCGGAAAGTCTGGCCCGGGCCGTCGAACTGCAGTTGCATCCGGCCGGCGCGCCGGCCGAATTTGCGCCTCTGGCCGCCCACCTCCACGCCGCCCGGTATCTGGCTGTAACCCTCGGGCCGGGGGTCACGGAGGGGGGGTTCCTCTTCAACCTGGACGGCGACTTTTTGACCACCCAGGGATTCACCGACGAACTCATGGAACAGGCCTTGATCGAGGTGCGCGAACGCGCCCTGCGCCGGATGGCCGAACGCCTGACCCATGGCATGTTCCAATCCTAGTCTTGCGGCCCCGCCGGCGGTGGTGCGTGGGGAACAGACGGTGTTCATCGCCGACGATCACCAGATCGTGCGCGACGGATTGCGGGCGCTCGTTGAGCGCGCGCCCGGTCTGAGGGTGATCGGCGAGGCGGCGGACGGCCGCGCTCTCGTGGAGGGCGTGCGGGCCTTGCATCCTGCCATTGTCATCACGGATCTGGCCATGGGGGAGTTGAACGGGGTTGACGCAACGCGCCAGCTTCGCGCCGGGGGCTTTCGCGGCCCCATCATCATGCTCTCGATGCACGACGAGCGGCGCCACCTCGCGCAGGCCCTCGGGGCGGGCGTCAACGCCTACGTGCACAAGGCGCATGCGTTCGAGCAGCTGCTGGAGGCGATCGGGGCCGCGCAGCATGGGCGGATTTGGCTGAGTCCGCAGCTGGCCGCGCTGGCGGAGGAGGGCAGGGTGGCGACGCTGCTGGAGCTCCTGAGCATGCGCGAGCGCGAGGTCCTGCAACTGTTGGCCCAGGGTCGCGGGACGAAGGAAGTCGCGGCGCAACTGCTCCTCAGCCCCAAGACCATTGAGGTTCACCGGCTCAACCTGTACGCGAAGCTCAGGGTCAACAACGTGATTGAGCTCGCCCGGATCGCGTTCCGGGAGGGGTTGGTCCAGCTCTAACTTCTCCGCCCCTGGGCCGCCAGGGGAGACGACCGGCGCGTCCTAAGGAACTTCCTTAGTCCCCGGCGTGAAGTTCCTCTTCACCCCCATCGCGTCCGACCGATTGCTGGGCTCTCCCACCCAACCTCTCTCCCTTATGAAAAACTGGACTATCGGTAAACGCATCGCATTCGGCTCTGGACTCCTCTGTCTGCTGCTCGCAGGCCTTGGTCTGTTCGCCATCCTTCGGCTTCAAATCATCAACCGAATCAGCGATGGCGTGGCCTTCGATGCTTTGCCCGGGGTCGTTGACTCGGGCAAAGTCGGGGGCGACCAGGACGCCGTTCAACTTCGCGCCGTTTCCCTGCTGCTGGCGAAGACCGCCGATGAGCGCAAGGCGATCAACGAGGAGATACGACAACTCAATCTCGGCATCGCCGAGGCGGTCAAGCGATACGAAAGCACCATTTTCGCAGCCGACGACCGTCAGAACTTCGAAAAGTTCAAGAAGCTCTACGACGAATACTTGGCCGTGAGCGCCAGATATTTTCCGATGGTTGAGTCCAACCCCGCGGCGGCCGCCGCCTTTCTGGCCAGTGATCTCACCCCCAGCTACCGGCGGTATGCCGATAGCACGGATGTCCTCGTGGACTACAATGCGAAAGATGGCGACGAGCGGGGCAGACTCCTCTCGGACACCGTCAAGGCGACGATTCGCATCCTGCTGATCACCGTAATTGCCGGCATCCTGCTGGGCGTGGGCTTCTCCGCTTTCACCGTCCGGTCGATCAATCACGTCCTCGGCCGCGTCGCGACCGAGCTCAACGCCGGGGCCGACCATACGGCTGCCGCCGCCAGCCAGGTTTCCGCCTCCAGCCAGTCGCTGGCCGAAGGGGCCAGTGAGCAGGCGGCCTCGCTGGAGGAAACGAGTGCCTCGCTGGAGGAAATCACCAGCATGACGAAGCGCAACGCCGAGTCGGCGGGCCAGGCCAAGCTGCTCTCCAATCAAACCCGCCAGGCCGCCGAGGCCGGGGCCGCCAGCATGGCGGAGATGAGGGAGGCGATGGGGGCGATCAAGGAATCGTCGTCCAGCATCGCCAAGATCGTGAAAACGATCGACGAGATCGCCTTCCAGACGAACATCCTCGCGTTAAACGCCGCCGTGGAGGCCGCCCGGGCCGGGGAAGCGGGGGCGGGCTTTGCCGTGGTGGCCGAGGAAGTTCGCTCACTGGCCCAGCGCTCTGCGCAATCCGCCAAGGAGACCGCGACGAAAATTGAGGATTCCGTGAAGCGCAGCGAACATGGCGTGCAGATCAGCGCCAGGGTCGCGCAAAGCTTCGAGGAGATCGTCGTCAAGGCCAGGAAAGTCGACGAACTGGTGGCTGAGATCGCCACGGCTTCGCACGAGCAGAATCAGGGTGTCGGACAGGTCAGCACGGCCGTGGCTCAAATGGATAAGGTCACGCAGTCCGGTGCGGCCAACGCGGAGGAAACCGCCAGCGCCTCGGAGGAGCTCAGCGCGCAGGCCCAGATGATGCGCGAGTCCGTCGGCCATCTTCGGCACCTCGTCGGCGGCGGTGCACGGAAAACCGCGGCCGCGGAGGAACCCCGCCCGGTTTCTTCGAAGGCATCACTGAAGTCGGGCCCGGCGCAAGCCCGTTGCGACGTCCCGCCGGGCAGGGTTTCCCGCCCAATGCGGGTGACGTCGCGCGCCAACGGCGTGGCTACCCTGACTGGCGTCGGCCACGACCAGGCCGACGAGTTCTTCAACTGAGCGCCGACTTGAACCGCGCCACCGTTTCGACCGCCGTGGATCACCGTGACCGATGGGTCCCCTTGCCACCCGGGTGGGATCCCCGCCCCGGTGCCTGTGCCAGTCCTTCTCCCTGACCAACCGTCTTGCAATCCCACCCATGACTTCCGCCGACCTCATCCCTTCAAACGAGATTCCAGGCGCCCGCGCGTGTTATGACATCCTGCTCATCGACGACGACGTCGACATCCGGGCCGTCCTGTCGGCCGTGTTGCAAGGGCGGGGCTACTCGGTGCTGGTGGCGCCCGAGGGGAAAACCGCGTTGCAATTCTTTTTGACCTGCACCTTCCGCCTCGTGATTACGGACATTTTCATGCCGGTCATGGACGGACTCGAGGTCATCATGAAGCATGCGGCCGCGGGCCGCCAAATCCCCCTCCTCGCCATGTCCGGAGGGAGCGTCGTCGGCGCCCGGGCGTGTGTGCTCAAGCAGGCGAGCCTGCTCGGCTCCTGGAAAACCTTGTCCAAGCCATTCGAGATCCCGGAATTACTCTCTGCGGTTGAGGCGCTGATCGGCCGGAAATAGTGACGCCAACCACCTTCGGAGCGGGCGGATCATGACGCCGACCCTATTTCCATGTCAACCGCAGGGACTTTGTTTGAAACCACACCCAACCAACCCAAAAACCACACCAACCATGACCAAGTTTAATTCCACCTGGCTCTCGCTGCTCTGCGGCCTGAGCCTCGGTGCCGCCACGATGGCACCTGCCCAAACCCAACCCAACCAAGACAGCGCTTTGCTTGACCTGCTGATCAAGAAGGGCGTGGTCACCGACCAGGAGGCGACGGCGCTGCGGGCTGATCTCGCGAAGCAGGCGGCCAGCGGGTCCAATGCCGGCGGGGCCACGAGCCTCGACGTCCTGAGCCCGGGCCTCACCAAGCTGCAC
>CAIYUN010000057.1 GCA_903929355.1 uncultured Opitutaceae bacterium
ACATCGGAAGGAGGGAAGCTTTGGATGTCACCCTGCGGGTGCGGGTATTGCAGCCCCCATTGAATCTTTAAGTGGTTTGCTCTGTGAACTCTGTGTCTGCACTCTGTGTTCTCTGTGTAATCCTTCCGCGCATTTTAGGATAATCTGAGCTGCGCCCAACGCGACGTCCCCGGCGCGTTTTCCATGGTCCATCTCCGCCATCCGTGTTCATCCGGGTCCATCCGTGGTTCAATGGCGGTTTTCATCTTGAATGTTGGACGTTGAATGTTGCCGCCAAAAACTGTTTTTTGGCGGGCCTCCACCATGTCGCTCCTCCCTTTCAGTAGCCGCCTCATCGCCGACGTCGGCATCTCCCTCGGCGACGAGGGCAAGGGTCGCCTCATCCCTGAGATCACGCAGGAGCTGGCCGGCTCGCCCGCGCCCGTCTCCGTCGTGCTCAAGGTCAACGGCGGCGCCAACTCCGGCCATACCGCCGGCGGCATCAAGCTAAACCTCCTGCCCGCGGGCGTGGTGGAGCGCGAGATCGGCCACCTGGCCATCGGTGCGGGCGTCGTCGCCGACCCGCGCAAGGTCTGGTGGGAGGCCGCCCCCCTCGAGCGCAAGGGCTACGCGGTCCTGACCCGCCTGCTCATTGACGAGCGCACCCTTGTCTCCGACCTCACCCACCGTCTGCTCGACCTGGCGTGGGAGGACTACCGGGTGAACGTCCTCCACGAGGAGCCGCGCGGTTCGACCGGCCGCGGCATCACCCCCGCCTATCTTGACGAGGTCGGCCAGTGGCAGATCACTTTCGCCGATTTTCTGGGCGGCCCCAATTTTTTCGCCCGCAAGCTCGCCCAGCGCGCCGACCGCGCCCTGCGCGTCATCCAGCATGTCTGCCGCGTCAGCCCGGAGACCTTCGCCGGCTTCTTCGACCGGCTCACCGCCGCCGAACAGCGCGCCAACGCCGAGGCCGTCGCACTGGGGGTGTTCACGGCCGATGAGTTTGACTTCACCAAGTTCCGCGGCGCCGCGCCGTTTACGCTCAACCTGAAACAGCTCACCGCGACCTACTGGACCGCCGGCACGCGTCTGGCGAAAAACATCGGCGAGGTGCGTGAGCTGGTGCTCCACGAGCTCCAGGCCGGCCGCACCATCATTGGCGAGTTTGGCCAGGCCTACTGGCTCGACAAGCGGCATGGCTACTCGCCCAACGTCACGGCCTCGCACACGTTCACGCCCGAGTTTTTCGAGAGCGCCGGCATCCCCGTGCAGCCCATCCACACCTTCGGCGTGGCCAAGGCCTACGACACCAAGGTCGGCACGCACACCTTCCTCACCCAGATGGACGACACCCATCCGCTCACGGTGCTGCTCAAGCGCCTCGAGTTCGGCACCAGCACGGGCCGCCAGCGCATGGTCGGCTGGTTTGACGCCGTGGAAAAGGGCGACGCCCTCCGCTATGGGGGTTACCAGGATCTGATGATCAACAAGCTCGACGCGCTCACGCACGCGGGCGACTGGCGCGGCGACCTGCTCCTCTGCACCGCCTACGAGGACGCGACGGGGCGGCGTTTTACCCATGTTCCCCGCAACGAGGCTGTCCGCAGGTCCTTGCGTCCCGTCTACGCGAAACACCCCGGCTGGGCCGAAGACCTCTCCGGTGTCCGCCATTTTGCCGACCTCCCGCCCAACGCGCGGAGCTACGTCGCGGCGATGTTGCGGGCCATTGTCGCCGTCGCCTACTCCGGCGAGCCCCTGCCCGCGGTGCTCCCCAACCTCCGCTACCTCGGCGTCGGCCCCGACCCCGCCCAGATCATCAAGGACATCCCCGCCACGGCGGAGCTGATCCGGCTGTAACAAATTTAGGCGGGGTGCCTCTACGGTTGGATCGGTTTCAGCCTTCCCGCACTCTTTGGAGGAAGGCCGTGAGCTTGTCCTGGTCCTTCACCCCCGGCGCCGACTCCACGCCGCTGTTCACATCCACGAACTTCGCCCCGCTGGCGTGCAGCGCGGCAGCAATGTTTTCTGGATTGAGCCCGCCGGAGAGAATCCAGGTCTTCTCCGGGTGCGCCTGCTGGTGCCGGGCAAATTTCGCCCAGTCGCCTGTGGCCCCTGTACCGCCGAATTTGTCGGCGTGAAAGGTGTCGAGCAGGAACGTGTCGGCCAGCGGCAGCCAACCCGCGGCCACGTCGGTGCCCGGGGGCAGCTTTGGCGCCAGCCAGAGCTGCTTTGGTCCGACCGCCTGGGACCAGGCTTGCACCGTCGCCAATGGCGTGTCGGCCGGAAAATGCACCTGGAAGAAATCCGCCCCCGCCTCGGCGAAGGCCCGCAGCTCCTCCACGGTCGGTGACACGCTCACCGCCACGATTCTACCCGCCGGAAGCTTTGGCTGAATCGCCCGGAACTGCTCCAGAGTTATCCCGCGCGGTGACAGCGGGTAAAAGATGAAACCCAGAAAATCCGCCCCGCAGTCGGCGGCGAACATGGCATCCGCCAGGGTCGTGAGCCCGCAGACTTTTATTCGGAGGCCGTCAATCATCGCAGGGAGAAACCACTAATTTTCACTAATGGACACTAATTATTCTGAATCCATTAGTGATGATTAGTGGAGATTAGTGGTTAGAAGGCATTGATGGCTTGGATCACGTGATCGACCTGCGCGTCGGTCAGCTCGGGGAAGATCGGCAGGCTCACACAGTTCGCCGCCGCCTGTTCCGCCACCGGGAAGGAGCCCGGGCCGCGGCCCAGACCGGCATAGCACTTCTGGAGGTGCAGCGGTACCGGGTAGATCAGGTCGGTGCCGATCTCGTGCTTCGCCAGGTGCTCGCGCAGCGCGTCGCGTCGCGGGTGGCGGATCGTGAACTGATGAAACACACTCGCCCCGTAATCGGGCGACGTCGGCAGGATCACGTCGGCCAGCTTGATGCCGGCGAGGTAGCGTGCGGCGATGGTCTGGCGCCGGGCCGTCCACGCGGCCAGGTGCGGCAGCTTCACGTTGAGCAGCGCACCCTGGAAACCGTCCATGCGGAAATTGCCGCCGATGATGTCGTGGTGGTAGCGACGGTCAGAGCCATGCACCCGGATGTGCCGGGCGCGGGTGTGCACCTCTTCGCGGCGCGAGACAAACGCGCCGCCCTCGCCGCAGCCGCCCAGGTTTTTCGTCGGATAAAAGCTGAACGTTCCCGCGTCACCGATGATTCCGACCGGCGTGCCCCGGTACCTCGCCCCGACCGCCTGCGCGCAGTCCTCGATGACAAACAGGTTGTGCCGCCGGGCGACGGCCATGATCTCGTCCATCCGCGCGGGCTGGCCGAAGAGATGGACGACGATGATCCCTTTCGTGCGCGGGGTGACGGCGGCGGCGAGTTTTTCCGGGTCGAGGTTGAACGTGCCTGCCTCGATGTCGGCGAATACCGGGGTCGCCCCGACATAGCTGAGGCCCCACACCGTCGAGATAAAAGTGAACGGCGTGGTGATGACCTCGTCGCCCGGCTGAAAACCGGCGATCATGCACGCGACATGGAGGGGCGACGTGCCGCTGTTCATCGCGAGCGCCCGCGGATAGCCGAGCGTGGTGGCAAAGGCTTTTTCAAAGTCCTCGACATCTCGCCCCAGGCAGAAGCGCGTGGCGTCATAGGTCGCCGCGAGCGCCGCGAGCGCCGGGGCGCGGAGCGCCTGGTGTTGGAGCGAGAGATCGAGGAAGGGGACTTTCATGCGAGCGGAGGTTTAACGCAAAGGCGCAAGGGCGCAAAGACGCAAGGGACGGAGCGAGGAAGGGAAACAGGGTTTAACGTGATTGAGTTCTTGGCGGCTTTGCGACTTGGCGGCTCTGCGTTTCCTTCTGGTCATTTTTTGAGCGGTTCGAGTTTGTAACCGTCCTTGCCGTCGAGCATCGCCCAGCCGGCGGCGGTGAGCTCCTTGCGCGACGCGTCGGCGCCGGCGTAGTCCTTGGCCAGCTTCGCGGCCCAGCGCTTTTCGGCGAGGGCGGTGATGGCGGGGGGGGCATTGGTTGCAATTGTTCGATGCAGATCAAGACCGAGTACGAAAACAGTTTTGGCCAAGCTGTGAAATTCCGCTTTTGCCAGCACCGACTTCCCCCCCAGGTCGAGGGCTTTGCGGTCCGTAAAAAGCGCACCAAGCGCGGCGGGAAAATTTAGGTCATCTTTCAGCGCATCCAGCCCGAGAGGACTGAAATCTGAGATAGGGTCAGGATTCCTTCTTAGAATAGTAGTCGAGTCATAGAAATCAGCTTCGGTCTTTTGTGCTGCTAAAATGAGTTTGTCCGCCAGAGCCTTGAGCTTGCCAATCGCACTCTCTGCCGCGTGGAGAGAATCCAGCGTGAAATTCAGCTGTTTCCGGGGATGCCCCATCAGCAGTGCGTACCGCACTGCCATCGCGGAGAACCCTTTCGCCTTCAAATCATCCAGCGTGTAAAGATTCCCCAGGCTCTTGCTCATCTTCTTGCCGTCCACCAGCAGGTGCTCGCTGTGATACCAGTGGCGCGAGAATTGCACGCCGTTGCAGCACTCGCTCTGGGCGATCTCGTTCTCGTGGTGGGGGAAGAGCAGATCCACTCCGCCGGTGTGCAGGTCAATGGTCTCGCCGAGGATGGCCTTGCTCATCGCGCTGCACTCAATGTGCCAGCCGGGCCGGCCTGGAGCGGCGCCTCGCGGGCCGGTCCATTTATTCGAGCCGTCGTCGGACTTCCAGGCCTTCCAGAGCGCGAAATCGCTGCCGTCTTCCTTCTCGTCGGCGTCGGCTGCGGCGGCTTTCAAGGCCGATCCGGGTTGGAGCTCACGCTCCTTCACCCGCGACAGGCGGCCGTAGTTGTCAAACGAGGAGACCTTGAAATACACCGAACCGTCCGGTGCGCGGTAGGCGTTGCCTCTCTCCATCAGCACTTCGATCATGTTGACCTGCTCCTTGAGGAATTGCGGGTCGGTGGCGCGGGGCTCGGCGTGGGGCGGCAGGCAGTTGAGCGCGGCGCAGTCGGCGTGAAACTTCTCGGTCCACTGGCGCGTTACGTCGCCCAGCGGACGACCTTCCTCTCTGGCGCGGCGGATGGTCTTGTCGTCCACGTCCGTGAGGTTGCGGACGTGTTTCACCTTGTCCGCGCCGAACTCCAGCTCCAGCAGCCGGCGAAGGACATCGTTGACGACGAACGTGCGGAAGTTGCCGATGTGCGCCGGCGCATAGACCGTCGGCCCGCAGTTGTAGAAGCGGAAGATGCCGTCGGGGTGGGCTGGGGTGAGCTCGCGCAGCTCGCGCGTCAGGGAGTCATGGAGGCGGATAGGCATGAGACAGCGGGAACTTTGGCCACAAAAATGCCCAAAGGGGCACAAAAATATTCATCCGGATTTTCAGGCCGCAACCCGGACAATTCAGAAGCCAGGAAGCCAGGAATTGAATCAGCTGCAGGTTTTTCATTCACTCTGCCCCACTTGGCTTCATGGCTTCTGAATTCAATTTCGGCTTTCGTTCCGGGCCTTCTGGCGCCTCCGTGCCCATCAAAAGATTAGCATGGATTAGCGCCGATTAGCGGTTAAAAATCCCCTCCGTCTTCTCCCATGTCCACCCCCTTCAAGCTCGACCTCACCCAGCGCCCGCGCCGGCTGCGCCGCACGGCTGGTCTGCGCGCGCTGGTCGAGGAAACGGTCCTGCTCCCCCGGCACCTCGTCGCGCCGCTCTTTGTGGTCGAGGGCCGAGGCGCCCCGGACGAGATCAAGTCCATGCCGGGCGTGTTTCGTCTCAGCATCCCCGACCTCGTCAAGGAGTGTCGCACTCTGCACCAGCTGGGCATCCGCGCGGTGGCGCTTTTCCCCAAACTCGACCCGAAGCACAAGGACGACGAGGGCACCCAGGCGCTCAACGCGGACACGCTCGTCCTCCGCGCCGTGCGCGCCGTGAAAAAGGCCGTGCCCGAACTGACCGTGATCACCGATGTCGCGCTCGACCCCTACACCAGTCACGGGCACGACGGCGTGCTCAACGCGGCGCGCGAGGATGTCGAGAATGACCGCACGGTCGGCCTCCTCTGCCAGATGGCGGTGCTCCAGGCGCGTGCGGGGGTGGACCTGGTCGCGCCCAGCGACATGATGGACGGCCGGGTGGGCGCGATCCGCAAGGCGCTCGACGCCGCCGGCTTCACCGGCACCGGCATTCTGGCCTATGCGGCAAAGTTCAACTCGGCCTATTACGGGCCGTTCCGCGAGGCGGTGGGCAGCGCGCAGGCGGCCGGCACCCGGCTGCTCAGCAAGGCGACCTACCAGATGAACCCCGCCAACCGCCGCGAGGCGGTGATCGAGGCGCAGCTCGATGCGCTTGAGGGTGCGGACATTCTCATGGTGAAGCCGGCCGGCCCTTATCTCGACATCATCCGTGAGGTGCGGGGCGCGACGCGCAAGCCGATCGCGGCTTATCAGGTTTCCGGGGAGTATGCGCAGATTCACGCCGCCGCCCGGCTCGGCTGGCTCGACCTCGCCCGCTGCCGGCACGAGTCGGTGCTGGCCATCAAGCGCGCCGGGGCCGACCTGATCCTCACCTATTTCGCGAAGGAGCTGGCGAGGGAGCTGTGAGGTGAACCCGGATCAAGACTCGGATTAAGCGCAAAGACGCAAAGTGGCAAAGGCGCTGGGGCTGTCTTGCTCGGCGGCTCTGTGTCCCTGCGTTAAATACCCCCGATTCACATCAGCATCAGCGCGGGCTTTTCGAGCAGGTTCTTCAGGGCGGCGAGGTATTGGGCGCCGGTGGCGCCGTCGATCACGCGGTGGTCGCCGGAGAGGGTCAGGTTCATCCGCTGGCCGACCACGATCGCGTCGCCCGCCACCACCGGCTTCTTCACCGTCGCCCCGACCGCCAGGATTGCGGCGTTGGGCGGGTTGATGATCGCGCAAAAACGGTCGATGCCCATCATCCCGAGATTGGTCACGCAGAACGTGCCGCCGGTGAACTCCGCCGGGGCCAGTTTTTTCTCCTTCGCGCGCTTGGCGAGATCCTTCACCTCGCGGCTGATGGCGACGAGGCTTTTGGCGTGGGTGTCGCGGATGACCGGCGTGATGAGGCCGTCCTCGATGGCGACGGCGAACGAGACGTGCGTCCCCGCATGATGCTGGATGGCGTTCCCGGCCCACGAGCAGTTCATTGCGGGCACGGCCCGGAGCGCGTCGGCGGCCGCCTTCAGGATGAAGTCGTTGACGGAGATTTTCACCCCGTCCTTCTCCTTCTCCAGGGTGGCATTGAGGCGGGCGCGGAGCTCGAGCAGCGGGCCTGCGTCGATCTCCAGGTCGAGGTAGAAATGCGGTACGGTGACCTTGGACTCGACCAGCCGGCGCGCGATGGTCGCGCGCATGTTCGACACGGGAACCAGCTTCGCCTCCTGGATCGGGGCGTTGGTTGGGAGGGTGACGATGGCCACCGGGGCGGACGGGACGGGGATGCCGGACGGCGCACCGGGGGCCACGCGCCCCGCCTTTTCCGCCTGTAGCACATCTGCCCGGACGATGCGACCGCCGGGGCCGCTGCCGGCGATCCGCGCGGGGTCGAGGCCTTTTTCCGCCGCCAGCTTTTTGGCGAGTGGGGAGATCTTCAGCCGGCCCGAGGGCGTGAGGATGGGGGCGCTCACCGGGGCAGGGGAGGGATGACCCGCCTTCGCCGAGGTTGCGGGGGGCACCGCGCGTTTCGGACCGGGGTCGGCGACCCCGGCTACAGCCGGAGGGGTCTGCTTGGCCGGCACCACGACCGTTTCCCCGGCCTTGCCGACGGCACAGAGCGGGTCGCCGATGGCCACCTGCGATCCGCCGGGCGCGAAGATCTTCAGCAGCACGCCGTCGTAGAAACTCTCCAGCTCCATGGTCGCCTTGTCGGTCTCGACCTCGGCGAGGCTGTCGCCGGATTTCACGGGATCACCCTCGGCCTTGAGCCACTTGACCAGCGTGCCCACCGTCATGGTGTCGCTGAGTTTCGGCATATCGATTATTTGGGCCACGGGAGGAGAAGAGGGATGGAGGGAGGAGGGGAAATCAGCCGATGAAAAGGAAATTTCTTACAGGAGAAAACGGAGGAAACGGAGCCTTGTTTTTTGGTTGGGTGGGGAAAAGAAAACTCTGTGCTCTCTGTTCCCTTCGGTAAAATCCGTCTCAGGCCAGCACCGCGAGGGCGGCGTTGAGGATGCGCTGCGGGTTCGGGAGCTGCTCGATCTCGACCGGCGGGCTGTAGATCGCGGGGGCGTCCACGGTGCAGAGCCGCGCGATCGGCGCGTCGAGCTCGTCAAACGCCTCGCGCTGGATCATGTAGGCCAGTTGCGCGCCCACCCCGCAGAACGGCTTCTGCTCCTCGACCACCAGCACGCGGTGCGTCTTGGCGACAGAGGCGAGCACGGTGTCGAGATCCAGCGGGCGGATGCTGCGGAGGTCCACGACTTCGACCGAGATATCATGTTCCTTTTGGAGCAGCTCGGCGGCGGCGAGCGAGTGCAGGACGCAGCGGCCGTAGGTCACGATGGTGAGGTCTGTGCCGGCGCGTTTCACGTCGGCCAGGCCCAGCGGGATGAGGATGTCCCCGTCCGGCACCTCGCCCTCCAGGCCATAGAGGATGGTGTTTTCCAAAAAGAAGACCGGGTCGTTGTCGCGGATGGCGGATTTGAGCAGGCCCTTGGCGTCGGCGGGGGTGGCGGGAACGACGACCTTCACCCCGGGATGGCTGGCGAGCACATTCTCGGGGGTGTGGGAGTGGGTGGCGCCGACATTGGTGCCGCCGTTGGCGGGGCCGCGGATGACGATGGGGCAGTGGATCTGGCCGCCGCTCATGTAGCGCACATTGGCGGCGTTGTTCAGAATCTGGTCGAACGCGACCGAGTAGAACGACCAGAACATCAGCTCCATCACCGGCCGGACCCCGAGCATCGAGGCCCCCAGCCCCATGCCGATGAACCCGGCCTCGCTGATGGGCGTGTCCACGATGCGTTGCGGGCCGAACTTTTCGAGCAGGCCCTCGGTGACCTTGTAGGCGCCATGGAACTGGGCGACCTCCTCGCCCAGGACGACGACGTTGGGGTCGCGGGCGAGCTCCTCGGCGAGGGCGTGGCGGATGGCTTCGCGGTAGGTGATGACAGGCACGGTGAGATTGAAAATAGAGGGTTCGGATTAAACGCAAAGGCGCAAAGGCGCGGAAGGAAGCAAGGGGGTGAAATAAAAACTTGGTTCGGAGCTTTGCGGCCTGGCGTCTTTGCGTTGAGAAATGGTTCGGTCAGGTTCAGTCGAAAAAGAGGCGGCCCTGGGACTTCCGTTCGGCGGGGTGGTCGGTCTCCCAGTAGACATCCTGCTGGAGGTTTTCGACCGTGGGGCAGGGGCTGGCCTCGGCGAAGTCGGCGGACACTTCGGCCTCGGCGCGCGCCTCGGTGTCAATCTGCTCCGCGAGAGCGGGGGTGAGCACGCCCTCGGCGAGCAGGGAGTTTTGGAAAACCTGGATCGGGTCCTTGGCGCGGCGGTATTCCTCGATCTCGGCCTTGGTGCGGTAGGTGCTGTTGGGCGGGTCGGGGTCGGCGACGGAGTGACCGCGGTAGCGATAGGTGCGGATCTCCACGACGGCCGGTTTCGACTCTTCGCGGGCGGCGCGGAGAAAGGGATCCATGCCGGCGCGCACGGCGTAGAGATCGTGCCCGTCAATGACGCCCCACGCCATGCCGTAGCCTTCGGCACGTTTGGCGAGCTCGCCGGCGGAGGAGCGCGCCTGGCTCGTGCCCATCGAGTAGCCGTTGTTCTCGATCACAAAGACCACCGGCAGCTGCCAGAGCGCGGCCAGATTGTAGGCCTCGTGGACGGCGCCCTGGTTCACCGCCCCGTCACCCATGAACGCCATGGCCACACCTTTCAGCCCCTGGTATTTGATTCCGTAGGCCAGGCCGGCCCCGAGGGGCACCTGGCCGCCCACGATGCCGTGCCCGCCCCAGTAATTGCGCGACGGGTCGAAGAAATGCATCGAGCCGCCCTTGCCCTTGGAGCAGCCGGTCGCCTTGCCGTAGAGCTCGGCCATGAGTGGGTTCAGCTCCATGCCGACCGCGATCGCGTGACCATGGTCGCGGTAGGCGGTGATGACATGGTCGTTTTTTCCCATCAGCGAGCAGCAGCCGACGGCGACCGCCTCCTGCCCGATGTAGAGATGGAGGAAACCGCCGATTTTTTTGGCCTGGTAGGCCCGCAGGCTGCGCTCTTCGAAGCGGCGGATCCGCAGCATGGTGCGAAGCAGCGCGATCTTCGCCTCGGGCGCGAGGCTGGCGTTGGCCGGGGCCGTGGCCGACGGACTGGGCCGGGCGGGCGGGACATCGGTTTTGTTTTCCACGGAGGAGGCGGCGGTTGGGCTCACGGGTGGGCGCGGTTGGTGGTTTGGGACGGTGCAGTCTTTGTCTGCCGCCGAAGAAATCAAGTGTTGTTTGCGGCCGCGGGCGACGCCCCGGCCGACGGGGCGTCCGCGGGCGTGACCTGCTCGAACACCAGTTCCAGCGGCCGGCCGGGCGCGCAGTCGGCCCGCAGCGCGACAAAACGGTCGCGGTAACGATCGTAGATCGGCCAGAGCGCCGCGCGGTCGGTGGCGGGGATCGACAGTCCGTCAATCGCGGCCCGCGAAAAAAACTCAAAGCGCCCTTCCGCGATGGTCGGCGGCAGCGCCGCGATGGTTTTCGTCAGGCGGAAGAGAAACAGCATCCAGTGCGAATCGCCCTCGTAGGCCTTCTCGGAAATCAGGGCGAAGAGATGGAAGTCCTCCGGGGCGGCGGCGAGGCCGGTCTCTTCGAGCGTTTCCCGCGCTGCGCACTCAAAGGGTGACTCGCCCAGCGCGGTTTCGAGCTTGCCGCCGGGCGGGCTCCACACGCCGAGGTTGGGCGGTCGCGTGCGGAGCAACAGCAGCAGCTCGCCGCGCGCGTTTTCCATGAACACCAGCACGGCGAGGCGGTGGGTGAGCGCAGGGGCAGGATGTAGGGGGGGGCCGGACATGGGGAATTTTTTTGCGAAAAATTAAAATTTAGCGTGACGTCGGGAAGGAGAAGGTGCAATGACTTCAAATCTCCCCTGCATGAAGCCCCTGCTGCAATCCTTTCTGTGGTGTCCCCTGTCCGTCCTTCTCGCCCTCGCCGCCGTCCCCTCGCGGGGCGCGGATGCGCCGGCGGCGCCGGCTGCGGCCAAGGCCGCGGTCGAGGTCTCCAATGTGACCTTTAACAGTCCGCAGGGAGCCGGCAGCGCCCTGCCTTGGCAGGAGGTGGTGGTCGAGCTCAAGGTCAACCCGACGAAGGAGGGCAATTATGTGAGCCATGTGAAGGTGACCCTCACTTTGGGGACGGAGGT
Organism: uncultured Opitutaceae bacterium; assembly: GCA_903929355.1. GTDB lineage: Bacteria > Verrucomicrobiota > Verrucomicrobiia > Opitutales > Opitutaceae > CAIYUN01. The sequence goes on from CAIYUN010000057.1 coordinate 11,316, forward strand.
CACGGTCGGAGCCAAGCGCATCGACTTTTATCGCGCTGCGGCCGAGGCGGTGGCGCTGAAGGTGGGATCCAAGGCACTTTTCAGATTTTATCTGCCGCCTGAAATCGTCGAACGCGACAGTCTGCATGGCGAGACGAAGTATTATGCGGCGGAGGTTTCGGTCGGCGGCCAGGCCCAGCCGGCCTCCCACGAGAGCCACACCCGCGATCCCAAGGTGATGCCGAGCGTCCAGTCCTTTCTGGCCAAGGCGGCGGCCGACGGGGCGGTCAACGATGGCATTCTGCTCCCGCAGATGTTTACGCCGTTCGAGCACGACAACACCAAGGAAGCCCCCACTTTTGTCCGGCCCGAGGCCGCGGCCACAAAATAAATTCAAGATTCTGCTTGCCGGTTTCCGGCAGTTCTGAAATCCAATCCGCTCCCCAATTTACCCATGGCATCTTCTCGTGTTCTTGCGATTGACAGTGGCGCCGGCCATGTCGCGTGCGGCGCTTTCACCGCCAAAGGCGGCCGCCTCGTGCTCGAACGTTTTGCGCTGGACTCGTTCAATCCCGACGCCGCCCTGGAGGCGCAGTGGAACAAGTTCATCGCGCAGGCGCTGGAGCCCGGACTGCGGCGCGAGAAACTGGGTGGGGCCGCCAGCGTCACCCTGCCGGGTCACCTCACGCTGACCAAGTTTGTCAAGACGCCCTCGGTGGACAAATCCAAACGGGACAAAATCATCCAGTTTGAGGCGCAGCAGAACATTCCGTATCCCCTCGACGAGGTGGTCTGGGATCATTGCGCCGTGGCCGATGACGGTCTCGACTTGGAGATCATGCTCGCGGCCGCCAAGCTGGAGGTCGCCGAAGGGGTCTGCGCCGCGCTCAAGGGGATCGGCGTGGCGGCCGACACGGTCGCGCCCTCCGTCTTCACGCTTTACCGCGCGTTCAAATACAATTACCCCGAGGCCTGTGACAGCGCGCTGGTCATCAGCATCGGCGCCCGTTCCACGCACCTGCTGTTTTTGGACAAGGGACGCTTCTTCGCCCGTACGATCGTCCTGGCCGGCAACAGCGTCACCCAGTCCATTGCCGATGAGATCAAGCAGGACTTCGCGCACGCCGAGTCGCTCAAGCTGCAGGTACTGGGCGGGCAGAGCGAGCTGGCCGAGACCTCGCCCGCGCGCCTAGCCGTGATGAACGCCGTCCAGGGGTTCATCTCCCGGCTGCACTTGGAGGTCACCCGCTCGACCGTCAACTACCGTCGCCAGAGCGGTTCCGAGCAGCCAGCCACCGTCTATCTGACCGGCGGCGGCTCGCTGGTGCCGGACTTGGCGGCCTTGCTCGGGGACAAGCTCAAGTTGCCAGTCGAGCGCCTCGACCCGCTGCGCAATGTCGAGGTCTCCGCCGGTGCGGCGTCCGCCCGTGAGCGTTCGGTGGTGCTGGCCGACCTGGTCGGCCTGGCCACCTCCCTCGTGGACACCCAGCCGGTCGTGAACCTGCTGCCGCCCTCCATCCGGGCGGCGATCGTCTTCCGCCGCCAGCAGTATTTCTACGTCGCGGCGGCCGCGCTGGCGGTGGTGGCGCTCGGGCTGCCGACCCTGCTTTTCCAAGGTGAGACGGCCCAGGCTGCCGCCGCCTCGCACCGGCTCGAGGCCGAGATCAATCCGCTGCAGAATCTGGACGCGGCCAACAAGGCCAACAAGGCCAAAATCGAAGAGGCGCAGACGCAGGTCAAAAACATCCGCGGCCTCGTGGAAAGCAAGTCGAACTGGATCAATTTCCTCACCGATCTGCAGAACCGTCTGGTCAAGGTCGAGGATGTTTGGCTCGACAGCCTCAAGGTGGAGCGCATGGTCGAGGTCGATTCCTCCTCTCAGGTTGCGGGTTCCGCCGCACCCGTCAAACCGGTCCTCAAGCTCACCATGGCCGGTCGCCTCCTCGACAAGAAAAACCCCACCTCCAAGGTCAGCCACGAGGCCGAGAACCGCGTCAAGGAGCTCATCAACAGTTTTGAGCAGGATCCGTTCATCAAAGGTCAGGAGAATCCGAGTTTCAACAGCGACGAACCCGGCATCCTCCGTTTCAATTTCACCCTGGTGGTCAACCCCGACCATCCGCTCTGACCCGTCCCGCCCCCTTCCCATGGCCAGTTTCAAGTCCCATCCCGTCTTCAGCTCCCTGCTCGTCATCCTCGGCCTTGCCGCCGTCGGCGAGGGCTGCTTTATTTACACGGGTTACCGGTCCCGCGCCTCTGCGCTGGCCGGTTTGAAGAAAAATCAGGACACGCTCGCGCTGCTCCACAGTGCCACTCCGTCGCTCACGACGGAAAATGCCGCGCTGATCAAGGCGGATCTCGACAACAGCACCAAGAATCTCGCAATGATGCAGGCGCTGCTCAAGGGCAAGGGTGAAGCTGCCGGCCAATTGCAGGCCGCTCCGGTCCCCAGCGATTCCCCTTCCGCCTACTTCAGCCTCAACAAGCTGGTCGAGGACTATCGGAAGAAGTATCTGGACGGCCAGATCAAGATCAAGGATGACGAGCGCTTTGGCTTCGCCACCTATGCCCACGAGGGCCCTTCTTCGGATCTGATTCCGGAGGTGTTTCACGAGCAGCAGGTCGCCAGTTATCTGCTGGACGCCCTCTTTGACGCCAAACCGTCCGGGCTGCTTTCCTTCCAGCGGGAACACCCCCTGACCAAGGCCGAGCGTCACGAGGTCGATTTCCCTCCGGCGGCGACTGGTCTGCCGCCGCCCCCGGCCATGGCCCCTGCGTCCGACAGCAGCGGCGACCTCTTTACGATTGACCCGCGCATCACGGCCCGCAAGCCCGGCTTTGTGGACGCCATCGCCTTTCGCCTCAGCTTCACCGGCAAGACCGGTTCCCTGCGCAGCTTCCTGAACAAGGTCGGAACCTTCGAGCTGCCGATGGTGGTGCGCAGTGTCGAGGTCGAGCCGTCCGACCCCGATCCCGCCGGGCAGGATCAACCGGTGGACAAGGATGGTAATCCGGTGGACAAGGATGGCAACGCGATGGAGCCCCTGCCCAAGGCCAAGGTCGAGAAGCTTCTGTCCAAGTTTACGGTCACTCTCGAGTATATCAACCTCGTGTCCGCCGCCCAACCCCCGTCCGCCCCCGCTCCCTGACATGGTTGCCAAAATTTACGACAAAGTCCTCCTCGTGGTGGCCATCTTGCTGGTGGTCGCATCGGTCGTGCTCGTGGGCATGCTGAAGCAGCGGTTTGACCCGCTGCTGCTCAGCGCCCCCGCCACACCGGCCCAAAAGGGCGCGTATGCGCGGGTCAGCGTCCCCGTGGCCGAGGTCAAGACGGAAGAATGGAAGGATCCGTCGGCCCAGTCGGACGGTCCGGACTGGGTTTATGAGGTTTTCACCTCACCCAAGATCTATTACTTGCCCGGTCCGCCGCCCAAGTTCATCGCCCATGCCCCCACCTTGGTTCCAATTCCTCCGCAGCCCCCGTTTGGCCTGGTGTTCTGGCAGGTCAAGCCCGACCCGTTCCGGCTGCAACTGGTTGGCTTTGTCGGTCAGGACGGTGTTTTCAGCAATTCGCAGATCGGGGATCCGATGGACGGGCAGACTTTTCTCGCCCGCAGTGGCAAAGAACTGCCCGAGCTCCATCTGCTCATCAAAAGCTTCGAGGTGAAGCTGCTGCCGATGCTCGATCTGCCCGAGGGCAGCACACCGATCTATGAATATGCCGGTGTGGCCGTGGTTGAGGATACGATGACCAAGGAGGATACGACCTTGACGACCCAATCACGGCTGTTGAACGGTCGGTCTTATGCCATGATCAAGACCGTCGATGGCGTGGCGCTCGATCCGATGAAGGCCGGTGCCACCATTGCCCTGCCGAACGGGCGCAAATACAAAATCGATGAGGTCAGTGACACGCCCCCGGTCATCAAGGTCACCAAAACCGACGATCCCGATCCTGTGTTCAAGGGACCGGTGACAATTGAGCTGACGCCGGCGCCTCCGCCCAAAGCGAAGGGGAAGCGTGGATCGGGAGCTGCTTCGCCCGAGAAGTCAGTCCCGGTGACGGCTCCAGCAGCGGGCCATGCCCCCACGGCCTCCATCGTGGAGCCCCGTCACATTTTCGCCGTAAACCGCGTGGTGCGCTTCGGTGGCCCAATCTCCTTGACCGGCATGCTCTGAACGACCCCCAATCTGCCCCCTCCCTTCCTTTCTCCAGACCCAACATCTTAGCCCTTCCCTAATGAAAAAGATACTGCTCCCCCAATCGTCCCTCGTGTTGCTGGCGGCCCTGCTGGCTCTGGCCCTGCCTGCGGGTCGGCTCACCGCCCAGGTCAACACCGACGCCAAGATAGGTCTCATGACCGAAGCCATCCGCGCCAGCGACAAGGGCGATTTGGTCACGGCCAAGAAGGATTACGAGGCGCTCCTCGCACTCGACCCGTCCAACGCCGACGTGCAGCAGAAGCTCGCTGACGTGAACGCGAAGATCGCCGCGTCACCCGCCATGGCGAAGAAGGTCGCCGCCGCCGACGCGAAGGCCGCAAGTGCCGCCGCCGCCAAGGCCAAGGCGGAGGCCGCCGCCGCCGCCAAGGCGGAGCAGGACCGCATCAACCATCTCATTGCCGCCGCCCGGTCCCAGGGCCAGGCCGCCGCCGCCCAGGTTGCCGCCGACGGCAACATTGAAACCGCCGCCGCAACGCTCGACGCCGCGGTCGGAACGTTGAACGGCGTGGCCAGCGCCCAACCGCTGGTGGCCGACCTCCAAAGACAGAAGGCCGAGTTGCCGCTCGCCAAGGTCCAGTCGCAACTGAGCCATGGCGACACCGTCGGGGCCAGGATCACCTTGGATGCCTACACCGCAGCCAATCCCGACAGCACCGCCGCGGCCGCGTCGAGTGCCGCCGTCAATTACGCCGAGCTTCATCCCGCAATCCCGCCGTTTGTGAAGACCAGTGGGGATTACCTCACCGACCAGAAGCGGATCGCCGGCCTGATCGCGGTTGGCCGCAGCCAGTACTTGGGTGGCAATCTCTCCGGGGCGGAGGGGACGTTTAAAGACGTGATTGGCATTGACCCCTATGACACGGAGGCCACGTATTTTCTGAGTAAGATTTCCGAGCAGATCGACCGGGCGGCGGTGCAGGCGCGGGAAGAGTACACCAAACGGATGATTACGGAAGTGGACGCGGGATTCGCCCCGCCCACCGTCGTGGGCAGCGCCAAGAGCACCCTCCATGTGGATGTGAAAGAGAGCCCGTTGCTCAAAAAACTCGACGCCATCATCCTGCCCGAGGTTAATTTCAACAACTTGGAGATCGACAAGGTCGTGCAGGCGCTCGGACAGATGTCCGTGCAGTTTGACCAGACCGCCGAGGGGAACAAGGGCGTAAACATCGTCCTCAACGAGGAAACGCCCAAGACGACCGTCAAGATTCAGTTGCGCAACCTGTCGCTTTTCCGGGTACTGACGATTATCACCGAAAAGGTGGGCTACCAGTTTGACGTCAAGCAGGATGTGGTCGTGCTCAGCACCGGCGGCGGTGGTGGCGCGGGCGGTCCGAACCTGAACACGGAATACTTTCCGGTCACCAAGGCCACGGTTTCCCGGATCACCGGTGCCACTGGCGTGAGCAGCGCTGCGGCCTCCGACAGCGCAGCGGATCCATTTGCCGCGGCCACCCCCTCCACCACCGCAGCCGCCCCGGCGGCGCCCAGCGCCCCCTCCAGCTCAGGTGATGCGGCCTCGATCCAGGGCTTCTTCCAAAATGCCGGGGTGGATTTTAACGCGGTCAAGGGCTCGTCCATGGCCTACGATGGCTCGACGATCATTGTCACGCAGACCGCGAAGAACATCGACAAGATTCGCAACATCCTCGCCCGCTACAACGACATCAAGCAGGTCTCGATCGAGACCAAGTTCATTGAGGTCCAGGAGGACAAATTGAGTGAGGTCGGGGTCAACTGGAATGTTGCCCGTCAAAACGGCCGCCAGACCGCTGGTACCATCAACGGCAACGGCGGATCCAACAGCGTGCGCACCCTTTCGGATGCCGTCAGTAACACCGCCCCGTCGCAAACCGGGTCGATCACGATTCCTGGCACTCCCGGAATCCCGGCCACGGCGGCGGTCACCACCCCGGTCTTTAACTCGGTGACGGGTGCGGTGGTGGGCACCGCCACGCTGGCGCCTGCCTCTCCGGGCAGCCCTGGCACTCCTCAAACTGTTATTCCCACCACCCTCGCGGCCCCCGTCCTTCCCGGGCAGTCGAACCTTGCGACCGGTGCGACCTCGCTGATCAACGCATCCAAGCTCATTGGCACCTTTGAGGTTCAGGCGGTGGTGAACGCCCTCAACCAGTCGAGTGGCAGCGAGCTGCTCAGTTCGCCCTCGGTCACGGTCCTGTCAGGCAATCCGGCCAATATCACCGTGGCCCAGGAGCTCCGCTATCCGCAGTCGTTTGGCGACCCGCGCAGCACCGCCAGCAACGGCGGCGCCGTCAGCCTGACGCCGGGCACCCCGCAGGAATTCACCACCCGCAATGTCGGCATCGAGCTGAAGGTCACCCCGACCGTCGAGGACGACGATTACAGCATCAGCCTTGACCTCAACCCGCGGGTCACCGAGTTCGATGGCTTTATTGAGTATGGTGGCCAGAGCGTCGCCATCGCCCCCGGCAGCTCGGCCAGCGTGTCCGTTATTTCAAGTCTGACCGGCGGGGGTAGCAGCGCCGGCCAGTCCACCGTGGTCACCGTGCCGTCCGGCTTCTTCCAGCCTGTCTTCTCCACCCGTGAGGTCACCACCAAGGTCACCATCTGGGACGGGGCCACCTTGGTCATGGGCGGTCTGACCCGCGAGGAGGTCAAGAAGGTCAGTGACTCGGTTCCGATTCTTGGAGATATCCCTCTGATTGGTAAACTGTTCCAGTCCAAGGGGGAGAGCGTCCAGAAGCGCAATCTGCTCATCTTCGTCACCGCCAATCTGGTCAGCCCCGGCGGCTCGCTCAAGAAGCAGGATCTCAACCATGTGCCGCGCGACTCGATGTATCAGGAGGGTGCCGTCGCGACCCCCGGTGGCGACGAGTCCCGCGTGCGGGCTCCGGCCAGCAAGTAATAGTTCCTCGGAGCAATCCAGCCTTTCGGCGCCGCCAACCTTCCGGGTTGGCGGCGCTTTTTTTGATCAATGGGATTATGTGTCGCCGGGCGGTTGGCGGGGTGACTGGGCTAACCTGTCCGCCTTCCACCAAAGCTTGGATCAGGGCAGCGAACCACAACCAACTGCTTCCCGTCGTCCCGCCGGACTTCATTCCTGAACCGGGGAGCGTGGTTGCAGGTATTCCCGCCACCCGCCAAAATTCGTGATGTCACTGGCTCCGGCCAGCGCGACGGGCTCACAGAGGAAGCCTTTGACCTCCTCCCCGGTTTCCAGGGTGACGGTGCCGATGCACATGGGTGCGGGCACCCGGGCGACGAATCGGCCGAACGCCGCAGCGCCAAGCTCCCACACCTCGACCTGGATGGACGCGCCCTCCATCGCCACCCGCACCAAGCCCGGTTTCGGAGGGGTGGTATTGGCCAGGGCGTACAGGCGGTAGGTGGGAGCGGTCCGTCCGGTCCATCCCAGCCGGGCGCCGAGTGAGGTGAGTTGGTGGTTTAACGGCTGTCCGGACAAATGGGCGCCGACGACCGCCAGCCGCACCCGCTCGGCACCGGGTCGGTCACTGGTGGGAGAGGGCGGGGGCAACGGGTGGCGCGTGGCGCCGAGCCGGCCTCCGACGTTGGCGTGCCAGCGTGTGCCGAGCTCGAGCAGGTTTTCCTCGTTCCAGGCGGGCGCGAGCAAGGTCACGCCCCAGGGCAGTCCGCCCGCCCGGAATCCTGCGGGCACGGCGAGCGCGCAGAGGTCGAGCAGGTTCACGAAATTGGTGTAGGTGCCGAGGCGGGAATTGAGCAGCACCGGCTCGGCGGCCACCTCGGCGAGGGTGTAGGGGCGCGGGATCGTCGGCAGGAGCAACGCATCCATTTTTTCCCACTCCGTGGCGGCGCGGCGGATGAGGACGGCCAGCTGGTGCAGACCATCAAACACCTCCGCCGCGCCCAGGTCGGCCCCGGCCTCCACAATCTGCCGCGTGACGGGCAGAAACGCGGCGGCGTGATGCTGGTGAAAAGCCCGCAGGCCGGACCAGCGCTCGGCCACCCACGGTCCCTGGTAGAGGAGCCGGGCGGTTTCGCGGAACGCCGCGAAGTCGATCGTGACCAGCCGCGCGCCGAGCGCGGCGACCCGGCCGAGCGACGTTTGGAAAAGGTGCTCCGCCTCGGCGTCACCAAAAAACTCCAGCTCTCCCGGGGCTGGCACGCCGATGCGGGGTTCCGCAGGAAAAAAGAGGGTCTCCGGACGCCGCCGGGAATACGGATCGGCCCCGTCGAACCCCTCCAGCAGGCGGCCGACAACGGCGGCATCGGCGCAGTTGAGGGCGAACACCGACACGCAGTCGAGCGAGCGGCACGCCGGAACGAGGCCGCGCGTGCTCCATGCGCCCCGGGTGGGCTTGAGCCCGACCAGATTATTCAACCCGGCAGGCACGCGGCCGGAGCCGGCGGTGTCGGTGCCGAGGGCGAAGGAGACGAGCCCCGCCGCGACGGCGACCGCGGAGCCGCTGCTCGACCCCCCCGGAATCATGTCCGGGCAAAACGGATTGCGCGGGGTGCCATGGGGCGAACGCACGTCGACGAGGCCGGTGGCGAACTGATCGAGATTGGTCTTGCCGATGGGGATGGCGCCGGCATCGAGCAGGCGTTGCACCACGGGCGCGGACTCGGCGGGCGAGCAGGCGAACTCCGGACACGCGGCGGTTGTGGGCGTGCCGGCCAGGTCAAGGTTGTCCTTGATCGCGAAGGGAATGCCATAAAGCGGCTGGGTGGCGCGTTCACGGGACTCAACGCGGCGGGCGTGGGCGAGCAACTCCGCGGGGGAAAGCCGGTGGATCCAGACCGCCGGATCAGCCTGGACCTCAAGGCGACGGCCAATCTCGCCCATGAGGCGGGTGGGCGTGAGCGTGCCGGCCGCGTAAGCGTCGCGGAGTGAGGCGAGATCGAGAGAGAGCGGAGCCATGCTTCAACCTAAATTTGGTAATCGGATTTTACCACGGTTTACCCGCCATAGGCGGCGCCAGACTGATCCAGCATTGGGCGACGTTGCATTTCCCGGCGCTCCCAGCCGCGGATGGCCGCAAACAACCCGCCGGAGGAGGTCACGCCGCACAGGAGGGCGGCGACGACCGGCCAGCACCGGCGCAGCGGGCCGGGACGGAGGAGGGTGCGCAAGGATGGCATGGGGGGCCGCCCAGCACGGCGGCAGCCCCATGGGCATAGCACACAACGTGCCTTGCCGGGTGTCCGGGCTCAGAACCCGCCTCCGGCCCGCCTTTTTCCTTCCCGGGACCCCAGGGTGAATCGCGGCAGGGTGTCCGTGTCGCGGAGCAGGCGCATGGCCCGGGCTTCAGCGGCGCGCATCCGGCGTTTGGGCCCGGGGGCGAGGTCGTCGTGGCCGGCGAGATGCAGCCACCCATGCACGAGGTAGAGCGTGAGTTCGGTGCTGAGCTTGTCCCCGGTGACCGGAGCGGCGCCCGGTTGGCGGAGGGCGGCGTCAACGGAGAGGCAGATCTCACCGGCGAGACCATGGGCCGGGTCGCCGGCAAAGGTGATCACGTCGGTCGGGGTTGGGTCGTCGAGAAAATCCGCATGCAGCCTGGCCAGGGCGGTGTCGGTGAGAAACGCGAGGGAAAGCTCGTGGCCAAAAGGCCGGAGCGCGGCGGGCTGAAGGCTGAAAGCGGCGAGATGGGTGTCGAGGGTGTGGATGGCCCGGGCGATGGCCCGCCGGTCGAGGCGCAGGCCCGGGTAGGCGTGGTGGATGGTGACTGGGCGCCCGGGCCGGGGGCTTGGCGGCGCGGTGGCGGCGCGCGGCGGCGGCCTGATCTTTCGCTTGGTCTTGCGCATGCTGGTTTTCAGCCTTCCGCCTCCCGCCCTTCCGCCTTTCCGGCCCCCGCCTCGGCGGCCGGATACTCCACCCGGGTGTGCGTCATGTTGAGCAGGGTGCGGGCGAAGCTTTCCTTGATGCGGCTGAGTTCCTCAAACGTCAGGGTGGCCTCGTCGAGCTGCAGCTCGTCCGTCCGGTCCCGGACGATACGCGTGATGAGGTCGGCGAGACGCTCGGGGGACACGTCGCGCAGCGACCGCGAGGCGGCCTCGACCCCGTCGGCGAGGTGGATGATCGCGCTTTCCTTGAAACGCGGGCGGGGACCGTCGTAACGGAAGTCCGCGTGGTCCACGAGCGGGTTGGTCGTCTGCTCCCGGGCGAAGCCCATGGTGGTGCCGACCGTGCGCGCGCCGGCCCCCACGGGCAGCGGCGAGCGGGTCTGCTCCACCGCGCGTTGGTAGAAGAAGCGGACGAGCGTGGTTCCGTGGTGCTGGCGGATCACGTCCACCACCGCCCGCGGGAGCTTGTGCTTGAGCGCGAGCCTGACGCCGTACTCCACGTGGTCCTTGATGATCTCGGCCGACCGGGCCGGGGGCAGGCGGTCATGGGGGTTGACGCCGGCGCGCTGGTTTTCGCCGAAGTATTCCGGGCGCGCGGTCTTGCCGATGTCGTGATAGAGGGCGCAGACGCGGGCGAGCAGCGGGTTGGCGCCGGTGGCGGCGGCGGCGTGCTCGGCGAGCTGCGCGACCATGAGCGAGTGATGGTAGGTGCCGGGGGCCTGCAGCTGCATGAGCCGCAGGAGGGGATGGTTGTAATCGGTGAGCTCGAGGAGGGTGATGTCGGTGGTGCGCTTGAACAGGCCCTCGAGCACGGGCAGCAGCCACAGCACGATGCCACCGGTGATCAGCCCGGTGCCCAGGCCGGTCGCCATGTGCTTGAGCACGATGAGCGGGTCGCCCTGGTCCACCACCCCAAGAAAGAGGGCAAAGACGGCGACGGTGAAACCGCCGAGGGCGGAGGCGCGGAGCACGCCCGCCCGGCGGCTCGTGCCCCGGCTGAAGTAAATGGCGACCATGGAGCCGAGAAAGGTGAGCACGAGGAGGTCGAGCCGGTTCCCGTAGATCACGCTGGTGAAGATGGAGATAAGCAGCGCCATGAAGCTGGCCGTGCCGACATCAATCAGGATGGCGATGAGCAGCGGGGCGATGGCGGTGGGCGCGAGATAGGGCAGCAGCGAGGCGGAGTCGGGGTCGTTGACAAAAAACGGCAGGCCGGTGAGCGCGTAGCTGAGACGCACCAGGACGAGGTTGAAGACGACCACCAGGGCGAGCAGGGCGAGGCGGCCGTTGCTGTGCAGCGTGGCCCGGTCCTCGAGCCGGATGAAGATGGCGCCAGCCATCACGGTCGCGAGCACGAGCAGCACGCGGTAGAAAATCTCGAGCGCGTTGTTAAACTCGGCGTCGCCGTGCGCGAGCAGATACTGGCGGTGGGCGTTGAGCATCTCGATCTGCTCCGGCATGACGCGCGTGCCCGGCTCGATGATGGTCTCGCCGCGGGCGACGTGCACCGACACGGGCTTGAGCGATTTGAGCGCGTCGGCCTGCTGCTGCCGGGTGGCGGCGGGGTCGTAGTTGAGGTTGGGGGCGACCCCGTTGCTGAAAAACCCGTAGAGCGCGAGGGCGAGGTCGCGGGGGGTGTCCTTGTCGGCCAGCATCACGCGCAGGTTGGCGAGGGCGTCGGACTTGGCGCGGACGCTGAGGGCGGCCACGGTGCCGTCGGGCCGGACCACCTGGAGGACGGCGAGCTGCCGGGCGTCGCTGGCGGCGGCAAACGCGCCGTCGTCCGACACCCCCGCCGCGTCCAGGCCGCCGAGGAGTGCGAACGCGTTGTCGAACCACACGCGGCGGGCGGCGGCATCACCGGCCGCGAGGATGGTTTCGACATCCCGGACACTGGCCCGGTAGGGCCCCCGGGCGTTGAACGACGTCACGAGGTCGGCCAGGTCGGCCGAGCGGTTCCCGGCGAAGCGGAGGCCGGGGCGGTGGATTTGCTCAAATCGCTCCAGGTCGGCGCACAGACCGTTGGCCGCCGCCTCGAACCGGATCAGCTCGGCGGGGTCGAGCCGGTACACCGGTGGCACGCGCTGGCTGAGTTGCTCGCGGGCCCGGCTGGTCTTTTCCGCGCTCTCATAGGTGAACGGCGCGCTGGCCACCACCCGCACGGTGGCGAGCTGGTTGGGCAGCACCGGCAGGTTGGCGGTCGTGACCCCCACGAAGCTGATGAGCACGACGGCGGCCACGGTCGCCGCAAAGATCAGTGATGCCACCAGACGGCTGGACTCGAAAAACTCCTGCGTGCCCGCGCCGGGTGGACCGAAGAGGAGCTTGAGCTGTTGGCGGAGCGAGCCGAGGAGGAGCTTGAGCTGCTGGCGGAGTGACATGGGGGATGGGTTGGCAGGGGCAACGCCTCAGGCCTGGGTCGTCGGCGGGGTGCCGGCGGCTGCGCTGGCCGGGCGCTTTTCCTCCATCGCGTTGTTGCCGGGGGTGCCGTTTTTCCGGTGCTCGTCGTAGGCGGCGATGATGCGTTGCACCAGCGGGTGCCGGACGACGTCGGCCGGGCCGAACTGGTGGAACGCGATACCCTCCACGCCGGCGAGAATTCGGCTCGCCTCGACCAGGCCGGAGGTCCGGGCGCGCGGCAGGTCAATCTGGGTGATGTCGCCGGTGATGACCATGCGCGAGTCCTCGCCCAGCCGGGTCAGGAACATCATCATTTGCTCCGGAGTCGTGTTCTGCGCCTCGTCGAGGATCACGAAGGCGTGCGCGAGCGTGCGACCGCGCATGTAGGCGAGCGGGGCGATCTCCAGCAGGTTTTTCTCGGTGAGGCGGGCGAGTTCGGCGGCGTCGGTCATGTCGTGGAGCGCGTCGTAAAGCGGGCGGAGATAGGGGAGGATCTTCTCGCGCAGGTCGCCGGGCAGAAACCCCAGCGTTTCACCCGCCTCGACCGCCGGCCGGGCCAGGATGATGCGCTGCACCGTGCCGGCATGGAGCGCCGCCACGGCCTGTGCCACCGCCAGGTAGGTCTTCCCCGTGCCCGCGGGGCCGATGCCAAAGGTGATCGCGTGGTCTGCCATCGCGCGCAGGTAGTTCTTTTGCCCGAGGGTTTTGGGGACAATGCGGCGCTTGGGCGTCGCGACCACGAGCGGCTCGTGGCAGAGCGCTTGCAACTGCTCCGCCCCGCCGCCGGCCACGGCGTCCGTGAAGCGGTGGAAGTCTGCGCTGCCGACGGCGAGGCCCTGGCCGCGGGCGTCGTCGAGGAAGCCAAAGAGCTGCGCGGCGCGCGCCACGGCGGCGGCGGGTCCCTCCAGCCGCAGCCAGTCCTCCCGCGTGACGAGTTTCACCCCGAGCCGCTGTTCGGCAAAGGCGAGGTTTTCCTCCCGGCCCGCGTAGAGCTGGTGCAGGTGCCGCGGACTGGGAAAGTGGAGGGTCTTGGATGCCAAGGGAATTGCGGACTGCGGATTGCGGACTGCGGAATGAATGGCGGTCAAGCGCCGACGCCGGGTGCCGGGACTGGACTCCGCCCTCCAACCTCCGCCCTCCGCATTTGGCCCGCCACGGCGGCGAGTTTTTCCCAGGTTGCGTCCAGCGCCTGCGGGAGCACCCGGGTGTTGCTGATCACCGGCATGAAGTTGGTGTCGCCGTTCCAGCGGGGCACCAGGTGGGCGTGCAGGTGCGGGATGCTTCCGCCCGCCGCCCCGCCCAGGTTGAAGCCGAGGTTGAACCCGTCGGGCTTCAGCGCGGCGGTCAGGACGGCCTTGCCGAAGACGAGGGTGTCCATGAAATCCGCGCGCTCGGCGGCGGTGAGGGCGTCGAGGTCGGCCGTCTCCCGGAACGGGATGGCCAGCAGGTGCCCCGGATTGTACGGATAGCGGTTCAGCATCAGGTAGGTCAGCGCACCCCGGTGGATGATGAGGGCGGTCCGGTCGTCGCCGAGGCCGGGCAGTTCCGTGAACGGACGCGTCCCTTCCGGCGGGCGCGGCGCCGTGATGTAATCCATGCGCCAGTAGGCGTGCAGCGACTCCATGTTCAAGGGGCGGTGAGGCAATCACGCCCCGCCGGCCTTGTCAAAGCCTGCCGGGCAAAGCTGGATGCTAGCCATTGCTTGTCAGCTGTTTGCTTATGACGGGACGAAGGTTTTGACAGGGCGGCCGGCCCGCCCCAACCTGCCTCCATGCTGACCGAATACCGCCATGTCAGGCAGGAGCGCGCGCCGCTGCGCCGGCGCTGGTTTGAGGGCGGCGGCCTTGAGCTGATTGTCTGGCAGGACGAACGCGGTGGTCTCACGGGGTTTCAGCTGTGCCACGACCAGGCCGAAGGCCCCCACGCGTTGACCTGGACTCCCGCAACCGGGTTTTCCCACAGCCGGATCGATGAGGGCGATCACTCGCCGCTGAAAAATGAAACCCCCGTCCTGCAACCCGGCGGCACCGTGCCCTGGCAGGCGCTGGCCGCGCGGTTTGCCGCCGAAGGCGCCGCGCTGGAACCCGCCTTGCGCGATACCGTGGCGTCCCTGCTGGCGACCCACTGCTGAGGTGGGCCGGGGGGGGGCAGAGGCCGGAGGCCCGAAGCCAGAGCGGATCGGGCAAGGGCGAGACCAAAAAAGGGGGACTCGACCCCATCCCGCATCGAACCGTGGGTTGGGCCGCTGAAAGTGCTGGCCCGCCGGGGTGGAATCAGGCAATCAATCCCCTTCTTCCTCGCATGACCGCTTTTTGGAAAAAATTGACCGCGGTGGTGCCGGCGCCGTTTTTCGCGGCGCTGTTGCTTGGCGTGGGGTATCTGGGCTTCGTCGCGTGGGACCAGTCCTGGTGGTGGCGGCAGAAGGAGGATTACTCGTTCGGCTGGCTGGTGCCCTGCTTTGTGGCGTTCGTCGTCTATGACCGCTGGCCGCGGATTACGGCGGCACTGCGCGCCTGTGCCGCGGCGGGCAGCCCGCGGGCGGCCGGCTGGGTGCTGCCGGCGGCGGTCCATGCCGCGATGGCGGGCGGGGTGGTCCTGTTTGCCCTCGGGGTGCTCTACCGGGCGGGCGCGGGCGCGTCGCAGCCTGGCACGCTGGCCATCTCGATGGGCGCGGCCGCGCTGCTCCTCACCACGCTTTTTCTCCAGGCCCCCGCCCCCGAAGGCCCGCCGTCCCCGGCGGTGGGGCTGACCACCGACGCCCGGCTGCGGCTGGCGGCGCTGTTTGTCTTCCCCGCGCTGGTCTGGCTGGTGTCCGCGCCGATGGTTTCAGTCGTGGAAAACGACCTCAGCCTGTTTTTGCTCCGGCTGGTGTCGCGGATTGTTTCCGGGGTGTTTGATGTGCTCGGCCTGCCGATCCAGCAGGTGGGGAATGTGCTGGTGCTGCCACCGGTCAACGGGGTCGAGAACCGGGTGGGGGTGGCCGAGGCTTGTTCGGGCATCCGGTCCCAGACGGCGTGCCTGTTCTCCGGATCTTTCCTCGCGGCGGTGTTTTTGGAGAAGTTCTGGAAGAAGGCGCTGCTGGTGGTGATGGCGATGGTCCTGGCGTTTGCCACCAACATCATGCGCAGCCTGTTTCTGACCGCCTGGGCTTACTACAAGGGCGCGGAGGCCATGGAGAAGCAGGTGCATGACATTGCCGGCTATGTCGTGATCGTGCCGACCGTCCTCGGGCTGATTTGTCTCCTGCCGCTGCTCAACCTCAAGATCAGCTTTGGCCGCGGTGACGGGCCCGGGCCCAAACCGGCCGGCGGCGGCCCGGCACCGTGAGCGCGTGCGCCCGATGATCTGGCTCTACCGGTTGTTGTTTCCCTGCCTGCTGGTACTGGCCTCGCCCTATTACCTCGGGCGCATGCGGCGGCGGGGCGGTTACCGGCGGCATTTTGCACACCGGTTCGGCGCGACTCCCGCGCTGCCACCCAAGACCCCGGGCGTGCCGCGGGTCTGGCTGCAGGCGGTGAGCGTCGGCGAGATGCTCGCGATCGGCCCGGTGCTGGAGGGCCTGCGCGCCGGAGGCGCGGAAATCTACCTCACGACCACGACGAGCACCGGTTACGCGGTCGCCCGCGAGCGTTATCTGCCGCTGGTCGCCGCCCTCGGCTATTTCCCGGTTGATTGGTGGCCGTTTTCCCGCCGCGCATGGGCCCGGGTCGCGCCCGACCTCGTCGTGCTCGTCGAGAGCGAGCGGTGGCCCGAACATCTGGCGCAGGCGCGCGCCCGCGCGGTGCCGGTGGTGTGCATCAACGCCCGCCTGAGTGACCGGAGTCTCCGGCGCATGCGCCGGCTGCGGAAGCTGGCCGCCGCGCTGCTCTTTGACGGCGTCTCCCGCGTGCTCGCCGCCTCGGTCCAGGACGCGGATCGTTTCCGGGAGCTGGGCGTGCCCGCGGAAAGCATTATTTTGACGGGCAGTCTCAAGCTCGACGTGGCCATCCCACCCATGGGGGATGCGGACAAGGCGGGACTGCGCGCGGAACTCGGCCTGCCGCCCTCCGGGCTGGTCCTGCTGGGATCGTCCACCTGGCCGGGCGAGGAGGCCGCGTTGGTCCAGGCGCTGGTCGCGGCCCGCGGGCGCGGGTTGGCGGTGTCGTTGCTGCTGGTGCCGCGGCATGCCGAGCGTCGCGACGAGGTGCGAACCCTGTTGGACCGGACGGGGCTGCGGTGCCATTTTCGCCTTCAAGGGCCCGCCCCCGGCGAAAGGGACGTGGTCGTGGCCGACACCACGGGCGAGCTGCGGAAGCTCACCCAGCTGGCCGACGTGGTCTTCATCGGCAAGAGCCTGGCGCCGCACGAGGGTGGTCAGACGCCCGTCGAGGCGGCGGTTTTGGGCCGGCCCGTGCTGCACGGGCCCCGGATGTCGAATTTTCGTGAGATTGCCCGGAATCTCGACACGGCGGGAGCCGCGCTCGAGGTGGCGCACAGCAGCGCTCTGGTGGCCGCGGTGGTCGACCTGCTCGGCGACGCCCCGCGACGGGCCCGGATGTCCGCCGCCGCGCTCGCCTGGAGCGCGGCCAACCGCGGTGCCGGGGAACGCACCCTGGTGGCGTTGCGCGGGGAACTGGCGAGAGCTTCCGCCCGGCCGGGGATTTGACCGGCTTAACGTCCCGCGGCCGCCGGTGGCGGCAGGTCCGATACAATCTCCGTGGCCAGCCGGCCGGCGTCGGCGCCCAGCAGGGCGGCCAGCGCGGCATAGTCCCGGCCGTCCCAGCCGGCCGCCGGTGCCACAAAAGTCTCGCGCCGCACGACCGCGCGGCCGGCATCGGCCCGCGTGATCTCGATCGCGGCGGAAAATTGGGCGGTGATCCGGCCGGAGGCATCGCGCACGCCCTCGCAGCTCAGGAGCCGCACGCTCACATCGTAGTCGCGCGCCACCCCGATGGGAAAGGGTGCGGTCAGCACCACCGAGACCGGAGGGGAGGACTTCAGCCGTGCGTGCACCACGCGGGCCACCGCGTCGTCGAGCGGCTCGGCCCAGCGGTGGTTGTCCGCATACACCACCTCGCCGCCCCGCCGCAGGGCCAGCGCGCGGTTTCGCAGATACGTCGGCAGTTCCACCGGGCTTAGTCCGAGGGTCAGCGCCCCGTTGGCTGGCGGCACGGTCGGCGCCACCGGGGCGTCGGCGACCAGCAGGTAGAAATGCGCCGGATCGTCCTGCGCCACCGGCAGGAGGTGGCAGCCGGCCAGCAACGCGACCAGTCCGAGCGCCAGCCGCGCCCCTGCATGGGACGGCGGAAGGTCAGGGCTGCGCGCGCGCTTCATGGCCTTTTCATCGCCGGCCCGGTGGCGGGGGCGGCGGCCGGCGGCGCCAGCGTTGGTTCGTCAGCGGGCGGGCGGCCCGTGAGGATCGCGGCCGGGTTGCGTTCGAGGAAATCGGCGAGCCGCCGCACGGACTCGGACGCCTCGGCCAGGCGCTTGAGCGCGGTGTCGGCGTCCGCCCCCAGTCCCTGCTGTGCGGTGATGAACTCGCGCACGGTGAGCGCAGTGGCCTTGAAGGCCTCCACCGCCTGCTTGGTCTGCGCGAGCGCCTCGTTGAGTTTGTCGCCCGTGGGCTCGACCTGGGTGTCGATTTTGGCGATGGTGCCGCGCAGGTCGGTCACCGCGCCGTTCAGGTTGGCCAGCGTGGCCGGCCAGGCCGGGTCGGAGGCGAACTGGCGCACCGCCCGCGCGGCCTGCGTGGCCTCGGCCACCAGGGGAGGGAGATCCAGGACCGCCAGCTTCTGGCGCGTGTCCACCAGCAGGCCCGACAGCTCCTGGGACAGGCCGGCGAAATCCACCTTTTGCAGCGCGGTGAGAATGGAAGTGAGGCTGGCCTGGAACCCCGAGATCGTCGAGGGCACCGAGGGCACCACCGCATAGGGCGTGTCGCCCGGGTCCCCGGTCTTGGCGGCCGGGAACTGCGCCGGGTCCAGAAAATCGAGCTCGACGAAGAGCAGGCTGGTCGCGAGGCCGGCGATGCCGAGCTGCGCGCGCAGCCCGTTGTCCACCAGCTTCTGCAGCTCGCCGGGGGTGGAGAGGTCGATCATCACCCCTTGGGCGTCGGCGATCACGTTGCGGTTGAGCTCGCAAACCACCGCGATGGACGAATGGTGGCGGGCGGCGTTGTAGCGCAGATGGATGTCCACCACGCGGCCGACCCGCACCCCGCGGAGCTTGACGGCGGAGCCGAGGTCGAGACCGTGAACCGACTCGTCAAAAAACACCTCGAAGCGCTGCGGCCGCGAAAAGAGGTTGATGCCACCGAAGGTCGTCAAGGCCAGCAGGCCGAGCAGCAGCGCGCCCAGGACAAACAGGCCGACGAGGGAGGGGCTGACTTTGGTTTTCACGGAGGGAGCACGCGGGACGCGGACCAGTTAAAGGCCGGGAGGGTGGCGGGGGTCAAGATTGGTTGTCAGGCCGGCCGAGAAACTCCCGCACCCGTTCGTCGCGGCTGGAACCGGCCAGGGCCCGGGGCGCGCCCTCGGCGATGATGCCCTGCGCGGACCGGTCGAGGAGGATCAGGCGGTCGCCGATCGCGAAAATCGACGCCAGCTCGTGCGACACGATCACGCAGGTCGTGCCGAGCGTGTCGCGCACGCGGCGGATGAGCTCGTCGAGGTGCCGCGAGGTGACCGGGTCGAGGCCGGCGGAGGGTTCGTCAAAAAACACGATGGCCGGGTCGAGGGCCAGGGCGCGGGCCAGGGCGGCGCGTTTGCGCATGCCGCCGCTCAATTCGGAGGGATACTTGTCCTCCGCGCCCGCGAGGCCGACCTGCGCGAGCTTGAGCGCCACGAGCTCGTCGCACTCGACCCGGGTCAACGGGGTGTATTCCTCGAGGGGCAGCGCGATGTTCTCCCGCACGGTGAGGGAGCTCCACAGCGCGCCGCTTTGGTAGAGCACCCCGAAGGTGCGGAGCAGCTCGCGCCGGCGCGCGGCGTCGGCCGCGGTGAAGGACTCGCCAAAGAAGCTCACCGTGCCGGCGGTGGCCTCGTTCAGGCCGACGAGGTGGCGCAGCAGGGTGCTTTTGCCGCAGCCGGAGCCGCCGATCACGAAAAAAATCTCCCCGCGCCGCACGGAAAAGGTGACGTTGGTCAGCACCGGGGCGCCGCCGTAGCCGCATTCCAGGCCGGCGACCGCGATCGCGGGAATTTCAGGGGCTGGGTCCATGGGGCTCACCAGCGGAGGATGTGAAACACCACCGCGAACAGCGCGTCGGCGATGACCAGGAGCAGCAACGCCATCACCACGGCCGAGGTGGCCGCGCGGCCCACGCCTTCCGCGCTGCGCTCCGCCTGGAGCCCGCGCAGGCAGCCGGCCAGGCCCACGATCAGCCCGAAAGCCACCGCCTTGATCAGGCCGGTGGCGATGTCCGTCAGGTTCACGTTGGCAAACATCTCCACCCAGTAGGCGGCCGGCTGGATGCCCAGCAGTTGCTTCGCGACCACCAGGCCGCCGATCATGCCCAGCGCGTTGGAGTAAATGGCCAGCAGCGGCATCATCAGGGTGAGCGCGACCACCCGCGGCAGCACGAGAAAGTTCACCGGGCGGATGCCGAACGTCACAAAGGCGTCGAGCTCCTCGCCCGCCTTCATGTTGCCGAGCGTCGCGGCAAACGCCGCCCCGGTGCGCCCGGCCAGCACCACCGCCGTCATCACCGCGCCCGTCTCGCGCACCATCGCCAGACCGATCAGGTCCGCCAGCCAGATGTCGCCGCCCACCTGTCGCAGCACCAGCGCGCCGGTGTAGGCGAGGGTCACCCCCACCAGGAAGCTGATGAGGCCGACGATGGGCAGTGCCCGCTCACCGCACCCCTGCATCTCGCCGAGACAATCGCGCCAGCGAAACTTGCCCGGATGCCGGATGAAGAAGAGTCCGCCCAGCACGCATTCGCCCACAAAGGCCGTGATCTCGACCCCTTCCTGCCAGGCCCGCTCCGTCCAATCGCCCACGGCCGCCACCAGGCTTCGGGCGGGCGCGCCCGGCCGGGCCGCCTGGGCCGCCTGGGCCGCAGTCATCTGCATGGCCAGCCGGCGCGCCGCCTCGGGCAACCCGGTCAGGTCGCAGTACGCGTCGTGGCCCCGGCACCAGCGCAGCGCCTCGTCCAGAAAGAGCACCAGCGCGCTGTCCCAGCCCGCGAGGTCGTCCGCCAGGGAAAACTGGACGCGCGCCGGCTGGCGTCCGGCCAGGACGCCCGTCCACATGGGCCGCGCCTGCGTGACCCGCCAGCGCCCGCCGAGCACCACTTGCAGGCAGTCGCCCTCCAGGCGGGCTTCCACCCGGGCGGTGGTGGCGGCGGTGGACAGGACGGACATGACCACCAGCCTGTCACGCGCCCCGCACCGGGCAAACCACAAAGTTTGGGCCCCGGCGGGGTGGGGGGCACCCCACCCACATATTCGGCGCCCGCCTCCGCCCAGTTTTTCCGTGCCTTCCGCGCGTTCCGCCGACAAACCCATCCCGTCTCATGCGTTTCCGCACCGTTCTCTTCGATCTCGACGGCACCTTGGTTGACCACTTTGCAGCCATCGGGCGCAGCCACACCCACACCATGCTCTCGCTCGGCCTGCCCGCGCCCACGGCCGCCCGGGTGCGCGCGGCGGTGGGCGGTGGCCTGGAAAACGCCCTTGCCCAGCTCGTCGGCCCGGCGCGCGTCGCCGAGGCACTGCCGATCTACCGCGCTTATTGGGATGCCACCCTGCTCGACGATGTCGTCCTGCTGCCCGGCGCGCGCGAATTGCTCGCCACGCTCCGCGCCGACGGCGTTCGCACCGCCGTGCTCACCAACAAGCTGGGTGCGTCTGCGCGCCAGATCTGCGACCACCTCGCCCTTACTCCGCTGCTCGACGCCGTCGTCGGCGCGCAGGACACCCCGTGGCTCAAACCCGACCCCGCGCTCACCCGCCAGGTCCTGGCGCAGCTCGGCGCGGAAGCCGCGACCACGCTTTTCGTCGGCGACTCGCCCTACGACGTGCAAACCGCGCACCAGGCGGGACTGCCCTGCTGGTGCGTCACCACCGGCACCCACACCGCGGAACAGCTCGGCCCCGCCGGCGCGGACCAGATTTTTTCCGGGCTGGCGGCCATGGCCCTCGGGCTCGACTAGCTTGTCTGCCATCCTGCCCCGGCCTTCTCTGGTTGGATCATGGCATGGTCCGGTCCGTTCACGCACTGCCTCGCCTTGGCCAGCTGCCTCAAGGGCTCTATCCGTGTTGATCCGGGTCCATCCGTGGTTGAAAACCCGGCCCCTCCCTTCCTGATTTCCTGACATCCAGATGAAATTCACCTCAGGAACTCAGGCCGGAAGAATCTCTTTGCCTTCTTCCCCTCACCATTTCCTCCCTCCGTGCTCTCCGGATTCTCCGTGTTCCACCCCTCCTTCATCCGGTTGAATCTGTGCCCATCGATGAAATCCGTGGTCAATTCTTTGGTCGGCCAGTTTGTAGGGTCAGCCAGTTCGCGCCCGCCGCTTCTCCCAGCTTGCCCCGCGCGCCCTTCCGCTTAGCCAAGTACCGTGGCGGATTCCCTCACCGGCGTGCTCGAGCGCATCATTTTCCTCAACGAGGAAAATGCCTACACCATCGCGGAGTTCCGTCCCGAGCCCGGCCGCGACGACCCCGCCGGCACCCGCATCGAGCCTGTCACCATCACCGGCGCGCTGCCGGGCGTCGAGTGTGGCGAGACGCTCCACCTCACCGGCGAGTGGACCCGCCACGCGCAGCATGGCGCGCAGTTCCGGATCACCGCGTTCAAGAGCGAGCTGCCGGCCGGCGTCCACGGCATCCGCAAATACCTCGGCAGCGGCCTCGTGTCCGGCATCGGGCGGGTCTATGCGAACAAGATTGTGGACGCCTTCGGCACCGACACGTTCCGGGTGCTGAGCGAAGAGTCGGGTCGGCTCCGCCTCGTGGAGGGCATCGGCAAAAAGCGGGCCGCCGCCATCAAGCAGGCATGGGATGAAAAGCGCGCCGAGCGTGAGCTCCACATCTTCCTCCAGACCCACGGCGTCACCACCGGCCAGTGCGTGAAGCTGGTGAAGCACTTTGGCGCGCAGGCGAAAACGGTGCTGGAAAACGAGCCCTACCGCGTGGCGCGCGAGATCGACGGCATCGGCTTCAAGACCGCCGACCGGATCGCGATCAACCTGGGCTTCGCCAACGACGCCCCGCCCCGCCTCGACGCCGGCATCCTCTATGCGCTCCAGACCCTCCAGGAGGAGGGTCACACCGCCTGCGCGCACGACGACCTGGTCACCTACGCCGCCAGCCTCCTCGAAACGTCCGCTGCTCTCCTCACCGCGCGGATCGCCGCCCTCGTGGAGCGCAAGGAGCTGGTCCGGCACCCGCTGGGCAATGGGGACGCAACCCTCCCGTCGCGTTCCGACCGCAGCGGGGTCGACGCGGCTCCAGTCCAGTCCGCCAATCCGCATTCCGCACTCCGCATTCCGCATTCACTCCTTCAGTTGCCTCCCAATGACCGGGCCGAACGGAAGATCGCCGACGCCGTCCGCCGGCTCACGCGGGTCGCCAGCGGGCTGCCCCCGATCAAGGCCGACGCCGCCGTGGCGTGGGCGGAGAAAAAGGCCGGTTTCGTCTTGCATGAGCTGCAACGCGCCGGCCTCCGCGCCGCGCTCACCCACAAGCTCTCGATCCTCACCGGCGGACCGGGCACGGGCAAGACGACCATCCTGCGCGCGCTCGTGGATATCCTCAAGGCCAAGCAGGTCCGGGTCCACCTCGCCGCCCCCACCGGCCGCGCCGCGCAGCGCCTCACCGAGACGACGGGTGGCTTTGCCTCGACGATCCACCGCCTGCTCAAGTTCGACGCGGCCGGCGGCGGTTTCACCGCCAACGAGTCCAAACCGCTCGCCACGGATTTTCTCATCGTGGACGAGGCCTCGATGCTCGACACCCGCCTCGCCGCCGCACTGCTCTCGGCCGTGCCGTCCAAGGCGCATCTGCTGCTCGTCGGCGACACCGACCAGTTGCCCAGCGTGGGCGCGGGCAACGTGCTCAAGGACCTGATCGCCGCCGCCGGGGCCGCCCTCCCCGTCACCCGCCTCGCCGTCATCTACCGCCAGCAGGGCCAGAGCGCCATCGTGACGACCGCCCACGCCATCAACGCCGGCGATCCCACGCTGCCCGGCGTCGTCTCCGAGGTCGCGGCGGCCCAACCTTGGAGCGACCTCACTTTCATTGCGGCCGCCGACGCCGAGGACTGTGTCAAAAAAGTGCTCCAGCTCGTCACCGAGTTTGTCCCGCAGCAGCTCAAATGGCCCGACCCCGTCGCCGACGTGCAGGTGCTCGCGCCGATGCACAAGGGCGTGGCGGGCGTTTCCAACTTCAACCTCCGGCTGCAGGCCGCGCTCAATCCGGCCCGTTTCCCCGGCGCCGCGGGCGGGTTCCGCCCCGGCGACAAGGTCATCCAGCTCCGCAACAACTACGACAAAAACCTTTTCAACGGCGACATCGGCACCATCACAGCCGTCCACGCCGACGCCGGCACCTTCGACGCGGATTTCGACGGTGAGCGGCACCGGTTCACGCGGGGCGAGGCCGGCGACCTCGCGCTCGCCTACGCGATCAGCATCCACAAGTCACAGGGGAGCGAGTATCCCGTGGTGATCGTGCCGCTGCTGAAGGCGCACTTCATGATGCTTCAGCGCAACCTCCTCTACACGGCGGTCACCCGCGGGAGAAAAAAAGTGTTCATCGTCGGCGAGCCGGCGGCGTATGCGATGGCCGTCCGCAACCACGAGTCCCGCCAGCGCGTGACCCACCTCCGGGAAAAGCTGCTGGGGTAAACCACAATCAAATGTGGAACTCAGGAACTCAGTTCCGGCCGAAACATCCCCCTCAATTGATATCCCTTTGTTTCACCGATGTTTTCCACTCTCCGTTCCTGCTTTCCTGATTTCCAAATTCAATTCCGGAAGTCAGATCGACCTGGCTGTTCTAACACTCGGATTTCAACCACTGATTGACACTGATGAACACTGATTCTGAGGATCGGATCAGTGCAAATTAGTGTGCATAAGGGGTTACAGGTTTTGTTTGGGCAGGTCATAGGCGAAGGCCCCGTCCTGGTGGTCTCCCCATCCCTTCCTTCATCAATCAGCAGTGCTTCCCCCTTTCAAACTCAACTTTACTTGCCGGCCATCTGTGCTAGCCTTGGCTTGATCCATGAGTCCCAGCACCGTCGCACTGGACGCGCCGTCCGCGCCCGCCGCCATCCCCGATCTCGAAAAAGCCACCGCCGAGGAGCGTGTCCGCTGGGCTGCGGATACATTTGGCGACCGGCTCATCCTGACCACCAGCTTCGGCATCAAGTCGGCCGTCATGCTTCACCTGGTCACCCGCCTGGTGCCCGACATCCCCGTGGTGTTCATCGACACCGGTTATCTCTTTCCCGAGACCTACCGTTTTGCCCAGGAACTGACCGACCGGCTCAAGCTGAACCTCAAGACCTACAACCCCGCGATGTCGGCCGCCCGCATGGAGGCCCTCTACGGCAAAATCTGGGAGGGCGAGGCCGGTTCTGACGAACATGAGCGCTACAAGCTCATCACCAAAAAAGAACCGATGAATCGCGCCGTCAAGGAGCTGCGGGCCAAGGCGTGGCTGGCCGGCCTGCAGCGGGAACAGGGCAGCACCCGTGAGGAGCTGCCCGCCGTGGTCCGCCAGAATAAGACGACCAAGATTTATCCCACGATCGACTGGGACAACCGCACCGTCCACCGCTACCTTACCACGCACGGCCTGCCCTATCACCCTTTGTTTGAAAAAGCCTATGTCTCGGTGGCCGACTGGCACAGCACGAAGAAGCTCGAGCCCGGCATGAACGAGGAGGACGCGCGCGGCGGTGCCGCCAAGCGCGAGTGCGGCCTCCACGAGCCCAGCGGCCGCGGCGATTTCTCGATCTGAGACCGCTGCGGGGGCGTAATCTGCTCGACCGCCGGTTGGCTTTCAGTTTTGCTGCCACCCGAATACCTTGCGCATGAATACGGCATCCCACCGGCGTGTTGGCGGCGTGATTCTCGCCGCCTCGTTGTTAGGCCTGGTGCTTGTCACCTGTTGTTTCCCCTCCCTGCAGATGGAAGTGGACCAACCAGTCACCGCGAAGGATTCGAGTGGTTTCTTCATCTCGACGGGCTTTTCGTTTGTGGTCGGGATTGGTTGGCCCGATTATCTGTTTCTCGCCTCCGGACTGTTCGGCTTGTACTTGTTGCTGCGACCGCCGCCCATCGGCAAACTGCCGCCCGCACTCCCTCCCCGATAGTGCCGGCCACAGTTGGGCAGTCATATCCGAAGGCCGTTCAGAGCCCGGCCCTACCGCCTGATCGCGTATTTCAGCAGCAACGCCTCATCCCCGATCGCCTCATGGGTGAGCAGAGCCAGCCGCACGTCGGCCGGGGCTGAGACCAGCGGCGTCCCACCGCCGAAGAGCCGCGCCTCCACCGTGAGCCAGATCTCGTCCACCAGCCCCGCCGCCAGAAACAGTTGGTGTGCCTGCGCTCCGCCGAGCAAGGCGCAGGCCCGGCGGCCTCCGGCCCGCAGCCGCGCGACTACTTCCGCCGGCTTATCGGCGGTGAACTCCAGCGCGCCCGGCACCGACACTTCCGTATAACGCGCCGGATCGCGGGTGAGCACCACCCGGCGGCGTCCGGTGGGGGGGGGGCGGGGTCCCGTCCGTCCGCGCCGACTCGTAGGTCACCCGCCCCATCACCGCGCAGTCAAACTCCCGCAACGCCGCACGGAAATGCGCGCGGTCCGCCGCCGAGGCAAACCCCGCGCCCGGCACCCCCGGCCGGGTGATGTACCCGTCGAGCGACTGGACGGCCATGAGCGTGACCTTCATGCCAGCCACCCTGCCACCACCCGGCGGTCACCTGCAAGCCCTCGGCTCGGTCCCTTTTTCCAGCGGGTGGGAGATTTTGGATTTTGGATTAGAGGAGAACGCTGTCCTCCTCCGAACGTCATTTCGGGCCAGCGCGTTGAGGTCAACGCGCTCCACCCCAAGCTGCAAGAAACTGAAGATCACCCCAATCCGTCTCCTTCCCCGCGAACGGCTTGCTTCTCTGGTTGTCCTTCCCGTAGTTTAGGGGACCGCATGAAAAAAGCCCTCATCACCGGCATCACCGGCCAGGATGGTTCCTACCTCGCCGAGCTGCTGCTGGCCAAAGGCTACGAGGTCCACGGCGTCATCCGCCGCGCCTCGACCTTCAACACCAGCCGCATCGACCATCTCTACCGCGACCCCCACATCAACAGCGTCCGCCTTTTCCTTCACTACGGCGACCTCGCCGACTCGGTGCAGATGGTGAAGCTGCTTTACCACCTCCAGCCCGATGAGATCTACAACCTCGGCGCCCAGTCCCACGTCCGCGTCTCCTTCGACATCCCCGAATACACCGGCGATGTGGATGGCCTCGGCACCCAGCGCATCCTGGAGGCCATCCGCGAGGCCGACCTGATGAAGAAAACCCGCTTCTACCAGGCCTCGTCCTCGGAGATGTTTGGCAAGGTGCAGCAGATCCCGCAGACGGAGACGACCCCCTTCTGGCCCCGCTCGCCCTATGGCTGCGCCAAGGTCTACGCCTACTGGCTGACCGTGAACTACCGCGAGAGCTACGGCCTGCATGCGAGCAACGGCATCCTGTTCAACCACGAGTCGCCCCGCCGCGGGGAGACGTTCGTCACCCGCAAGATCACCCGGGCCGCCACCCGCATCAAGCTCGGCCTCCAGGATTCCCTCTATCTGGGCAACGTGGACGCCCAGCGTGACTGGGGTTACGCCAAGGAATACGTCGAGATGATGTGGCTCATGCTCCAGCAGGACCAGTCCGACGACTATGTTGTGGCGACCAACGAGACCCACAGCGTGAAGGAATTCTGTCAGGAGACCTTCGGCCTGCTGGGCCTCGACTGGGAGAAGTACGTCAAATACGACCAACGCTATGAGCGTCCGGCCGAGGTCGAGCTGCTCATCGGCGATCCCGCCAAGGCGGAGCGGCAGCTCGGCTGGAAACCCACGGTGCGGTTCAAGGAGCTGGTGAAAATCATGGTGGACCACGACCTTGAGCTGGCCAAGCGCGAGGCCCAGATCGCGAGCCTGCCGAATCTGTAGGGCGCCAGTAGCTGCTCACTACTGTTCCCCCATGAAACTCTTCATTGCAGGCCACCAGGGCATGGTCGGGGCGGCGCTCGTCCGCCGGTTCACGCGCGAGCCGGACGTCTCGCTCGTGCTCCGCACCCGCCGCGAGCTCGACCTGGGATCGGCGGCCGCCGTGGAGGCCTTCTACGCCGCCGAGCGGCCCGACGCCGCCATCATTGCGGCCGCCAAGGTGGGTGGCATTCACGCCAACGCCACCTATCCGGCGGACTTCCTCTCCGAGAACCTCGCCATCGCGGCCCACACCATTGAGGGGGCCGGGCGTGCCGGCGTGCCCCGGCTGTTGTTTCTCGGCAGTTCCTGCATCTACCCCAAACACGCGCCGCAGCCGATGCCCGAGGACTGCCTCCTCACGGGCCCGCTGGAGCCAACCAACGAGGCCTACGCCATCGCCAAGATCGCGGGCCTCAAGCTGGCGCAGGCCCACCGCCGCCAGCACGGCCTCTGCTACCACTCCGCGATGCCGACCAACCTCTACGGTCCCGGCGACAACTATCATCCGCTCAACTCGCATGTGCTCCCCGCGCTCATCCGCCGGTTTCACGAGGCGAAAATTGCCGGCCACGCTGCGGTGGTCGCCTGGGGCACGGGCACCCCGCGGCGCGAGTTTCTCCAGGTGGACGACCTCGCCGATGCCTGCGCTTTCCTGCTCCGGCTCGCAGATCCGCCCGACTGGATCAACGTGGGCACCGGCACCGACGTGACGATCCGCGAGCTGACCGAGACCGTCGCGGCCGTGACCGGCTTCACCGGACGCATCGACTGGGATGCGACGAAACCCGACGGCACGCCCCGCAAATTGCTCGATGTTTCCCGGCTCGCCGCGCTGGGCTGGCGCAGCCGCACCTCGCTGCGCGAGGGCCTCGAAAAAACCTACGCCAGCTTCCGCGCCGAGCAGGCCGCCGGCACCCTGCGGACGTGAGCGGCCGGCCCGTTCGGTCCGGATGTAGCCGGGGTCGCCTACCCTGGTGCTGAATCGGAGCTGATCGGGGGGCAGCGACCCCGGCTACAAATGAACCTGTCCCATGACAGGGATCGGCCTCATTGGTAGTGGGTCAGTTTGCCTTTGCCGGGGTAGGTGGCGCGCTCGTCGCGCCACGTTGCGAGGCAAGCTCGCAACCTACGATATAGCCAACTGCCCCACCACCGCCTCATTCTGGGAATTGCATTCGGCCGAGGTGTCCCCTATCCCAGTTGACCGACCATGGCCGAATCCGACCCACCGACCCCGCCGCCAGCAGAGGCCGCCACGAAATCCTTCTGGGAGCACCTGAAGGATCTGCGCAAGGCCTTGGTGCGTTCGGCCATCGCGATCGGGGTGGCGTTGTTGCTGTGTCTGCTGTTCGCCGACAAACTCATGCATGTGCTGGAATTTCCCCTCCAGCGCATGAACATGTTCGACCCGCCCACCGCGACCGTCACGATTATTTTGGGGACGAGCGCGACCGGACCGAAGTTCGGACCGTATGAAGTCACGCCGGACCAGTTTCCCGGACTGCCGCCTGGTGATGTGAAACACCCAGCCCACGCGGTGTACCATGCCGCCATCACGCAGCTCCAGACACCCGGCGGCCCGGTGCCGGTGGTCACTCTGACACTCGACTCGGCCGCGACCGGCGAAGACAGTGCCAGACCGCGGTTGAACAACCTCAGCCCCAACGAGGGCTTTTTTCTCGCCTTCCATGTGGCTCTGTATGCGGCGCTGGTCCTCTCGTCGCCGTTCTGGGTCTATTTCATGGGCGGGTTCATCATGCCGGCGTTCCATATGCATGAGCGCCGGGTGGTGCTCGGTTGGATCGGCTGGAGCATTTTCCTGTTCCTGCTCGGCGTGCTGTCCACCTATTTTTTGCTGCTGCCTGTGGCGCTCCGGGCATCGCTGCTCTACTCGAACTGGCTGGGCTTTGACTGGTCGCTCTGGCGTGCCACCGACTACATCAATTTCTCATGCATCTTCATCTTCGGGATGGGGCTCGGCTTCCAGTTCCCGCTGGTGGTGCTGTTTTTTGTGAAAATCGGCCTGCTGACACACAAGCAACTGGCGCACTACCGGCGCCATGTCATCGTGCTGTCGTTCATCATGGGTGCGCTGCTGACGACCCCGGAGGTCATCACGCAGGTCGCGATGGCCGTGCCGCTCTGCCTCCTCTACGAGATCTGCATCTGGATCGCCTGGTATTGGGAGCGGAAGAAGCGCCGCGCCGAGGGCGTCCTTGAAGGTTAATTTCCGCCCGGGTCATTCCTCCAGACCCGCGCCACTTTTCCCCTTGCACACGGCGCAGCCCGCCCCTTGCGTTTGGCCATGATCGTCTCCGAAACCATTGCCCACATCGAGAACCTCCAGAAGCGCGCCGGCCACCTGTGGAGGTTTCTTTGACTGCGACCAAAAACAGCGCGAGATTGAGGCGATGGACGCGGAGATGGGCGCTCCCAGCTTCTGGGACAACAATGAGCGCGCCCAAAAGCACATCGCCAAGCTCAACCTCCTGAAAAAGTCGGTCCTGCCCGTCGTCGCCTTCCAACGGAAGGTGGACGATGCAACCGTGATGCTCGAGTTGGTGGAGGCCGCGTCCCCCGACGAGCGCGAGGGCTACGCCCAGGAGCTCGACACGACGGTCGCCGCGCTGGTCACGGAGCTGGACGCCCTCGAGATCGCTTCGTTTCTCACCGGCCCGTTCGACCGGAACAACGCCATCTTCTCCCTCCAGGCCGGCGCCGGCGGCACCGAGTCAAACGACTGGGCCGACATGATGTTCCGCATGTATTCGCGCTGGGCCGAGCGGCGTGGCTTCACCCTCGAGCTGCAGGACGTGCAGCCCGGCGACCAGGCGGGCATCAGCAAGGCCACCGTCCTCATCAAGGGCGAAAACGCCTATGGCTACGCCAAGGCCGAGCGCGGCGTCCACCGACTGGTGCGCATCTCCCCGTTCGACTCCAACAAGCGCCGCCACACCTCGTTCTGCGCGGTGGACGTGATCGCCGAGATCACCGAGGACGTCAAAATCGAGATCCCCGAGGACGAGCTGAAGGTGGACGTGTACCGCTCTTCCGGCAAGGGCGGCCAGGGCGTCAACACCACCGACTCCGCCGTGCGCATGACCCACCTGCCCACCGGCATCGTGGTGGTCTGCCAGAACGAGCGGTCGCAGCTCAAGAACAAGGCCGCCGCGATGAGCGTCCTCAAGGCCCGCCTCTACGAGAAACGGCAGGATGAGACGCGCGCCGAGATGGACAAATTCTACGGCGAGAAGGGCGAGATCGGGTGGGGCGCGCAGATCCGCAGTTACGTCCTCCAGCCCTACCAGATGGTGAAGGATCTCCGCACCGGCATCAGCACGAGCGACACGCAGGGCGTGCTCGACGGCGACCTCGACCGCTTCATCAACGCCTGGCTGCGCGCGGGCTGCCCGCGTCACCGCAACAAGGACATCCAGATGGAGGAATAGGATAAAAGGCTGAAGGTTTGAAGGCGGAGGGGCTGAAATTCGGAGCCACCAAATTGCAGCAACGGCGGCCGGATTCCTTGCCTCCTTCACCTTCAGTCTTTCAGCCTTTCAGTCCTTCAGCCTTTATTCCTCATGTCCGATCTTCCCTACGAGTCCATCAAGGCGGCGCTGGCCGGTCAGCCCTTGTTTGAGGACAAGACGTGGCGGCTGGCCCCCGACGCCTGGCCGCTCACGCCGGACCAACTGGCGCAGCTTGAGGCCATCGGCGCGGCCTGCCTCGAGTTTCATCAGGCGCTGGAGACGCTCTACCTCCGCTCGGCGGCCGGGAAAAATCTCCTCCGCAACAAGACGCTCCTCGCCCCGTGGGTCGCCGACTACCTTGACCGGGGCAAGCCGGCGGCGCTCATCGCCCACGCCCGCGACCCGCGCAACCGCGGCGCCCTGCCGCCGGTGCTCCGCCCCGACCTGCTGCTCACCGACGCGGGGTTCGTGCTGACCGAGCTCGATTCCGTGCCCGGCGGCATCGGCCTGACGGCGTTTCTGAACCGGTTGTATGGGGGCGCGCCGGGCGCGATCCTCGGCGCCGGCGACGCGATGGTGAAGAACTTCCACGCCGCGATCGCCCCGCTCCGCCCCGCCATCCGCAACCCGCTCATCGCCCTCGTCGTCTCCGACGAGGCCGCGACCTACCGGCCGGAGATGGAGTGGCTCGCGCAGCAGCTGCAGTTGCAGGGCAAACGGGTGTTCTGCCTGCGGCCCGAACAGGTTTTTCCGTTGGAGAACGCGCTCTTTTTCGATGCCGACGGCAACCCGGAGAAGATCGACATCCTCTACCGCTTTTTCGAGCTGTTCGACCTCGCCAACATCCGCACCGCCCGGTTCTTTTTTGAATCGTGGGCCGCTGGCGAGGTCGCCATCACCCCGCCGCTGCGCCCGTTTCAGGAGGAGAAGCTCGCCCTCGCCCTGTTTCACCACCACCTGCTCCAGGACTTCTGGGCCGAGACGCTGCCGGCGCGCACGCTGAAGCTGCTCCGCGCGCTCATTCCGCCCTCGTGGGTCATGGACCCGGCCCCGCTGCCGCCCGGCGCGGTGCTCGACGCCCCGGCCGCGGCGGGCCGGCCCCTCAGCAGTTGGTCCGACCTGGTCACCGCGACGCAAAAGGAGCGCGACCTCATCGTGAAGATTTCCGGCTACCATGAGACCGCCTGGGGCGCGCGCAGCGTCGTGCTGGGCAGCGACTGCTCGCGCGAGGAATGGCAGGCCGCCGTGGAGCACGCCATCGCGCTCGCGCCGTCCAACCTGCATGTCCTGCAGGAATACAAAAAACCCCGCCGCCTCGAACACCGGATCTACCTGCCGCCCTCCTTCGCCAAGGCGACGGAGGGCAGGCCCGCCCTTTTGTCCGCCGAAGCCTTGGCGAAGGCGGAAGCTTCAGCGAAGGCGGAAATCGATGCGGGGGCGGGCGTGCCCGCCGTCGCCTTGGTGAAGGCGGGCCGGCTCCGCCTCTGCCCCTACTATTTTGTGGTCGACGGTCGCGCGCGGCTCTCCGGTGCGCTCGCCACCTTCTGCCCGCCTGACAAGAAGATCATTCATGGCATGACCGACGCCGCGCTCCTCCCGTGTCGCGGGGCCTGAAGATTATGGAATTGGGAATCTCGATTTTGGATTAAAGCCCCCCCCTGCGCCATTGACGCGGCGGGCGGAGGTTTCATCGTGGCATGTTTCCCGCCATGCCCACCGCCTGCACCGACTACGCGTTCAACCAAATCGAGCCCCATTGGCAGAAGTTTTGGGAGGATCACCACACGTTCCGCGCCGAGACCGGCGGGGCGCGGCCCAAATACTATGTGCTCGACATGTTCCCCTATCCCTCGGGCGCGGGCCTGCACATCGGCCATCCGGAGGGTTACACGGCGACGGACATCGTCGCGCGTTACAAGCGGGCCCAAGGCTTCAACGTGCTGCACCCGATCGGCTGGGACGCTTTCGGCCTGCCCGCCGAGCAGCACGCGGTGAAGACCGGCACGCACCCCGCCGCCAACACCGCCGCCAACATCGTCAACTTCAAGCGGCAGATCAAGGCCCTCGGTTTCTCCTACGACTGGGACCGGGAGGTCTCCACCACCGACCCGGCATATTTCAAGTGGACCCAGTGGATTTTTTTGCAGCTTTTCCGGCGCGGCCTGGCCTATGTGGACGAGCGCCCCGTGTGGTGGTGTCCGGAGCTGCGCACCGTGCTCGCCAACGAGGAGGTCGTGGACGGCAAAAGCGAGGTGGGCGGGTTCCCCGTCGAGCGACGCAACCTGCGCCAGTGGGTGCTGCGCATCACGGCCTATGCCGAGCGGCTGCTCGCCGACCTCAAGGAGGTGAACTGGCCCGACTCGACCAAGCGAATGCAGGAGGCGTGGATCGGCCGCAGCGAGGGCGCGGAGGTGCTCTTTGGCCTCGAAACCCCGGTCTCGGGCCCGTTGAAGATCTTCACCACCCGGCCCGACACGCTCTTCGGCTGCACCTACATGGTCCTTGCACCCGAGCATCCGCTGGTGGACGTGCTCACCACGCCGCCTCAGCGCGACGCCGTCGCGGCCTATCGGAAGACGACGGCGGGCAAAAGCGACCTCGAGCGCACCGAATTGGCGAAGGAGAAATCAGGGGTGTTCACGGGGGCGTATGCCCTCAACCCCGTCAATGGCGGGCGCGTCCCCATCTGGGTCGCCGACTACGTCGTGATGGGCTACGGCACCGGCGCGATCATGGCTGTGCCGGCCCACGACGGGCGGGACTTTGAGTTTGCGACCCGGTTCGCGCTGCCCGTGGTGCGGGTGATCGACGGCCCGGACCCGCTGCCGCATACCGGCGACGGCCGATTAATCAACTCGCCCGGCTACGACGGCCTGCCCTGGGCGGAGGCCAAGGCCAAAATCACCGCCGAGCTCGCTGCGCGTGGTGCGGGCCGGGCCACGGTCAACTACAAGCTCCGCGACTGGCTCTTCTCGCGGCAGCGTTACTGGGGCGAGCCGTTTCCCATCGTGTGGGTCGGCGAGGCCGACTACCACCGCGCGGCCGCCGCCCGGCCGGATCTGCCCGCCTCGCCGGTGACGTACCGGCAGGACGGGGTCGCCCATTTTGCCCTGCCGCTGCCGGAGTCCGCCCTGCCGCTCACCCTGCCGGAGGTGTCGTCGTATCTGCCCAGCGGCGACGGCGAGAGCCCGCTGGCCAACGTCACTCCCTGGCTGGAGATCTGGTTCAATTTCGCCACCGGTGAACATCTTCCCGCCTCGCAGCCCAGGCCGGCCGGCGACCGGTGGGTGCGCGGCCGCCGCGAGACCAACACCATGCCGCAGTGGGCCGGCTCATGCTGGTATTACCTGCGTTTCCTCGATCCGACCAACGACCAGGCCTTGGTCTCCCCGGAGGCGCTGCGTTACTGGGGCGTGCCCGACCTCTACGTCGGCGGGGCGGAGCACGCGGTGCTGCACCTGCTCTACGCCCGGTTCTGGCACAAGGTGCTGTTTGACCTCGGCGTCGTGCCGCAGACCGAGCCGTTCACCAGGCTGTTCCACCAGGGCATCATCCTGGGCGAGGACGGCGAGAAGATGTCCAAGAGCCGCGGCAACGTCGTCAGCCCCGACACCCTCATCGCCTCACATGGCACCGACACCCTGCGGCTTTACCTGATGTTTCTCGGCCCGCTGGAGGCCATGAAGCCGTGGAGCATGCAGCAGATCGAGGGCGTCCACCGGTTTCTGCACAAAGTCTGGCGCGAATGCGTCGCGGCCGACGGCACCGTGAACCCCAAGATCTCCCCGACGGCCGCCGAGCCGGCTGCGCTGACCAAGCTGCTGCACGAGACCATCCGGAAAGTCGGCGACGACATCGAGGGGCTGCGCTTCAACACGGCGATCTCGGCGATGATGATTTTTGCCAATACGCTGCAGAAGGCCCCCGTGGTGAGCCGGGCTTCCATGCTCGCTTTCCTGCAGCTCCTGGCGCCCTTCGCGCCGCATCTGGCTGAGGAACTCTGGGCGCGGCTCGGCGAAGCTCCCTCGATCCAGCGTGCGGCGTGGCCGCGATTTGATCCGGCGCGGCTGGTCGCGGCGGAGGATAAAATTGTCGTGCAGGTCAACGGACGGCGCCGGGGCGAGATCATGGTCCCCGTAGGTGCCGGGCAGGAGGAGGTTCTTGCGTTGGCGCTCCAAAACGAGTCTTCCGCACCCCATGTGGCTGGCAAGTCGTTCAAACGCATTATCTTCGTGCCTGGAAAAATCTTGAATATTGTGGTTGAATAACCGTGAAAACCGCGTCTTATTAGGGTGAACACCCTAGGTGGTTTTGGTGTGAACCGCCTTACGCACGGCCCCAGAGTCGTGCGCAAGGTCCGGATCCCCGCCAGAGCAGGCTGGGGGCGTTTCCATCACCATGAAAACTACGCTCCGTTTTCTTCCCACCGCCGCGACGGGACTTGCCGTCACGTTGATGTTGGTTGCCTGCCCGGTCGCGACCTTTGCCCAGGGCACCCACAAGAACCCCACCAGCAAGTTTTATGTGGCCGACCTGCAGGGCACGTCCGATCTTAACACGGGTGATGCGATCGAGAGTTTGAAGGACAAGTCGGTGCATTCCTCGGACGGCACCTCCATTCAGACCAAACCGGACTCCAAGTGCGCCGTGGTGCTGTCCAACGGCACCGGCGTCTTTATCGATCCCGATACCCGGATGGAGGTCAAAAAGTTCATGCAGGAGCCGTTCACCCCCAACCGCAACGATCCCGAGGTCGAGCCGTCGTTGTCCCAGACCCAGGTCAGCATCCCGCATGGCACCGTCGGCCTGTGCACGCCCAAGATGGTCGCCGGCAGCACCATGGTGTATGACACCCCGCAGGCCAGCATCGCCATCCGCGGCCGCAAGGTGGTCGTCGGCACCGACGGCGACACGACCACCGTCTCGTTGCTGGAAGGCGATGTGACCGTGCGCGGCGACCAATACACCGGGGGCCAGACCCTCAAGCCCGGCCAGCAGGCGGTCATCACCCGCAGCTCCCCCACCGCCCCGCCCAAGATTGTCATCCAGCAGATTCCCCCCAGCCAGATGCAGGCGCTCACCGACCGCGTCACGCAGGCCTGCGTCGCGCGGCAACAGGTGTATTTCGCCTCGGTGGACCCCAAGAACCTTTCGCCCCAGTCGGTTTTCACCAAGGATGATCCCACCCCGCAACTGGTCCCGGTGGAAATTGTGCCGCCCACGATCAGTCCGGTGGTCACCGTGAGCGCGGATTCCATCCCGGCCCCGTGACGTGGTCCCGGCCCGGCAATTTTTCCACCCCGACATGGACCGCTCACCCCTCTGGCGCTGGCTGTTGGCATGGATGGCGGCGTTGCTGGTGGCCGTCCGTCCCGCCCAGGCTTTCCTGCGCTTCAACGACGGCACGGACCAGATCTTCGTCACCGGCACCATGACCATGGGCTACGACTCCAACATTTTCGCCTCCAAGGGAGGGGCGGGTGATTCGACCACGAGCGGTTCCCTTTCGCTCGAGTACCAGCGCCGGGCCGGCTATATCGGCGTCAACGCCAGTCTCGCCTGGAACGTCGGCCGTTTCGGCAAGCACACGGCGGAGGATTTCGCCAACCCCAGCGCCACCGTCGAATTCACCAAGGAGACGGGCCGCACCACCGGCACGCTGCAGCTCAACGCCGCCCGGCAAAGCAGCGCCGACACGGCCGCCAACGAACGCACCACCTCCATGTCCTATGGCGCGAATCTCAATTGGAAATATCCGGTGGTCGAACGCTACACCCTGTCCGGCTCCCTCGGTTGGACGGAGCTCACCTACATCAACAGCCCCGGGCTCTCCAATCTCTCCACTTACACCGCCAACCTCGACCTCTTCTATGTCTTCACCACCGAGCGCGACTTGTTTGGCGGCTATCGGATCCGACTCAGCGACACCTCCGCCAACTCCCGCGACGTTGACCAGGACGTTCACCTCGGGGTCAACGGCCAGATTCTCCCCAAGCTCAACGGCAATGTGAGCGTGGGCTGGCAGGTTCGCCAGAGCACGGGTCCCGGGGGCGTGTCCGCCGGCCAGTTCAGTGACTTCACCTCGAGCGGCTCCGCCACCTGGAGCTACAGCAAGAAGTTAAACTTTACCGGCCAGATCACCAAGGATTTCAGCACCACCTCGACCAACATCTCGACCGACTCGCTCGCCGCCAATCTTCAGGCCGCCTACGCCTACAACGCCCGGTGGTCCGCCACCGCCAATGTGGGCTACGGCCTGAACCGGTTCCTGGGCGTGGGCGGGGGCGGCCGCCGCGACTACGATGTTTCCTGGGGTCTGGGGCTGAACTACACCCAGAGCGATCATTTCAAGGCCAGTCTCTCCTATGGTGGTTTCAAGAACTGGTCCACCGCCGCCGAGGCCAACTATGTCCGCGACACCCTTTCCCTCTCGCTCACCTCCCGCTGGTGAGATTCTCCCCGCCATGAAACTCCCGCCTCTTTTTCGCCTTGGTCCCGCACTCCTGGCCGGGCTGTTGCTCGCGATCGATCCCCTGGCCGCCGGAATCAGCCCGCACGGTAACTCCGGGGCCGCCACCCCGGCGCCGGTGCCAGCCGGGAATCCGCCCGCTCCCGCTCCGGTCGCCGTCCCCGCCGCTCCCTCGGCCACCCCCGCGCCGTCGGTTGCGCCCGCTCCCGCCAGCGGCTCATATTCGTTTGCCCCTTCCTACACCTTCACGACCACCGACGCGCTCACCGTGACCGTTTATGACGAGGGGGACCTGGACACCACCACCCGGGTGGACACCACCGGTTGTGTCAACCTGAAGCTGGTCGGCAAGGTCAGGATCGCCGGCCTCACGATCAGCGAGGCGCAAACCGTGATCGAACGGGCTTATCAGGACCAACGCTATCTCCGCAAGCCCCAGGTCACCATCAACATTCAGACCGTCGCCACCCGCGAGGTCTCCATCCAGGGCCAGGTGAAGGCCCCGGGCCGCTATCCCCTGCCCATTGAAACCTCCTTGAGCGTGGTCGACCTCGTCACCAAGGCCGGTGGTTTCACCGACATCGCCGCCGGCAACCGGGTCAGCATCACGCATTTTGACGGCGAGGGCAGACCGCAGACCAAGATTGTGAATGTTGACGCCATCATCAAGGGCCGGGACACGATCAAGGCCAACGACCAATCGCTGATGCTGCAGCCGGGTGACATAGTCTTTGTGCCTGAGACCTTCATCTGATTCCGCCATGCCCGACGCCCCCCCCAAGTTCACCGCCCTCGCGCCCCCGCCCGGGGCCAAGCCGCCGCCCAACAAGGATGACGAGGTCATTGAGACGCGTTCGCTGCGCGACTACTACATTATCCTGCGCGAACGGCTCTGGATCGCGCTCCCGCTGGCGCTGACCGTCGCCATCGGCCTGGCCTACTGGCAGTCGCGTGAGACGCCGCAGTATCGCAGCGCCGCCACCCTGCGGTTCGAGAAACCCACGTCCATCACCCCGGGCATCAAGGCCGTGAGCAGCATTGAGGCGCAGACCGACGCGGAGATCAACACCTACATCCGGATCATCTCCAGCGACACGATGCGCAATTTCGTTTTCGCCTCGCTCAGCCCGGACGAGCAGAAGGTGTTGCAGCGCCCTTATGTCAAGGAGCTCCCGCCGGGGGCGGCCCCGCCGCCCGCCGCCTCCCTGATGGGCTCGCTGTCCGTCCAGTCCTCCCACACCAACTACATCATTGAGATTTCCGTCACGCACCGCGACCCCGAGGCGGCCGCGCTCCTGGCCAACCGCTACGTCACCCAGTTCATCAACTCGCTCCGGGAGGAGAAGACCGGCAGCGACACCACGGCCGGGGTGTTTCTCAAGGATCGCGCCGCCGAGCTGCTCCAGAAGTCGAAGGCCTCGGATGAACGCCTGCAGCAATACATGCGGGACCAGCATCTCGTGTCCCTGGAGCAGAGCACCAACATCGTCGAGTCCCGTCTGGTGGCCGCCGACGGGGCCCTGGGCCGCGCCCATCTGGAGCGCCTGGCGGTCGAGGATCAGCTCTCGCTCGTCGAGCGCTACCAGGCCGATCACCGCGATCTGATGGAGATCAGCTTCATCGCCGGATACGGCTCCGTGAGCGACCTGCGCCGCCAGCGCGACGGCCTGCTCCGCGACCAGGCCCTCCTCGCCGAGCGTTACTATGAGAACCATCCCAAGATGATCACCTCGGTCAACGCCATCGCCGTGGTGCAGCAGCAGCTGGACGCCGCCATCCAGCTCGCCATCGCCGATCTCAAGACCAATTTGGAAAAGGTCCGCGCCAACGAGAAGGGCTACCAGCAGGAATATGACAAATGCGAGCAGGATCTCCTGCACCTGCGCGACGTGGCCGTCGAATTCAAGAGCCTCAAGGAGCAAGCCGATGCCGACCGCGCCAACTACGCAGGCATCCTGACCCGCCAAAACGACATTCAGGTCGTGAAATCCATGGAGGAGGTGCCGGTCACCCCGCTCGACCCCGCGCACCCGGCCGGGGCGCCGTTCACCCCCGACCTCAACCGGATCACCAAGACCGCCATTGGCGTCGGGGTGGTCGTATTCTTCGGCATCGCCTTCGGCCTCAGTTTCTTCGACGACCGCATCAAGAGCACGTGGGATGTGGAGACTTTCATCAACACCACGCTGCTCGGCATCATCCCGGATTTGGGCGGCCTGAAGGACGATGATAAATACCGCCTGGTGCTCGGCGACAACCAGGGGGCCGGCGTCGAACCGTTTCTCGCCCTGTACAGCGCGGTCAAAATCCACTCCAAACTCGATTTCCCCAAGGCCATCCTCGTCACGAGCACGGTCCCGGGCGAGGGCAAGACCCTGGTTTCCTGCAACCTGGCCGGCAGCTTCGCCCGCCACGGCAAGAGGACCCTGCTCATCGACTGCGATCTGCGCCGACCGATGCTCCACCGCCATTTCAACGCGGGCAACGAGCAGGGGCTGATCTCCTGGTATGAAAGCGGGGCGACCCTGGAGGGCGACCTCGCCGCCCATCCGCGCCTGGGCATCACGCCCATCGGGGACAACCTCTCCCTCATCACCTCGGGCGGCCGCTCCAAGAGCCCCACGCAATTTCTCGAGAGCCCGGCGTTCGCCCGGCTCATTGAGCAGCTGAAGAAACAGTTCGACCTGATCATCATCGACTCCCCGCCGGTGGGCGCCGTCACCGACGCGCTGCTCATCGCCGAGCGGGCCGACGAGGTCATCTACGTCTGCCGGTTCAACCGCGCCTTCCGCAAGCACATCCGCCTTTACATCAAGGCGCTGCGCAGCGGCAAGAACGAGGTGCTCGGCGTCGTGCTCAACGGGCTCTCCCCCCGCCGGATCGAATATTACTCCAATTACCGCTATT
Source organism: uncultured Opitutaceae bacterium (assembly GCA_903929355.1). Taxonomy (GTDB): domain Bacteria; phylum Verrucomicrobiota; class Verrucomicrobiia; order Opitutales; family Opitutaceae; genus CAIYUN01. The sequence continues at coordinate 51,762 of CAIYUN010000057.1, forward strand.
ATCGCAGTTACAAAAAGTATTACGGCGCGCAGAGCTGACCCCGGCCTGGCCGGGGTATTGCTGATGGGTTATTGGTTAACGCTCATTGGGTCATTTCGGAACTTTGCCTAGTCGGTTTGCGCACGTTGCTTGCGGCGTCCCCAATAGCCCAATAAGCAATATCCAATAAGACATAACCAATCCCCCCTCCTTTGCCTTCCTCGTTTCTCCCCCCGAATTTCGACCCCCGCCGTCCGGTCGCGCTGATCGCGGGGCAGGGGCTTTATCCCCGGCTGGTGGCGCAGGCGGTCCGTCAGGCGGGTGTCCCCCTCAAGCTGGTGGCGTTTGAGGAGGAGACCCCGCCGGAGCTCGTCGCCTCGTTTTCCCCCGCCGACTGTCGCACCCTCCTGGTCGGCCAGCTCGGGAAAATGCTCCGTGCCTTGAAGGATTTTGACGCGGGCTATGCCCTGATGGCCGGCCAGATCACCCCGCGCCGTCTCTTCAAGGGCCTGCACCCCGACCTCAAGGCCGTGCGGATTCTCGCGTCGCTCAAGCGCCGCAACGCCGAGACCATCTTTGGCGCCATTGCGCGGGAGATCGAGGCCATCGGGGTCACCCTGCTCGACGCCCGCTCGTTTCTGGACGACCAGCTGGTCCCGTCCGGGTGTCTGACCGGGAAATCCTTTCCCATCGGGCGTGACCACCTCGACCACGGCATCGCTATCGCCCGGGAGTGCGCCCGCCTGGACATCGGCCAGGGCTGCGTGGTCCGTCATGGCACGGTGCTCGCCGTCGAGGCCTTCGAGGGCACCGACGAGATGCTCCGGCGCGCGGGCGGCTTCAAGACGGAGGACGCCCTCTTCGTGAAGACGGTGAAGGCCCGCCAGGATTTCCGCTTCGACGTGCCCTGCTTCGGCCAGCGCACCCTGGAGACCATGCGCGAGGCCAAGATTGCCGCCGCCGCCCTGGAGGCCGGCAAGGTCATCCTGCTCGACCGCCCGGCGGTCCTCGCGCAGGCCCGGGCCTGGGGCATCAGCCTCCTCGGCTTCGAGTAGGCCAAATTCGGCAGTGGGATTTTACCACGGGTGGGCCAGCAGTCGCGTTATTGGCCGCCTGGGCTGACATCTGAGGTCTGACCGCTGACTTCTGTTTTCACCCTCCGGCTTGACATCCGCCGTGCCGCGCCGCTATTGCCGTGCCCCGAGATGGAAGCCGCCCTCGACCAATCGGTGCTCGTGCTCAACCGCCTGTGGCAGGCGGTGAATGTCATTGGCGCGCGCCGCGCCTTCGCCCTGCTGGCCCGCGGCCACGCCGCCGTGATCCACCACACGGACGACGATTTTCGCGTGTTCTCGCTGATGGATTGGATGGATTTCTCCCACTCCAACCCGTCGCTCGAGGCGCTGGAGACCGTGCACACCCCCACGCGCGCGATCCGGCTGCCGCGGGTGATTTTGCTGACGTGGTTCGACAAGCTGCCCTGCAAGGAGCTCAAGCTCACCCGCCACAATGTCTTCGAACGCGACCGCTGCTCCTGCCAGTATTGCGGCCAGGTGTTCGTGCGCGAGGATCTCAACCTCGACCATGTCATTCCCCGCGACCGCGGCGGCAAAACCACCTGGGAGAACATCGTGTGCTCCTGCATTAGGTGCAACACGCGCAAGGCCAACCGCCTGCCGCACGAGGCGCACATGCGTCTCATCCGCAAGCCCGTCCGCCCCAAATGGCGCCCGGTGATCTCGCTCGTGCTCAACACCCGCGAGCGCGAGCGCTGGAAGGACTTCCTCGACCTCGCCTACTGGAACGTCGAGCTGGAGGAGTGACCCGCCGCCAGCGTCTGGCAGCCTTTCAGGTCCAGCTTGCCGGTCCCCAGCACGGGGATTTTCTCCACCCGCCGGATGATCCGCGGAATCCAGAGGTTGGTCAGTCCGGCGGCGGTCAGCTTCTCGCGCACCCCCTCCGCCGTGAGGTCGCGCGTCGTCAGCACCACCAGCGCCTCGCCTTTGCCCGGGTCGGGCATGCTGGTGACGACCACCGTGTAGCCTTCGCCCGCGTCTCCGCCCAGCGCCTTGAGCAGCGCCTGTTCCACGGTGCCGTGGGGCACCATCTCGCCGCCGATTTTTGAAAACCGCGACAGCCGCCCCTCGATGTGCAGGAACCCGTCCTCGTCGAACCGCCCGAGATCGCCGGTCACAAACCAACCGTCGTGAAACGCCGCGTGCGTCCGCGCCTCGTCGCCGAGGTAGCCGGTGAAGATGTTCGCGCCGCGCAGGGCGACGAGGCCCGTCGCCGTGGCCGGCAGCTCCGCCATCGTGCCGGGGTCGAGGAGGCGGGCGGTCAGGCCCGGTAGCAGCCGCCCCACGGCGCCGGCGCGCTGGCCCCGCTGCCGGTCGGGCTCGGTCGTCTCCGGCGGCATCGGCGGGTCCGGCTGGTTGACGCTGCTCACCGGGCTGGTCTCGGTGAGGCCGTAGCCCTGCATGATGCGCAGGTGAAACTTCTCGCGGAAGGCCTCGTCCAGGTCCGCCGGCAGCTTTTCCGCGCCGGAAATCGCGAGCTTGAGCGAGCGCAGGTCGCCGCGCCCGGCCTTCCGCAGCAGGGGGCGCAAAAACGTCGGGGCGCCGATCAGCACGGTCACCTCCTCGTCGCGGATGGTGTCGGCGATTTTGCGCGCGTCGAGCGGGCTGGGCACGCTCACGACCCGGCATCCGCGCAGCAGCGGATACCACAGCGTCACCGTGAACCCGAAGCTGTGGAAGAGCGGCAGGCACGCGAACAACGAGGCCGAGTCGGGCAGGATCGCCAGCGCCGAGATCTGGGCGCAGTTGGCCAGCAGGTTGCGGTGGGTGAGCACGACCCCCTTCGGCTCGCCGGCGCTGCCGCTGGTGAACAGCAGCCCCGCTTCCGTGTCCCCGCCGGCGCGGGGCAGGCCCAGCAGGTTTGCGAACCAGGCCCCCGGCAGCAGCCAGGCCGCGAGGAACCACGGCCACGCCGCGCCGCCGGCCTGCATCTCCAGGGCCAGGTCGGGGCTGCGTTCCGGCCAGGGGAAGTCGGGAAGCCGCGAGCGCACCGCCCCGGCCGTGAGCACCGTTTTGATCCCGGCGATCCGGATCGCCGCCTCGATGGCCGTCCGGCCGGCGGTCGCGTTGAGGTTCACGGGCACCTTGCCCGCGCAGACCACCGCGAGGTTGGCGATAAAGCCGCCCGCGCCCGGCGGCAGCACGATGCCCACCCGCGGTTCCGGCACGGTCGTGCGGAGCCGGCGCGCGAGCACGGCCGCCGCCGCGAGCAGTTGGGCCGCCGTGAACTCGCGCCGGCCTGCGGTGCAGTCGGTCAGCTTCACCCGGCCCGGATGCCGCGCCAGCATTTTTACGATTTCAAAACCCAGGTGGCTCGCCAGCTGCGGGCGGGCGCCGAACGCCTCCGCGCCCAGGTCGAGCAGCGCGCGCCGCACCGTGGCCGCGTCCGCGTGCTCCGTCGGAATGGGCCCGCCCCACACGACGTGGAGGTGGAGGCGGGCGAGGCGCGGCCATTTCCACCCGCAGCGTCCGCCCGCGAAGGAAAAAATCGAGTCCCACAACCCGTCGTGCGCGACCGGCACGACCGGCACCCCGGCCCGGCGCGCCATCAGCTCGAAGCCGCGCTCGACCCGCATGAGCTGGCCGGTGCGCGAGATCGCGCCCTCGGGAAACAGCAGCACCAGCTCGCCCGCCGCCAGCGCCTGCGCCACCCGCCGCGTGGTCGCGAGTGCGTGCGTGCGGGAGACCGGGATCACACCCGCCAGCCGGAAGATGAGCCGGAAAACCCAACCCTTGGCCAGCAGCTCCTCATGGCCCACGAACCGGATCGGCCGCGGGCACGCGACCTGCAGCGCGACCACGTCCATGTAGGACAGATGGTTGGCGAGGAGCAGCGCTCCGCCCGGCGGGATCCGCTCGGCGCCCTGCGCGCGCACGCGGTACAGCAGGGCCGCGAGGAGCAGCGCCGGTTTTTCAACCAGCCAGGGCGCGAACGAGCGGCGGGCAAGCAAAGTGGGGGCGGGCATGCGGCGCGGATTGGAATTGGAAAAGGGAACGCCGTCGAGCCGGACCTGCGGCCGGAATTTTGGCCATAACCAGGCACAAGGATCCAAGGTTGAATTGTGGCCCGGCGTCGCGCCGAGCGGCGCGCGGGGACGTGCGTCGGAGGGAAGACGGCTGCAGGGTCCGCTTTGCGGCCCATCCAGCCGGGCGCAGGGATGTCACGCAGGGGCGTGCGCAGACCGTTCTGCGGGCGGTTCATTTTATGGGGGACTGGGCAGAACGCATCACCACTCGCAAGTTGCCTTCCTCCCGGGCAGAGCCGGTCGGTGGCTCCCCCCCTGCCACGGCCACCGCCTAGTCGAAGATGATCTTGAAACTCTTCATTCCCATGGAGCACACGCCGACGAGCGTGGTGCCGGCCTTTTGCGCCGGGATGGGCACCGCGACCGTGCCCGTGGGGGCCAGATGTTCGGCCCAGCCGAGGGCGGGGATCCGCAACGAGGAGGAACAGTCAAGGGTGCCGTCCGTCGTGATTTTCAGCGCCAGCGGCACGCCCGCCCGGGCGTGGGTCGTCGCCGGGGTGTAACCGTCCTTTGCCGTGATTTCAATGAACTGCCCGGCGGGGTCCGCCAGGGTGGCCGCCACCGTCGCCGCCGGCGGCACGCCGGGACCGGGCGCGAGGTAAAACACGGCGCCGACGGCCAGCACGGTGCCGAGAACGAGGGAGGTGATGACGGCAGGTTTCATGGGGGATCCGGGTGGGCCTACAGGTTAAAAAGCGGCGGGATGATTCCGGCCGCCACGCAGGCATTGTGGAGGTTGAACAGCGAGAAGAATATGACGACCAGCCCGGCGGTCTTGAAAAACACCCCCGCGCGGGCCTGGTGTCCCAGGCCGGGGGCGCTGAAACTCAGCAGCGCGAGCACCGGCAGCGTGCCGAGGGCAAAGGCCAGCATGACCAGCGCGCCAGTGAGAAAGCTGCCGGTGGTGATGGCGTAAAGCTGCATGGACTGCGTGAAGCCACAGGGCATGAAAAACGTGGCGATCCCGACGAGCAGCGGCGTGGCCGTGTGGTTGAGCGTCTTCAGACCCTGCACGCGTCCGCCCAGCCCGGCCGGCAGCGCGGGCTGCCAGGTCTTCGCCCAGGGGAAGAGGTCGAGGAGGTTGAGGCCGAGCAGCAGCATCACGGCCGAGATCAACAGCTCCAAGGCCAGCATCCCTCCCGGGCCAAACTGGAACACCGAGCCGAGGGCGCCGATGACGCCGCCCAGCAGAAAAAACGACGCCAGCCGGCCCAGGTGAAACAGCAGCAACGGGCGCAGGGCGTCGCCGCCCTTGGCGAAATTGGCCGAGATCGAGAGCAGGAGGCCGCCCACAATCGCCATGCAGGAGGAAAGCGAGGCGATGATCCCAAGCAGCAGCGCCGTGCCATAACCCACCGACGCTCCCGTCGTCACCCAGCTGACGACGCCGAACTTCTGCAGCGCGACAAACAGCGCGATGAACCCGGCGGCCAACGGCACGGCCAGACGAAAATCCGCCCAACCCGCGGCCTGGGCCGTGGCCGGCTGCCCGACGGAGACCGCAAAGCCGTGTTTCTGGAGAATCGCGGTGAACTCCCCCGCGAGTTGCTCCGCCGGCCGGCCGCCAAATTCACCGGCAACCTCCACGCGGTGGCGGCGGAGCGACGCCTTCACGCGGGTCACACCCGGCAGGTCGCCCAGCTCCCCCTCGGTCAGGGCGACACAAGCCGGACAATGCATTCCCTCGATATGAAACGTGTGCGTGTTCATGGGCCCATTACAGCTTCATGGCTTTAAGCCGCAGGGAGTTGGTGACAACCGAGACGCTGGAAAAAGCCATTGCCAGCCCCGCGAACACCGGCGAGAGCGTCCAGCCGAACCACGGGTAAAACAGCCCGCCCGCGAGCGGGATGCCGATGACGTTGTAAATGAAGGCCCAGAACAGGTTCTGGCGGATGCCGCGCATTGTGAGGCGGGAGAGCCGGATCGCCTTGGCGAGCTTGGCGATGTCACCGTGCAGCAGCGTGATGCCGGCGGACTCAATGGCGACATCCGTGCCCGTGGCCATCGCGATGCCCACGTCGGCCTGGGCCAGCGCGGGCGCGTCGTTCACGCCATCCCCGGCCATGGCGACGACCTGACCCCGGGCCTGCAGCTCCTTCACCTTTGCCAGCTTGTCGGCCGGCCGTGCGTTTCCGATCACCTCCCGGATCCCGGCCTGTTGGGCGACATGGCGCGCGGTGTTCTCGTTGTCGCCCGTCAGCATGATGACGTTGACGCCCAGCGCGTGGAGCGCGGCGACCGCTCCGGGCGCGGCGTCCTTCACCGGGTCGGCAACAAACGCGACGGCCAGGAGCACGCCCTCCGCCATCAAAAACACCGGGGTGCGGCCCCGGCTCGTCTCCGTGGCGATCGCGGCCTCGTCGAAGGTGGCGCCGAGCGCGCGCGCGAGGCGCTCGTTGCCCGCGTGATACGTTTTCCCGCCAATGGTTCCCCGCACTCCCTGGCCCGGGATGCTCGCAAAGTCCTCCACCGCCCGCCGCGGGATCCCGGCGGCCGCGGCATGGACGGCCACGGCGTGCGCGACGGGATGCTCCGATTTTTGCTCCAGCGCGGCGAGCAGCGCCAGCACCTCGGTGTCATCCAGCCCGGAAAAATTGTGCAGTTCGGCGAACTCCGGCCGGCCCTTGGTGATGGTCCCGGTCTTGTCCACGACCACCGTGTCCACCTGGTGCAGTCTTTCGAGCGTCTCCGCGTCGCGGATCAGGATCCCTTCGCGCGCGCCCTGGCCCACGCCCACGATAATCGCGGTCGGCGTCGCCAGACCCAGCGCGCACGGGCAGGCAATGACGAGGATGCTCACGAACGCCGCCAGCCCGAGCGACAGCGCATGGGCCAAGCCCAGCGGAGCGGTGCCGACCCCGAGCCAGAGCGCGAGCGCCAGCACGGCCAGGCCCAGCACCACCGGCACGAACACCGCCGCGATCCGGTCGGCCAGCGCCTGCACCGGCGCCTTGCTGCCCTGGGCCTCCTGGACTTGCTTGATGATGTGCGCGAGCAGGGTGTCCGCGCCGACCTTGGCCGCCCGGAACGTGAACGCCCCCGTCGTGTTGACCGTGCCCGCCGCCACCTGGTCCCCGGCCTTCTTCTCCACCGGCACGGGCTCCCCCGTCAGCATGGATTCGTCCACATACGACGCGCCGTCGACCACGCTGCCGTCCACCGGGATCCGGGCCCCGGGCTTGACGATGATCCGGTCGCCCACGGCGAGCTGGGCCAGCGGCGTCTCGACCTCCCGGCCGTCCCGCGCGACCAGCGCGGTCTTGGCCTGCAAACCGAGCAGCTTCTCAATGGCGTCGCCGGTCTTGAGCCGGGCCTTGGCCTCGAGATATTTGCCCAGGGTGATGAATGCGATCACGACGATGGTGGCGTCGTAGTAGGTCTGTTGGACGTTCAACAGGCCCGTGAGCGGCTGCTCAAACGCATTCAGGACAAAGCTGTAGAGGAACGCCGCGCCCGTGCCGATGCCGATGAGCGTGTCCATGCTGGCCTGCCCGTGCCGGGCAAACGACCAGACCCCCTGCAAATACGGCTTCCCCACCACCAGGAGCATGTAGGTCGCCATGATGGGAAACAGGTGGTGCACGAGGTCGTGCCAGACCGGGGCCATCACCGGCAGGCGGCCCCATGAGGCCAGCGTGTCCCAGCCCATGGTAAGGAAACTGAAGATCACGAGCGGGATCGAGGAGATCACCTTGGTGCGCATTTCCGCCAGCTCCCGCAATTTTTCCCGCTTGGCGTGGTTCGGCCCCGTCGCCTCGCCCGGGGGTGGTTCCAGGACGAGGGTGAACCCCATCGGCTGGATGGCCTGGGCGAGGTCCTGCGGCCGCACCGTCTGCCCGTCGAAGTCCACCGTGGCCGTCTCCGTCGCATAGTTGACCACCGCGGAGCGGACCCCCGCGCGCTTGCGGAACGCGCGCTCGATCATGGCCGCGCACGAGGCGCAGTGCATCCCCTCGACCCGGAAAGTTTGGGCGGCGTCCATCTCAGTTCGACAGCTGGTAGATCTTCAGCAGCTCGGCGATGGTGCCCGGCTTGTTTTCGAGCATCCGGTGCATCACGCAGGTGTCGAGATGCCCGGCGAGCAGCTCGCGCTTCACGGACGTGAGCAGCCCGATCACGCTGTCGGTCTGCTGGATGATCTCGGGGCAGTAGGTGTCCCGCTCAATCATGGCGACGACGGTCTCCAGCGTGCCGCGCGCCTGTTTTGCCAGCCGGAGCGCCTTGATCTTCTTCGGCGCCAGTGGCTTTTTGGTGGGGGAGGGTGAGGCCATACCCCCAACCTAGGTACCAGGTTATTTTTTGTCAAACGCCCCGCATCGCCCCATGGGGGCGGGAGGGCCGGGCCGGGGCGAAAACCGCCGCCGGGGACTCCGGGTGGCCCATCCGGCCCGATCCGGGCTCACCATTTCCAGCGCACACCAGTGGTGAACAGGTAGCGCGGCTCGAGTTGGATACCGTTCACCTTCTGCAATACGGGGAGCTGCACGTAGGCGAAGGCGTTGATGTTATGGGTGATGTCGGCGCTGAGACCCGGCGTCAACAGGACGACCAGATCACCGCTGTTGGCATAGTCCGCCTGGGCGTTGGTCTCATGGCTGTCCCAGCGGGCATTGAGCTGCAGCTCCGGCGTGAGGATGCTGGTGTTGAGATAGCGCACCCCGTTGTTCCAGGTGACCGTGGACGAAGGCAGGAACTGGTCTCGCGAAGCGAGCGGCTGCTGGAACAGGAGCTGGGAAAACCAGCCGACATTGATGGCGGGCCGGGCATAGTAGCCCACGCCGGCGAGGAGATCGGTCGTGCCGGTGCCGAGCTGCAGGCCGCGGTCGAGCGGATTGCCGGCCTCGGGCCCGGTGGCGAAGTTCTGGTTGAACGCACCCGTGGCCAGCTTGAGGCCGAACTGGAAAACCCAACTGCTTTCGTTGCCCTGGCGGATCTGGTAGCGGGCGGTAATCCGGGCATCGCCGATCCCGGAGGCGTGCGAGGTGGAGAGGTCAGTGTCACCGGCCGCAATCGTGCTGTGCCAGCGGTTGATGTAGGGTAACTGGAGGGACACGGACCACGGCGTGCCGGTTTTCCAGTCCAACCCGATCCAGGTCGAACGGCTGTAGGTTCGTTGCTGGATCTCGTCCGGACCGGGATAGGTGAATCCGCCGGTGGCGACGCTATGGAGGCCACCGCGAAGATTGTTCTGCTGGAAGTATTCATAGCGGACGGAGGATTGAAAACCCTCCGCCTCGACGCCGCCCTGCTGGGCCCAGTCGGCGCTGAGGGAGCAGCCGCAGACCGAACAGCCGAAGCTGGCGGCAGGCAGCCCCGCTAGGGCACTGACCAACGCAAACTGCGGGCGGAAAATGAAACGCGGAAAACTGGATGACAGTAAAAAGTTCATGGAAAAGGAGAAAAGGTTGAACGGATTTGCACGCAGCGAATGTCGCGTACGGTGAACGCTGGGAGCAGCACCGACCTCGGCGCCGATGACACGCGACGAGGCCGCCGCGTCTCCCTCTGGGTGACCCATGTGGGCGGGGTGCCCTCACCCCGCGTTCCGGGCCAATGGTCGCGGGGGAGGCACCCCGCCCACACGGCTAAGCCGTGGATATTCGTTCAAACCGCGCGTGGCGGTGGCAGCGGGGGCGCGGCGCGTGACGCGCCCGGTGTTATCCCTCCATTCTCCAACCAGGGGAATGAGACCTGAACCGGAGCCAGCATCATCGGCGCCGGCTGAAACACGATCAGGATCTTGCCCTCGACGCCACCGCTGGGCACGCCGCTGTTGCCCGACTGCTCCTGTTTGGCCGCGGCCACGGCCCGGCACACGGGGCAAAGGGTGTCCGGTGAGAAAGTGCGGGCGACCGCCTCGGTGAGCGTCATGGTCTGCGCGTTGTCGACCGTCATCCGGCCCCAGGCCAGCGTCTGCAACAAATCCCACTGGCTGCCGGTGGCGAGCAGCCAGGCAAACAGGACGAGGGAAATTTTCAGTCGGCCAAGCATGGACGGAGCCCAAACCCTGGACCTGATTCTCTGGTGATGGCAAGCGCATAGGCAGCGCAGGCCGGAATCTTTAGCCAAAAAAAAGCACAAGAGTCCAAGGTAGGGACGAGGTCCTGCGCCGCGCCTATAGGCGCGCGGATGACAACCGCCGAAGCACCTCGCCCTTTTGTGCCTCTTTGTGGCCAATCCGGATTGAGGGTTTGTCGCAGGCTGCCTCGGAGCCATGGTCCGGTTTTTGCTGGAAAAACCAGCCATTTGGGTCCAGCTTGGACCCTCACCACGTTTCCAACACCATGCACGTCTCCCTCCTCCTGGCCGCCTTTGGTCTCTCCGGCTCTTTCCTGCCGCAATGGATGCTCTTCCTGCTCATCATCCTGATGCTGCCGGTCTCGCTCTACGCGCAATATCGCGTCTCGAGCACCTATAGCAAGAACGCGCAGATCCCCTCCCGCGGTGGCATCACCGGCCGCGAGGCCGCCGAGGCGGTGATGAAACACGCCGGCATCACCGACGTTGAGATCGTCGAAATCCCCGGGCACCTGACCGACCACTATGATCCGATCAACAAGCGGCTCGCCTTGTCTTCGGAAGATTACCACGGCACCAGCCTGGCCGCGCTCGGCGTGGCGGCGCATGAATCCGGCCACGCGATCCAACACCAGGTTGGCTATGCCATGCTGCACGCGCGCATGGCCCTTGTGCCCGCGACCAACTTCGTCTCGCGGGTGCTGCCGATCCTCTGGTTCGCCAGCTTCTTCCTTGTGCGGGGGCTCTCGGGCACGATCCTCGACGTGGCGATCCTCTGCTACGCGGTCCTGACCGTGTTCCAATTGGTGACGCTGCCGGTTGAGTTCGACGCCAGCCGCCGCGCCAAAGTGCAGTTGGTCGAGCTGGGGATCCTCGATCGCGACGAGATGACTGGCGTCAACCAAACGCTCGACGCCGCGGCGCTCACCTATGTCGCCGCCTTTGTCAGCTCGCTGCTCATGTTGTTGTATTTGCTCAACTCGCGGCGGAACAACTGAGGCGGAGGGGGAAGGCAGAGGCCGAAGGCCGGATTTAGGCCACAAAAAAGCACAAGATTCCAAGGTGAGGATGGGGCCCTGCGTCGCGCCTATAGGCGCGCTGGAGGCTGTCGCCGGAGCCAGAGACATTTTTGTGCTTCCGGGTGGCCAATCAAGTTTGGGCTTCGCGTTTTCAGGTTTGGCAAACGCGCCGTGGTCCGGCACCAAGGGGGTGTCATGCCTTCCCCCGACACCAACCTCTACCTCGTGGGCTTCATGGGCACGGGCAAAACCACCGTGGGCCGGGCCACGGCCATCCGCCTCGGCTTCAAATTTCTCGACAGTGACCACGAGATTGAGCGGAAACAGGGGCGGACCGTCCCGCAGATCTTCGCGACCGAGGGCGAGACCAGGTTCCGGCAGATGGAGCGCGAATTTGTCGAAGGGGGCCATCCGCCGCAGCGGCAGGTCGTCGCCTGCGGCGGCGGGCTGGTGCTGGCGCCCGGGATGCTCGAGTTGCTGAAAACCAAAGGGGTGGTCATCTGCCTGCACGCCTCGCCCGAGACCATCCTGCGCCGCACCCAGCACAACCGCCACCGGCCGCTGCTGGAAGTGCCCGACCCGCTCGCGCGCATCCGCGAGCTTCAGGCGGAGCGCGAGCCCGTCTACCGGCGGGCGGGCAGTGTGATCCTGACCGACGGCCGGCCGCTGGGCGACCTGGTGCCCCACGTCCTGCGCGCCTACCAGCAGGAGGCGCGCGAGTTCGCCCGTCTGGCGAAGGCCCATGGCCGCTGACCGCGAGGCGGTGCGGGTGCGGCTGCACGCGCTCGGCTTTGACGAGGTGCGGTTTGCCCGCGTCGCCGGGGCGGACGCCGGCGCGGCGGCCTTGCGCGCGTGGCTCGACGCCGGCCGGCAGGCCGACATGGCGTGGATGGAACGCACCGCCGAAAAGCGCGCCGACCCCGGACGCGTGCTGCCCGGCGCCCGCACGGTGATCATGCTCGGGGTGAATTACTGGGGGGGCGGCCGGCGGACAGACGCCAGAGGTCAGACGTCAGAGGTCAGAGGCCCGAAGCCAGACGCTGGAGGAAGGAGGGCAATCGGCGGCCGGGAGGGAGGGGATGGGGACGCAATCCAAATTCAAGATTCCAAAATCGAAAATCCCCTCTGGGCCCGCTATGCGCTGCACGCCGACTACCACGACACGCTGAAGCCCGCGCTCGTCGCGGCCGGGCGGGTGCTGGAGGAGATCGCCGGCGCCGGGCCGGCCGACTACCGCTATTATGTGGACACCGGCCCGGTGCTGGAGCGCGGCTGGGCGGAGCGGGCGGGCATCGGGTTTCTCGGCAAGAACGCCATGCTCATCTCCCCCCGGCACGGCAACTGGCTGCTGCTCTCGGCCATCCTGACCGTGGTGGAGTTGGAGCCGGATGAGCCGCTGCGGAAAAAATCCCGGGGCCCTGCGCCCGGGAAGGAGACAGTCGGCCTGCTCTGCGGCAAGTGCTCGCGCTGCCTCGACGCCTGCCCCACGCAGGCCTTTGCCGCACCCGGGGTGGTGGATGCGCGTCGTTGCATCTCCTATCAAACCATTGAAAACCGGGGCATCATCCCGCGCGAGCTGCGCCCGGGTATCGGCAACCATGTCTACGGCTGCGACGTGTGCCTGGAGGTCTGCCCGTGGAACCGCTTCGCCCAGGCCGGCCGGCGTGTGCTGCTCCAGGTGCGTGGCGGCATTGCCGCGCTCACGCTGTGCGAAATCCTCGAGCTCACCCCGGGCCGGTTCGCCGAGGTGTTCCGGGGCACCGCGATCAAGCGCCTGAAACTCGCCGGATTGTTGCGCAACGCCTGTGTGGTGGCGGGGAATCAGGGGTCAGAGGTCAGAGGTCAGAAGTCAGAGGTCATAGGTCAGAAGCCGGAGGCCAGACGGCAGGCAACGGAAGCAGGACGAGAGCAGACCGAGGAGTTGCTGGGGCCGTTGCTGCGGCTGGCGCTGCACCCGCTGCCGGTGGTGCGGGCGCACGCCGTGTGGGCGGTGTTTCGGTTGGGTGCCGGCGACCGGCTCGCCGCCGCGCGCGCGACCGAGACGGATCCGGCGGTGCTGGCGGAGTATGAGTTAGAGGGGAGCTAGGTGTCCGGGGTCGTGCCGACGAGGTCCCCGTAATGCTCCCGGGCACATTTTGGACAAAAAGAGTGGGTGAAATTCGCCTGGGAGTGGGCGGAAATGTACTTCTCCAGCTGCTGCCAGTTTTGATCCTCGTCCCGAATGCGTTTGCAGAAACAGCAAATCGGCAGGATCCCCTCCAGTTGAACAATTTTGCGTTCCAGCTCGCGTTTCTGCCGGACGGTACAGGCCAGATATGCGATCAGGACAAGCGCCACAATCCGGATGGCGGCATTGGCCATGATGAAGGACGGCGGGCTGGATTTCTCGAGGCTGGCCTCAATCACGGCCCGCCCGAGCGGGAGGATGACGCCGAGGATGAAGCCCATTCTGGCCGAGCAGAACCAAGCGGCAAGGCTGACCGGGACAACAAAGAGGCTGTCCAGCATCAGGAACTGCCCCGTCAACGCATCCAGCACCAGCAGCAGGCATCCAGTCAGCAGGTGAGTGGCGCGCCATCTGGCCGCGGCGAGTGCGCCACGAATCAAAGCCGGCGGTGGCGAGGGTGGGGCGGGGGACATGGGGTGGGCAGGCGCTGAGGGGGCGCGCGAAGCTGTCGTTGCTCCCCGTTGCCCTGCATGCACGAAGGATGACCAAACCCGCCGCATTGTCGAGGGGAGGTTGGCGTCGGCGCCCCGGGGACACAAGGTGGACGGATGAGCGAACTACCCGAACAGCGCCGCCATCTTCCCCGCGAAATTTGCCGGCGGGCGGGTGGGGCGGCCCTCGCGGTCAATGAAGGCATGCACCGTGTGACCCGTGGCCAGCAGCTCGGCGGCCCGGAATACTTCATAGTCGAGCCGGATGCGGGCGACGGGCCGCTCGCGCAGGGTGGTGACAATCTCCAGCTCGTCGTCGTAACGGGCCGGGCGCAGGTAACGCGCCGAAACCTCCAGCACGGGTAGGAAATAGCCGGCGGCCTCCAACTCGCGATAGGGCAGACCGTGCGCCTTGAGGAGGGCGGTGCGGCCGAGCTCAAACCAGGGCAGGTAGCTGCCATGATAGGCCACGCCCATCATGTCGGTCTCGGCATAGCGGACGTTGAGGCTGGTGCGGGAGGAGAGCATGGTGGTCAGGCGGGTTCGGGCGGGGAGAACAGGAGCTCGGCGGAGCGGGTCCAACTATTGCGTGCGGCCCAGTCGCGGCCGGCGGTGCCGAGACGGTGGCGCAGGTCCGGATCGGTGAGCAGGCGGGCGAACGCCGCGGTGAGCCGGCTGGGTTGGTGCGGGAAGACGAGCAGCCCGGTGACATGATCCACGACCGCCTCGGACACGCCGCCGACCGTGTGCGCGACCACGGGCAGACCGTGCGCGGCCGCCTCGAGGTACACCAGGCCGAAGCCCTCCACGCTGTGGCCGTGGTCGATGCTCGTCAGGGAAAAGATATCGGCCTGGTCGTAAACCGCATCGAGCTCCGCGTCGGACAGGTCGCCGAGGAATTTGACCACAAAACCCGCGTGGGCGGCCGCCGCGCGGAGGGTTTTCTCGTAGTGCGGGCGGCTGGCGGTGCCGACGATCCAGTATTCGAGACCGGCGCGGAGCGCGGGCGGCAGCGCCTGCAGGGCCTGAAGGGTGAGGAGCTGGCCCTTGCGCGGGTGCAGGCGGCCGACCGTGAGCACGACCGAGCGACCGGCCGGGCCGGGTCGGGCGGCTGCGGCACGGTCGGCGGCGAAACCGGTGCGGAGCGCCCCGGGGGTGAGAAAGGTTTTGGCCGTGGCGGCGGGGAAGCGGGCGCAGAGGAGGCGCTTCGTGTAGTGGGTGAGCGTGCTGATCCGGTCGGCGTGGCGGATGAGCCGCCGGGTGAGCAGGCGCAAAGACGGCCGGTGGTGAAACCGCAGGATTTCGGAGCCGTGAAACGTGAGCACCAGCCGGCGCGGGCGGAAGGCGTGGAAAAACTGCAGGGTCATCAGCGTGAGCATGGGGCCCGGCTCGGGCAGATAGACGGTGGCATGGCGGAGCCGGCGCCGGTGCCGGATCAGCTCGCGGGCGAGCTGGAGCTGGCAGCCGAAGTTGTGGGTGCCCCGGACGGCGGGCAGGCGGCGCACGCGGAACGGCCAGGATTTCTCCGGCGGCCCGCCGCCCGGCAGGGCCGGGGCCCACACTTCGACGTCATGGCCCAGCCCGGTGGCGGCTCCCGCGATTTCCTCGGCAAACGTCGCGATGCCGCCCCGTTGCGGGTGGAACTCGTGCGTAAGGAGGTAGACCGGCGGCGAGGAGGCCATCGGGAGGAACCCTATCGGCCCACCCTGGGCGGCTCAAGCTGCAATCCGCGGCACCTGTGGGACGCGGCCTGACACGGCCGACCCGGGTTGGGCTGGAAAATAGCATTTACAACCAGGCGGGCGCGGGCGTTATTTGACCCAGTCATGCCCGAACCCGCACTTCCCGTCGCGCCGTCTGTCGGCAAAACCTTCCCGCCCGAGGCCGAGGCAGCCATCCGCGACAGCTTGAAGCGTTGCTCGTCGTCGACCATTGAGGCGGCCGTGGGTTATCGCCGGGATGGTGACACGCGGCATCTGCCGGCGATCATCATCGGGATTGTGGAGCGGTTTGTGGAGCCGGATTTGCGCGCCCGGCTCGGCACCGGCGACGACGACCTGCGTTTTGTCGAGGATCTGGGCATCGATTCGCTCACCATGATGGAGATCGTGATCCTGGTGGAGGAGGTGGCGCAGCTGCAGATCCCGAATGACGACCTGCGGAACCTGCGCACCCTGAGCGACGTGAAAACCTACATTGACTGCCGGGCGCGCGGACTGCCCCCGCCCAAGCCGAGCAAGTTTTTCGCCATCGAGGATCTCGTCGCCCTGATGCCGGTCCAGCCCCCATTTCTGTTTCTCAACGAAGCGTCGGTCAGCGCCGCCAGCGCCTCGGGCAAATACAAGATCACCGGCCAGGAGTTTTTTCTCCAGGGCCACTTCAAGGACAATCCGGTCATGCCCGCCTCGATCATGCTGGAGGCGCTCGGGCAGCTGGGGGTGCTCCACCTGCTCGCCGGCCATGTGGTGGCCGAGCCGGGAAAGGTGGTCGGCTCCGGCACCATTTTCTTCACGGGTTGCGAGGGCGTGCGCGCCCACCGCGTCTGCAAGCCCGGTGATGTCCTCACCCTGTCCATCAAGCCGAAGCGCATGAAGCTGCCCCTCGCCACCTTTGAGGGCAGTGTGCGCGTCGGCCAGGAAAAGGCGGTCATGGCGGAGGAGATCACGCTGACCTACGGCTATGTGGAGGCGGTGGTGCCGGTTGTGGCCTTGCCCCCGGCGGAGACCAACGGTGTCGGCCCCAACGGGGCGAACGGGCTTAACGGCGTGAATGGTTCGGCGCACGACCCGCATGACGCGCCCGTCACCGGCCGCGTCTAGGTCGCTGGTGGTAGAAGGGCCGGCGGGCCGCCCCCGCCCCTCCCTTCCGTCCCGCCGTCTTCGCCCGCATTTTTCGCTTTAAGGTCGCGCGGGTTTCCCGACGATGGGGCACTCCTCGGGCATGCCCAAAGTTTTCATCACCGGACTCGGCTTCATCACCAGCATCGGCAACGACGCGACCACGGTCGGCGACAGCCTGCGGGCGTTGCGGCATGGCATCGTCCGCTACCCGCCGTTCGACCACCCCAGCGTGCCGGTCAAGGTCGCCGCGCCGGTGCGGGAGTTTCAGACCGAGGCGGAGGACTGCGAGGACTGGACGCTGCCCGCCCGCTACCGCGTGCGCCGCGAGGTGCTCCGCAGCCTCGGCCCCGGCTCGCTCTACGCCCATTGCGCCCTGCTGCAGGCCATCGAGGACGCGCGGCTGACCGACGCCGATGTGTCCAACGACGGCACCGGGCTTTACGCCGCCTCCGCCGGCTCGCCGGGCATCCTCACCCGGCACGTCACCCGCATGCACGAGCAGGGGGTGATGCGCTGCCCGCCGCTCGGCATTGTGGCCAGCATCGCCGGCACGGTGCAGTTCAACCTGGTGGCCCATTTCAAGATCAAGGGCGCCTCGACCGGTTTTTCCTCGGCCTGCGCCTCATCCTCCCATGCGGCCGGCTTCGCCCATGACGAGATCGCGCTCGGTCGCCAGCACCGGATGTTCGTGATCGGCGCGGAGGACGGCAACGTCGAGACCATCCTGCCGTTTGCCGGCATGCGGGCGCTGTCGCTCAACCCCGATCCCGACACCGCCTCACGGCCTTTCGATGTCGCCCGGGATGGTTTTGTGGGCACCGGTGGCGCGACCGTGCTCGTCCTGGAGAGCGAGGCCGAGGTCCGGCGCCGGGGCGTCACGCCCTATTGCGAGCTGCTTGGCTGGGGCCAGGCCTCCGACGGCCACAATGTCGCCATCTCCCACCCCGAGGGGGCCGGTCTCGCCCACGCCATGCGCCGGGCGCTCCAGGCCTCCGGCCGCACCACGGCCGAGGTTGACCACATCAACGCCCACGCGACCTCCACCCCCATCGGGGATATCTCGGAATGCCGGGCGCTGCACGCCGTGCTCGGGGCCGAGGCGGCGCGGGTCGCCGTGAGCAGCACCAAGGCGTTGACGGGTCACGGGCTCTCGTTGGCGGGGGCGATGGAGACCGGCTTTTGCGCCCTCGCTTTGCGGGACGGCTTCATCCCCGGCTCGGCGCACATCCACCAGCTCGACCCGGCCTGTGCGGGCCTCAACATCCCGCGCGTCACCCGGCCGACCGCGCCCCGCGTGGTGCTCAACAACAGCAGCGGCTTCGGCGGTGCCAACGTGTGCCTGGTGCTGCAACGCGCCTGAGCCCCGCCCGATCATGGCCCAACGTCTCGCCGAACTTTACCCGACCGCCTTTGTCACCGGCGCCAGCACGGGTCTGGGGCGGGCGTTTGCCGAGATGCTGCTCGCCGAGGGCGTGCGGGTCTGGGGCACCGCGCGCGATCCGGCGAGGCTGGCGGAGCTCGCCCGGCACCCACACTTCACCCCGGTCGCGCTTGAACTCCGCGCGGGTGCCGCGGCCGAGGCCGCGTTCCAGGCTGCGGCGGTGGCGGCCGGTGGTGCGTTTGCCCTGGTGATCAACAATGCCGGTTACGGCGTGTTCGGGGACTTTGCCGCGACGGATTTTGCGGTCTGGCAGGAGCAGATGGAGGTGATGCTCATCAACACCGCCCGGCTCGCGCATGCCGCCCTGCGCGGGATGCGCGCCGCCAATCGGGGCGCGCTGGTCAACATCTCCTCGCTCGCGGCGGAGTTCCCGCTGCCGTTCCAAAGCGCCTACAACGTCACCAAGGCCGGCCTGACCGCGCTCAACGAGAGCCTCATGATTGAGACGGCGGGCACGGGCCTCGTGGTGCTGGATGTCCGGCCGGGCGATTACCGCACCGACTTTGAAGGCTCGGTCCGCCGTCCGGCGGGTGCGACGACCCCGCGCATGGAACGCGCCTGGGCCGCGTTTGGCCGCATGATGCTCACGGGCCCGGAGCCCGCCCACGCCGCGGCCGCGCTGCGGCGCGCGCTGCTGCGTCGGCGCAGCGGCACGGTGCGCTGCGGGCGTTTTTTCCAGGCGGTCATGGCGCCGCTGCTTTCCCGCCTCGGATCCCTGCCGCTGCGGCGCCGGATCCAGGCCAAGTATTTCGACCTGGGTTGAGCCGCAGTTCTTTCTCTTTTCCGCCGTTTTCTCTGTGAACTCGGGTTTTATCTCTGTGGCCTCTGTGACTAACTGCCGAATTTAGTCTTACCGTGCTCACAAAATCAAATCCGGCGGGACGTTCGACAGCGCCTCCTCGATCGTGGTCAGCCCCATCTTCACCTTGAGGATGCTGTCCTGGTGGAGGGTTTTCATGCCGTTCTTCATCGCGATGCGTTTCAGATGCGCGACCTCGACCTCCTTGTTGATGCCCTCGGTCAGTTCCTCGCTGTTGACCATCAGCTCATGGATGCCGACGCGGCCCTTGTAGCCGGTGCCGCCGCAACTGGGGCAACCCTGCGGGTTGGCCTTGAAAATCTGGCCGCTCCAGCCGATGGCCTTCTCGATCAGATCCTTTTCGCGGCCCTCCGGCTCGAAGGGCTGCTTGCAATTTTTGCAGACCCGGCGGAGCAGACGCTGGGCGCAGACACACACCAAGGACGCGGAGATGTTGAAGGGCTCGACCCCCATCTCGCCGATACGCGCGACGGTTGAGGGCGCGTCGTTGGTGTGCAGGGTGGACACCAGCAAGTGGCCCGTCAGTGCGGCCTCGACCGCGATGCCGGCGGTCTCCTCGTCGCGGATTTCACCGACGAGGATGATGTCGGGGTCCATGCGGAGGTAGCAGCGCAGCGCCCGGGCAAAGGTCAGGCCGATGGCCCGGCTCATCTGCATCTGGTTGATGCCGGCCAGCGTGTACTCGATGGGATCCTCGGCCGTCTGGATGTTGACGTCGGGGGTGTTCACCTCGCCGAGCGCGGAATAGAGCGTCATGGACTTGCCGGAGCCGGTGGGGCCGCAGTGGAGGATCATCCCGTAGGGCTGGCGGATGCACTCGCGGTACCGGGCCAGGTTCTCGTCGGAGAACCCGAGCGCCGGCAGGGGCAGGGTGGACTTGGACTTGTCCAGGATACGCATGACGACCTTCTCGCCGTCCTTCATCGGGCCGGTGGCGACGCGCAGATCGATGTCGATGTTCTTCTTGGTGTATTTCTTGAAGACAATGCGGCCGTCCTGCGGCAGGCGCCGCTCGGCGATGTCGAGGTTGCACATGATCTTCAGGCGGGTGACCATGGCGTTGGTGACCTGCTTGGGCAGGCGGAGCTTCTCCTGACAGAGGCCGTCGATGCGGTACCGGATGAGCAGGTCCTTCTCCATCGGCTCGATGTGGATGTCGGACGCCCCGGACACATAGGCGTCCTCGATGATGCGGTTGGTCAGCTGGATGATGGGCGCGGAGTCCTCGCTCTCGAGGTCGCTGGCGCTGATCTCGCCGCCGCCGTCGCTGTTGTAGGCGGTGCTGATGACCTCGGCGACCGAGCTGATGTCCACATCCCCCTCCTGCGCGCCGGGCTTGGACTCCTTGAAGAATTTTTTGACGAGAGCCTCGATGAGCGTGGCGGGGGCGACCCGCACCTCCTCGATGACGAGCTCGCTGGCCTGCTGGAACGCCTCGCGTTTGGCGTAGTCGAGGGGGTTGGCCATCAGCACGGCGACCGTGTTGGGCGAGATGCGCTTGTGCGGGAACACACCCTCGCGGCGGATGAGTGCGTCGCCGACGACCTCGACGAGCTTCTCGTCGATCTCGATCTCCTCGGGCTTGGTGACGAGCGGGAGATCGGTGAGCTTGGCGACAAATTTGGCGGTGTCCTCGGAACTCAGCTGGAACTTCGGGTCCATCATGCGCTGGAGCAGGGTGGAGGAATACTCGGCGACCTCCTGGAGCAGGGTGAGGTCGTTGTCGGTGAAGCTGCCGCCCGTGCCGCTGGACGGCTCCTTGTTCAGCACCTGGATCGCGCCGATGACGATGTTGGTCTTGAGCGGCACCGTGAGCATGGAGCGCACCTCAAACCCGGTGGTCTGCGTCATCGACGTCATGAAGGGCACCTGCGTCTCGGTGTTGCGGAAGAACACCGGCGCGCCCGAGCTGATCACCCGGCCGACGATGCCCTTGCCCAGCGGGAGCTTGAGCGCGAGCAGCTTGGCGGCGGTTTCCTTGAACTGGGTCTCCTTGGCCTTGTTGTCACCCCAGAGGGTGGGGGAGTAGTAAACATGCCGGAAAATGATGTCATTGCCCTCGACCAGGTACATGGTCATGGACTGCGCCTGCAACGCCTCGACGACCTTGGAGGCGCTCAGCTCGACGACCGACTGCAAATCCTCGCGGCTGGGGGCCGGTTTGGAAATGACCTTGATGAGCAGCGACCGGCGCAACGCATGCGCGATCGCCGCCATGGGTTGGGGCGGGCGCGAGCCTTGGATGATGGGGGAGAGTGTGGCCAAGCAGCCTTCCGATTGCCATTGCCGGGCCGCCGCCGCAATGACAATTAGCGGCCAGGCTGGTCGTTTTACCATGCTGCCACACCTTCCCGAATGGCTCCAGCGTCTGCGCGGTCCCACGCCGGCCCGGGCGCGGGCGCGCGCGCCGGCCTCGGATCGCAATTCGGGGGCCGCCGGAGAGGAGACGGAGGCGGCCGCTGCCGGAGCAGCCGGCGAGTTGGCGGCGGCAAAGTTTCTGCTGGCCCATGGGCTGACGGTGGTCACGCGCAACTGGCGCAACCCCCGCGACGAGCGCGAGGAGCTGGACCTCGTGTGCCGTGACGGGGAGGTCCTCGTGTTTGTCGAGGTGAAATCCCGCGCCGCCTCCGCCTTGGTGCCGGGCTACTTTGCGGTTAATCTGCGGAAGAAAAAGGTGCTGCGCCGCGCCGTCGCCGCCTACCTGCGCGCGCTCCGCCCGCCCCCGGCCACCTTCCGGTTCGACGTGGTCGAGGTGGCCACGTCCCCCGACGGTCGCCCGCCCGAGGTGCTCCATTTCGAAAACGTAGCGCTGTTCTCCAAGCACTTCCGGCCTTGAGCCAGCGCCGATTCATTAGAAATACAAAACAATGATTATGAGAGACAAAACATCATTTAGAAACCCAGGATGAAAACTTTCCGAACGGGCGGATTTGAACCACTGATGGACACTGATTCTGAGGGTCGGATAAGTGCAAATTAGTGTGCATAAGTGGTTAAAGATTTTTGTCTGGCTAGGTCAAAGGCGAAAGGCAAGCCCTGATGGCCTCGATATTCTTCTCTTCGTGAATCAGCAGTGGCCTTGAGCCGGGTCGCTCGAAATTGCATGGCTTTAGTTGGCTTCGTCGCCATTTTCCGACCTTCGACCTTCGACCTTCGACCTCCGACCTTCGACCTCCGACCTCCGACCTTCGACCTCCGACCTCCGACCTTTGACCTTCGACTTTCGACCTTCGACTTCTGACTTACGGCGTCTGACCTCTGATCCACAATGTCCACCAATCCCTTCCTCGATCCCGCCTTTGCCATCCGCTGGTCGCAGCTCACGCCCGACCAGATCGCGCCGGCCATCGGCGAGGCGCTGCAGCGAGCGCAGGCGGCCATTGATGCCATCGCGGCGCTCGACCCGGGGACACTGTCCTACGCCAATACCTTTCTTGCGCTCGAGCACGCGACCGAGGAGCTCAATGTGGCCTGGTCCAAGGTCACGCACCTCCAGGCCGTGGCCGATTCGCCCGCGCTGCGTGCGGCCCATAACGCCATGCTGCCGGAGGTGACCGCGTTGTACGCCCGGATTCCGCTCAACGCCGCCCTGTGGGCGCGGCTCAAGGCGGTGGCGGAATCGCCGGCCGCGGTGGCGCTCACCGGCATCCACCGGCGCTTTCTCGATGAGACCGCGGCCGATTTCCGGCAGGCGGGTGCGGATCTACCCGCCGACCAGCGGGCCCGGCTGGAGGCCCTGCAGGGCGAGTTGGCCCAGCTTACCCAGAAATACTCGGAGAACGTCCTCGATGCGACCAACGCGTGGCAGATGCTCGTTGACGACCCCGCCAAGCTCGCCGGGCTGCCGCCCCATGCGGTTGTGGCGGCGCGGGCCGGCGCGGAGGCCAAGGGGCTGGGGTCGGCGGAAAAGCCGGTGTGGCGGTTCACGCTGCACGGGCCCTCGCAGGAGCCGGTCATGACCTACGCGGAGGACGAGGCGCTGCGCCGGGAGACCTGGACGGCCGCGGTCGCGGTCGGCGCGGAGGCGCCGCACGATAACGAGGCCCTCATTAAAAAAATTCTTGCCCTGCGCGCCGAGAAGGCCGCGCTGCTGGGCCGGGCGCATTTCGCGGACCTGGTGCTGGAGCGGCGCATGGCGAAGAGCGGCGCGCGGGCATTGGCCTTTGTCGAGGACATCCAGGCCCGCGCCCGGGTGGCGTTTGCCCGCGAGTGCGGCGAGCTCGAGGCGTTTCGTGCGCGGCTGGCCGGTGGGCCGGTCGGCCGGCTCAAGGCCTGGGAGGTCACCTATTGGGCGGAAAAGCTGCGCCGGGAGCGGTATGATTTCGACGAGGAGGCGCTCCGGCCTTATTTTCCGATGAACCGGGTGGTGGCGGGGATGTTTGAGCTGGTCGGCAAGATCTTCGGCCTGCGCATCACGGAACGGGCGGCTGGCGCGGTCGAGGTCTGGCATCCCGAGGTCAAGTTTTACGAGCTGCACGATTCGCGGGACCGGCACCTGGGCTCCTTCTATGCCGACTGGCACCCGCGCGAGGCCAAACGCGGTGGCGCCTGGATGGGCTACCTCCTCACCGGCGGCCCGCAGCCGGACGGCACCCGCGTGCCGCACCTCGGCTACATCTGCGGCAACCTCACCCCGCCGGCCGGCGGTCGGCCCGCGCTGCTCACCCACCGCGAGGTCGAGACGATTTTCCACGAGTTTGGCCACCTGTTGCACCACCTGCTGGGCGAGGTGGAGATCAAGTCGCTCAACGGCGTCAACGTGGCCTGGGACTTCGTCGAGCTGCCGTCGCAGATCATGGAGAACTGGACCTGGGAGCGTGCCAGTCTCGACCTGTTCGCGCAGCACCACGAGACCGGCGACGCGATCCCCGAGGAGCTCTTTGCCAAGATGCGGGCGGCGCGGACCTTTCGCGCGGCCTGCGCCACGATGCGGCAGGTGCAGCTGGGCAAGATGGACTTGCTGCTCCACCTCCACCCGGCGGATTTTCTCGACGGCGATCTGGAGGCCAAGGCGGCCGCTGTCGTGGCCGATTGCCTGGTTCCCACCGCGCCGCCGGGCCGGACGCTCATCAAGCGTTTCGGGCACCTGTTCTCCGACCCGGTGGGCTACGCCGCAGGCTACTACTCCTACAAATGGGCGGAAGTCCTCGATGCCGACGCGTTCACGCGCTTCCAGCGCGAGGGCATCTTCAGCCCGGTGGTGGGCGCCGAGTTTGTGGAGAAAATCCTGAGCAAAGGCAATTCCGCCGACCCGATGGAGCTCTACCGCGATTTCATGGGCCGCGAGCCCGATCTGCAGCCACTCCTCATCCGCAGCGGGCTGGAGGGGTGAGGCGGCTCCCGCGTGCTGTCCGGTCATGTGCTGTGGGTGGGGCGCAACCGTCTTGTCGCGCCGGAGGCTGGGCGAAAGTGGACACGCGTGCCGCTTGGTCGTCGTGGGCGTTCCAGCCGCCCCCCGCAGCAACCATCGCGCCTGAATTCACTGTCAATTTGATGGCATTTTCGGTTTTTGACCATCGGAATATTATATATACCTGAAAACTAACATGTAACGATAATTGTGGTTCAGTTTATCCGACCCCGATGGGATAAAAATGTCACACAACCGTAACGATTCCGTAACACTCGCGTCTGTATGATGAGCCCATCAAGCCGATCAAACCGATGTCTTCCACTCTTGTCGCCAGCGCTGCTTTTCCCGCACCTGCCACTTTTTCGGGCAAAATTAAAAACTGGGTTCTTCCCCTCTGTAACTTTCTGAGCAAGGGGTGGGAGGTGAGCATCCTGGGGCTCCTCGTTTTCATCAAGCAAAAGTATGACCTCCCCTTGTACCTGGTGGGCCTCCTGAGCACCGTCTTCATTGTCTGCCAGATCAGCATCAGTATTTTTGCCGGGGTGATCGCCCATCGTTTGGGGAGCAAGAATGTCATCCTGCTTTCCATCTCCGCCAGTGGAACGGCGTGGCTCATTTTGTGTTTGCCCGCCAATTTTTACGCCTTGTTCCTCGCCTATGCGTTTGCCGGCCTGTCCTCCGGTTTGTTTGAGCCCATCGGCAACTCCCTCGTGGCCAAGGGCGCGTCCGCCAAGACCCGGTCCTCCGCGATCGGCAACTTTGCCGCCTTCGGTGACATGGGTCGAATCGCGATGGTCGCCATGGCCACGACCTTGGCCGGGTTCTTTGGGGTGGCCATCACCTGCGCCGTGCTCCTGGCGTCGACGGTCATCGCCTTGGTGCTCGCCCTCTTGGTCAACAATCAGCGAACCGCCGGGTCGGCCGAGGCGCCGGTCAGCGAGGCGCCGGTCAAGCTGGCCACCCTGTTGAAAAACAAACGTTTTTGCTACGCCACCATCGCCGGCATCGCCGATTCATTTTCCAGCGCTTCACTCTACATCTTTATCCCGTTTTTATTGAGCGCCAAAGGCATGCCGCTGGATCAAACCGGCTGGTTCAACGCGCTGTTTTTCATGGGCTATCTCATGGGCCGGCTGGCCCTGGGGAGGCTGTCGGATCGGCATGGCGGGCCCATCATCCTGATCGCCTCCAAAATCGCCATGACGGCGCTCATTCTGCTGCTGATTGTCGTGCCCTCCAGCATTGTCCTGCTCATGGCCTTGATTTTCCTGCTGGGCATCTTCACCCGCGGGTCGTCGCCCATCATTCGTGCCATGGTGGCCGACTCGATGGACGAAAGGATCAGTTTTCACAGCGCATTCGGCACCTTTTCCTTTGCCTCCCGCGGTTCGACCGCCTTGTGCCGCCCCATTTTTGGTTTTCTGGCCAGCTACGCGGGCATCTCGGCGGTTTTTTACGTCGCGGCGACGGTTTCCCTGCTCACCCTCTACCCGGCGGCTAAATACCGCAACTGTTAGCGGCCGTTTGAGAGGCGTCTTCCCGCTCCGGGAATTTCTTCCTAAATTCAGCAATTGGACACAGAGATCATTGAGATAAAATCCGAGTTCACAGAGCAGAAATGCATCGGAAGGAGGGAAGATTTGGATGTCACCCGGCGGGTGTCGGTATTGCAGCCACCATTGAGTCTTTACGTGGTTTGCTCTGTGAACTCTGTGTCTGCACTCGGTGTTCTCTGGGTATTCCTTCCGCGCATTTTAAGTTCATCTCAAAATAACCCTTCCGGCATTTGCCACCGTCGGTCTTTTGTGCTGCGCTCATTTCCGCCTCCCCCCACCCTGATGAAAACCCCGGCATGCCTCCTTGCCTTGATCGCGGCCTTTGGCGCCTGCGCCTTCGCCCAAACGCCCTCCACGGCGTCTTCGCCCACCCTTCCCGCCATCCGCGTTTCGGACAATGGCCGCGCCTTTGTGCGCACCGACGGCACACCGTTCTTTTGGCTCGGCGACACCGCCTGGTGCATTTTCAACCATCCCTCACCCCAGGACGTGGACCTTTACCTCGACGACCGCCAGGCCAAGGGTTTTACCGTCATCCAGGGTTGCGTTGCCGTTTGGGACTTCCGCAACCATCGCAACCCCGACGGCCAGCTGCCTTTCACCGGCACCGACCCGACTGGGATCAACGACGCCTATTTCAAGAACGTGGACAGCATCATCGCCAAGGCCGCCGCCCGGGGTCTTTATGTGGCGCTGCTGCCATTCTGGACCAAGAACACGCGTACCGGTCCGTTCGCCGATCCCGCCGGGATGCAGGGGTATTGCCGCTATCTCGCGAAACGCTACGCGGGAAAAAATATTTTCTGGGTCCTCGGCGGCGACACGGCGGGCACCGACATCCAGCCCGTGATTGACGCCGAGGCCGCCGGTCTGCTCGCGGGCGCCAAGGAGGCCGGCATGGCCAAAATCATGATCACCTACCATCCGACCGGGAGGCAGAGCTCGTCGTTTTGGTTCCAGGATCGCCCTTGGCTCGATTTCAATGCGATCCAGTCCGGCCACTTCATCAATACCACCAATTTCCAGATCGTCGGCGGCGACTTCGCCAAGACCCCCGTCAAGCCGACCTTGGACATGGAGCCGGGTTACGAGAACATCACCAACAACCTGGTGCGGACCAATGTCACGGCCGCCACCCCGCGGATCCAGGCTGTCGATGTCCGCCGCTCCGCCTATCTCGCGGTCTTCGCCGGCGCCGCCGGCCACACCTACGGCAACGGCGAGGTGTACGAGTTCTTCCATCCCGCCCCCGATGGCGCTCCGCCACCGGGCAACGCCGGCTGGCATGCCAACATGGATTGGAAGGACGCCCTCAAGCTTCCCGCTTCCGGCCAGGTGCAGTTCCTCCGCTATCTGGTTGAGTCCCGGCCGATGCTGGAGCGCATCCCCGACCAGTCCCTCCTCGCCGGCACCGTCTCCAACCGCGCCGTCGATCGCCTCGCCGCCACCCGCGGCACCAGCGGGCGTTATGCTTTCATTTATCTACCGGCCGGGCAGACCGGGGTCACCGTCAACACCAGCGGGCTGTCCGGCACGACACTTGCCGCCTGGTGGTATGACCCGCGTACCGGTGGGGCGAAGGCGGCGGAAACCTTTGCCAAGGCCGCCACCCACAGCTTTACCCCGCCCACGGCCGGTCCGGGCGACGACTGGGTGCTCGTGCTCGATGACACTGCGGCCAAATTTCCGCCGCCGGGCCGCGCGCCGCCGACGACTGCGGGGCGTTGACCCGTTCTCCCGCACTGATCTGTCCGGCACCGGGAAAGAATCCTGTCCCTCCAGTTCCGGCTGGGTACTGCGGTTGGTCTCCTTCACCTTTTGCCCATGAACAGCCGCTTCCCCCTCCCTGTCGTTCTCTTGTGTTTTCTGGCGCTCGTTTGCCGCGGCGCCGAAAGTCCGCCGCCCATCTCAGCTTCGGCCAGGACCGTGGTGGATTTCGATTTTGGCTGGCGGTTTGCCCTGAGCGATTCCCCGATGGCGATGCAGCCCAAGTTTGACGACGCCGGCTGGCGTCAGGTCAATGTGCCGCATGACTGGAGCATCGAGGGCCCGTTCAGTGCTTCGTATGGCAGCGGCAACGGCTACGCTCCCGGCGGCATCGCCTGGTATCG
Organism: uncultured Opitutaceae bacterium; assembly: GCA_903929355.1. GTDB lineage: Bacteria > Verrucomicrobiota > Verrucomicrobiia > Opitutales > Opitutaceae > CAIYUN01. The sequence goes on from CAIYUN010000057.1 coordinate 79,662, forward strand.
CCGGCATTTTCAGATGAAGCCCGCGGACCGCGGCCGGTTCGCCACCTTGGTGCTTGACGGGGTCTACGACAATGCCGAGGTCTGGCTCAACGGTTTCCGGGTGGGCGGTCGCCCGTATGGTTTTGAGAGCTTCAGCTGCGATTTGACGCCCTACCTTAAATTTGGCGCCAATGACAATGTCCTGTCGGTTCGGGTGGACCACTCGCGGTTTGCGGACTCCCGCTGGTATACCGGCTCGGGCATCTACCGCAACGTCCGCCTCCTGATGACGGACCCATTGCACCTGGACCTTTGGGGCACCTTTGTCACCACTCCGTCGGTCGCGGCCGGTTCGGCCACGGTCCGGGTCGAGACTGCGGTCGAAAACAGCTCGGCCCGCAGCCTGACCTTCAGCCTGCAATCCGACCTGGTCGGGTCGGACGGCCAGGTTGTGGCGAGCGGTACCACGCCGCCGGGTACCGTCGAGGCCGGCCAAAGCCAGTCGCTCGTTCAGACCCTGACCATCACCCAGCCGCAACTTTGGTCGCCGGACACGCCGGCGCTTTACACCCTGCGCAGCCGGGTGAGCGCCGAGGGCGCCGTCACGGATGAGACCACCACGGTCTTTGGGGTGCGCTCGGTGGTGTTCGACCCCGGCCATGGTTGTTTGCTCAACGGGACTTCGGTGAAACTGAAAGGCGTGTGCGTTCACCAGGACGGCGGCAGCGTGGGGGTGGCGATCCCGGTTCCGATCTGGGAGCGACGGCTGCGTGAATTCAAGAAACTGGGAATCAACGCGATACGAACCAGCCACAACCCGCCCGGACCGGAGTTTCTGGACCTTTGCGATCGGCTGGGATTTCTGGTGATGGACGAGTCCTTTGACGAGTTCACCCCCGCCAAGAACAAATGGGTGGTGGGTTGGAATCAGGGGGTCCCGGGCCACTTTGGCTACAGCGACGACTTCGTCGATTGGTCGGTGCGGGACGTTTCGGACATGGTGCGCCGCGACCGCAACCATCCCAGCATCGTGATGTGGAGCATTGGCAATGAGATCGACTACCCCAACGATCCCTTCACCGACCCGGCCTTGGGCCGGGACTACCGGCCGGGCAACCCGCCGGGCACGGACTTGGTCAAATGGGGCCGCCCGCTGGTGGCGGCCGTCAAGCAACTGGACTCCACCCGTCCGGTGACGGCCGCCATGGCTAGCCTCACGATGTCCAACGCGGTGGGCTTTGCCCAGATCCTCGACGTCGCCGGCTACAACTATCAGGAGTCCCGGTATGCGGTGGACCACCAGAAGTATCCCGAGCGGGTCATTTACGGCAGCGAGAACACGCATGATCTGGCCTCGTGGCTGGCGGTGCGTGACAATCCCATCATCAGCGGCCAGTTTTTGTGGACGGGCATTGATTATTTGGGCGAGGCCCGGGCCTGGCCGGATCGCGCCATGCCCGACGGGCTCATGGACCTGTGCGGGTTCGTCAAACCCCTCGGCCGCTTCCGCCAGAGCCTGTGGAGCAGCCAGCCGATGGCTTATTTGTGTGTGGCGAAAACCGCCAGACTGCCGAACCCGCCCAACGACACCAAGATGCCGACCGGCACCGAGAGCTGGAACTGGCCGGGGTCCACGCCGCTCTTCGTCACCTGCTACACGAACTGCCCCGACGTGACCCTCACCCTGAATGACCAGCCTTTGGGGACCAGGCATCTTGCAGAGGCCGTGGGTGGCGTGCTGGTCTGGCCCGTGCCCTACGCCCCCGGGGTGTTGAAGGCGGTCGGAGCCAAGGATGGCAGGACGTTGTGCGAGTTTGCACTCACCACCGCCGGCCCCGCCAACCGGATCGAGCTCCACCCCTGGGCGCCGGAGCTGCGGGCCGATGGCAAGGATGTCAGCCAGGTGGAGTTTGACGTGGTGGACGCCCAGGGGGTGCGGGTGCCCGATGCGGATCAGGAGCTGACCTTTGAGTTGAGCGGCCCGGCAACGATCCTGGGCTTGGGCAACGGCGACCCGGCCAACAGCGAGCCCGTGCGCGGTCCGGCCCACCGGGTGGCCGAAGGCCGCGGGCTGGCCATCATTCAATCCTCCACTACCCCGGGCCAGATCACGCTCAAGGTCTCCGCCCCCGGATTGCAGCCCGCAGTCTTGACGCTGACCAGCCGCTAGACAACCGCGCTATGGTTGCCGCCAGTGGTACGTGTGCGATCAGCTTCGGACGACCGTCGGCGACTGCGGCGGGGCAAAGGGGAACTGGGTGGCGGCGGCGTGGCTTTCCAGCGGGAGATCTTGCACGCAAAAGGGCGGCTTGATCGTGCGCAGGTTGAGGTGGTTGAGGATGAGCTTGATCGTCAGGCCGGTCAGCCGGCTGCCAACCGGAACCAGCAGCATGCCGTCCGTGGTCACAATGTCCTCGGCCACGGTTTGGTTGGGCCACAGCCCGGCCGCTGGGACGCGGCGGATGGTCATGCTTGGCGAGAGGCCGCGCATGAAGCAGTCGGGCACAAGCTCAAATGCAGCGGCCAGCAGCGTCGGATCGTAACATCCTCGACGCGCCTGCATCTGATCTCGGACCTCCCGAAGGCCAAAACCATCCAGTTCGAGGCGCGCCCGGTCGGTGAATATCCTCAAGATCCGCGCTCCCGATGGAATCTGGTCGCGGGCGCAGGCATCGGTCGGAGGACCGCTCCCGTCGAAGTTCCGCAATTGGTACCGCACCGCCTCGGCCACCTGTTCCATGCGCGGCACGGTTTTGAGCAGTTGGGCCCCGACTTCCGGCACATGTTCGACCAGCGTCTGCTCGTCGGGATTAAGCGGTGAACCGGCCACCAGCTTGCCCATGACGGCCGCCGGCAGCGAGGCGGTGCCGATCCGGGCCAGTGCCGCCGCCATCTCCAGTTCCCAGACCCGGGGCAGCCGGGCCGCCTGGGCAAACTGGCGCACTGCGCGGCGCACGCCCTGGCTCACCTCGAACGAATGCGGGTCCACCGCCGCGAGGACTTCCATCACCAGGTTGATGCTGCTGCGCAGCGTCGTCTCCAGCAACTGGTGCTCGGCCGTGATCAATTGGTGGTGCCGGACCCCTTCCTGCACCGTCGCGAGCAGTTGCGCCGTGGTGATGGGCTTGCTGATGAACGCAAAAACATGGCCCAAGTTGACCGCCTCGATGGCCGTGTCCGGATTGCCGTCCCCGCTTTGCATGATGCGGGTGGTCTCGGGGCTGAGCCTTTCGACCTCCGCGAGCAGCTGGGCCCCCGTCATGTCCCCCAGACGCATGTCGGACACCACCACCGCATAGGTTTCGGCCTCCCGGATGCGACGGAGTGCCTCCGCCCCGTTCGCCGCGACGTCCACCACGCCGACGTTGGGTAAGGCGGCGCGGCCCAGCTCGCGGACAATCTCCTCGTTATCCACAATGAGCACACGGGGGGGCATGGGCCTGCATCGGCGCGGGTGGCGACCGGCTTGAGCCGGGCCGACGAGGAAGCCGACGTTTGCTCCAGCGGGCCCGGGATCCTCGTCCGGCCTAAAGTTTCGGGTCATCCAGCCGATTCATCCGGTCATTGCCCATGGTTGACCTCAATGAACTTCTTTCCCGTGCCCATGAGCTGGCTCCGCTCCCACCCAGCACCGTGACGTTGATTGAGATGTCGGCCAATCCGGACTGCCACCTGGACGACATCGCCGACCTCGTCGAATTCGACCAGGCCTTGACCATCCGCCTGCTGCGCGCGGCCAATTCGGCCTTCAGCGCCAGCGTGATCCCCGTGGTCACCGTCCGCGAGGCCGTGGCGCGCATGGGCACCCAGCAGGTGCTGGATCTGGCCATCGCGGCGGGAGTCCGGTCGTTCCTCCAGGCCCGGGTGCCCGCCTATGGTCTCGACGAGGGCTCCCTGTGGAGGCATTCCGTGGCGTCGGCGGTCAGCGCGGAGTCGGCGAAGTCCTTCTGCTCGGTGCCGGTTCCGTCGGAGGCGTTCACCGCCGCCCTGCTGCATGATGTGGGCAAGCTGATCATGGGCCGTTTTCTCAGCGCCGAGATCCTCGGACTCATCCGTCGCGCCCGGGAGGTCGACGGCCTCGACCCACTGGCCGCGGAATCGCTGGTGCTGCAGGTCAATCACGCCGAGCTCGGCGGGCGCATCGCCCAGCATTGGCGGCTGCCGCGCCGGATCGTCCAGGGCATCATCTATCACCACAACCCCGGTCAGGGGGGCGACGTCATCTGCGACGTCACTTATTTGGCGAACTTGGTGGCCAAGCAGGTCGAGGCCGGCCTGGTCGGCAAAAAAATCGAGGTCAGCCTGGATGCCGGGGTGGTGGGGCGCCTGGGTCTGGGACCGGAGGTGTTCGACCAGATCTGCCCCGCAGCCTCCGTTCGCTATGTGCAGGTCAGCCGGCGGTATAATTCGCTTTGAGACGGTTGGCCCAAAAACCCCAGCAGGTTGACCCAGAGCGCGGACAGAGAGGTCACGGGGCAAACCAATTGGATCTTCGAACCCGGGGTAGGGTCATCTCACCCGGTGGTTGACTGAAGAGTCTGCGGTCGGTCCAATGAATTCTGCTCTGTGAACGCGGCTGTTATCTCTGTGGCCTCTGTGACCAACTGCCGAATTAGGGTCTAGAGCGCCTTCAGCAGCCGGGCCAGTTCCGCATGCTTGGCCTGCTGCTCGGCGAGCTGTTTCCTTGCGCCCGCCAAAACCGCCGGCGGCGCCTTGCTCACAAACGCCTCGTTCCCCAGCCGGGCCTCGGTCGCGGCGATATGTTTTGCGAGGACCTCAAGTTCCTTGGCGAGCCGGGCTTTCTCCGCCCCCGCGTCCACGGTGCTGGCCAGGTCGAGGTAGAGCGTGCCGAGCTGGGTGACTGCGGCCGGTGCGCCGTCGACGGAGGCCTGGCGGACAATCTCGGCCGCGCCCGCCAGTCGCGCGAGCTTGGCCAGATTGGCGGCGAGCACGGTCCACTCGGCGTCGCCGGTGGTCACCAGCAGGCGCACATCGCGCCGGCTGGCGAGGTTGTGGTCCGCCTTGAGCGCCCGGGCTGACGACACCCAGCCCTTCAACTTCTGCACGGTGGCGACCGCGGCCAGGTCCAGCACCAGGCCGTGGGAGTGCGACGTGGTGGCCAGTTGCGAGGCGTTGTCGAGATGCGCGTCCTGGATGAACTTTCCCGGCGTGCCATACCCGAGGAGCGACCAGAGCTCCTCCGTGATGAATGGGATGAACGGGTGCAGCAGCAGCAGGGTCTGCCGCAGCACGAGGTCCTGGATGCCGAGGCAGTTGGCCTTCGTCTCCGGCGCCTGGAGCTTGGACTTTGAGACCTCCACATACCAGTCGCAAAAGTCGTTCCAGAAAAATCCGTAGAGTGCCTGCACCGCCGCGCTGAACTCGAACTCGGCAAAACACCGGTCCACCTCGCGCGTGGTGGTGAACAGCCGGTCGAGGATCGCGTGATCGTCGGCGTCGAACTGCGCGGGGCGCAGGCGCGTGACGATGGCCGCCGGCGTGGAGTTGTCACCGGCCTCGCCGCTCATCTGCCGGAAGCGCGCGGCGTTCCACAGCTTGTTGCAGAAATTCTTCCCGCTTTCGATCCGGTCCTCCTGGAACCGGATGTCCTGCCCCTGCGGCGCCAGCGAGATGATCCCGAAGCGCAGGCCATCGGCCCCGTATTTCGCGATCAGGTCGAGCGGGTCGGGCGAGTTGCCCAGTGACTTCGACATCTTGCGGCCCTGCTGGTCGCGGATGATCCCGGTGAAATAGACATGCTTGAACGGCAGCGTGCCCATGAACTCGTAGCCCGCCATGATCATGCGCGCCACCCAGAAGAAAATGATGTCCGGCCCCGTCACGAGCGTCGCCGTCGGGTAAAACTTTTTCAGGGTCGCCGTCTGCTCCGGCCAGCCCATGGTCGCAAACGGCCACAGCCAGGAGCTGAACCAGGTGTCGAGCACGTCGGGGTCCTGCTCCCAATCAAGCCCCGGCGAATCAATCTGGCAGCGAATCACGTCAGGCCCATGAATCCCTGCCGCCGTGGGCGTGATCTCGACCGTCGGGCGGGTGCCCCGGCGATACCACACCGGGATCCGGTGCCCCCACCAGAGCTGGCGGCTGATGCACCAGTCCTGGATGTTGCCCATCCAGTGATCATAGACCTTGGCCCAGCGCTCGGGGTGGAAATGGATCTTTTCCGAACCGGGGGCGGCGGCGGACGGCGCGTTGGGGTCAACGCGCCCCACCTCGTTCAACCCGCCGGCCACCGCGGCGCGGGCTTGTTCGACGCAGGGATACTTCAGAAACCACTGCTCGCTCAGGCGCGGCTCGACGGGCACGTCGGCCCGCTCGCTGTAGCCGACATTGTTGGTGTAGGGCTCCTCTTTCACCAGCGCGCCCAGCTCCGTCAGCTTTTCCACCGCGACCTTGCGCGCCTTGAACCGGTCGAGACCCCGCAGGTCCGCGCCCGCGGCGTCGTTCATTTTGCCGTCCGCCGCGATGACCTCGAGCTGCGCCAGCCCGTGCCGCTGGCCGATGTCAAAGTCGGCCTTGTCGTGGGCGGGCGTGACCTTGAGCACGCCGGTGCCGAACTCGAAGTCCACGTGGGCGTCGCCGACGATGGGGATGAGCTTCTGCTCGCGCGGCAGCTCGGACGGCAGCGGGCGCACCACAAATTTTCCGATGAGGTGCGCGTAACGCGGATCCTTCGGGTTCACCGCCACCGCGGTGTCGCCGGGGATGGTCTCCGGCCGGGTGGTGGCGATGGTGAGGAACGTGCCCGGCGACTCCGCCACCTCCACCTTGAAATAGCAGAGCGTGCCGCGCTGCTCCTTCATGATGACCTCCTCGTCCGACAGCGCCGTGAGCGAGACCGGGCACCAGTTCACCATTCGTTTGCCGCGATAGATGAGCCCCTTCGCATAGAGCTCGACGAACACCTTCTGCACGCAATGCGAATATTCCGGGTCCATCGTGAACCGCTCCCGGCCCCAATCGCAGGAGCAGCCGAGCTTCTTGAGCTGCTGGATGATGATGCCGCCATGCTTTTCCTTCCACTCCCAGACGCGCGCGAGAAACGCTTCGCGCCCGAGGTCGTCGCGGTGCTTGATCTCGCCCGACTTTTTCAAGGTGCGCTCGACCACCGTCTGGGTGGCGATGCCCGCGTGGTCCGTGCCGGGCAGCCAGAGGACCGACTTGCCCTCCAGGCGCGCGCGGCGGGCGAGGATGTCCTGGATGGTGTTGTTGAGCACATGGCCCATCGTGAGCACCCCCGTGACGTTGGGCGGCGGGATGACGATGCTGTAGGGCTCCTTGCCATCGTCGGTGCGCCCCGTGAAGGCGCCGGCGGCCAGCCAGGCGGCATACCACTTTTCTTCGACGTCGTGCGGCTCGTAGCTCTTGGTGATTTCGGGCATGGAAGGGGAGGGCGGAAAGGATGAAGGACGAATTTTGAATTATGAAGGCAAATCACGGGGTCGGCATGACCCGCCGAACAAGGCGGCTTTCCCTCTTTTTGTCGAACCAAGCACCAGGCACCAAGAACCTCCCCCCTCAACCTGCCGGCCCCCCGTCGGCCGGCGGGGAAATTTACCGCTTTGCCCATGCCGGCTTTTCCGTTTCAGTTCCCGGTTTGATCATCCCGCGAACACCCTGAAATGAGCCTCTGCCTGATCGTCCTCGCCTACGTGGTCGGCCTGATTGCCCCCGGGTATGCTTGCGCGCGGTGGCTGGGCGGTCGTTCGCCCTGGGCGCTCGCGGTGCCGCTCTCCCTCCTCTTCCTGCTGGCCGGGATGCTCTTGCTCGATGCCGTGGGCGTGCCCCTTCGCCTGGGCCCGGTGCTGGCCTGGGAGCTCGCGGGGACCGCCCTGTTTGCCGCCGCCGCGTGGCAATGGCGGCTCGCGCCGCCACCGGCCGGGGTGCCGCCCGCAGCCGGCGCGGCTTCGCCGGCCGATTCCGGCCGCTGGCTGGACCGCCTCCTCATCGCCGGCCTCGTGCTCACGGGTTTGGTGACGGTGACGCGCGGTTTTCTGGCACCCCTGACCGGCTACGATGTGCCGTTCCGCTGGGAGTTTCTCGCGCTCCAGGTCCTCTCCCATCACACGCTGGCGTTTTATCCGCCCGTCAGCGCCGCCGACTTCCATGTTTATTTTCACCCCGATGGCTTTGCCCCGGTCGTCTCGATGGGCTACTGGTGGATCTATGTCATGCTGGGCCACCCCAGCCTGACGGCGCTGGTGCCGCTGGTGCTGGCGCAATATTTCGGCACCCTGGCGCTCGTTTATGCCACCGCCGCCCAGCTCCACTCCCGACGTGCGGGACTGCTGGCGGCCGCGATTTTGGCGGCCACCCCGCTGTTTTTCCGCTCCGTCCTCATCGGCCAGGAGACCGGCCTGACCGCCCTGGCCATGACGGCCATGGTGGCGGTGCTGGTTCAGGTCGGGGGGCCCGGCGACTGGCGCGCGTTGGTGCTCGCCGGTCTGCTGGCGGGTGTGGCCGGCTTGGCCCGCGAATACGGCCCGGCCCTCGCGGCCTGCGGTGCGCTGGTGATCCTATGGCGGCGGTTGGGTTGGCGGTCGCTCGCGTGGTTTGGGGTCGTCGCCCTGCTGGTCATCCTGCCTTGGAACGTGCGCAACTGGCTTCACTCCGGCAATCCGCTCTACGGCCACTTGGCGGGCCTGTTCCCGGTCAACCCGGTGTTCGACCGGCTGATGTCCTCCTACCCGGCGGTCTTCGGCTTCCAGGCCTACCACGCCGACGACTGGCAGTTGCTGGCCCGGCAGTTGGTGCTGGAGGCCGGCTGGCCCTTGCTGGCCGGTGGGCTGGCGGCCTTGCTGCTGGTCCGGCGTCTCGGCCACCTTGCGGCCGGTGCGTTGCTCGTGGTTGCCCTGTGGGTGTGGTCGGTCGGCTACACGTCCGGCCAGTTGGAGTATTCCATGCGCGTGCTTAGTCCGGCCCTGGCGCTCCTGAGCATCGCCGCCGGGGTGGGCTTGGCGGGGTGGGGGCGCTCCGCCGCCTGTCGCTGCCTGGCCGGTGGCGTGCTCGGTCTGTCGCTGCTTTACGCCGCCGTGGCGGCGGCGGTGTTTCCGGTTCCGCTCCGGCTGCTGGCCTGGGATCAGCTCAGGGCCACGCTGTCCTCAACTTTCCGCTATGCCTACGCCGAGCAGGATCTCGCGCCGGTCCTGCCCCAGGCCCTGCCGCCGGGCACGCGCATTCTCACCGAAAATGCCTACGCCCACCGCGCGCTCGCGGTCGCCGGTGCCGACTACGACGTGGTGCCAATCTGGAGCCCGGAGGTCGCGTTTCTCTTCGATCCCGGGCTCGATCCGACGGAGCAGCGCCGCCAGCTTCTGGCCCGCCACATCACCGCCTTGTTCTATTACCCCAACGGTCCCAACACGATGTTTTGTCTGGCGAATTCCACCTTCTACCGGCTGGACCGCCCCAACTGGCGGGTGCTGGGTAATTTCAAGAATGTGTTTGTCATTTGCCGGCTTCCGCCCGCCCTCCTGTTGCCATGACCGGTCGTCTTCAAAAACACGCGCGCGCGCGCCTCGACTTCACCGGCGAGGTGCCGATCGCCAAACGCCTCGCGGCCTGCAAGACCTTCGTGCGCCTCGAGAGCGCCATGATCCGCATGCGCCACGACGCGGGCGAGTCGGGCCGCGCCGTCGCCGAGGCGCGCTCCGCGATGGTGGACGCGGTCCTCTCGCACCTGTTTGACTATGCGATGGCCGACTATGCGCGCCGCCTCGGCGCGCCACCCGCGCCGGTCGCCCTGCTCGCCCTCGGGGGCTACGGGCGCGCCGAACTCTCGCCGTTCAGCGACATCGACATCATGTTCCTGTTCCCGTCCAAGGTGAAGCCGGCGGCCGTCAAGCCCCTCCAGGCCCATCTGGTGAACGAGATTCTTTATCTCCTCTGGGATCTCGGCCTCAAGGTCGGCCATTCCACCCGCACCATTGACGACGCTTTCACCGAGGCGCGGCGCGACATTCAGACCAAGACCTCCCTCCTCGAGGCCCGGCTGGTCGCCGGCTCCACCAACCTTTTCGACGGCTTCGCGACTGCCTACCGCTACTTCTACACCACCGAGAATCCGCGCGCCTACATCGCCGCCCGCCTCGAGGACCAGGCGCTCCGCCGGGCCAAGTATGGCGGCACGGTCTTCCTCCAGGAGCCCGACGTCAAAAACGGCGTCGGCGGCCTGCGCGATGCGCACAACGCCCTCTGGATGGCCCGGGTCAAGCTGGGCATCACCGGTCTCGACGAGCTCGTCACGCAAAACTACCTCCGGCGCAACGAGGTACGCGACCTGCGCCGCGCCTGCGACTTCCTCCTGCGCACCCGCAACGAGCTGCACTTCCTCAGCCGGCGGCCCACCGACCTGCTCGACCTCGAGGCCCAGCCCCGCGTCGCCCTCGGTCTCGGCTACACCAACCGCAGTCTCCTCGGCCGCGTCGAGCAGTTCATGCACGACTACTACGGTGCGGCCCAGACCATTTACCGCGTCACCAAGATACTGGAGCACCGGCTCGCCCTGACCACCGCGCCCGAGGAAAAACCCGGCGGCATGTCCTTTCGCGCCCTGGTGCGCTCGACCCGTTTTCAGAAAACCAAGCATCTCGACGGCTTCGCCCTGCGCGGCCATGAGCTCAGCGCCGAGTCGCCCGAGGTCTTCCGCGAGGAGCCCGCCCGGCTCATCCGCGTCTTCCGCCACTGTCAGCAGCTCGGGGCCCAGCCGGACTTCGCCCTCCAGTCGCTCATCCGCGACTCCCTCCCGCTCATCACCCGCAAGGTCACCCGGTCGCCGGACGCCAATGTCAGCTTCCGCGCCATCCTCGAGGAGGCCGGCGCCGTCTTCCCGACGCTCAACCTCATGCACGAACTCGGGGTGCTCGGGCGCTTCATCCCCGAATTCAACGCGCTGACCTGTTTGGTCCAGCATGAGTTTTACCACCGTTACACCGCCGACATCCACACCCTCAGCGCCATCCGTGAGCTCGACCTGGTATTCACCGACGCCGACCCGTCGCGGCTCAAGTATCGCGACGCCCTCCATGAGACGGCCCACCCGACCCTCCTTTATCTCGTTTTGCTGCTCCACGACATCGGCAAGGCCCGGGGCATCCAGGGCCATGCCGAGAGCGGGGTCGTGATCGCCCTCCCGCTCCTTGAGCGCCTCGGCATCGGCCCGGCGGAAAGTGAAATTGTCACCTTTCTGATCAAAAATCACCTCATCATGGCACGATTCTGGCAGAAGCGGGATGTCGATGACCCGAACACCGCCGCCGCTTTTGCCCAGCTTATGCCTGATGCCGAGCGACTTCGTTTCCTCTACGTCCACACCTTTTGCGACGCGCGCGGCACCGCCGCGGGCCTCTGGAACGACTACAAGGACACCCTCCACACCACTCTCTACCGGGCCACGCTGGACCGCCTGATCCACGGCGCCGACCTCACTCTCCGCCATTCCCAGCGACTGCAAATGCTCCACCACGATCTTGCCGCCCAGAACATCCCCGGCGTCCCGCCTGAGGAGGTCACCGCGCATTTCCATCTGCTGCCGGAGCGGTATTTCATCAATGCCGATCCCGACGAGATCGTCCTGCATCTCAAAATGGTCAACCGGCTCCTCGCTTCCATCGCGACGGCCGACTCCCTCGGGGCCCTCAAACCCGTGATCGACTGGCAGGACGATCTCAACCGCTCCCTCACGGTGGTGAACGTCGTCACCTGGGATCGCGCGGGCCTCTTCTACCGGCTGGCCGGCGCCTTCAGTGTCGCGGGGCTCTCCATTCTGGGGGCCAAGATCATCTCCCGCACCGATCACATCGCCATCGACACCTTTCACGTCGTCGACCCCGTGCGCGGTGGCGTCGTGCAAAGCGTCAAGGCGCAGGAAATCTTTCTGAAGACGGTGGACGAGGCGCTCGTCCACCATCGCGACCTCTACCCCGACATTGTCGCCCAGGCCAAAAAACACGCCGCCAGCCGACTCCTGGCCCCGCCGGGCGACGGCGGCCTGCACACCTCGTTTCCGCCCACGGTGGATGTTTATCACGAGCTTTCCATGGAGCGCACCATCGTGGAGGTGCAGGCGCGCGACGAGATCGGCCTGCTCTACCGGCTGGCCAAGATCATCTCCGACCACCATTTCGACATCACCTTCGCCCGCATCGGCACGGAGCGCGGGGTCGCGATCGACACCTTTTACATCGAGGGTGAAAACCGCGAGCTGGTCGCCGACAGCGCCCGCCTGCTCGCTTTGCGCGACGCCCTCGCCGCCGCCATCGTCCCCCTCGTGCCGGATCTCGCCTCCCCGCTCCCCCTCGCCGTGGGCACCCGCCCCTGATTTCTCGTCCGTTCTTTCATCGGCCCACGGCGGCCGACCGGCTTTTCCGGCTGAAACTCAGGGCTCGTCCCGAAACAGCTTGGGCAGCACCTCGTGCAGGTAGATGCGCCAGATCTGGTAGTCATGGCGGTAGCCGGGAGTCTCGGTCCACTCGTGGTTGATGCCCTTGCTTGTGAGGAGTTGGTTGAGGTTGCGGCTGCCGGTGAGGGCGATGGGGTCGTCACCGCCGCAGCCGATCCAGATGAGCTTGAAATCCTTGTTGGTCTTGGCCGGGTCGGCGAGGGCCTTGCTGATGGCGTTCTCCCCCGCGCCGCCGCTGAAAACGCCGACATAGGCGAAAAGCTCGGGATGGTTGAGTCCGATGGTCGAGGAGTGTCCCGCCCCCATCGAATAACCGACGATCGCGCGGTGTTTGGGGTCCGTGAGCACCCGATACTCTTTTTCGACCAGCGGAATGACGTTGGTGAGCAGGTCGTTTTCCATGTAGCTGGTGCCGCCCGCCCCGCCGGGACCACCGCCCCGTCCACCGGGGGTGGCCGTGGGCACGGAGTAGCCGAGGGTCGCCTGCAGCGCCTTGACCTCGGGCAGTTTTCCGGCCGAACCGCTTACATTGTGCCCGAAGGGCATGACGATGATCGTCGGCGCGGTTTTGCCTTCGGCGAGCAGGTTGTCCATGATCAGGTTGGCGCGGCCCGCCTCCGTCCAGCCACGCTCGTAGTCGTTGGCGCCGTGCAGCAGGTAGAGGACCGGGTAGCTCTTGCCGTCCGTCCCGTAGCCGGGGGGCGTGTAGACGACCACCCGGCGGGCGGTGTCATTTTCGCGGTTGAGATACCAATGCTCGTGCAGCACGCCGTGCGGCACATCGCGGAAATCCATCCAGGCCGTGCCTTCGCCCGGCATGCCCACCTGGCTCTTGTAAACTCCCGAGGCCGGCCGGACGTCGGTGTTCACCGGGTCGGGCATCGTCAGCCCGTCCATGACAAACCAGTATTGATAGTAACCGGGCTTGAGCACGTCGGTGGTGTACGACCACACGCCTCGGGCATCCTTGGTCATTTGCAGGGTGTCGGTCGTGAAATCACCCAGCACCTGCACCGACTGGGCGTTCGGCGCCTGCAGGCGGAAGGTGATCTTGTGGTCGGCACCGACGACCGGCGAAGCGGCCACGCCACCCCCACCGCCCCGGCCTTGGGCGTGGGTGTTGACCGGTAGGAGGAAAAACGCGGTCAGGACCGTCGCGAACAGACGCGGAAAACAGGACCAAGGGTTCATGGTTGGGGTTTTTCCTCGGATCAGGGGCGGGAGGATGCAGCGTAGGATGAAGGCCTGCTGGAAAAAGGAAACGGTAAAACTCCCTCCCGGTTCATCATCCGCCCAACTTTCACCCCGCCCAGGCTGCTCTTTGCAATTGCATGGCGGCAAGAACCGCGTAACCGTCTTCGTGGACCCCTCATCCCCCGTATGCGCCGCCCCGTCCTCCACAATGCCCTCCTGTTGGTGACTGCGATCACCCTCGGAGCGCTTCGCGCTCAGGCCCAAAGCGCCCCACCGCCGGTCCTGAGCCAGAGCATACCCACGCAGACGCTGGCGGTCGCCTCTTCAGCGCAGACGGTCAACCTGAGCAGCTTTATCACCAACCCCACGGTTCCCGGCACCGCCGTGCGGATCAGCGTGATTATTGGCAACCAGAGCACCGGCAACATCGACGTGGCGCTCACCGACCAGCAGACGCCGCTTACTGTGGCCAACTTTCTCGCCTACATCAACACCGGGGCCTACGCGAACAACTTTTTCCATCGTTCCGTGCCGAAATTTATCATCCAGGATGGCGGCTTCTATTTTCCCAACAGCACCACTTACGCGGCGGTGCCGATCTTTGCTCCGGTGAAAAATGAGCCTGGCATCTCCAATGTCAGGGGCACCATTGCCATGGCCAAGCTGGGCACCGACTCCAACAGCGCTACCAGCCAATGGTTTATCAATTTGGCGGACAACTCCGCCAATCTCGACAACCAGAACGGTGGCTTCACTGTGTTCGGAAATGTCATCGGCAACACGATGACCGTGGCCGATGCGATTGCCGCCGTCCCCACTTACAATGCCACCGGCCTTGATGCGGCATTCACCGATTTGCCGCTCACAAGTCCCACCCTTTCTGAAACGTTTTTCATCCGCACCTCCATCGCCGTCATCCCCGGCACCACTTTCAGCGCCAGCGTCGTCAATGGATCCCTCGTCACCGCGACCGTCAGCGGCAACACCCTCCAGCTCACTCCTTCCGCTGTCAACCGTGGCAGCACCACCGTCACTGTGACGGCCAGTGCGCTCGATGGCGGCACCCTCACAACCTCCTTTGGGGTGACAGTCTCACTGTCTTCCGCGCCCACTTTTTCCTTAAATCCTTTTGCCTCCTCGGTCGTGGCGGGGGCGGGGACGACATTCTCTGTAGGCGCAGCGGGCGTCCCGGTACCCACGCTGCAGTGGCAGAGCGCACCTGCCGGTTCGGGCACCTTCACGAATCTCGCCAACGGCGGCTCTTTCGCCGGGGTCACCACCGCCACCTTGAGCGTGACCAATGCCACCGTTGCGATGTCCGGCCTGCAGTTCCGTTGCGTGGCGGGTAATAGTGTGGCCACGGGCGTGACCAGCGGTCCCGCCACCCTCACCGTCACGCCGGCACCCGCCTCTGTGACGCTTTCCAGCCTCACGCCGACCTACACCGGCGCGCCGTTGCCAGTGACCGTGACCACCAACCCGGTCGGGCTGGCCGTGACCGTTACCTACAGTGGGAACACGACGACGGCGCCGACCAATGTCGGTAGCTACCCGGTGACGGTGGTGGTGACCGATGCCAACCACACCGGTTCGATCTCGGGCACGCTGGTGATCGCGCCCGCACCCGCCACTGTGACGCTTTCCAGCCTCACGCCAACCTACACCGGCGCACCGTTGCCGGTAACCGTGACCACCAATCCGGCTGCGCTAGCCGTGACCGTGACTTACAGTGGAAACACCACGACTGCCCCGACCAATGCCGGCAGTTACCCGGTGACGGTGGTGATAACCGATGCCAACCACACCGGTGCGATCTCGGGCACGCTGGTGATTGCCCCCGCTCCGGCCACCGTGACGCTCTCCAGCCTTACGCCGACCTTCACGGGCTCACCGCTCCCTGTCGCGGTGACCACCAATCCTGCCGCCCTGGCCGTGACGGTGACTTACAGCGGGAACACGACGGCCGCGCCGACCAACGCTGGCAGTTACCCCGTGACGGTGGTGATAACCGATGCCAATCACATCGGCACGACCTCGGGCACACTGGTGATTGCCCAAGCTCCCGCCACCGTGACGCTTTCCAATCTTACGCCGACTTACACCGGCACACCGTTGCCGGTGACCGTGACCACCAACCCGTCTGCACTGGCTGTGACAGTGACCTACAGCGGGAACACCACGACGGCGCCGACCAGTGCTGGCACCTATCCGGTCTCCGCCGTCGTGACCGATGCCAATCACATCGGCTCCAGCTTGGGCACGCTGGTGATCGCGCCGGCTCCTGCCACCGTGACGCTCTCCAATCTGGCGCAGGCCTACACCGGCGCGCCGCTCGCGGTGACGGTGAACACCAATCCGGCCGCGCTGGCCGTGGCCGTGCTCTACAACGGCAGCTCCACCCTGCCAGTCGGCGTGGGCAGCTACCCGGTCGCTGCTTCCATCAGCGACCTCAATCACACGGGCACGGCGGGTGGCACGTTCAGCATCTTGCCGGATTACGCCTCTTTTCTCGCCCAGAGTTTTTCGGGGGCCCAGTTGACCAACCCCGCCGTGGTCGGGCCGAACGCCAATCCCGCCGGCGACGGCCTGCCCAATCTCCTTAAATACGCCTTTGGTCTCGACCCCACCCAGTCCGACGCCACCGCCGGTCTGCCCGTCGTGGGCAGCGTCGGCGGCGCGCTCACCCTCACCTACATCCAGCGCACCGACATCTCCGACATCACCTATGTGGTCGAGGTCTCCAGTGACCTGGTGACATGGAGTTCCGGTGTCACCTACACCCAGCAAATCTCCTCCATCCCAATCGACGCGCAACACAACCAGGTGACCGTGAAGGCCCTCCCGGTCGTCGGGGCCACCGCCCGTTTCATCCGCCTAAAAGTAACCCAGCCATGAAGAAAGTAACAAGGGCCAAGTAACAAGAACGAAGCACCCTCCTTCCTCCGTCGCCTGGCGATGGAGGACACGATCGCTGAAGCTACGCCGCGACCAGCCAAGCATCCGCCTTCGCTAAAGCTACGGCGCGACCAGCCAAGCATCCGCCTTCGCTAAAGCTACGGCGCGACAAGCCAAGAACTCCTTCCGCAATCCGCAATCCGAAATCCAAAATCCGAAATCCACAATCCCATGCCCCTCCCCCTGAGCGCCGCCGAAATCCGGGTGCTGGGCTCGTTGATCGAGAAACAGATCACGACGCCCGACTACTACCCGCTCACCCTCAACGCGCTCACCAACGCCTGCAACCAGCTCTCCAACCGCGACCCGGTCGTGCTGTTCGACGAGGCCACGGTTGTGCGGGCGCTGGAGGCCCTGCGGGAGCAACGGCTCGCGCTCCTCTTCGACGGCGCGACCAGCCGCGTGCCCAAATACGCGCACCAATTCGACGAAGCCCTCGGACTCACCCGGCCTGAGCTCGCCGCCCTTGCGGTGCTGTTCCTGCGCGGCCCCCAGACGGTCGGAGAAATCCGCGGCCGCTCCGGCCGGATGCACGAGTTCGCCACCATTGAGGAAACCGAGGCCACCCTGCGCGGTCTCGCGGAAAAATCCCCGCCGTTTGTGGTGAAACTCCCGCGCCAGTCCGGTTTCAAGGAATCGCGTTACGCGCACCTGCTCTCCGGTCCTGTGGCGGTGGAGGCGGCCGACGCCGCCCCCCGTCCTGAAGCCGCCTCCCTCCCGACCTCCCTCGAAAGCGAACGTCTGGCGAAGCTCGAAACCGAGACCGCCGCCCTCCGCCAGGAGATCACCGGCCTGAAAACCGAGCTGGCCGAGTTCAAGCGCCAGTTCGCCTGAGCCGAAATTCGGCATTTGGACATAGTCCCTCCGTGGTAAAATCTCCTCCGCCCGCGCCGGCCCCTCGTCGCGCCGAAGCCTTTGCTTGCCGCGCCAAAGCCATGCGACGGCGGGGCGAAGGCGGATCCGTGGTCTCCGCGACCTCCGTGTTAAAATCCGCCTTTCCGGCTTCAATCCGAATCCGCGTCCATTCGTGTAATCCGCGGCTAACTCCGAACTCCTCCCTCCGTCTCCGCCCATTAGCGTATATTAGTGTCCATTAGTGGTTAATAATTCCGTCCTCCGTCCTCTGCTCTCTGACATCTGACCTCTGGCATCTGGCATCCGCCCCCCGTCCCCCCCCCCTCACCCCGCCTTCTCGCAATTGATCATCCACGGGATGCCGAATTGGTCCACGAGCATCCCGAAGCGCAGGGCCCAGAAAGTCTCCTGCAGCGGCATGCCCACCTGGCCCTTTTCCGCGAGCGCGGCAAAGATGCGTTCCGCCTCCGCCGGATCCCCGATGCCGATCGACATGGTGAATCCCTTGGGCGCCTCAAACCGGCCGGGCGGGGAGTCCGAACCCATCACCACCTGGTCCTTCACGGCCAGACGGGCGTGCATGATTTTCCCGCGCCAGTCGGCCGGGGTCTGTTCCGCCATGGGCGACTCGCCGTAGGTGAGCTTGAACACAATCTTTCCGCCCAGGCACTGCTCATAGAAATTGAACGCGGCCTCGCACTGGCCGTTGTATTGCAGATAGGCGTTGATTTGCATGGTGGGCTCCCTTTGTTGTCAGGTTTATATGGATACGCAGGTGGCGGACGAAGGATCACTCCGCCACGCATCCAACCCCGTTCCCCACCCCCGTGCCAAGCCCATTCTTCCCCAAAAATCTTTCTCGTTATCTTTATCTTATTCCCCCAACCAACACCGCACCAATTAATAATACCAAGAACTAAGAACCAAGCACTCCTTCATCCTTAAACTTTCATCCTTCAACCTCTGGTCTGCCCCCTCCGCGTCTTCGCGTCAAATCCCGTCCCTCCATCGATAATCATTTTACCTCCGTGTCCTCGGTGACCTCCGTGTTAAAACTCCGTCCCTTTCAACCCCTCAACCCTTCAACTTTCATGACTGGGGCGGCCGCGAACCACGCTGCCGGAGCAGGTCCGCGCGCAGGCTTTCCCTCTCTTCCTCCAGCCAGCGCGTCCGGCGGCGCTCGCCGGCGAGCCGCAGCGCCCGCCGCACCGCCGGGAGCAGCTCCGTCAAACGGTCCTTGCTGATCCACTCGTCCGCGCCCTCCGCCAGAACCTGCTGCATGAGCTCCTGGCCCGGTCGCCCGGTCACGACGATGAAGGGCACATCCGGGGCCACGGCCCGCACGCGGCGCAGCGCGCTGAAACTGTCGTAGGCGATGCCGCCATGGTCGCACAGCACCAGGTCGGGCGTCTGCCGCTGGAGCGCCTCGACGAGACCGGCCTCGGTGTCAACCCGCGTGGGGGTGAGATGGAGATCGCCCCGGCCCAGCTCGCGCAGGACGCGCGCATAGTCCTCCGGCCGGTCTTCCACCATCAGGAGATGGAGCGTGAGGTTGGGCTCGTCGGCCCGATCGCCTGGCACCGTCATGAGAACAGGCAGTATGGCAGAATCAGGGAAATAATCAAAAGGTAATCGCCTTATTTCCATGGGGATTATCCCTCATCCGCCCGCCTTCGATCTCGTTCTCCCGCCGCGCCATCGCCTTGCCAGCGAGCCGAAGCCGATGAGGCGAAAGCAATCATTTCCAATTCGCGAAAATTAGCGGTTCAAACTCCGTCCTCTGGTCTCCTCCCCTCGGCTCGTCCCTCCGTGCCCCCAGCGACCTCCGTGTTAAAACTCCGTCTTATTTGGTTTCCTTCCCATTCCGCGTCTCTCCATGTCATCGGCGGCAAACCCCGACCTCCGTCCTCTGACATCTGACGTCTGGCATCTGACATCTGGTCTCCTCCCCCTCTCACCCTCGCCCTCCACCAAGCACAAGGCACACAACCCCGCATCCCTAGAGCCGTTCTGAAGCTGATCGAACGCCGTTCAGGATCGAATCCGCAATCTGGGCCGGGAATCCTGCCGGCACCAAGTGTTGCACGCGCTCAATGACCGCGGGAACGCGGGCGACCAGCTCCGCCACAATCTCCTCCATGCCCGCCATGCCGCATCGCTTCGCGGTTTCGATCGAGTGTCGGGCCTTGATCCGATCCCAGTGGTAATGCCGAATTTTCCCCTCCAACGCCATGGCCATGGTGATCCTTTGCGGCGCGAGCTTTCCGTGGCCGCGCCCCAGCATCGGGTGGGCCGACAGGACATCATACCGCGGAGTGAGCTGAAAGGAGCCGCCCGGCAGCAGAAAAAGGCTGAAGTTTTTCGCGTGCCCATCAACGGCTGCGAGCAACCAGAAGACCAGCTGCGTGCGCATAAAATCGCGGCGGTCTGCTTCCGACCGTTGCGAGCCGAGGAGTAAATCCATGATCCTACGGACTCCCGGACCGCCTTCGTTTTCGTACTTTGATTCCGGCGGGGTGGCCGTGGCCTGACAGAGATCCTCTTGCGGCAGGCGGAGCCACCAAGCGCCGCCCGGCGCCAGTTTTCGGTCGAATCGCTCCACGATGAGTGTCTTCTGCTCCCCGAACGTCGCCATTTGGCAGGGTGCGACGGGCAGGCCAAACTCCCGGACAATTTGCGCGCAGAGCCATTCGTTTTCCACCGAGCTGGAAAGGTCGATGCCGTGGGGACTCACCCCCATCGGGAGCTTGAAGATATGCGTTGTCGGTGTCGCTCCGGTGGGACGAAACCACGCTCCATCCTGTTTCAGCAGGGCGGTTTTTTCCTGTGCCCCCGCGAGTGAAATGCGAAACGCCTCGTCGTCGCCCGCCCCGTGGCCGAAGCCCGGGCCCAGGGAGGCCGCGAGCATCTGGCTGACGCCGTTGGACGTCAGGCGTTCGGCCGTGATGTGCCTGATGTCCGGCGGGCCGGCCTCCTCGGGCAATAATTGCAGGGCCCCGACACAATCGCGCCCGATTGCCTGCAGGAGATCGAAAGCCCCCGTTGATTCGGCTCCGAAACGCCGTTGGATCCTCTCCCTGATCCGCCGGTTGTCGGGCAGAAGATTCTCAAAAAACGCCTCGACGCCCGCGCGGTAGGGCAACGGGGAAGGGCGCAAAGGGAACGAAAGCGAGATGGGCCTCGCCGCGGCGGAGGCGAGCCAGGATTCGGCATAGAGAAACTCCTGGCTTCCGCCGGCGGGCCATCGCCAGTTGCCGACCTTTTCGCCGTTCATCCATGCTGCGAGCGATCGGGATTTGCTTGGGCGGCCCATGATCTCACCACCCCGGTTTGCCACCGGTCGCTTGGCGCTGACGCACGACCAGCTCAAGGTTGAGTGCGGCCAGCAGTTTGAAAATCTGGGCCAGACTGGTCGGGCCCGGTCTGGCCTCGATCTGCGAGATGACGTTCTGGGCCAGGCCGGCACGCAGGCCGACGGCCTGCTGGGTCAACTCCTGCTCACGGCGAAATCCTTGGAGGATGGGGCCAAGTTGCTGCGGGGTTTGGATCGGGAAGTCGGTCATATCATTCAAAGCAGATAAACATCTTTTATCACCTAAACAAGATAATAGTAATATATCATTTATGCATGATAAAATAGGATTAAGTAACCTCCCCCCGCCGGATCTCGGCCCGCCGACCGCCCTCACCAGTTCGTCTGCGAGCCGTCGGCCCGGAAGTAGATCGCGCGGGCCTGGCCTGGGTCGGTGATCGCGGCGAGGAGCGTGAGCCGCTCCATGTTCAGCGTGACGCCGAGGCCGGGGCGCGGGTTGGGCCAGATCTTGCCCTTGTGGAAATCCAGCCCCTCGCTGAGGTGCGAGGGCAGGCGTTGGTTGGTGCCAATCTCACATAGCACCGGGCCGGAATAGGGGCCCAAGGCATGCACCAGCGCCGCGGTCGAGACCGCCCCGGTGAAGTGCGGCACCATCCCGATGGCATGGGTCTCACACAGGGCGGCGATCTTCACCAGCTCGGTGATGCCGCCGACATTCGGCAGCGTGCAGCGCACATAATCCAGGCTGTGGTTTTCCACCAGCTTGTTGAAGTCCGAGCGCTGCCCCCACTCCTCGCCGGCCGCGAGCGGCACCGTGGTCAGCTCGCGCAGCTTGGGGATGTCCTCGTTGAACTGGTCGGTGCGGACGGGGTCCTCGACCAGATAGGGCTCATATTGCTCGATCAGCTTGCAGATCCGCAGGCCGTCGGGGAAGTCGAAGCGCTGGTGCAGGTCAATCAGCCAGTCGCCGTTGGGGCCGACGCCCTCACGCAGGTCCTTGCAGTCCTGGGCCACCTGCCGGACGCGCTCGTGGGTGTCGTAAATCGGGCCGGGCAGCGGGCCGGCGTCGGTCTCCGGTGCGGGGGCGCCGCGGCGGCCGATGCGGTCCATGCTGGCGGCGTCCATCCGAAACGCCCGGTAACCCGCTTCCATCGCGGCCCGGGCCTGCTCCTGGAGCAGCTGGCCCGTGCCGGCGCCGCTGCTGTAGGACTCCAGATAGGTGCGGTTCATGCCCCCCAGGAGGTCATAGACCGGGACGCCGAGCGCCTTGCCCTTGAGATCCCACAGGGCCAGGTCGAGCGCACCGAGGGCGTGGATTTTTTCCCGTCCGGGCGGATAGAACCACGCGCGGTACATGTCCTGCCAGCAGCGTTCGATGTCGAACGGGTTTTTACCGACCAGGCGCTCGGCGCATTGCGTGAGCGTGTCCACCGCCCCGCCCTCGCCGACCCCGACGAGGCCGGGCTGGTCGGTCTCGATCGTGACGATCATGCTGCTCTGGTTGAAGATCAGGTTGAGGTTCGGCGGCCGGTAAATGTTGACCTTGGTGATCCGGGCCTTGGGCAGTGCGGCCCAGGCGCGCGGGAGAAAGGCGAACGCCGCGCCCCCGACGACGAGGTGGCGGAGAAACCGGCGGCGGGAGGGGTCCGGCGTCGCGACCGGGGCGGGGTGGGTCGGTTTCATGGGACGAGGCAACCACGCGTGGCGGCGGGTGCAAAGCCGGGAAGCTGTTATTCTAACAAATCTGCTCGATTTCGCCGGCCGTCCGGCGTCCCATCCCCCCGTGCCCCGCCCCGCCCCCAGCGACAATCTCGCCGCCGTCGCCGCCCTCGCGGGGGTTTCGGCCATGACGGTTTCCCGGGTGTTGCGCCACGCCCCCCACGTCTCCGCCGCGACCCGCCGCCGCGTCCTCGCCGCGGTGGCGCGCGCTGGCTACCGGCCCAACCCCCAGATCGCGCGCCTCATGGCCCTGGTGCGCGGCGCCAAGCGCCGCCGGCTGCGGGCGGTGATCGGGGTCGTGCGCGACGACCTCGCCGGGGACGACCTCCACGACGCCGCCTACCAATATGTCTCGATCGACGACATTCGCGCGCGCGCCGCGCACCATGGCTATGGCGCGGAGGAGTTTTTTCTCGGGCGTCAGGGCCTCACCCCCGCGCGGCTCACGTCCATCCTCCGCGCGCGCGGAGTCGAGGGGCTGCTCGTGTCGCCGCAGTCGTCCCGCGCCATCGGCTCCCAGCTCGACTACCGTCTGTTTGCCGCGGCGACCTTCGGCTACGGGCTGCCGTCGCCCGTCCTGCACCTCGCGAGCACCAACATGATGCAGGGTCTGCTCGCCGCGCTGGCCGCGCTCGGCCGGCGCGGTTACCGGCGGGTCGGCCTGGCCATCACCCAGTGGATCGACGCGCGGGCCGACCACGCCTATTCGGGCGCGTTCCTTTTTCACCAGCAGCCGCTCCCCGCCCGCGACCGGGTGCCCCTGTTCTTTTTCCCCGAGAACAACCCGGCGCGCGGGCGCGAGCCGTTTTGCGCGTGGGCGAAAAAGCACCGGCCCGACGCCATCATCTCGTTCCACTCCTACGTCCCCGGGTGGCTGACCGGGCATCTCGGCTGGCGCATCCCGGAGGATGTCGGGCTGGTGGTGCATGACTGGACGGAGGCGATGCCGGGTTTCGCCGGCATCCACCACCGGCGTCCCGCCGTGGCGGCGGCGGCGGTGGACCTGATCGCGGCCCAGCTCATGCACCACGAGCGCGGGCTCCCCGAGGTGCCGCGCCAGGTGCTCGTGCGCCCGGCGTGGGTGCCGGGCGCGAGCCTCCGCGCCGAGCCGGCGGCCGCCGATTAGCGCGCGACCTGCCCGCCCGCGACCCCCGCCATCAATTGCTCGACCTCGGCGCGCGAGCAGAGGAGAAAATCCCCCGGCACCGAATGCGCCAGGCAGCCCGCCGCGGTCGCAAAGGCCAGCGCGCGTCCGGGCGGGGCCAGCTCCGGTGTCTGCAACGCGAGGATGAGTGCGCCCGCAAACGCGTCCCCCGTGCCGATGCGGTCCACGATGGGCTCGATTTGATACGGCGCATACCCCCCGTCGGCCCCCGCGGGTGCGTGCCACACCTGGCCGTCCGCGACGCGCAGCAGCAGTGCGCCCCAGGCGTGGTGCGACGCAGTGTGGCTTTGCCGCAAGGTCATGGCGACCCAGCGCAGTTGCGGGAAGGCTCCCGCCAGCCGCCGCGCCAGCGCCTCGTGCCGCGCCCGCCCGTCGTCAGTGGCCGGGCCGGTCCCCGGGTCAAACTCCGCGCCGATCACCTCGGCGAGGTCGGCCGGGTTGCCGATCAGCAGGTCCGTGTGGGGCAGGAGCCCCCGCAACGTGCGCCGCGCGAGCTCCGCCGGGGCCACGCCTGGGGCCCAGCGCCAGAGCTTCCGCCGGAAGTTCAGGTCGCAGGACACGGGCACGCCGGCCTGCCTCGCCGCCGTGACGGCCGCCAGGGTGGCCTCCGCGGCGACCGCCGACACGCCCGCGGCGATCCCGGTCGTGTGCAGCCAGCCCGCGCCGGCCAGAATCTGGTCCCACGCATAGGCCGCCGGGCCGGTCTGCGCGTAGGTCGAGCCCTCGCGGTCATAGACCACCAGCCCGCCGCGCTGGCCCGCGCCGGCCTCGACAAAATACAGCCCCAGCCGCCCCTCGTCACGCCAGACAATCCGGTCCACGCCGACTCCCGTCGCCCGCACCGCCGCCACGCCGGCCTCCGCCAGCGGGTTCGTCGGCAGCGCGGTCACAAATTCCGCGCGGCCGCCGAGCATGGCGACGGCCACCGCGACGTTGACCTCCGCCCCGGCAAAGGTCGTTTCCAGCCGCCCCGGCATGGCCTGGCGCAGGCGTTGCTGGTCCGGCGGCGAAAGCCGAAGCATGATCTCCCCGAAGCATACGACCGGTTTCATCGGGCGACTTGCGGGTTGCTGGCGGCCAGGGCGGCGGCGGCGGCCGCGCGCGCGCGGATCACGTCCCAGGCGCGCTGCCGCACCAGGGCCGGGGGCGCGATCCACGAGCCGCCGAGTGCGGCCACGGCCGGCTCGCGCAGGTAGTCGGCGGCGCCGGCCTCGTCCACGCCGCCGAGCACCAGGTAACGCAGGCCGAGATGGGCGAACGGCGCGTGGATGCTCCGCAGATGCGCCAGCCCGCCGGCGGAGACGGCGGGGAAGAATTTCAGGAAGCGGCAGCCCAGCCGGACCGCCGCGTGCAGGTCGCCCGGCGTCATCACGCCCGGCGCATAGGGCAGCCCGGCGCGCCGCGCGGCGGCGACCACGTGCTCGCACAGCCCGGGCGACACCCCGAAATCCGCCCCCGCGGCGTGGACGGCCCCGACTTGTTCCGGCGTGAGCAACGTGCCC
Organism: uncultured Opitutaceae bacterium; assembly: GCA_903929355.1. GTDB lineage: Bacteria > Verrucomicrobiota > Verrucomicrobiia > Opitutales > Opitutaceae > CAIYUN01. The sequence continues at coordinate 104,762 of CAIYUN010000057.1, forward strand.
GCGCCCGCGAGCATCTCCGGCACCTCCCGCCTGATCGCGCGGAGCGCGGGCAGGAAATCCGTCGTGCGCCAGGCCAGCTCCATCGCGGTGATGCCGCCCGCCACCAGCGCGCGCGCCAGCGGCACGGCGTCCGCCGCCCGGTCCACCGTGATCACGGCGACGATGCGCGCCGCCACCACGCGCGCCTCCATGGCGGCGGCAAACGCGCCCTCCGGCGGCAGCCCGGGGATCCCGGCCTGTTCGGTCGCGGTCATCCGACCGTCCCCCTGGCCGGTACGGCCGGGCTCGCGCGAAGCCCGCGGCCCGCCGGCGCGGCCTCGCGGTCGGGTCTGATGCAATGAGCAAGGGGGCGGGCCATAGCCCTCAGACGACGCGGTCAAACCTCCCGGCCGGCAAAGTGAATGTGCTGTTATGGTAACAGCCCCCAAGCCCCCGTGATGGCCGTCCTCCGCCCTGCTCTTTCTCTTTCCTCTTTATCTTTCTCATTCTCCCCAACCAAGCATCTGCCCTCCTCCCCGTCGCGCCCTCCGTGTTCTCCGCGTCCTCCGTGTTAAAAGTTCGCCCCCCTGCGCCTTTGCGCCTTCGCGTCTTTGCGCCAAACTATTCCGTGCCTTTGAGTTTCCGTCCTTCTTGAATCAGCGGTGACGGGTTGGCCCCAAGAACCATTCCCCTCTTCCCCCTTCCCCTCAACCTCTCAACCCTCTTGTCGCGCCATAGCTTTAGCGACGGCGGATCAACCCTCCAACCACCCCCCTCCCCATGAAAAAACTTCTGCTCTCCGCCGTCCTGGTGTGCGCCGTCCTGCTGGCGTCCTGCGTCAGCCCCCTCGCCGCCGGCGGGGCCGGGGAGGGCGCGGCGGCGCGCCAACGCGCGGTCATCGCCACCGAGCAGCAGCGGGTGGACGCGCTTGTTCACGGCGACTATGCGGCGCTCGACCGGATTTTCGCGGATGAGCTGACCTATTCGCACACGTCCGGTGTGGTGGACACCAAGACCAGCTTCCTGCGGAAGCTCACGTCCGGCCAGTTGAAATACCTCTCCCTCGATCACTCGGCCGAGCAGGTGCGGCTTTACGGCGACACCGCGATCCTGACCGGCCTGACCAAGGTCGTGTCGGTCTTGGACGGACAGGAAAGCCGTCCCACCGTCAATTTTCTCACGGTGTACCTCTGGCGGGACGGCGCGTGGCGCCTGGTCGCGTGGCACGCCACACGGCTGCCGGACCCGTGAGCGGCCGTGGGTGCCACGGCCCCCTGCTCATTCTCGCTCTCCTACGATCCGCGAGAAAATTCCGCCACCACCCTTTCATCATTCATCCTTCCTCCGTCCTCGTCCGCTTCCTCCCGTTCAAATCCGTCTTCCGTCATTCGCGTTTCTTCGCAGCTTGTCGCGCCGTAGTATGCGGAGGCGGATCCATCCGTGGTTAAAACTCCGGAATCCGGCGCTGCTCCATGTCGAAACTCGGCTTGCTTCACCTTCCTGTTCCATTCCGACCGTTGACTACGTTCCCTCCTGTAAAACTCCGGCCCCTGGCTTCTGACCGCTGACATCTGACCTCTGGCTTCTGCCATCTGGCCTCCGACTTCTTGTCGCTCCCGACCTTCATTTTCCCGCCGGGGGATGGACCACCTGCAAAAGCACCACCGCGCTGCTGCAGCCAAATGAGCTGCGCCGCCCCTCCGGGGTCGGGTCCGGCCAGCGGCACCAGGAAAGGTTGTCGGTGGCCCGCCGCGCGTTCCACGCCGCCTCGGCGTTTTTCTGCAGCCAGGGCTCCAGGACAGCCTCCTGGCCGCGTTCGTACATGAACCGGGCGATCCACCGCACGCCCACGCCGTTGAAGCCCCCGCTGTCGTCGTTCTCGCCATATTGGGGCAGCAGACCGTTGCGGCAAACGTGGTTCATGGTGTAAGTCGCAGCCAGCAGGGCGTCGTCCGGATGATCGAGCAGATCGGCCGCCCCCACGAACGTGCCCTCGTTGTAGGTGAATGCGGTGTCGGATTTGCGGCCGTTGCGGTTGAGGTTGTCGGAGACCCGGCCGGTCTTGGGGTCGAACAGCGTCGCCCGTTCCCAGCGATACAGGTCGGCGGCCTTCGCCCGGTAGGCCGGTTCCGCCCAGGCGCGGCTCAGGAGCACCGCCGCGATGGCCGCCGGTCCGTTCACGCACGAGTTTTTCGACTGGTTGTCCGTGGTCCACCACAGCCCGCCGCTCAGGTCGGGGGAGATCGCCCGGGCGTAGCAGAGGTCAAAGTTGGCCTTGGCCGTATCCCGATATTCCGGGCGGCCGGTCAGCAGATAGCCCCGGGCGCAGGCGATGACCATCCACATGATGTCGTCGTTGTATTTGTTCTCCATCCAGGTCGCCCCATTTTCACCGACAAATCCCCGGTACAGGTTGGCGAACATTTCCAGTTGTTGCGGGTTGCCTGTCCGCTCGTAGGCGTCCAGCTCCAGCTCAATTTGCTCGGCCCGTTTCCAGAACGAGGCCTTCTTGGTGCCTTCCGTCGTTTCCTTGAACCAGGCGCGGCCGTCCTGGACTTGGTAGAAGGTGTCGGTGTGCGCCTGCAGCAGCACATCGGCCCGGGGCGAGACAAACGTCCGGGTCGGCGCGGAATTGCATCCGGCCGTCACGCCAATCAGGGTGAGCAAAAGAGCGAGGGGTGGGCGGGTCATGGGCGGTGGATTCCAGCAGACAGAAGGTTTTTCACCAAAGGTGGGGACGGCTCTCCGGGCCGTCCGCCGGTACGGTTGGTTGCGCCGCGGCTTTAGTCCAGCAAGTGCGGGCGCTGTTGGAAGGTTTTCAGGACCAATTCACCGAATATGGTGTTGGCCCAGGCAAACCACGCGCGGGTGAATTTCTGCGGGTTGTCCTGGTGGAAGGATTCATGCATGAATCCCGTCCCCGCGTGGGTCTGCCGCAGGGTCTCAAGACAGGCCCGGATTTCCCCGTCGTCCCCGCTGGTCAGCCCGCGGGTGATGACGCCCAGGGGCCAGATCATGTCCTTGCCGACGTGCGGGCCGCCGGGGCCTTCCGCGGCCCGGCCCTGGCAGTAATAGGGGTTGCTGGCGGACAGCACATAGCGGCGGGTCTGCGCGTAGCGCGGGTCGTCGGCCGCGACCGCGCCCAGATAGGGCAGGGACAGCAGGCTGGGGATGTTGCCGTCGTCGATGCAGTAGGAGTTGCCGTATCCGTCCACCTCGTACGGATAGAGGTTGCCAAAACCCAGCGGACTGGCCGTGGCGAATTGGCGCAGGGCGCCGGCCACCTCGTCGGCCAGCGCGCGACAGTCGGCGGCGGCGGTCCGGTCCTGGCGGATTTGCTCCAGCATGTCCGCCGCCTGGCGCAGGCTCACGACCGCGAAGAAATTGGACGGTACCAGAAACGGCAGCACGGTCGCGTCGTCGCTGGGGCGGAACATGGAGCAGATCAGCCCGACCGGCTTCACGGGATTGCCGTAGCCGGACCCCGGCAGGCTGTCCGTGGGGGTGGTGGTTTTGCGCTGGAAGTGATACGGCCCGTGGCCGTGCTTGCGCTGCTGCTCCCGAAAGGTCGCGGGGATCCGCAACAGCGCCTCGTGCCACCGGTCGTCAAATGGCGCGGTGTCCCCGGTGGTTTTCCAGTAGCCGTGGGCCAGCCGGATCGTGTAGCAGAGCGAGTCGATCTCCCATTTCCGCTCATGCACGCCCGGCTTCATGTCCGTCACATCGCTTTTCCATGGTCCGATTCTGGTTTCGTCCTTGTAAAAGGCGTTGGCATAGGGGTCCTCCAACACGCAGCGCGTCTGCCGGTTGATGACGCCGGCAATCAGCTGGCGCAGGGCGTCGTCGTCCTTGGTCAACGGCAGGTAGGGCCAGACCTGCGCCGAGCTGTCGCGCAACCACATGGCGTCAATGTCGCCGGTGATGACAAAGGTGTCCGGCCGCCCGTCTTTCACCTCAAAATCAACGGTGGTGTCCAGGGTGTTGGGAAAACAGTTCTCAAACAGCCACCCGTACTCCTTGTTGCCGGCGGACGCTTTGACTTGCGCGATGATCTGCTCGACGGCCGGGCTTTTAAAACGGCGTTTCGACTCGGGGATTCGCACCACCGGGAACTCCGCGATGGCGGCCTTGGCCAAGGGGCCGAGCAGGGCGGCGGAGGCCAGGAGGGACGTTTGGCAGATGAAATCTCTGCGGTTCAAAGGACATGGGGCAGGGGGGGGCACAACCGGACGATTGGTTCACCTGGATCGGGTCGGTGCAAGCCAATGCTTTGAACCAAGAACCAAGAACCCTACTCCTCAAACTTGAACACCATCTCGTCCGGCCGCGTGTAGCCCAGGCGACGGCGGATGATCAGCTCGACGTACGCGGGGTCGGTGCGGAGCCGGTCAAGGATTTTCTCGCGCGCGTGCAGCTCCGCCTCGACTTTTGCCAGATCCATGCGCGCCCGGGACTCGGCTGCGGCCGCCTGCCGGTATTCCTGCCACGCCGGCCAGAAACTGGCGGCCGCGCCCACGATCAGGCCCGCGAAAAGCAGCAGATAGAGCAGGGCGATGAGCCGACGGTTGGGCATGGGTGGTGGGCGGGCCGAGGTGAACACGCGGACCGGGAATCCGCAAGCGTTTCGCGCGGTTTTGGCGTGCGTTGCCGCCGCCACCCCCCTAGGGTGCCCCGCATGTATCAGAGTTTTTACGGGCTGCGCGAGCTGCCGTTTAACATCACGCCGGACCCGAAGTTTCTATACCTCAGCCCGACGCACCAGGAGGCGCTGCAACATCTCAAATACGGGGTCGGCGAGCGCAAGGGCTTCATTGTGCTCGTGGGCGAGGTCGGGTGCGGCAAGACCACCCTGTGCCGCCGCTTTCTCAACGAGCTCGACCCGGCCCGCTACGACACCGCGCTCATCCTCAACCCCCGGATCACCGAGACGCAGATGCTCAAGGCCATCCTCACCGAGCTGGGGGAGAAGAAGCTCGCCCGCAGCCAGGCCGACCTGGTCGCGCAGATCAACCGGGTGCTGCTGGAGCGGATTGAGCACGGCCGGGACATCGTGCTCATCATCGACGAGGCGCAAAACCTCACTTTCGACGTGCTCGAGCAGGTGCGGCTGCTGTCCAACCTCGAGACCGACAAGCAAAAGCTGCTCCAGACGGTCCTCATCGGCCAGCCCGAGCTGAAGGAGATCCTCTCGCGGGAGGAGCTTCGCCAGCTCCGGCAGCGCATCCTGGTGCATTGCGAGCTCCGGCCCCTCACCCTGGCCGACGTGACACACTATGTGCACCACCGGCTCACCCTGGCCGGGAGCGGCGGCCGCCCGGCGTTCACCAAGTGGGCGTTGCGCGCCATCCACCGGCACAGCGGCGGGATTCCGCGCATCATCAATAATCTTTGCGACAAGGCCGTTCTCGCCGCCTACATCCGGGAGTCTGACGACGTCACCTATTGGGACGTGCGCCGCGCCCTCAAGGATGTCCGTGCCCTCACCCACTAGTCCCCGTCCCGCCATGAGCCTGATCAACGAAGCCCTCAAACGCGCCCAGCGCCAGCGCGGTGACCTGCCCCCCGCTGCCCCGCCGGACCCGGGCTTCCCGGTTCCACCGTCCTCCCCGGGGCCCGGCCGTCCTCCCCGGCGGGCCGGACCGGGCCGCAATCTGGCGCTTCCCTTCGCCGTCGCCGCACTCCTGGTCGTGGGCGGCTTGGTGGTTTATTTCCGCCCGGCGGCACCTCCGCCGATGGGGTCGGCTTCACCGCTCCCGCCGGTCGTCAAACCGCCGGTTGCTGCGGCGGGGGAGGAGGCTCCCGCCTCCGGGCCCACCGCACCACGAACCCCCTTGGTTGAGCAGGGCGCCGTGCCTGCCATGACCCCGCCCCCGGTCATGCCCGATGTCCCGCCGGCCTCCATCGCTGCCGTCACGTTCCCGGTCGCTCCTGGTCCGGCGGCCATGGCGCTGTCGACACCCACCCCGTCGCCGGTTGCCTTGAAACCGCCGCCGGTGGCGGTGCCTGCGGCTGCGGTTACTGCCCCCCCGGTTGTGCCGGTGGCGGTCATCATCCCGGCGGCCCCGCCTCCGCCGCCCACCCCCGCACCCAATCCGCGGGTCATGGCGTTTCTCGAAACCCTCCGCGTGACCGCGATTCTCCCCTCGCTCACCGCCCCCAAGGTGCTCATGAACGGCGAGGTCTACAAACTCAACGACATCGTGGACCGCCCCACCAGCCTGCGCATCACCAAGATCACCAGCAGCAACCTCACGTTCAGGGATCCCGCGGGTTTCGAATACACGCATGAGCCGCACCCCTGACCCGGTCCCGCCACCCACGACCTTGGACGCCGATGCCCCCGTCGGCCCCCGTCGGTCTTTGGTGCCCTGGTTGGTTGCCGCCATCGCCACCGCCGGCGCATTGTGGCTGGCGCGGCAAAATCTCGCGCTCAACGCCGAACTTGACACCCAAAGCCTGGCCGAGAGCGAGACCCAGCTCAGAATCCGCGCCCTGCATCAGCAGCTCGAGGCCGAACAACTCCTCGGCCGGGGTGAGATAGCACGTCTCCGGCAGGCGCAGGCCGGGACCGATCCGGCCCGGATGCAGGTCACCCTGCTCGCCCCGCCCGCCGGGGCATGGTCCGGACCACGCGCGGTGGTGCTTTGGAACCTGCTTACTTCGCAAGGGGTGCTCGTTGCCACCGGCCTCCCTCCCGCCGCACTGGGCGAGGAGTACCGTCTCTGGTTTGCGCCCGTCGCGCCCCAGGCGGCCGGAGCGGTGGGGCCGGCCTCACTCCCGCTGGATGGGGGGGGCTTCACCGTCGATCCCGCGACCGGGGAGGCCCGCCATCCGTTCAAGACGACCGGTCGGCCACCGGCGAAGTTCATGGTCACGCGTGCCCCCCCCGGCGGCGCGCCCCCCTCCGGCGGTCCCGTGGTGCTGACCGGCCCGTAGGGGGCCGGTGCAGAGCGCCCCCTCCGCCGGAAACGCACATTTGCTAACGCCTCCGGCGTGTGCCGCTAATTTTCCCGGGTAGGCCCGGTGATTTGCCGGGACTTTGCTTGGCAACGGGTGTGATTCCTGCTTGGCTGGCTCCTTACCCTTATGGCCGAATTCGCCACCCTCAAGCTCCCCGCCAAAGAACTCACCCTGCCCGTCATCATCGGATCCGAGGGGGAGCAGGCGGTGGATATCGCCAAACTCCGCGCCGACTCCGGGTTCATCACCTACGACGACGGGTTTGGCAACACCGGCTCCTGCCAGAGCGACATCACATTCATTGACGGCGACGTCGGCATCCTGCGCTACCGCGGCTATCCCATCGAGCAACTGGCCGAGGGGTCCAACTTTGTTGAGACCGCCTATCTCGTCATCAACGGCGAACTGCCCGACGCGGTCGCCCGCCGCCGTTTCGGCGACCTGCTGCGGGAACACGCGCCCGTTCACGCCGACATGGAACACCTGTTCCAGGGGTTCCCGTTGGGCTCGCACCCGATGGCGATCCTGTCCGCACTGCTCAACTCGCTCGGCTGCTACTATCCGCATCTGGCGACCAACGACACGCGTCAGGATCTGGCCCACTTTGAGGAGGCCTCGGCCATCGCCATCTCCAAGGTCCGCACCATCGCGGCCATGTCCTACCGCAAGAGCCATGGCCTGCCCTATATCTATCCGAAGAGCACCCTGCCTTACTGCGAGAATTTTCTGCACATGATGTTCTCGCGGCCCGGGGAGGACTACGTGCCCACCCCCGAGGTGGTCGCCGCGCTCAATCTTTTCCTCCTCCTGCACGCCGACCACGAGCAGAACTGCTCCACCTCCACGGTGCGCATGGTGGCCTCCTCCGGCGCCAACCTCTTCGCCTCCACCGCCGCCGGGGTCTGCGCGCTCTGGGGGCCCCTGCATGGCGGGGCCAACATGGCGGTGCTCGCGATGCTGGAGAGCATCCATGCCGAGGGCGACGACGGCACCAAGTTCGTCGCGGCCGCCAAGTCGGGCAAGGGGGGCAACCGGCTCATGGGGTTCGGCCACCGGGTCTACAAGAACTACGATCCGCGCGCGAAAATCATCAAGGCCAGCTTCGACAAGGCCCTCGCCAGCCTCGGCATCAGCGACGATCCCTTGCTCAACATCGCCCGTCACCTCGAGGAGGCCGCGCTCAAGGACGATTATTTTCTCTCGCGCAAGCTCTACCCCAACGTGGATTTCTACAGCGGGCTGATCATGCGCGCCCTGGGCATCCCGCAGAACATGTTCACCGTGATGTTCGCGATCGGCCGGATGCCCGGCTGGATCGCGCACTGGCGCGAGGTCGCCGCCAATCCCAAAAACAAAATCTACCGCCCCCGGCAGATCTACATCGGCAAGACCAAGCGCGACTACGTCCCAATCGGGCAGCGCGCCTGAGCCCGGCTCCCGGCCTCTGCCGTCGTGGCGGTTTGTCCGGTCGCACCGCGCCAAAACTGCGGCGCCCGACGCCCGGTCCCGCTGGCAGAATGGCCCCAGCCGGGTGCAGATTCGGCCAAACCATGTGGGGCGCAGTCTTGCCCCATTTAAATATACCTGTAGGGTTGACCGCTGCTCTTCCCCAGGCTGCTCCCGCCTGCCTCCTTCGTCCTTCGTAATTCATTCTCATCCTTTCGGCCATGATCAGCGACAAAATCAAGCTCCTCAGGCAGCTCAAAACCCAGGCCGCCCACCTGGAGGCCGGGCTCGTCGCGCACCGCCGCGCCGCCTTGGCCGTCCTGCCGGCGCAATATGGCTATCCGAATCTGGCCGCCTTTATCCGGGCGCTCCGGCAGGCCGCCGGCGCGCGGCCCGGAGCCGGGACCAGGGCAAAGCCGGCTCCCGCCCTTTCCCCGGTGCGGCCGCGCCCCCGTATCACCCCCGAGACCAAAGCCGCCGTCAAGGCGGCCTTCGAGACCGGCCAGTCCGGCCAGGCAGTGGCCCGGCAGTTTGGCATTTCGTTTTCGAGCGCGCAGAACTTGAAAAAGGCTTTCGGCCTGACGCGGGCGCGGGCCCGCGCCGTGGTCCCACCGGCCGCAGTGGCGGCCATCGGACCATTGCGTGTGGCCGGCCCGCCGGTGGCCGCCAGCTTGCCGCCCCCGCCGCCCGATCTGGCTCCGGTTGACCTGCCTGTTCTGGTTCCCGGCGCCGAAATCGAGTTTCGGCATCAACTGGCGACCGAGCTGGCGCGCACCCTCGTGAAGCTGGGTGACACCCGCCTGAAACCCTTTGAATGGCGCTCATGGCGCGAATACGAAAAGAGAATCCGCGCGGCCGCGGTGGGACAGGTAAATCTGCCCGATTAAGGGCCGGACATCGTGCCCAGACTCAGCGCCCGCGCCAGCGGGCATGGCGGCCGCAACCTTGAGGCGGGGAAATGGACCCGCTCCGCCGGGGTGGAGGTGGATTTTACTTTTCGGCTTTCATCATTCATCATTCTTCATAACCCATCCTTCCTCCTTCCCCGATGCCGCACCTCCTTGTCATTGATGATGACGATCAGCTCCGGACCATGCTCCGGATGTCCTTGACGCAGATGGGGCACACCGTGGCGGAGGCCCGCGATGGCAACGAGGGCCTCGCGCAGCACGCCCGGGGTCCCGCCGACCTGGTGCTGACCGACCTCATCATGCCGGAGAAGGACGGACTCGAAACCATCATGGCCCTGCGGAAAAAATCCCCCGGCATTAGAATCATCGCCATGTCCGGGGGTGGGCGCAACACGGCCTCGAGCTACCTGCAAATTGCCCGGGTGATGGGTGCCCGCCGGGTCCTGGCCAAGCCCTTCACCATCGTGGAGCTGGCGACGGCGGTCGCCCAGAGTCTCGCCGAACCTTGACGGACCGGTTTGGGCCCAATCCAAACTCAGTCAAGAATCAGCAGTTGGTCACGGAGACCACAGAGATAAAATCCGAGGTCACAGAGAAATGCATCGAACGGCGGGAAGGTCTGGGAGTCACCCACCTTGCGGATTTAAACAGAAGATCACGAAGGAAACCAAAGGGGAGCATCAGAAATTTTTAACCACGGATTGCACGGATGGGCACGGATAAAGTAAAAGACTGAACGACTGAAGGGCTGAAGGCTGAAGGAAAGCCAAGCTTCGGCACGGAGGCTCAGGCGGCGCGCGCGACGTGCCGGCGGATGACCCCGACCACCACGCCCTGCGATTCCAGCCGGGAGGGAAAGATGTCGGCATAACGGGCGTTGGCGGCCCGCAACAGCGTCCGCCCGCCCTCGCGGAGGTATCGCTTCAAGGTCGTGGTGGTTTCGTCCACCAGCGCGGCGATGATGTCGCCGGACTGCGGTTCCCGGCGCACGAGGGCGACAAGGTCGCCGTCGAGGATGTGGGCGCCGGTCATCGAGTCGCCCGTGACCCGCAGCAGCCAGAAATCCCCCGGCCGCGGCCGGCTCACCCCGAACACCGCCGGATCCACCGCGAGGCTCTCCTCCGGGTCCTGCTCCTGCATCGCCGGCCGGCCGGCCGGGATCGCGCCGTAGACCGGCGCGTCAAACAGGTGCGCCTGCACGACCCGGGCCTCCAGCCCCCACTTGCCGTCCGCGAGCTTCGCCAGTTGGCCCTTTCTGGCCAGCACCTGCAGGTGCTTGGCGGCGCCCTGCTGGCTGCACCCAAACTGGCGCGCGACTTCGCGCGTCGACGGGGGGACATTCTGCGCCGCCTGGTAGGCGCGGACAAAATCCAGGATGGTTTCCTGACGTTCGGTGAGCATAGGTTGTCGGACGACAACCTATCTGTGACCATGGCCGGCGGCGGCGCAAGCCCCATTTTGTGGCCGGATGAATAGTAGCCTGGGTCATCCGCCTGCGCCAAGGCTCCGGCGCGACGAGGCGACCCCGGCTACAGGATCGATGCGGCGGGGTGCCCCGCAGGAGCGCGATCACCCCCGGTCGCTGGTTGCCCCTCGCGAAGCGGTCGCATGTCCCCGGGCTGAAAGCGGGAAAGACCCCATGGCGGCTTTTGGCGCTGTCGGCTACCGTACTACATGTGCAATCCAATGCTCAGCAATGTTTCCAGCCCACAGCTTGGTTCTGCGCGCGCCCCTTATCAAAGGGACTCGGCCCCAATGAAATTCACCCCTGCCAACCATGGATTCACCCTCGTTGAAATCATGATCGTCGTGGTCATCATCGGTTTGCTGGCTGCAATGGCCCTGCCCGCGTTCCAGAAAGTCCGCGCCAGCTCCCAGGACAAGACGGTGATGAACAATCTCCGTCAAATTCAGGCCGGGGCCGACATCTATTTTTTGGAAAAGGGGGTCAGCTCCGTCGCTTCCTCCACCCTGGTCGGCACCAACTCGTCCCAGTATGTGAAGAGCTTCGCCACGGTGGCCCAGGAAACCTACACCGCCGCGGTGGTGCAGGGCGCGGGGATCACCGCCTCCGGCGTGGCGGGTGCGCGGACCGTGACCTTCGGGCCGTGATCCGCCCCTCGTGCGTCCCGTGTCGAAGCGGGCGCATCTCAGTTTCCTGCAGATTCAACTGCTCGCTCTGATCTCTGGCGGCCCACTTTGCTTGGCTGGCCAAAACTTGCCGGCGGCGGCTGATGTCTCCCAGCTGAAAAGCTGTTTTTGTCTCTGACTTTCCAATTATCCGGCAATGGCTCAGTTTGCCTATATTGTAGATTGCGAGCTTGCCTCGCAACGTGGCGCGACCAGCGCGCCACCCACCCCGGCAAAGCCAAACTGAGCCACTAGCAACTATCATTATTAATCGACCATTAGCGGTTAATAATATTTTCTGCCTCCGTTTTCTCTGTTCCGTCCTGTTCAAATTTCCGGTCCGGTCCTGTTGATTCAGTCACCTGTGCCATTTTGCAATCAACTGAGATGCGCCCTGTCGAAGCCCGGCTTTCTTTCAGCCCTTCAATCGTTCAGCCTTTTACTGTATCCGTGTTCATCCGTGTGATCCGCGGTTAAAACCTCCTTCCCTTTCCCCCCGCTCTCGTGATTTTGTGGCAGCCAGTACCTCTGCCGCATCTCCTTACTCCCTTCAGTCCCTCCCCCCGCCCCCCATGTTCCCCCTCCCCGCCCCCCGGTCCCGCTTCATTCTCCCCGCCCTGTTCCTCGCCGTGACGGCCGCGCCCTGCGTCCATGCCGCCGCCCCGATCGACGCCGCCACCGAGGTCTGGACGCCCGTGCCGCCTGTCATCAACGCCCCCGCCAATGGGGTCCCGTCCGACGCCATCGTCCTTTTTGACGGCAAAAACCTCAATGAGTGGGAGCCGCTGCGCCCCGACGCCCCCGGTTGGAAAATTGAGGAGGGCGCCATGGTCGTCGTGCCCCAGCCCACCCCGTGTGACGAGCGCACGAAGCGCGTCTTTGGCGACCTGCAGTTGCACCTCGAGTTCCGCGAGCCGGCGGTGGTGAAGGGTGACGGGCAGTCCCGCGGCAACAGCGGGGTCTTCTTCATGGGTCTCTACGAGCTGCAGATCCTCGACTCGGTCAACAACCCCACCTACGTCAACGGCCAGGCCGCCGCCGTGTACAAGGAGCACGCGCCGCTGGTCAATGCCTCGCGCGCGCCGGGCGAGTGGCAGACCTATGATGTCGTGTTCATCGCGCCCCGCTTCGCGGCGGATGGGAAGCTGCTCAGCCCCGCGCGCCTGACCGCCTTCCACAACGGTGTGCTCGTGCAGCATGATGTCGCGCTCACCGGTCCCACCCCCAACGGCCCGACCTTTCACATGGCGACGCTGCCTCCCTACACGGCCCATGCCGCCAAGCTGCCGCTGAGCCTGCAGGATCACCGCAGCCCGGTTGCCTTCCGCAACATCTGGGTCCGGGATCTGACGCTGCCCGGGCCCGCCGCCCAGCCTTGACGCGGCTGGAACCGACCGCCGTCAAAATTGGTGCTCGGGACAGGACTCGAACCTGCATGCCTTACGGCACACGCCCCTCAAACGTGTGTGTCTACCAATTCCACCACCCGAGCAATTTTCCAACTTGGGACGGGCACTAAGAGCCTGACCGTGGGCGTTGTCCAGCCCAGAAAGCAGAATTTTCCCGCCGTCCTCAACGCACATTCAGCGTGATCGCCTGGATCGCCCGGCGGTAAAACACGTTCATCTCGTTGTCGCCGGGATGCAGCAGCTTGCGGGCGGTTTCCACGTCGGACACGGGGGTCTTGTTGATTCCGACGATGACCACCCCGGTGACCAGTTCCCGCCCATAGGGCGAGCCGCGGCTGATGTCGGTGATCACCAGCCCGCTCGTGATGCTTTTGTCCACATTGAGACCGGCGCGAATCACCGGATCGAGCGAGGACAGGGCGGTGACCGTGACCCCGGTCAACAGCTCGTTGTTGGGGAGCTCCGCGAGGCTGACCTTGATGGTGGTGTCCTTGCCGTCGCGGACGAGGCGGACGCTGGCGGTGCTGTTCGGGGACATCTGTGCGACCGTGAGGCGGAGGTCCTGGATCGACGCGATGGGGTGCTCGCTGATGCCGGTGATGACGTCGTTGCGCTTGAGGCCGGCCGTGCCGGCGGGGCCGGCGGCCGGGACCTCGGTGACCAGCACCCCTCTCGTCTCCTTGGGCAGCTGGTGGGCCGTGGCGATCTCGGCGGTGACGGTGTCGCCACCGACCCCGAGGTAGCCGCGCACGACCTTGCCTCCGTTCTCGAGGAGGCTGTGCATGATGGTGGAGGCGAGGTTGACGGGGATGGCAAAGCCGATGCCGATATTGCCCTCGGACGGGGACACGATGGCGCTGTTGATGGCGACCAGCCGGCCTTTGGCGTCAACGAGGGCGCCGCCCGAGTTGCCCATGTTGATCGCGGCGTCGGTCTGGATGAAGTTTTCGTAGCCACCCCGCACGTTGTCGAGGATGTCGAGATTGTTGCGCCCGGTGGCCGAGATGATGCCGTTGGTCACGGTCTGGCCGACACCGAGAGGATTGCCGATGGCAAAGACGATGTCCCCGACGCGCAGCTTGTCGCTGTCAGCGAGGGTGGCGACGGGCAGGTTGTCGGCCGCGATCTTGATCACGGCGATGTCCGTCTTGTCGTCGGCGCCCATGACCTTCGCGGTGAACTCACGGTCATCGTTCAGGGTGACCTTGAGCACATCGGCCCCCTCGACGACATGGTTGTTGGTGAGGATGTAGCCGTTGGGGGAGATGATGACCCCCGATCCCAGCCCTTCCTGCTTGCGCTCGTTCCCGGGGTTCTGGCCGAAGCCGCCGCCCAGCCCGCGCAGACCGATCCCCTGGCCCGGACGGATGATCTTGGTGGAATAGACCGTGACGACGGCCCTCTGCACCGGCTCGATGATGTCGGCATAGCTGGTGATGAGACCGCCCGGGCCGGATGTGCCGATGGGCGAGGTGTCAATCTTGAGCACCGGCCGGGGTGGCGCGGCGGCGCTGGGCGCGGTCGGCGGCACGGCCCCGGCCCAGAAACTGCCCAGGGCCAGCAACAGGGCGGGGGCGATGAGGCTGGAAAGTGGGCGGTGTTTCATGACAGTTTGATACTATAAAGACACAACCGAGATGGTGCAAGTTACGTTCCACCCTCGGGGCGGCTAGAACCCCTTGATCTTGAACAGACTGGTCACGCTCTCGTTGGAATTGATGCGCACAATGGCGTCGGCGAGCAGGCGGGCGATGCTGAGCACGCGGATGGGCAGGTCGCGCGGATCCACCGGGATGGAGTTGGTGGTGATCAGCTCGTCAATGTCGCCCTCGGCCAGCCGCTGGTAGGCGAGCGGGTTCAGCAGCGCGTGGCTCACCACGGCCCGGACGCTCAGGGCTCCGTGGGCGCGCATGATCTTCGCCGCGTTGACCAGGGTGCCGGCGGTCTCGGTGATGTCGTCCACGATCAGCACATCCTTGCCGGCCACCTCGCCGACGATGTTGACCGGCTCGACGGTGGTCGCGCTGGTCCGCTTTTTCCAGACCATGCCGAGGCCGGAACCGAGCAGGTTGGCGTAGGCCGCGGCCATCTTCATGCCGCCGACATCGGGGGAGACGACGACCAGGTTGGCGCTGCTGAAACTCTCGAAGTGCTTGAAAAAAACGGGTGAGGCGAAGAGGTGGTCGACGGGGATGTCGAAGAAGCCCTGGATCTGCTGGGAGTGGAGGTCCATGGTGAGGATCCGGTTCGCGCCCGCGGCGACGAGCAGGTTGGCCACCAGCTTGGCCGTGATCGGCACGCGCGGCTGGTCCTTGCGGTCCTGGCGCGCGTAGCCGTAAAACGGGAGCACCGCCGTGATGCGCTGCGCCGACGCCCGGCGTGCGGCGTCGATCATGATCAGCAGCTCCATGATGTGATGGTTCGTCGGCGTGCAGGTGGATTGGACGATGTAGATGTCCTGCCCGCGGATGTTCTCGTCGATTTTGACGAAGGTCTCACCGTCCGGAAAACTGGTGACGACGGCCTCGCCCAGCGGCACGCCGACATGCAGGCAAATCTCCTCGGCGAGGGGACGGTTGGAATTGCCCGAAAAGATTTTCAAACGCGGCGCGATCATGTGGACCGTCATCGTGACGAGAATGTCACGCGGCGGAAGACTTTTTTAACCGGGCGAGTTCCGCCTCCAGCTCGTCCACCCGGCGGAAGAGTCCCGGCAGACGCGGCCGGAGGACGTTGATCCGCTGCTCCAGCTGGTAGGGCAGGCCGGGGGTGCCCTTGACGAAGCTGCCCGGGGTCAGGTCGGTCCGCACCCCCGTCTGCCCATCCACCTTGCAGCCCTGGCCGATGGTGAGGTGGCCGGCCCGGCCGGCCGGGCCGCCGAGCACGACGTAATCACCCACCGTCGTACTGCCGGAGATGCCGGCCTGCGCGCAGATAAGGCAGTGGCGGCCGATCACCACATTGTGCGCGATCTGGACGAGATTGTCGATCTTGGTGCCCTCGCCGACCAGGGTGCGGCTGAAGCGGGCGCGGTCGAGGGTCGAGTTCGCGCCGATCTCAACGTCGGGACCGATCTCGACCACCCCGACCTGGGGCACCTTCTCGTGGCGGCCCGCGACGAACTCGTAGCCGAAGCCGTCGGAGCCGACCACCACGCCGGCATGCAGCCGCACCCGCTCGCGGAGGACGCACCCCGCCGCGATGACCACCCCGGGATGCAGCCAGCAGTCGTCGCCGACCACCGCATCGCGCCCGACATAGACCTGGGCCTGCAAATGGGCGCGCTCCCCCACCACCGCGCCGGCCTCGAGCACACACAGCGGACCGACGGTCGCGCTGGGTGCCACCTGTGCGCCGGGGGCGATCACCGCGCTCGCATGGATGCCGGACACCGGGCGGGGCCAGAGCATTTGCTCCACCCGGGCACACACCCGGGCCAGTGCGACGGACGGGTTCTCGACGAAGAGAAAAAGCTGGTCCGGCCGGGGTTCGCCGGCGTAGCCCGGCGGCAGCAGGACGATGGAGGCGGCGGAATCCGCGACTTCCGCCCGGTACTTCGCGTTGCCCAGAAAGGAGAGCTCGCCGGCCTGTGCGCCGCGCAAGGCGGCAAAACCGCGGATGACCGCACCGGTCGCGCCCTTGGCGGACAAAGGCTGGACCAGGGTGGTGATGTCACCGGCGCTGAAAGCGAGCTCCATGGCCGGAGGGTGGAGCAGAGCCCGCCGTCAAGGCAATGCTGCAAAGTGCGGGCAATAAAAATCCCGCTCCGCGGAAGCGGAGCGGGATGAAACTTAAGCTGATTCGCGGAACAATTACTTCTTCGCGGGCTCCGCAGCGGCGGGAGCAGCGGCGGGAGCGGCCGTCATCGGGTGGTCCTTGTTGAGCTCTTTCAGCACCTCTTCGGTGATGTCGGAGTAATCCGGGGCGATGTAGAGGAAAGCCGAGGTCTGGTAGGTCGTGCTGTTCGACTTGTCGATCAGGAGGTTGGCCCCTTTCGTCTTGGCAACCCGGGTGGCCACATCGGTGATCGCGGCGATCGCGACGCCCTTGTAGGTGGCGAACTCCTGCTGCAGCTGGCTGGTGATGTCATTGGACAGTTTCTGCAGCTGGTTGTTCTTGTCGGTGATGTCAGCGCTCCAGGTCTTGAGCTTGCCTTCCGCCACGGTCTTGGCCTCGATCGTGATGGCCGGGTTGTTGGTGGCTTCGTTGAAAAGCTGCTGGGCCTTGGTGATGATCTCGGTGCGGTCCTGGATCAGACCGTTGGCGGTCAACTGGGCCTGGGCGCGCTCAGAGTTGATTTTGTTGCTCTCAGCCGCAGTCTGCCAGTAGCCGTCGAACAGCTTGGCCAGGTCGACGACCGCGATTTTGGGCGCGGGCTGGGCCTGAACGCCAATGGCGCCAAAGCCGGTCAGACCGACGAGAATGAGGGATTTGAGGAGGGATGATTTCATTTTTGGTTTGGGTGGATGAGGGGATTGAAAAACCGGCAACAGGATGACCCAACGGCACGCCCCTGAGGTGTCAAAGGCGGGCAGTGAGGGAAAACGAGGTTTTAAGCTGAGGCCTCTGCTGGCCGGATGCAAGCGCAAATTGGAGGCAATTTTAGTGAGCCGTGCAAGCCCATTTTGATTGTTTTGGTCGGAGAGTGGATTTTTTGGGGTGGGGCGCGACGGCGGGGCGCGCCGTCAAGGCCCCCGCGTTCCCGCAGCCTCCGTGAGACGTTGGTCCGAGGAGTTTGTTCCGTGAATTCTGTGGCCGTCCGCTCTCACACGCTCCGGGTCAGCCGGCCATGCTTTTGGGTTCAGCTCATTTATCCTGAAAAACGCAGTTGAAACCACGGATTACACGGATGGGCAGGGATAATCAACCTGGGTAAATATTCGGTCGTGACGCATTTTGTAATGTTACCACCACGGCAGAGGCGGCTCTCCGAGCCGTCTGCGGACGCCACGGAGTGGCGTCCCTACCCAAAGACGGCAAAATGCGTCACCACCAAATCTTCGAGGTTTCACCCTCTGGGTGACTGAGCCTGGTCTGGATCCCATTCCGTAACTTTCTGTATCCGTGTCATCCGTGGTTATAAATCAGTCCTCCGTTCCTGATTTCCAAATTAAGTTTGAATCTGGAACTCAGGAACTCAGGTCATCTCCCCTATCCGCACGGGGTATCGTGGGTTGACTGCGAATAGGGCCAACTGGCAGAAGGGCACCCCATCCGTGTGCATCCACTACCGAGCGAAGCGACAGTTTGACCATCCGGGGTAAAATCTGACTGCCGGATTTGGCGCCCCGGGCGGGGCAACCGGACAACAAAAATCCCGCTCCACCAGGGTGGAGCGGGATGAGAAAACTTGGTTCGGGATGCCGGGCTTACTTGGTGCTCGGGGCCGGGAACGTCACGGAAGGCGGCTTCGAGCCCGAGCCAGTCTTCGGGGCGGCCGCACCGGTGGCCGGCGGGGTCAGGGGCGTCACCGGATGGTCCCGGTTCAGCTCCTTCAACACTTCATCGGTCAGATCGGAATAATCCGGGGCGATGTAGAGGAAAGCCGAGGTCTGGTAGGTCGTGCTGTTCGACTTGTCGATCAGGAGGTTGGCCCCTTTCGACTTGGCCAGCTTGGTGGCCGCCTCGGTGATGGTGCTGATCGCGAGGTTTTTGTACGTGTTGAACTCGTTCTGCAGCACCTGGGAGGTGTTTTGGGAAAAGGTCTGCAGGTCGCCGGCCTTGGCGTTGATGTCCGCGCTCCAGGCCTTGAGCTGCGCTTCGGCCTTGGCCTTGGCGTCCGGCGTGATGGCCGGATTGTTGTTGGTCTCGTTGAAAAGCGTTTGGGCCTTGGTGATCAGGTCGGCGCGATCCTTGATGATCGCGTCGGCCGAGGTCTGGGCCTGGGCCCGCTCGGCGTTGATCTTGTTGCTCTCAATACTGGTTTGCCAGTAGTTGGTGAAGAGCTTCTCCAGGTCGACGACCGCGATTTTGGGCGCGGGCTGGGCCTGAGCGCCAATGGCGCCAAAGCCGGTCAGACCGACGAGAATAAGGGATTTGAGGAGGGATGCTTTCATGGGTTGTTGGTTGATCAGGGGAGATTAGAACCGCGTGCCGACGGAAAAATTGAACTGCATGCCCTTGTGGTTGAAAGGGCCGGATTTCAGCGGAAAGCCAAAGTCAAGGTTAAGCGGCGCGCCGGCCAGAAGCAAGCGGAATCCAAATCCAAAATCGTCGTTTAACTGGGAGACGCTGAAGTCGTAGGCGTTGGAGTTGATGAAACCGGCGTCGTAAAAAAGGGCGAAGCGGGCGGAGTCGAAAACCTCGAGCGAATACTCCGTGCTGAACAAACCATAGCTTTTGCCCCCGAGGGACTCCCCGGTCGAGTCCGTGGGGCCGACCGCCCGGTATTGGAAACCGCGCAGGGTGTAGGGGCCGCCGAGGAAGAACTTGTCGAAATAGGGCACATCGGCGCTGCTGCCGTAATTGTCGATCACGCCCACCCGCCCGAGCACTGAGACCACCTGGTTCTGGGTGCTGGAGATGGGGAAGAACTGTGCGTCGCGCGCCTCGACCCGGTAGTAGTCCACATCGCCGCCAAAGCGGCCCGCCAGCTCCAGGGTGAGCTCGGCCCGGTTGCCCCTGGTCGGGGTGAGGAGCCGGTCGCGGGTGTCGCGCGTCAGGGTGAGCGTGATTTTGGAGACGGTCTGCTGGCCTGCCAGGCCCTGGATGACCGGGCCGGCCGTGGGGTCAATTTTGTCGATGTTCACGACCTCATAAGTGTAGCCGATCTGGCCCTCGACCAGTTCAATCAGGTGCCTGCGCAGGTAAACCTCCCCGCCGGTGCGGATTTCGTTGTAAAGCTGGCCGGGGTAATCCGCCGAAGTGCGATAGATCTGGAAGCCGAGGGCCAGTTGCTGCTCAAACAGCCACGGCTCCTCAAACGACAGCAGCGCCTCGCTGGAATTCGTCCCCAGCTGCAACCGCAGCCGGGCTTTCTGGCCCGCGCCCTGGTAGAGGGACCCAGGGTTGGCGTAGTCAAAGTTCCCCTGCGTGATCTCCGCATACACCACCAACCGCTCCAGCGAGCTGAACCCGGCCCCGAAATTCAGGGCCCCCGTCGAAGCCTCCTTGACGGAAATCTTGAGATCCTTCCGGGCCGGGATCGCCGTGGTCTGGGGCGACAGGATCACCTCGTCAAAAAAGCTCGTGTTCTTCAGTTTCTGCTCGGAGCTCTTCATGCGCACGGTGTCAAAGATGTCGCCGGGCCCGAGATTGAGCTCGCGCAGGATGACGAGGCTCTTGGTCTTCGTGTTGCCCTCGACCTTGATGGACTCCACGTGGTACTGTTCGCCCTCGGTGAACGCGTATTCGACGTCAATGGCCCCGGTCTGGAGATTCGGCCGGCGGTTGAGCTGGACGCGGGTGTCGATGTAGCCGCGGGAACCGTAGGCATCCTCCAGCGCCGCGACATCCTTGTCGATTTTGGACGGGGCGAACGGCAGGCCCGTGGTCTCGGTGAGTGCCCTCAGCAGTTGGTCCGTGGGGATGATGGCGTTGCCGGTGAGGCTGATTTTGCCCACCCGGTACTGGCGGCCCTCCACCACCGGGATGGTGATGACCAGCTTGCCCGGCGCGGGATAGGCATAGACGATCTGGTTGCGCGGCGGGATCGCCACGTCGAGGTAGCCCTGCTCCCGGTAATAGTTCCGCAGCTTGTCCAGATCGTCGTCAAACTGGTCGTCCTTCAGCCGGCCCGAGCCGGTGATCCAGGAAAAGAGCCACCATTTCTTGGTGTCCATCTGCTTGCTGAGCTCGGCGGTCTTGAGGTGGTCGTTGCCCGTGAAAACAATGCCCGTGATCTTGAGCTTGGGCCCCTCGTTGATCTCAAAGACCACCGTGGCGAAACCGGTGGCGGGATCACCCTCGAGGTGGTGCTTGACGGTGACCTGATTGTAGCCGTGTTCCTGGTAATAGGTGCGGATGGCCGTCGCATCCTCGTTGATCTGGTGCTCGTCAAGCGGCTCGTTGACCTTGGTTTTGATCTCCTTGGCGAAGCCGCCGAAGGACAGGAAGCCGATCGGCTTGAGCTCGACGTTGCCGTCGTAGCGCACCGTCTGGACCCGCCGTTTGGGCGTCAGTTCCACGGTCAGGTCCACCATCGTGCGGTCGGGCCGCTCCGCCTCCTTGATGTCCACCAGCTCGAAGTGCCCCGTCAGCATGAGCGCATGGATGTCACGGTCGGCCATCGTGCGGTCAAACTCCAGCCCCTCGTGCAACTGCATGTTGGCCCGGACCACCTGCTCGCTGATGAGATTGGCCTGGTTGAGAAACTTCACCGTGATGACTCCCACCTTGGGGGGCGGGGGGGCGGAGAGGGCCGGCTGGGCGGCGACCCGGGGGGCGGCGGCGAGCCCAAGGACGAACAGGCAGGCAATCGCCCGGAACGTGAGGTTACGGAGTATGGTTTTCAAAGCGGGTGATGTCGCGAAGGAAGGTAAGCTTCAATTCTCCTACCGGCCCGTTGCGCTGCTTGGCAACCACTAACTCCATTGAGTCGGTGGCGACCTGGAACTTGTCGTCGGCGTCCTTCGGGCGGGCCAGCATGAGCACGACGTCGGCGTCCTGCTCGATGGAGCCGGATTCCCGCAGATCCGAGAGCTTCGGGACGCGGTTTTCCTTTTCCGACGAGCGGTTGAGCTGGCTTAATACCAGCACGGGCAGGTTTAGTTCCTTCGCGAGTGCTTTTAACCCGCGCGAGGCCTCCGCCACCTGCTGCTCCCGGGCGACCCGCGAGTCGGTCGGGCTGAGCAGTTGGAGGTAGTCCACGATGATCAGGCCCAGCGGGTGGCGCGCGTGGAGCCGGCGGGCCTTGGCGCGCAGCTCCATGATCGAGAGGTGGCTGGAATCATCGATGAAGATGGGCGACTTGGAAAACTCGTCCGCGGCCTTCACCAGCTCGTGGTATTCCTGGCTGCCCGGCTTGAGGAAGCCGTCGCGCAGGGTCTTCATGTTGGCCCGGGCGCGGGAGCAGAGCATGCGCAGCGCCAGCTGCCCGGCGCTCATCTCCAGCGAGAAAATCAGCGTGCGCACCGGCTCGCCCCGCCGCGGCAGTGCGGCTGACTCGGCGATGTTCAGCGCCAGCGAGGTCTTGCCGATCGAGGGGCGCGCCGCCAGCACGATCATCTCCGTCTTCTGGAAGCCATAGGTGAGGGCGTCCAGGTCCTTGAAGCCGGAGGTCACCCCGGTCAGCTCGCCCTTGTGGTGCATCATCTTGTCGATGACGGTGAACGCCTCCTTCGTCGGGTCCTTCATCGGTTTCGCCCCGTCCGAGACCCGGTCCTGCGTCACCTTGAAGATGTCCTGCTCCACCTGGTCGACAAACTCCTCCAGCCCGCCCTCGTAATTGTAGCAGTTCTCGATCGCGCCGGTCGCCGCCCGGATGAGCTCGCGCAGCAGGTGCAGCTCCCGGACCTTTTCGATGAAATACGCCGCCTGCGCCGTGGTCGGGATGCGGCCGCTGATCTGCGTGAGGTAGGCGTAGCCGCCGATCTCCTCCAGCTGCCGCGCGGTCTTGAGCTCCTCGGCCAGCACCGCGAGGTCGAGCGACGAACCGCGGTTGTACAGCTCCAGGAGCTTTTCAAAAATCACTTGGTTGGCCCGCACGGAAAACGACTCGGGCCGGACGCGGGCCTCCAGGCAGCGCGCGATCACGTCGGCCCCGTCGATCAGGCAGCACGAGAGCAGGTATTCCTCCGCCTCGATGCTGTGCGGCAGGGTGCGCGCGACGCCCGGCGCGGCGGCGCGGGCAGGACGGGCGGGCGGGGTGATGGCATCAACCATGGGCAAAAATTAGACGGCCGCCAACCGCGCGCCGCAAGGAATCCCTGTCAGGAGTTACACCCAAGGTGCTCACATTGAAACGAGGGAAGAGCGGGCCGGGTCGTTCAACCCTCCTCCCCTTCAACCTTTCAACGATTTAACCCTTCAACTTCCGGACTTGGCTAGCCCACATGATGCTTCGCCTTCTTTTTGCCGGTGGGGCGCTCGATCTTCGGGGTGCGTACGCGCTCGGGCCGGGGTGTCCAGATCTGCTCGACCGGCGCCACGGGCACCACCTCGATGATCGGGTTCTCCGACACCACGTCGAACGTCAGCTCCACGCTCACGTCGGGGTGCAGTTTCACCTTCACCTCATGCTTGCCGAGCGTCTTCACCGGGGTGTGCAGGTGGAGCTTGCGCTTGTCCAGCGTCACGCCCGCCTCGGCGATCTTGGCGTGGAGATCCGCCGCGGTGATCGCGCCAAACATCTTGCCGCCCTCGCCGGTCTTGACGGCAAAGGCCAGCGTGAGCTTGCCCAGCTTGCCGGCGAGCTCCTGCGCACCGGTCAGCTCGGTCGCCTCGCGCTCCCCGCGGCGCTTTTTGAGGGCGTCCACATGCTTGCGGTTCGCCTGCGTCAGCTCGGCGGCGAGCTTCTGCGGACGGAGAAAATTACGCGCGTAGCCGGCGCGGACCCTGACCTGGTCGCCTTCGCCGCCAAGGCCTTCGACGGGTTTGAGGAGCAATACTTCGGTGTGTGCCATGATGGGAGTTTGGTTGAAAAGTGAACAGTTGAAGGGCTGAAGGGTTGAAAGGGTGAGGGGTTGCGATCTTGGTTCTTGGTTCTTCGTTCTTGGTTCTTGGTGCGGAATTGCTAACCGCGAATGGACACGAATAAACGCGAATGAAGAACGGGAGAGGATGGGAATGATCAGAACGGGACGTCTTCCTCGGAGCCGGCGCTGCTGGCGGCCGGGGGGCGGGGTGGGGCGCCGGGGCGGGCGGGAGGGACGTTGCGCTCGGCCGTCTGGTCGATGCCCTCCTCGCCGGGTGCGCCGCCGGCACCCGGGGGGCCGCCCTGCTCACGGCCACCGATGAACTGAAAGTTTTCCAACACCACCTTGAGCTTGCTGCGCTTCTGACCGGTGGCCTTGTCGTCCCACTGGTCAAACTTCAGGCGGCCCTCGACAAACAGCGGGCGGCCCTTGGTCATGTATTTGGCGATGGTCTCGGCCTGTTTGCCCCAGGCCTCGAGGTCCACAAATGTGACCTCCTCGCGCATCTGGCCGCTGTCATCCTTGAACTGGCGGTTCACCGCGAGGCCGAACTGGCACACGGCTGTGCCCTTCGGCGTGACCCGCATCTCGGGGTCGCGCGTCAGGTTGCCGAGCAGGAGGACTTTGTTGTAGCTGGCCATGGGCGGAGGGGCACCGGTCCGGCAGGCGGTCAGACCGACTGGACGAAGGTGCGGTAAACGCTGGGGTTGAGGCGGAGGCGTTCGCGCAGGGCGGCCGGGGTCGCGGCGGGCGCGGCAAAGGCGATCTGCACATAGGTCGCGCCGGGAAATTTCTTGTCGGTCACGCGGGCAAACTCCTTGCGGCCGAGGTTTTCGACCACGCCGACCTCGCCGTCGAGCGAGGCGATGTCCTGCTTTACGCCGTTGATGATGTGGTCAATCGAGTCGTCCTTCCCCCGGTTGTCGAAGATGAAGGTGGCTCGGTAGTTACGTTTGGTGGATTTCATGGTGGGTCGGGGCGTCGGTTAAGCTGGTTCATGGCCTGGTCGGCGCCGTGTTCGATCACAGTGCGCAGGCCGGTCACGGCAGTGGGAAGATTTTGGTCGAAGAGAGTTTGTTGTTCAGAGGTGAAAAGGGAGAGGACGAAGTCTTTGAGGTCCATTTCCGGCGGCGACTTGGGGCCGATGCCGAGGCGGTAGCGGGTGAAGCCGGGGCCGAGATGCGCCAGCAGGCTCGCGACGCCGTTGTGGCCGCCCGCGCTGCCGGCGACGGAGACCTTGCGCCGGCCCAGCTCGATGGTGAGATCGTCATAGACGGCGGCGATGGCGGCCACGGGAATCTTGTGGAAACCCGCGACGGCCTGCACCGCCCGGCCGCTCTCATTCATGAAGGTGAGCGGCTTGACGAGCAGGACGGAGCGACCCGGTGTCAGTGGCCAGCGGGCGATCTCGGCCTCCTGTGGCCGGGACATCTGCCAGGCGAGGCCGAGGTCCCGCGCGAGCGCGTCGAGGACCAGCCAGCCGGCGTTGTGCCGGGTGGACGCGTATTCGCGGCCCGGATTGCCCATGCCGACGACGAGCGAAATGGACATGACTCAAAGAACAACCACCCCGGCCGGCGCGGTCAAGCGACGGGGCGGGGTGGGAAAGCTTACTTTTTGGCGGGCGCGGCGGGCTTGGCGCCGGCAGCGGGCGCAGCACCCTTGGCGGCGGCGGCGGGCGCGGCGGCACCCTTGGCGGCGCCGGCGGCAGGCGCGGCACCGGCGGCG